>NZ_JADD01000009.1 GCF_000518205.1 Hutsoniella sourekii ATCC 700629 | reverse complement strand
TCTGAATCAGCATCTGCTTCAACAAGCGCGTCTGAGTCAGCATCTGCCTCAACGAGCGCCTCAGAGTCAGCATCCGCCTCAACAAGCGCATCTGAGTCAGCGTCTGTTTCAACAAGCGCGTCTGAATCAGCCTCCGCCTCAATAAGCGCATCTGAGTCATCGTCTGCTTCAACAAGTGCGTCTGAATCAGCATCTGCTTCAGTAAGTGCCTCTGAATCAGCCTCCGCCTCAGCAAGTGCGTCTGAATCAGCATCTGCCTCAACAAGCGCGTCTGAGTCAGCATCTGCTTCAACAAGCGCGTCTGAGTCAGCATCTGCTTCAACAAGCGCGTCTGAGTCAGCCTCCGCCTCAACGAGTGCGTCTGAATCAGCATCCGCCTCAACGAGTGCGTCTGAGTCAGCATCTGCCTCAGCAAGTGCGTCTGAATCAGCCTCCGCGTCAACAAGCGCGTTTGAGTCAGCCTCCGCCTCAACGAGTGCGTCTGAGTCAGCATCCGCCTCAGCAAGTGCGTCTGAATCAGCCTCCGCCTCAACAAGCGCGTCTGAATCAGCGTCCGCATCGCAATCAGTCTCAAGCTCTGAGAGTGCATCCCAATCGACTAGTATTTCTCAAGAGATTAGTCAATTAAGAAGTGCTTCTGCTGTAGCATCTGAAGAGCTAAGTACAGCTAAGAGTTTGTCACAAGTTGCTTCACAAGACTTAAGTCAAGCCAACAGCTTGTCAGTGGTCGCTTCTGAATCAGCTCATAGTGCATCAGTGGCTGCAAGTCAATCAGCTCATAGCTTATCTCAAGCCATGTCTGCTAGCGCGCACAGCTTGTCAGTAGCAATGTCTGAGACAATAAGTACGCATGTATCCTTGTCTGAATTAGACTCAAGATCTGATTCTCAATTTGCATCAGAACTTCAGTCAATGAGTCTAGTTCAATCCGCTGAACAATCCGAATTACGTAGTATGAGTGCAGCGATGTCTCAAGAGATTTCAATGCATGAATCACTATCAGTCTTGGATTCTCAATCTGATGTCTTGCAAGAATCAGCTAGTCTAAGTGCCAGCTTAGAAGCTTCTCAAGCAGCTTCTGCTCAGGCTTCAACTAGCCAAGATCAATCAGCTACTATTTCTGAACAGACGTCAGTTATCGCCAGTCTCATGTCTGATAGAGCTAGTCAAGAATCAGCTATATCTTCTGATTCTGACTCACAATCCTCTTCAGAAGTTCATTCACATGGTGCTGGTTGGATTGAATCTGAATTACCAGAATTTGATATTGAAAGCTTCTCGCTATCACTATCAGCTTCTATCTCAGAATCTCTAGCAGCTGAAAGCCAAAGCACGTCTGATAGCTCTTCTGAATCAGCCGGATCAACTAGCCAATCAGCTGTTACTAGTACAAGTACAACCGAAAGCGCAAGTACAAGCACAGCACCAAGTACAAGTGCTAGCGAATCTAGTTCATCATCAGCGACTCCATCGCATTCTCAAGCACCTAATCCATGGGATCTAGATCCTAATAGAGGCCAACAAGGTGCAGATAATGCAGGAGCTATCGAATCCTCTGCCACAAATGTTCAGGATCCATCAGCTAAAGTTGTGGAGGCCAAGGCGCCACAAGCTTCAGCCACTGCCTCTGCAGAAAAATCAAGTCTACCAGAGACGGGTGAAATGACTAGTCCATGGTCACTTGGTGGATTCTTAACAGCTCTAGGTG
Source organism: Hutsoniella sourekii ATCC 700629 (assembly GCF_000518205.1). Taxonomy (GTDB): domain Bacteria; phylum Bacillota; class Bacilli; order Lactobacillales; family Aerococcaceae; genus Hutsoniella; species Hutsoniella sourekii. The sequence continues at coordinate 100,958 of NZ_JADD01000009.1, read as the reverse complement.
GTCTAGGAATCTTTGGTTCTAAACGTCGCAAAAAGGATGATCAATAATCCTTAAATATTTAAGCTTGAAGAAGAAAGATTCGTCTTTCTTCTTCAGCTTTATTTTTAGAATGCAGTCAAGACTGCTTGTTTTGACTGTATTCTAGAGATAGAGTAAAGTTCATAGAGGGGACGATTATGACTGTATATAGTATTAATCTAGGAATTGGTTGGTCGAGTAGTGGGGTAGAATACTCCCAGAAGTACCGCAATCAATTATTTCAACAAATCAATCAACCAGCTAATTATATTTTTATGGATCTGATTTTGAATGAGAATATTTGTCATTTAACACGTAACTTAGGTTTCAAGGATGAGGATATCTTATGGCCTTATCTATATTTCACGGATATTCCACTTGGGCCAACGACTTATCGAGTGGACCAAGTCATTGCTTCACTGGCTTACCCAGTAGAAGAGCAGGTTCAGGACAATGATCAAGTGCTTAGACTGGTCTATGATTCTGGTCGCCAATTTGCTCGTTGTTATTTGAGTCAAGCTGGATCTGATCAGGTGGACCGGGTTGAATTTGTCTATAATAATCAATTAGTTCGTAAAGAATATTATACGGACACTTGTTTCTTGGTCGAATACTTTGAGATTAAGGATCAATCGGCTCAAGTTCGTTTGCGCCGTTTCTTGAATCGGGACCGGACGGTTGCTTATGAGCAGTATGTGAATGGTGACCAAGTAACCTTTAAGATGCCCGATCGGATTCTTTATTCGAATGAGGAGTTCCATGCTTATTTCTTTGAGAAGATAGGCTTTGCTTCAGATGACGTTATTCTCTTGGACCGGGGAACGGGCACCGCTCAGGGGCTAGTCTCTCATAGTAATGGCGCTAGTATTGGTGTTGTTGTTCATGCGGAACATTATTCCCCAGATCAGGCGAATGACAACTATATCCTCTGGAATAATTATTATGAATATCAATTCACTAATTATGATTTGTTTGATTTTTATTTAGTGTCTACGCCCCTTCAAAAGGAAGTGTTGGCTAGTCAGTTCAAACATTATTTAGGCGTAGAACCTAAGATATATGTCATTCCGGTAGGGAGTGTCGATCAAGTCAGACAGCCGGAAGGCGACCGTTTGGAATCGAGTATGATGACAGCTTCAAGGTTGGCTTCTGAGAAGCATATTGATTGGCTGGTTGAAGCCGTTGCCCAAGCTCATCAAGAAGTTCCTTCTATTCAGTTCGATATCTATGGCGAAGGGGGTAAGAAGGCCTATTTACAGGAGTTAATTACTAAGTTAGGTGCAGATGAGTACATCCGCTTGAAGGGCCACCATCATTTGGAAGATGTATATAAGAATTATGACTTGTATTTAACGGCTTCAACCAGTGAGGGATTCGGCTTAACCTTACTCGAAGCAATTGCTTCCGGACTAGCCATGATCGGCTTAGATGTACCTTATGGCAACCCGACCTTTATTGATCATGAAGAGAATGGTTACCTGTTGCCATATGAGAATACAATGGAGAAAGAAGAAATTGTAGCTAATCTCACTCAAGCAATTATGCGCTATTTCCAAGAAGCTGACCACAAGCAGATGGCCAAACATTCTTATGAGATTGCTGAGGCTTATTTAGATGAAGAAGTTGCTAAGCAGTGGCAAGCATTAATTAAGGAGGAGTCCCATGTTTAATTTATTTGATCAGTATCATGATTTAAGCCGGGACCTACACCAGTCCTTGAAGCGGGCTGGCTTTGATTATCCAACGATTGTCATAAACGAAGACGGATTCCTGCCTGAAGGAGTGACATCTCCTTATCGCTATTATATGGGGGAGGAGACAGGTATTCCCTTGTACTTTAATCAAGTTCAGATTCCTGATCGCTGGGAGGTCCATGCAACGAGTAGTTCTGCTCAAATTAAGGACTACCATCGTTTGAAGGGCACTATTTATTATAATAATCCTGGATCCAATAGTCGTTTTGTACAAAATGTGGACTGGTATGATGAGGCAGGTAAGGTCGCTTGGTCGGATTGCTATAATCAATATGGTCGTCACTTTGCAACGGTGTCCTATAGCAGTCAAGGCCACGCCCTAGTTAAGACTTACTTTGATATCAAGGGCCAGGAAGTCCTGATCGAACACTTAACCAGTGGCCAAATTGAACTGTTGCAAGATGGGAAATTGCAAATTTTTGCCAATAAGGCAAGCTTTATCTGTCACTTCTTAGAAGAGTTGGAATTATTGGATCAAGGGATGATTATCAACTCCTTATCGACTCCATTCTTTGTCTCCCACCAATTGCCGGCACGTGCTGAGGATATCTTAGTCTGGCAAGAACCTCTGGGCGGAGAAATTCCTGGTAATATGCAATTAATCTTCAAGGAAGAAACACCACGTGCAAAGCGAATCGTTGTGCCGGATCAAGAGACCTATCAACGATTATTAGCCTTATCCGAGGGTCAAGCATTAGCTAGCGACCAGGTCTATCCATTAGGCTATCTCTATCCATTTATAGAGCGCCAAGGAATGACCAAGGATGCCCTGATCCTTACAAATTCGGATCAGATTGAGCGATTAGAAGAACTTGTGGAGGGGTTACCAGACCTTCATTTCCATATTGCTGCGGTTACTGAGATGTCGAATAAGTTAATGAACTTTGATGCCTACGAGAATGTTAGTCTGTATCCGAGCGCGCCCATGGCAAAGATTAAGCAGTTATTGCGTCAATCGGCTTATTATTTAGATATTAACCATGGTAATGAGATTGTCGAAGCGGTTAGAGCGGCCTTCGAATATCAAGCCTTAGTTCTCGCTTTTAAGGAGACTCAGCATCAGACTGTCTATCTAGATCCAGCCAATTGCTATGCTAGTGATGACTACCAAGATTTAATTAGCAAGCTTCATCGTCTGTTAGCTGATGAACAGGCCTATTGGCAAGCCTTGGATGAACAAGTAAGATCTTCTAACTGTCTGACTCCTGAGAGCTTCCAGGCGGCTTGGCAGGATATAACTGCTAATAGGTAAACAACTTGAAAGGGGAGACTATGATTTCAGAACTTTCCAAAAGTTATTCTTTTCGGGTAATTAGTCGCAAAAGTTTATTTACCCTTGGGATCTTAATGATCTATATTTTAGGTCGAAATATTCCATTACCCTTTGTCGGTCAACAAGCCATTCCTCGCCAAGAGATGAATAACTTCATGTCTTATGCCATGATGGCTGCTGGTGGGGATGCTTCGACTCGTAGTCTAGTGACTCTAGGGGTTGGACCCTATATGTCCACGATGATGATATGGCGCTTTGTCTCTATGAGTGACTGGTTCAAGCGGAAGAAATTATCGATGGAACAATCCGGACGTCTTCAGAACCTACTAACTTTAGTGATTGGTTTGATTCAAGCGATGGGGATTGTAGCAAGTTATCAATTAGGTCAAGTCACTCGCGCCGGAATTATTGGTAGTATCAATTGGATGCAGGCCTTATTGGTCTTATTCTTACTTGCTGGATCGCTCTTTACCATATGGTTGGGCTTTCAAAATTCCAAGCATGGCTTTGGGCAATTTACAGTCTTTATTTGTATTAGTATTATCTCACGTTATGCCTTCTCGCCAGAGATTTACCGTGACTACTTTTCATCAATCGCCTCGAGCCAAGAGATTCGCGTGTTATTAATTCTGGGACTTCTGGCGGTTATCTCGTTCATGGGAACCATTATCTTTGAATTAGCAGAGCTTCGCATTCCTTTGAATCGAATTATGATCGATAGCGAGTATAATGAGAAGAATTATTTACCTATCAAACTCAATCCTTCAGGAGGAATGGCAATTATGTATGCGATGACTTTTCTCGCTTTACCGCAGTATCTATTAGCGGCTATTGAACTGGTCATTGGACCTAAGGATTGGATCCAAGCGACTCGGTCGAGTTTGGAGATGACTTCCTGGACAGGAGTCTTACTCTATCTTGGAACTTTATTTGGTCTATCGATTCTGATGGCTTTTGTTAATGTTAACCCGTCAGAACTGACGGATCAGTTGAAGCGATCTGGGGATTATATTCTGGGGATTCGGCCCGGTCGGCCAACAGAATACTTCTTATCCAGACAGGTCTTACGATTATCGTTAATCGGAGCGGTCTTTTTGACGATTGTTGCTGGTGGGCCGATGTTATTTGGTGTGATTTATCCAGAATATCAGCAGATTCTCTTTCTACCCGGTTCCATCTCAATTGTGGGGGGAATTATGATCTCGGTTGTACTAGAGATGCGAGCCTACTATCAAAGAGGTCAATATGGCCCCTTGTTGTAAATTCTTAAGATTTATCTGGACATGTAAGAAAGGAGCTATTGAATATGTATCGCTTTATTACTGCCTGGTACCCCTCTCAAGGAAATTGGTATGACCGCCTAGATGGTTCCTCCTTGAGGAGGGGCTTTCTAGAGTTTGATGATACAGTCAATCAATTGCGAATGTTTCAAGAAGCCGGTGAGGCCATTGAAATTATGGTCTTGAACTACCAGCCCTTCTTGAGAAGCTTCTTACATCGCCATGAATTAACAGGGGTAGCTTACTGGTCTTTATTCGACCAATTGCAGGGGTTTGATCATCAACATACCATTCCACTTAATTACTGGCAGATTGATTGGCCAGAGCAGGCAAATTTTCTTTTTATGCAATATTTTATCCGGGTGATACATCAGGGAGACCTGTATGCGCAAGTTTATCTCAGTGAAATGGGTTATCTGACAGGAATTGATTATTTCCATGCGGGTCAAAAGATTGCTTATCATGAGTATGATGATCGGGGCTATTTATCACGGATTCGCTATTTCCAGGAGGATCACTTAAGTCATGATGACTATCTAGACCGAGAGGGTCAAGTTGTTATCCGAGATGACCGATTAAATGGGCAGGTGCAGGTCACGGGTGAAGCGAGTCGGCACTTAGAAGCGTCTACTTATACTTCCATGAGCCAGCTTATTGAAGAAGTGATTCATAAGGAGCTTCCAAGGCGTTTATCGAGACAAGATTCTCTGGTTATAGCCAGTCATCCTCATCACAATGGTTTACTATTGAATCAGGCTCAAGATTATTCAGTGGCCTTGTCTCTATTTCAATTGCGTAATCCTAGCTACCAAGTAGACTTAACTGAGGGCGAAATGGATGCTCTGTCCCTGTTGGTTACGGACCGGGAGTCCACTAAACCCTTGATTCAAGACCAGCTTGATGATCAGAATCATCATGATCTAGCCATTTACTCAGTAACCCCGTTTGATACGCGTTTACAATTAGGTAAGAGTCAGCGATTAGAAGAATCGATTCTCCTATTAAAGGTTGATGGGTTAAGCCCAACCTATTTACAAGAAGTGTTAGATCATCTGGTTCAGCGCATGAAGCAGGACGATCAGTTACGGGTGAAGCTCATCACGGACCTCTCTGGGGCAATCGATCAAGAGACAGTTGAGTCTCTTGCCAATCAAGCTCAAGCTAATTTCCATGAGATTCCAGCACTTACAGATGTGGAAGACTTTGCCGATAAGCAGGAGAGTGAAGATGAGGAATCTTATGTAGAAGCAGTGATTCTCTCCAGTGAGAATGATCTGATGAAGGCGATGGAATACGCTCGGTTGGTCATCGATCTAGGGGATCCAGCGGACTTGTATACCCAAATTGCAGCAGTATCAACCGGCATTCCGCAACTGGTTCGTTATGAATCGGCTTATGTCACCCATCAAGAAAATGGCTATCTAGTTAATAACTTAGACCAATTAGACCAAGCGCTGGATTATTTCTTAAAGGGCTTAAAGAATTGGAACCAATCCTTGGTTCACTGTGTGGATAAAATCAATACTTATTATTCAGGACAACTCGTTGAGACCTGGAAGGCCTTATTAAAGGGGGAAGTAGATGGCTAATGCACGCGTTAAGATGCTTCAAATAGGCAAGAGTGTTGATAATTGGGCAGACTTATTTTCTCACCGCCCGGATGTAAAGTGGGAGTATGTTCCCTCATCTGAATTGGAAGCTTACTTATTAGCTTATCAAGAAGAGCATGACCGATTCCCGTACTTTAATGGGATAGTGATTACTAGCCTTGAGGGAGTAAGTGAGCCGGAAGTAATTAAGGGTCTAGCTGAGCCTTATAGTTATTTAGTTGAGTCTGGTGTTGTCAAGACTTATCAAAAGTTATTTGATCCTGTCTTCAAATACTTAAGAATTCGCCTCTTCGACAATCAGCAACAAGAAGCGATTGTTCAAGACATTATTCGCTTCTTCTTCGACGGTCAATACGGTGAACGGCGGGAGATGCGAACGTTGATCCTTCAAGAAGATCTTCGAAATAAAGCCTCTTATAAGGGGAATGTATCCTTGTCGATTACGGATGACTTTGGCGATCAATGGCGACCACTTGGAAGTTATCAATACGGTCAATATTATGATGCTGGGGCTCCATTAGAATTCTGGATGGAATACGCCCAAGAGGGTTCCGTTGATTTGTTACTTGAAGTGACCTTTATTCCCCATTCAACGGGTCAGATTCAATCACAAAAGCACTATTTATTAGAAGGTCCCTATCCTATCTTTTGTGATTATTCAGAAGGGGGGCTCATCCTCTTTTCTCTATTTGTTAAAGGGCAAGGAACGGTCCACCTGAAGCAATTACATATGCGATTCTCACGCGGTAAATACGGAATGTATGTCTTAGGTGGGGAGCGTTTGATTGACAGTCAAGGGGAAGAATTAGCCGTTTATTTCCATCCAGGCAACCTCAAGCCACCCCTTAATATCTACTTCTCGGGTTACCGGACGGCTGAAGGTTATGAGGGTATGTGGATGATGAAAGGCTTTGATCATCCCTTTATTCTAGTAACAGATCCAAGATTGGAAGGGGGGTCCTTCTACCGGGGATCAGATGAATTAGAACACCTATTATTGCAATACGTTCGTCAGATCATGGAGAAACTTGGTTACACTAATCGTCAATTGGTGATGGCCGGTTTATCCATGGGAACTTATGGTGCCTTGTATTATGGTGCCCAGTTAAATCCTCATTCCATTGTCCTAGGAACCCCACTGGTCAGTTTGGGTCAAATTGCTGGAAATTTACGTCTCAAGCGTCCGGATTCTTTCGAGACGAGTCTTGATATGATGCTGAAGCTTGCTGGTGGGATCTCCCAAGAGGCTCGTGATGCTTTTGATGAGGCGACTTATGCCCATTTAAGACGGGGAGCTTTTGATGGGACTAGCTTTCGAGTTGTCTATATGACTGAAGATGATTACGATAATGATGGTTATGACCAATTGCTCCAGATTTTTAAGGGGCAAGCTGTTAAGATTATTGGTAAGGCGATTCCTGGGCGACATACAGATAATTTAGGGACGCGGATTAATTATTTTGTGCAATATTTCAAACAAGTGTTAAAGGAGAGTTTTGATGATCGGGAAGCGTAAGACGTCTTTGTTACAGGAGATCAAGTGGCATTACATTAAGCCTAGTACCTATATGCATGGCTCTCAAGTGGACTTTATGGATTCAGGACAGGTTCGCTTCGAAAATGAACTCTTGCCATCGGGTAAACGAATCCATACTTGGACCTCTGGTAGTAACTTTTTCCATAATCGTCAAGGGAGTGAACTGATTCAGTTAATTCCGGGCCGACACTACCACCTGGAAGCCCACCTAACTTGTCAACCCAAGGAATCGGTCTTCGTCGAACTAAGCTTCTATGATCGTTATGATAATCTAATTCAAGCTGTTTATGTAAAGGATGGGCAAGAGGACTTCCAAGTGCCTCTGGGAACTTATTATTATCACATGAGTTTATTTAGTGCTGGCTGTGTGGCATTTACTTTTAATAGTATTTGCTTGAATGAAGAACCTAGAGAGGAGCGAATGGATGTCCAACTTTTTGAATAATTGGCGCTTGCGACCCGTTCGTCGCTTATTGAAGCAAATCAATGCCCTAGCTCCTCAGATGGCTAAGCTGTCAGATAGTGACCTGCAAGGCAAGACTCAAGAATTCCAATCTAGGCTTCAAGCGGGAGCAAGCTTGGATAGTCTACTAGTTGAGGCTTATGCTGTGGTTCGGGAAGCAGATAAGCGGGTTCTGGGAATGTACCCATATGATGTTCAAGTCATGGGGGCTATTGTCATGCATCAAGGGAATGTGGCTGAGATGCGGACCGGTGAAGGGAAGACCTTAACCGCAACTATGCCTATCTACTTGAATGCCTTGGAAGGAAAGGGTGCCTTCTTAATTACTGTAAACGACTACTTGTCCAAGCGTGACTTAGAAGAGATGGGCCCGGTCTACCATTGGCTGGGTCTAACCACCGCTTCAGGTGTTGGACCCGCTGAGGATGAAGAGCCCCCTAGCCCAGAAGAGAAGCGAGCTATTTATCATTCTGATATTATCTATACGACACATTCGGCTTTAGGCTTTGACTATTTGAACGATAACCTGGCTGATAGTCTTGAGAGTCGCTATATGCGTCCCTTGAATTACGTCTTGATTGATGAGATTGATGAGATCTTAATGGATTCAGCGACGACTCCCTTGATTATCTCAGGAGCTCCAAGGACCCAGTCCAATTATTACGCCATGACCCAGAAGTTCGTGGAGACCTTGGATCCGGCAACAGACTTTGAAGTTACAGAAGAAAAAGATGCCGTCTGGCTTCTAAAACCGGGAGTCAAGGCAGCTGAGGCGTATTTTCGAATTGATAACTTATACGGCCCGGGCAACTTCGAATTAGTTCGCCATATCCAACTAGCCCTAATGGCCAATCAGCTCTATGAATTTGATAACCGATATATTGTAACCGATGGGGAGATGAAGTTGGTTGATGAACGAAATGGCCGAGTTCTTCATGGAACTAAACTTCAATCCGGCCTTCATCAAGCGATTGAAGCCAAGGAAGGGGTCGACTTGTCCGAAGCGACACGTGCTATGGCTACCATTACTTATCAGAACTTGTTCAAACTATTTGACAAGATGAGTGGAATGACCGGTACCGGCAAGCCAGCAGATGGTGAATTCAACGAAACCTATAATATGACTGTGGTCCAAATTCCACCCAACCGCCCCAACCAACGGGTTGACCACCCAGATATATTCTATCGGACTTTCCCTGAGAAGATGGCGGCTTCCTTGGAATTTGTCAAGGAGATTCATGCTACAGGGCAACCGATCTTATTAGCGACGGGCTCAGTGGAAGTCTCAGCGCTTTACTCTAACTTATTATTGGGTGAGGGGATCTCACATTCGGTCTTGAATGCTTATAATGCTGCCAAGGAAGCGGCGATCATCGCTGAGGCCGGGCAATTAGGAGCGGTCACGGTGGCCACCTCCATGGCTGGACGAGGAACCGATATTAAGTTAGGACCTGGTGTGGAAGAACTGGGTGGATTGGCTGTGATCGGAACCGAACGGATGATGAGTGAACGGATTGACCTTCAACTTAGAGGTCGGGCCGGTCGTCAAGGAGATCCAGGAATGAGTCAGTTCTTTGCTTGTCTAGAAGATGAGTTGATCATTAAGTTCGCGGCTGAAGAGCACCGCTTTACTATCGCTGACCATCCGGATTATCGGGCAAGCTTTGAACCCTTATCCAATCGGAAATATCAACACGTTTTTGATGGTGCTCAATCTGCCTCCGATAGTTCCGGTGAGGCAGCTAGACGCAACTCCTTGGAGTTCGATGAAAATTTACGGATTCAACGAGAAATTGTCTACCAGGCTAGACGCCAATTACAAGAGGGACAAGGCAGGGAGACCATTGATATCGAAGCCTTTGCCTTAGAAGTGGTCCAAGCCTTTCTGGACAAACATCCTGATCCATCAGTAGGGGAGATTGAACGCTTTATTTATGATAACCTGTCATTTCAGGTTGACCCTAATCTTCTTGAACGAAGATATAGATCAAGGGCTTCCTTGGAGGATGTCTTAATGGATTTGTTTAATCAGGTCATTAATCTAAAGGGTCAAACGGTCCCTCAAAAGTCATTTGATAGCTTTATCTTGAAGTGTGCCTTGAAGTCGATTGATGAGAATTGGATTGAGGAAGTGGATTACTTGTCGCAATACAAACAAGTGGTTCAGATGCGGTCTTCTGCCCAACGTAATCCGATCTATGAATACCAGCAAGAAGCGGTTAAAGCCTACAAACAAATGCAGTTAAAGATCAAGCAGGCTATGGTCCGCTATTTATGCTTAAGTGAGATATCGACGAATTCTGACGGTGAACTGGTTGTCTACTTTGCCTAAGAGAGGAGTTAAGGATGAAGAAAGAAGAGAAGAACCCACTTCAACAAGTCATTGATGTCCAGATGGATGCTCAGCGTAATAAAATATCCAACGACAAGGAGCCAGACAGCTTCTTTACCCGGTTAGGGAAATTATTAGGTATCTTCATGGCGGCTTCAATAATTTTAGGCTTATTATTTAATTTATTGAGATTTTTCTAGAAAGATATATGTAATCTTAAATTTTAATGGTAAGGTCTCATTCGGAATCAACAGATCATGTATTCAAAAATTTGTTAAGTATTAGTGTCATGGGGCTCGTATACTAAATTTGATGTGTTTCATATCATCATGATCGATATTTAAATTCTGCTTAATTATTATCATTTGAAGAACTGAAAGGAATCATTATGCGTAAACATTTAACCGTACTTCATGGTCACGCACAATCTAGTACCGCTCAAATTTCTCAGCATACGGTAATGGATGTGGCTAAGTCAATGGGATTCAATGAATTAGCTATATATGCCTATCAAGTATCTAGCGATACCGATGGTGAACTGAGTGCTAGATTAGATGGTATTTTGGCCGGTGTATCAAGAGGAGATTTAGTGGTTGTTCAATTACCCACCTGGAATGATTTTTTACTTGAAGAAGAGATGGTCGCTAAATTAAGAAGACTCCAGTGTCGAATAGCCATCTTTATTCATGATATCCCTCCAATAATGTTTCCTAGCAATTATTTTTTAATGTCCAAATACGTCGAGCTTTATAATCAAGCTGATCTATTGATTGTGCCATCCCAAGCAATGGCTGATCGATTGAGATTGGAAGGTGTAACAGTTGAAAAAATCTTAATTCAAAAAATGTGGGATCAACTATCTACCTTTCAACCGGGAAATATTCAGTTCAATAAAGTCATTCATTTTGCTGGAGATATCGAAAAATTTGATTTTGTGAAAAATTGGTCTTTGACTACACCCTTGGAAGTCTATTCAAGAGGAGACTCAGGATCTTTACCAGAAAATGTACACCTCAATGGTTGGTTAGCTAATAACACTCTTTTGAGTCGATTATCCGAAGGGGGATTCGGTCTTGTGTGGACCGATTCAGAATATATAGATGATTATTTTAAATTGTGTATTACCCACAAACTATCCACTTATCTTTTAGCTGGAATTCCTGTTTTTATTCCCGCAAGTTTATCAAATAAGGATATTATTATTGATAATGGTTTGGGATATGTTATAAATAATTTAGAAGAAGCTGAACAAATCATTAATCAATTAAGCAACCAAGACTACTTAAATTTAGTTAAGAACGTTGCTGATTTTCGGCCACTGATTAGTCAGGGCTATTTTAGCCAAAGGTTGCTAACTGAGACCATGTTTCAAACCCTTACTAATAAGTTACCTCAGTTGTCTGCTAAGCCAAGTAAACTGCGTAAAAACTTAGGCCGAAAGGAAATTGCCATATTCATCTCTACCCACCAGATGGAGAGTATTGAAAATTTACTTGAGAGTCTAAGTGATTTTAATTTTCATATTATGGCCCCTACTTTAATGGCAGCTGGTGTCCATGAACTCAGTCGATATTCTAATGTTTCACTCTACGAGGCAGGAAGTCGAGAAACTGCTATTCAATTACTCGATAAATGTGATTTTTATTTAGATATAGGCTACGGTCCGGAAGTGTATTCGGGTTTAGCAATGGCTAATGCACGTAATCTTAATTGTTTAGCTTTCACAGAAACTGTTAAGAACTTGAAGCTTTGTCCTTCAGCCAATGTTTTTGATAAAACTCAGGTCAGCATGCTAGTTGAGAGAATCAGGGATTTAATTGAGTAGAGGAAATACTATTTGAGGTTTTTCTAGTTTTAATTTATATCAGTGCTTTATCTATAAGAACGGACCGCTATACCTATACACAAGTTTTCCCTAGCAAAGTGTCACCCTATTTAACCAAATTACCGAATTTTATATTCTTCTGGATAATATAATTCTATAGATTTGATATCGCTCATAATTATGTCATCAGCCGAGTCAATATCGAACAGGAGGAGATGGATATGATCACCCAAGCTGAATATAAACGAGCGAACGCCGAGGCCTACCTACATGAAGTAGAGCGAAGAGGGATTGAGCAAGGGATCGAGCAAGGTGCTAGGAGCTTAGTTCATCAAATGTTAGAGAATGGCGCAAACATCAAAACCTTAATGAAATGGACCAAGCTATCAGAAGCAGAACTCAGGGATTTGTTAGAGATAGATTCTCAGAGTTAGTAGGGCAATTTTTCGGATTAGATTCTCGATTTAGGAGTTATGCTAATATGTACTCTCATACCTATACACAACTTTTCCCTAGCAAAGTGTTACCCTATTTAACCAAATTACCGAATCTTATATTCCTCTGGATAATATGATTCTATAGACTTGATATCGCTCATAATTATGTCATCAGTCGAGTCAATATCGAACAGGAGGAGATGGATATGATTACCCAAGCTGAGTATAAACGAGCGAACGCCGAGGCTTATCTACACGAAGTAGAGCGAAGAGGGATTGAACAAGGAATTAAAGTGGGTAGAAAGCAAGGGGCTGAACTTGGTATCAAAGACTTAGTTCATCAAATGCTAGAGAATGGGGCAGACATCGACACCTTAATGAAATGGACCAAGCTATCAGAAGCAGAACTCAGGGATTTGTTAGAGATAGATTCTCAGAGTTAGTAGGGCAATTTTTCGGATTAGATTCTCGATTTAGGAGTTATGCTAATATGTACTCTCATACCTATACACAAAATAAATTCCAAATATGTCACCCAAATTGGAAAAATAATTAAGGGATTATAATCCCCTTAATTTAAACTTGCCGAACGGGTAACTTTCAGGGCTCTGAGTGATTCGGTCTCCGATTCGGGGCCCGATACCTCATTCTCATTGTCATTTACATTGTCATTGTCATTCTCATTGTTTTTCTCCTTGTCATTCTCTGCAAGGTGAGCGTTTCTGGCTTTAGTTATAGACCACCGATTCAAGTGGGGGTTGATCTATTGGATGGGTGGTTCTAGGCTTTGAATCATTAAGCGTGTAACAGTTGCTCTGGACTGTAGTCATTTTAGTTATAACCAGGGTGAAAGCCTAGTTAGCGTCAACCCATTGAGTAAAGATCAATCAAACCGATTCCTACTAATTACGCTTATTTTAAGAAAGTGAAACTAACAAATAAAACAAAAAATTCCCTTAGCCGTCCGTTGATAATATAGTGACCCCAAAAAGTTGGACCAGAGAGATAGACATAATTCTATGTTTGTCTCTCTTTTTATTTTCTCAAGAGTTATCTCTTAAGCAGCCTGTGTTTTTCGATATTCAACAGGACTTAGCCAATTCAATTTCTCTTTAATTCGCTCCTCGTTATAGTAAAGAATATAATCAATGATAGCTTGTTCTAATTCCTTGTAACTTCGATAAACTTTTCCATAATACATCTCTTGTTTCATCACACCAAAGAAATTCTCTATCGGTGCATTATCATAGCAGTTACCTTTGCGTGACATACTTTGAAATATCTGATGGTCTTCTAATAGCGTCTGATAATCCTTCATTTGATAAGCCCATCCACGGTCTGAGTGGAAGGTTCGCCGATAAGCACAGATTTTTGAAGCCTCAATCGCTTCTTCTAATGCTTTAAGCATCGTTTCCTTATTCGGTTGGTGAGAAACTCTAAAACTAATAATTTCTAAATTATATAAATCCATAAAAGGATCTAAATATAGCTTTCTAACTCGAAGCTTATCAGAAGCATCTTCTTCGTAATACTTGAATTCAGTTGTATCAGTTGTAATCTTTTGATAGGGGACAGAGCTGTCAAATTGGCGATTGACTCGATTGGGTGCAATCTGTCCTACGACGCCTTTATAGCTGTTGTATCTGCGATATTTTCGACCATAATTTCTAACTTGAATGTTTAATTCTTGACAGAGACGTTGGACTTTCTTTCGGTTGATTACCCAACCATCTTTAATAAGCGTTGCATGTATCCGACGGTAACCATAATTTGGGTGTTTCTCACGAATACTCAACATTTCATCTTTAATTTTTTGGTCTGGATCTGGCTTGTTCCATTGAGCCTGCCAGTACATATAAGTGGATTTAGGGAAGTTGATCGCCGCAAGAATCTCAGTTAAGGTATATTTTTCTTCTTGTCGGAGCTTGTGGATGATTCTTGCTTTGTCTTCGTTGTTTTCTGAATCCGCAAGCTCCTTAGCATTTCCAAGTATTTATTTTTTATCGTTTGCATCTTGAGTTCATATTCAAGTTCTTCAATTCGCTTGTTTGCTTGTTCTAGATCCGTTACTTTTAGTGGCTGAGAAACGCTTTGCTTTTGGCTTTTAGACTCTTTCTTTTTAGACATTGTTGGCCTCCCTTGTTTACGAGAAAGCCCTTCAATCCCATTATTTCGGTACTCCCGATGCCATCTGGTAATGAGAGTTGGATTATTTAGCTCCAACTCATTCGCTAGGTCTTGATAGGATTTCTCGCTAGTCTCATACATCATAATTGCCTTTAACTTAAATTCTACACTGTATGATTTGTTTTTGCGAGAACGTTTTAAACCTTCAATACCTAAAGTTTGGTATGCATTGATCCATATTCTTATATGCTTGGTTGATTTAAAATGGTATTTATTAGCTAGTGCTTTTAAACTAATAGTACCAGAAAGATATTCAGCGACGATTTTTATTTTAAATTCTAAACTATATTTAGCCATACTAATACCCCCTAAAGTTGGATTTTCTTGGTCCAACTTTAGGGGGTCAGTTCATAATTCTAGGACATCAGCTGAGGGAATCTTTATTTTTGAATTTATATGAAGTCAATTAATAGACTTTAATTTTATTGAATTTGTGATTGGCTATCTTCTGGAGTCAAGCTGCCAGGCTCAATATCTGGTGAGTAGTCTACACCTTCGGTATATTCTCCCAGGGCGTTCCATAGTAGGAATTCATGGATGCCATGTTGATAGAGGGCGTTAATCTGAGCTTGAACTTCTTCTGGACCATACTCCAAGTAAGTACCCGGGGCACCAGCTAAGGTAAAGTCTTGTAGCCAAGGACGACTTGTCACGGGGCTGTCAAGGTTTTCCAAGATTGGAATTTCGTGCTGCATGTATTCATCTACTATCTCATAAGGATATAAGTCTGGCCATTCATAACCAAAGAAGGCCGTTCCCCAGTGAGAAGGGTAGATCATTGAAGATATAGCATCCACACGTTCCGCCATTTGGGCAAAGTTTTGACCGATACCACGTACGTCAGGGGCATCTCCGGCAATCGCCGTGTAACCAAAGACGTCGGCACTTAGATCGACACCGTATGAAGCGAGACGTTGGTTGGCATAGACAAGGAAATCGTTAATAGCTGCCACCCGTTCATAACCCTTCTTCTCAGGATCATCTGTTAGATAGGCTTGGTAGTCTCCAATATCATATTCAATCTCATCAGCGAAGGTCTCGAAGCCTTCAGGGAAGCGAATATAGTCGAATTGAATATCCTTGAAGCCCATCTTGGCCGCTTCAATCGCAATCTGAACGTTATAGTCCCAGACTTCCTTGTTGAAGGGGTTGGTAAAGCGTGCGCCGTTACCATCTTCCCATATCTCCCCTGTCTCTTGACTGTGGAAGGAGAGGTCAGGGCGGGCCGAGGATAGTAGGTAGTCCTTAAAGGTAACAATCCGGGCAATCGGATAGATATTATTTTCTTCGAGTTTCTTGAGAACAGGGCGTAGGTCGACAGCATTGAGAACATTTTCTTGGATCAAGGAATTATCTGAATCCACTGGGGTAACAATATTACCATGGTCATCCTTGAAGTCGATAACTACTGCGTTCAGGTCTGTCTTGTTGATGTAGTCAATGATGTAGTTCAAGTATTCCTCATTGGCGACATTATCTGCCGTTAAGTAGACCCCTTTGACCCCATCTTCAGGGTATTCAATATGGATTCCTGAGTCATAATAGAGACCTTGAGGGAGTTTGTCCGGTTGGGTCAATATAGGTTTGTTGGATAAGACAAGCCCTTCATAGCGCTCCGCATTATCTTGGGCGACCCGGTTATAGAAGTCAACGCGCGTCTTGTCATCATATTTATTCTCTACCTTGGGCAGATCTTGGTGCTGTTCTTCAGGCTTGGACTTACTTCCTTGACAGGCCGTCAAGAAGGCTAGACAAGTAGCCGCTAGGGCAGCAGACCGCCAAGCTCGTTTGTTGATTGTTAAATTCATAGATTAAATACCGATCCTTTTATCAGAGTTGACTGGTTGAATTAGTCTTCTTGTAAATTCGTTAAATAAACCTTAAAATTAATGAGTTGAGTGTTAATTGGCTCGAAATGAGACAGGACACGCTCAAGATTAATATGATTGGTTGTTTGTAAGGTTTGGACATTGTCAAAGACGCCAAAGAATTTGGTATAGTCCATCTCCGGGCTGGCAATGGATTGATAGGTCTGTTCTTCTAGCGTTAGACTGTGCTTGTAATCCTCATTATAGGTGGTTAAGTCATCAGCCAGTTGAACCATCAAGTCAACCGTGCGTTGGCTATCAGCAACAGGCAAGTTAGACTTATTGGCTTGCTTGGTGAACTCTTCAGCATATTCAACCAGTTGGTCGGTTAGTTCTTCTAGCTTACGCAAGTGGTCTTGACGCCTCTTGATGTTCTGGTAGACCTTAGCATCTCCTTGGGCAAAGGAAGTGAGCTTGTCTCCTTGAGCGTGAAGCGTTTCTTCAAAGTCAGCTTGTAAGTCGGATTCAGCCAATTGAATTTCATTGAGCTGGTTGACTAGCTGGGTAACATTTTCTTGAACGAGCGAGATTAATCGGTCCGTTCGTTGGAGCGTATTATCACAAGCAACTAAGAGAATTAGGCTACTCAGGATAACTAAGCGTTTGATAATCGTTTTCATAGTTACTCCTTGTAAATAGATTTTCACAGAAATGTGATTAGTTCTTGATTCTTATAACTTTACTTAGTATATAATAACTGTACTTGTAATTCAAATAAATATAACGAATTAGAAAGATGTGACTTGACATGATTATAGCACTGATTACCAGCATTATTTGTATCCTCATGGACCAGGCTTTGAAGTACTGGACGGTCCAGGTGATCCCCCTTCATAGTCACCTACAAGCCTGGCCCGGCGTCTTCGACTGGTACTACTTGCAGAACACAGGAGCCAGCTGGGGAATGCTAGCCAATCAGACAGGAGGTCTGATTATAGTTTCTGTATTGATTATTGGCTTAATCTGTTATCATTTATGGAAAAAGTCCCAAGACCTCCAGCCCATTTCTTTCTTGGCCTATGGTCTGATTGTGGGTGGGGCCAGTGGTAACTTGATTGACCGCCTGCTTCATGGTTATGTGATCGATATGATCCGCTTGTCCTTTATAGACTTTCCAGTCTTTAACTTGGCGGATTCCTTCGTCTGTTTAGGGGCGGTCTTGTTGTTGTTGATTGTTGTATTGGATTGGGATGAGGAGGTTATTTAATGGAGAGAATAGATTATCAATTAGACGGGCAAAAGGGCCGCCTGGATAAGGTCTTAACGGACCTGATGGCAGGTTATAGTCGCTCGCAAGTTCAAGAATTAATCAAGGAGGGGCTAGTCCTAGTAGACCAAGCCTCTCAAAAAGCCAACTACAAGCTGACCGGCCAGGAGGCCATTCAAGTGACTCTTCTTCCGGAGCAAGAATTGGAGATTGAAGCTCAAGCTATGCCCTTGGATATTGTCTATGAGGATGCGGATCTATTAGTGGTTAATAAGCCAGCTGGCCTGGTGGTTCATCCTTCCAAGGGGCACCCAGCTGGAACCTTGGTCAATAGTCTTGTCCATCACCTCGAATCCTTGAAAGGGGAATTTGAAGGGTCGATTCGTCCAGGAATTGTCCACCGGATTGATAAGGATACCTCAGGTCTGTTGGTGGTGGCTAAGAATCGACAGATTCATCAAGCTCTAGCTGAAGCGATCAGTCGCCATGAAGTTAAGCGGCATTACTTTGCCTTGGTTTACGGTAGCCTGGCCAATCAATCCGGCGTGATTGAGGTGCCGATTGGTCGCAACAAGCACAATCGCTTGAAGTTTGGAGCGGATCCCGAGGGTAAGTACGCCAAGACTTGCTTTGAAGTCTTAGAGACTTTTCCTCAAGCTAGTCTATTGGAATTAGAACTAGCCACTGGACGAACCCATCAGATTCGGGTGCATATGGAATACATTGGTCATCCGATTGTGGGTGACCCGGTCTACCGGGAGGGGATCCATCAGATGAAGAGCACCCCTTTAACCCGCCTTCATGAGGGGCAATACTTGCATGCTAAGACCTTGAGCTTTACCCATCCGCGAACGGGAGAAGCGATGACCTTTACTAGCGACTTACCGCCTGCTTTTCAAGCCTTGTTGGAGCAGTTAAGAAGTCGTTAGGGGTTAGACTTCTATAATTGGGCGGGTTTATTGTTTTTGACGTGAAGTGGGACTAGGTATTATGGTATAATAATTAACAGTTTGAAGGGGGGATTCAAGATGGATGCTAATGAGAAGATTCTAATGAAGATACGCAACCTCTTGAGCTTGGCAGAAGATGGTGGCGGGGATGAAGAGAGTCAGACGGCCCTCTTAATGGCCCAAAAGTTGATGCTCAAGTACAAGATCTCCCAAGACCAAGTCAGCCAGGATGGCTCCAATGAGATTGTCATCCGGTCCTTATCGGTCTACAAACGGATATTCTGGTGGGAGAAGATTCTGGTTCGAATTATTGCCGAGAACTTCCGCGTGATGTTCTATATTCAATCCAACCGCCTGCCTCATCAGAAGTCGGTCCAACGCAAGTTGGTCCTGATGGGTTATCAAGAAGATGTCGACCTGGCCTATGAGGTTTTCCACTTGGCGAGTGAATCGATGAAGTATTATGCTTCTCACTTCATTAAGGCTCATCAAGAAGATCAAGCCACCGACAGCCAGTTACGTAAGTCTTATTACCAAGGCTTCATGGACGGGCTGGACCATAAGTTCGACCAACAAAGAAAAGAAATGGCCCAAGAAAATGAGCAATACGCCTTGATGATCATGACACCTCAGGAAGTGGTGGATAAGTTCAACCGGGAGATTAACGGCTCGCTGGCCTTTGAAAGCCCTAGATTATCCAAGGAAACGGATGCTTATATGGATGGTTATGACCGGGGTAATCGCTTATCCTTGAATAAGCATTACTTAAGTGATTAAGGGAGAAAGGACCGACGCCTATGAATTTGAATTTCTATCAATTCTTAAGACGCTATGCCAATCCGGAAGACCGCAGTCCCAAGGCGCGCCTTGCTAATATTGCGGTAAAGGATACGGGTTTTCCCAAGCATAGTGACGACTTTGATGAGATTAGTAAGTATATGGAATCGCATCCTGATTACGGGAGTTTGATGGTGGTATTTGATGATGTTTGGCAAAGCTACCAGTTAGAAAAAATTTAGGAGGAATATAGATGGCAACACCACATATTGAAGCAAAGAAAGGCGATATCGCCAAAACAGTCTTATTTCCAGGAGATCCATTGCGGGCAAAATTTATAGCCGATCATTTCTTAGAAGATGTTCGTCAATACAATACCGTTCGTAATATGTTTGGCTTCACTGGAACTTATAAGGGCGTGGAGATCTCTGTTCAAGGATCAGGGATGGGGATTCCTTCAGCTATGATCTATGCCGAAGAACTCTTCCAGGAATACGATGTTGAAACGATTATTCGGATTGGATCTGCTGGAGCGATTCAAGAAGATGTCCATATCCGCGATATTGTGATTGCCCAAGGAGCGACCACGGACTCCAGTGTCTTAACTAATATCTTCAATGGTCAAGTCTCCTATTCAGCGATTGCTAGCTTCAAGGTGCTAGATACGGCCTATCATACAGCGATGGAATTATTGGATGCTGACCAGGTTTTTGTTGGAAACGTCCTTAGTTCTGACCGCTTCTACAACGAAGAACTAGACCTTAAGAAATTGGCTCACTACGGTGTCCTAGCGGTTGAGATGGAAGCTGCCGGTATTTATGCAGCGGCTGCCAAGCACCACCGCCAAGCGCTAGCCATGATGACTATTAGTGACCATATCTTAACCGGAGAAGAGACTACGAGTGAGGAACGTCAAAACACCTTCACTCAAATGATGGAAGTAGCCCTAGAAACTGTAGTCAAACTTCAAGAAAAGTAAGCTGGGCACTCTATGAAAAATAAAACCATGAAACGCTTGGTGCAAGGATTGACCGTTCTCATCCTTGCCTTTGCGATCTTTCTAGCGGGCCGTTACTCTGCCCGCTATCATTTATTAGCTCCGAGTCCTGCTTCCGATTCCAATGTTCAATCACTAACAGGGCAAGACTTCCAGATGCTGTCGGATCTGAATGCCACCATCCAACACTTCTATATCGAGGATGTCAATAAGACAGACTTGTTAGAAGGGGCCATGAAGGGGATGGTTCAAGCGCTGGGGGACCCTCATTCTGAATTCTTAAACAAGCAAGAATCTGTTTCCTTTGATGATGATATTGATGGCAGTTTCGAAGGAGTCGGGATTCAAATCGCTTCTCGCGATGGTCAGATTGTCGTGATTAGTCCGATTGAAGATACACCAGCCAGTCAAGCAGGCATTCAACCCAATGATATTCTCCTTGAAGCGGATGGTCAGGAATTAACCGGTATGGACACCGGGGAAGTGGTCAGCTTGATTCGAGGGCCTAAGGGTAGTTCAGTCAAGCTTAAGTTGCAACGTGGTTCAGATAGCTTTGAAGTAGAGTTAGAGCGAGCAGAAATTCCGATTCATTCTGTCAAGGGCCAGCTTGATGAGGATGACTCGGACTTGGGCTACGTTCAAATCAACCAGTTCAGCGGCACCACCAGTGATGAACTTCAGGCAGCCGTTGAAGACTTGAGAGAGAAGGGAGCAAAGAAGTTCATCTTCGATGTTCGCTTCAATCCGGGTGGTCTGATGGACCAGGCCTTAAAAGTTGCCAATATGTTTGTTGAAGAAGGTCAAGTCTTAATGCAGACGGATGACGGCCATCAAGATCCAACCGTCTACAAGGCGGATCAGAAGGAATATGGTGACTTCAAGATCACTGAACCTTATGTTCTCTTGGTCAATGAAGGTTCTGCCAGTGCCTCTGAGATCTTAGCAGCAGCCATCAAGGAAAATACTGACCATGACTTGGTGGGGACGCAAACCTTTGGCAAGGGCTCCGTTCAAACCATCTTGACCCAAAACGATCTGGGTGAATTGAAATTAACCATCGCACGATGGCTAACCCCAACTGGACAATGGATCCACGAGGAGGGGGTTGAACCCACCCAAGTCGTTGAAGCGGATCCGGTCAGCCAGGCCCTCCTTGTGAGTGATCCAAGCAAGCTTGAAGCGGGCAAGAGTTCACCTGAAACCAAGTCCATTGCTATGATTCTTGATCGCTTAGGCTATCAGACTAATCAGAGTGATTACTTTGATGACCAATTAGAAGCGGCGATCAAAGACTTCCAACAAGCCAACGATCTAGAGGCTACTGGTCAAGTAGATGAGGCTTTCTTAACAGAACTCTACCAAGAAATTAGAGACTACCTACAAGCTAATGACCGTCAATATCAAGCAGCTAAAGAAGTCTTAGACAAGCAGTAAGATCACTGAGACCACCCAGAGACAAGCCAGCTAGGAAGCTAGTGATGGGCTTGAAGGCTGGGTGGTCTTGATTTTTGTCTGGACTTGCAATAGGATCAAGAATCACTTATATTAACAAAAAGTATCAAAAGAAAAATCAAGAGAAAGAAGGGAAACTATGTCTGACCACCACATCCAATGGTATCCTGGCCATATGGCCAAGGCCCGCCGGGAAGCCAAAGAAAAGTTAAACTTAGTTGATATCGTCATCGAACTAGTTGATGCAAGACTCCCCTTGGCTAGTCGTAATCCTGTCATTGAAGAGATTATTGGCAACAAGAAGAGTCTAGTTGTCTTAAATAAGGCCGACTTGGCTGATCCAGCTGCCACCCAAGCTTGGATTCATTACTTCAAGCAATCGGGTCTTGAAGCGATCGCAATTGACGCTCAACATAACAAAGGTATCAAGAAGGTCCAGGACTATCTGAAAGAGATGATGAGCGACTACTTCCAAAAGCAAAGAGAGAAGGGCGTTAAAGATCGTCCAATCCGCTTAATGATTCTAGGTATACCTAACGTGGGCAAGTCCACCTTAATCAATCGATTTGTCGGCAAAAACCAAGCCCAGACGGGAAATAAACCTGGAGTGACCAAAGCCCAACGTTGGCTCAAAATCGGCCGTGACTTCGAATTATTAGACACCCCAGGTATCCTCTGGCCCAAGTTCGAAGATCCGCAAACTGGTGTTAAATTAGCCATCTCTGGAGCCATCAAGGACAGTCTCTTATATATGGATGACTTAGCCTTATCCTTGCTGGACCACCTGCAAAACCATTACCCCGAATCCATTAGCCAACGATACAAGATCAGTTCAGAAGACGTTGAAGCTCTATCCAAGGTGGATCTCTTGTTATTAATCACCCAGAAGATGGGACTCAAGGAGGACTATGACCAAGCCAGTCTGCGCTTGATTAATGACTTCCGATCAGGCAAATTAGGCGCTATTAGTTTGGAATTAACCGATAAGGACACCGAAGTAAATGAATAAGACCATTGCACAAATTAAAGAGGAACTAATCTTAATTAATAATAAGGAGGCATCCCTTCTTCAAGAGCTAGCCCTAGATCCCAGATCAGGCGTCCAAAAGTTACTCCAGCAAAAGTACCGGCAACTGGACCAACTAGCCCAGCTTCAAGCTGATCATCAGGCACGGCTTCAAATAGAGACTGATCTTCACCAAGCGGGTTACCGGCTGATTGCTGGTATTGACGAAGTCGGTCGTGGCCCCTTGGCTGGACCAGTGGTAACTTGCGCGGTCATCCTACCTCAAGATACGACTGCCTTTGTCGGAATCAATGATTCCAAGCAAGTCTCAGCTAAGAAGCGAGCCAGCTTTGCCGAGATTATTCGGCAAGAAGCCTTGGCTTATTCAATCTCGGTCTACAGCGTTGATCAGATTGATCAGTTGAATATTCTAGAAGCGACCAAACAATCGATGGTGGAAGCTGTGGCTGGTCTATCTATCCAACCCGACTACCTCTTGATTGATGCCCTAGAGATTCCATCTGCCCTTCCTCAAGCAGCTATTATTAAGGGCGACCAAAGGTCTTTATCCATTGCTGCAGCTAGTATTTTGGCTAAGGAGCACCGTGACCAAATGATGGTTGAATATGCCCAATCTTACCCTCAATACCGCTGGGATAAGAATATGGGATATGGGACCAAGGAACACCTACAGGCCCTCGACCAATACGGTTATACCCCCTTGCACCGGAAAAGCTTTGAACCGATCAAGTCGATGACACAGAAATATCAAGAAAAATAATGTAATTTGGCAAAAAATGTGTATTTATTAGATGAGGTGAATACACATGGAAATAACATTAAAAGAACAATTAATCTATCTACAGTCTCAAGGAATGACCTATAGTCAACAATGGAAGTATTTAAGAAGTTATTATGCAAGAGTCGGTAAAGAAGCAGGATCCCTAGCTGATTGTCAAGCTGTTCTGAGCCAAGTCCAGTCTCAGTTGGGGAAGTGCTGGGCGCAAGAGATATCCTTTAGAGATTACCCATCGCTTCAAGCCCAGGTTAGGTCTTGGTCTCAAGAAGCTATCTTTATAGAAGAAACAGATTTATTTCCGAGAATTTGGTTGGAGATTCCGCAACCACCCCTGCTCATCTATTACCGGGGCCGGATTGACTTATTGAAGCAGCCCTGTGTCTCCTTGGTGGGAACGCGGCAGATCTCTTCTTATGGGCGCAAGGTTACCCAGGAGCTGACCCAAGCCATTATCGACCAGGGTTGGGTGGTGGTCTCAGGTCTAGCTCAGGGTATTGACACCATCAGCCACCAGACGGCAGACCAGTGGCAGTCAGGCCAGACGATAGCCATTATTGCTACAGGCTTAGATCAAGCTTATCCAACAAGCAACCAGCAGCTCCAGGATCGGCTAAGCCAACGTCACCTGGTCTTGAGTGAATACCCACCCAAGCAAGGAGCTTTGAAACATCATTTTGTCATGCGTAACCGACTGGTTGCTGGCTTATCGCCGGTAACGATTGTGATTGAAGCGGCCCAAAAGAGCGGGTCGTTGATAACGGCTAACTATGCCTTGCAGTTTAACCGGGAGGTCTTAGCGGTGCCGGGCCGGATTGATGATCCTTGCTCCAAGGGCTGTAATCTCTTAATTCAAGCGGGTGCTCAACCGGTAGTTGATCTAGCTGACACCATCCAGACGATTGCTGAATTAATGGCCTTCCAGCAAATTAATTAAAGATAATATTTGACAGATAGGGGACTTTCGAATAAGATTAGTTCGATTTTAGATAAATTCCTGCCTGACGGGAATAGCCAGAGAGGGGTATGAGTTTGGCTTATAAACATTTAGTGATTGTCGAATCTCCGACAAAGGCCAAGACCATTGATAAATATTTAGGAAGAAATTACAAGGTTGTGGCCAGTAAAGGACACCTGAGAGACTTGCCTAAGAGTCGGATGGGTGTTGACCTGGAACATGACTTCCAACCGGACTATATTACTATTCGAGGCCGTGGGAATACGGTCAAGGAACTTAAGAAACTAGCCAAAAAAGCTGAAAATGTCTACCTTGCAGCCGACCCGGACCGCGAAGGGGAAGCGATTGCGTGGCATCTTAGCCACTTATTGAAATTGGATCCAGACCAAGCCAACCGGGTAGTCTTTAACGAGATTACTAAGGATGCGGTTAAGGAAGCCTTCAAATCACCACGACATATTGATCAAGACTTGGTAGACGCCCAGCAGGCCCGGCGGATTCTTGACCGGATTGTTGGTTACTCCATCTCTCCCTTATTATGGAAGAAAATTAAGCGAGGCTTGAGTGCCGGCCGGGTGCAATCGACTGCCTTGAAGATTATTGTCGACCGCGAACAAGAGATTCGGGACTTCAAGCCGGAAGAATATTGGACAATCCCAACGGAATTCAAGAAGGGGAGCAAGAAGTTTAAGGCCGACTTCTATGGTCTTGAAGGTAAGAAGATGGACCTACCTAATGAAGAAGCCGTTCAAGACATTATGAAGCGGCTGGACCAAAAAGCGGACTTCCAAGTAGACGATATTGTTGAACGGGAACGGCGCCGTAAACCTTATAAGCCATTTACAACCTCTACCTTACAACAGGAAGCGGCTAACCGCTTGAACTTTAGAGCGGGTAAGACCATGATGATTGCCCAACAACTCTATGAAGGGATTAAGCTGGGAGGCCAAGCGGTGGGTCTGATTACCTATATGCGTACAGATTCAACCCGTATCTCAGCCTCAGCCGCCAGTGCCGCCAGCAAATTCATTACAGAAGAATATGGCAAGAATTATTTAGGCAAAGGATCTGGTGGCAAGGTACCTGCAGGCGCCCAAGACGCCCATGAGGCTGTTCGTCCTTCAGATGTGACCTTAACGCCGGATTCGATTAAGGACCACTTATCTAGAGACCAGTTCCGCCTGTATGCTTTAATTTGGGCTCGCTTTGTGGCTAGTCAGATGGCTGACGCTGTGTTTGATACCATACGGGCAGATATCAGCCAGAATGAGGTCAACTTTAGAGCTAACGGGCAACGAATCAAATTCGAAGGTTTCTTGAAAGTCTATCCTTCTAACAACACCAAGGATAATTACTTGCCTGAACTAGCTGTAGGTGATGGGGTCAAGTTGGCTAAGATTGAACCCAGCCAGCACTTCACCCAGCCACCAGCGCGCTTCAATGAGGCGAGTTTGGTTAAGACCTTGGAAGAGTTAGGAATTGGTCGACCTTCCACCTATGCACCTACCTTGGAGACCTTGCGTAAGCGTTACTATGTGAAGATGGAAGCCAAGCGCTTCAAGCCAACCGAGTTAGGGGAGATTGTCAATAATGTGATGGTTCAATTCTTCCCAGATATAGTTGATTCTGAGTTCACGGCCACCATGGAAGGTGAATTGGACAAGATTGAAGAAGGCCAACGCAATTGGGTCAAGGTGCTCGACCAGTTCTACAAACCTTTCAAGAAGGACATAGACAAGGCCGAAGAAGATATGGAAGAAATTGAGATCAAGGATGAACCTGCTGGATTTGACTGTCCTGAATGTGGCAACCCGATGGTTATTAAGATTGGTCGCTACGGTAAGTTCTATGCTTGTAGCAACTTCCCAGATTGCCGTCACACTGAAGCGATTGTCAAGAAGATTGGTGTCCAGTGTCCTAAGTGCAAGAAGGGTGAAGTGGTTGAACGTAAGTCTAAGAAGAATCGGATCTTCTATGGATGCGACCGGTACCCAGAATGTGACTTTGCTTCTTGGGACAAGCCCATTGCCCGTAATTGTCCTAAGTGCGATCACTTCTTGATCGAAAAGGTGACCCGGAAGGGAAGCCAAGTGAAGTGTTCAAATTGCGATTACCAAGAGGATTTGGTAAGTTAAGAAACTATCAGATGCTTGCCAATGGGTCCCTTCTAGGGGACCGGCTGACAAGAAGAGTCGAAGATTTTTGTTGTAGGAGATCGTCTTAAGGGCCTCGTTGCCCTGACTGCCCCCTTAATGAGCAACAAAAGGATTCGACTTTTTGCGTTCTTAATCCCGGAGCTTTAAGAGGCCTACTAGTCACAGGATTAAACATTAAAAATTTGTGAACATTTAGTGATTGTTTTAATTTAAGGGAAGCTTTTGGTTGCCAGAAGGCACTTTAGCCGGTACAATAAATGAAAGTCAAGGATTGTCAAAGAAGGTGTTAAGATGAAAAATAGTCAGATTGATGAATTTTTGACTTATCTTGAAGTGGAACGGCGTTACTCCAAGCAAACGATTAAGGCCTATGCCAGTGATTTAGATCAATTCAAGGGCTTCGTGGATTCAACGGATCCTACGAATTTAGCTGACTTGGCTTATACAGATATCCGCTTGTTTATTGCATACTTACATGAACAGGGGATTCAACGGACCAGTGTGGCGCGCAAATTATCGAGTTTGCGCACTTTCTTTAAGTACAGCCTGCGTAAGGGCTGGATTGAGCATAATCCCATGGAATTGGTCCATTATTCGTCTAAGCGGGACCGTTTGCCCGACTTCTTCTATGAAGCGGAGATTGACCAGATCCTCCAACTAGCCAGACAATCCAAGTTAGCTAACCCCAAGCGTAATTTGGCGATCATTGAGCTTTTGTATGCGACGGGGATGCGGGTCGCTGAGCTAGTGGGTCTGGAAGATTATCAAGTTGACTTTCAAAATCAGATCATCCGAGTTCGAGGTAAAGGGGACAAGGAACGAATTGTTCCTGTGGGTGATGCGGCGATTGAGGCTCTAACGAATTATTGCCAGGAAGAGCGTCCCCATTTATTAGCCTTAGGGGCTGATCCTGACTTAAGTCACCATCTCTTCTTATCTGATAAGGGGCAGGCCTTGAGTGAGGACCAAGTTAGACGCATCTTGAATTTACTGAGTCAAGAAGGGGGCAACAAACTAAAAATCCACCCCCACAAGTTCCGCCACACCTTTGCCAGTCATTTAATGAATCATGGAGCAGACATGCGGTCCGTTCAAGAATTGCTGGGGCATGAAGACCTCTCTTCCACCCAGATCTATACCCATATTACTAAAGACAATCTTAAGAAAGCTTATATGCAAGCTTTTCCCAGAGCGCGTAGACATTCAGAGGAGGAATAATCAAGCATGACAACAATTTGTGCGGTCAAGAAGAATAATCAATTAGCCATGGCTGGCGATGGTCAAGTGACCATGGGTGAGTCAGTTATCATGAAGGGCGGAGCTAAGAAATTACGCCGGATCTTCAATAACCAAGTGGTGGTAGGTTTTGCCGGTGGGGTAGCAGATGCTATTACCCTATCAGAAATGTTTGAAAGCAAGCTGCAAGCCCACCAAGGGCAACTCACGCGGGCAGCCATTGAAGTGGCCAAATCTTGGCGGACCGACCGGACCTTGCAGAAGTTAGAAGCTATGCTAATCGTGATGGACAAGGATGAGTTACTCCTAGTCAGTGGAACCGGTGAAGTGATTGTTCCTGATGATGGGGTCTTAACCATTGGCTCGGGGGGCAATTATGCCCTGGCAGCTGCCCGAGCGATGATTCGCCAAGCCCCTGACTTATCAGCTGAAGAGACAGCCCGTCAAGCCCTGCAAATTGCTAGTGAGATTGATATCTTTACCAATGACAATATTATTGTAGAAAGTTTTGAATAGGAGGAGAGAATGGATCAATTAAGTCCTAGAGAAATAGTGCAAGCCTTGGACCAGTACATTATTGGCCAGGCTTCAGCCAAGCGGGCAGTTGCGGTTGCCTTAAGAAACCGTATGCGTCGGTTGCGTCTTGATGCCGCGATGCAAAAGGAAGTTAAACCTAAGAATTTGTTGATGATCGGACCAACTGGGGTAGGTAAGACCGAAATTGCTCGTCGTTTAGCTGATATTGCTAACGCCCCCTTTATCAAGGTGGAAGCGACGAAGTTTACCGAAGTAGGTTATGTGGGCCGGGATGTGGAGTCCATGGTTAGGGACCTGGTTGAGAATGCGATCACCATTGTTCGCCGTCTTAAGCATGAAGAAGTAGCAGATGAAGCTAGAGATCAAGCCCTAGACCAATTAGCTAAGATCTTGAAGCCTGGCCTCAAGAAGCCAAAAGGACAAGCCAAATCTTCAGCTAATCCTCAAGCAGGTAGTTTTGATCAATTCTTTGAGATGTTGAACCAATTACCTGGAGCGGGTAACTTAATGGATGGCAGTGGTGAAGAAGAGGAAGAAGTCACAGAAGAGATTGCCTCCAGTCGCCGCGAAATAAAAAAACAGTTAGCTGAGGGCAAGCTTGACAAGCGAGAAGTCAAGATCCAATTGGAGGAGAAGAAGGTTCAATTAAATAGCCTGAATCCAGCTATGGAGCAAATGATGGATATTCAAGAGACCTTGAATTCTATGTCACCTAAGAAGAAGGTGGAACGCACGGTCACTGTCGCTGAAGCGATTGAACTCTTAACCGAAGAAGCGGCTGATCGATTGATTAATCAAGAAGACATCCACCAAGAAGCCCTGCAACTGGCGCAAGAACGAGGCATTATCTTTATTGATGAGATTGACAAGATTGCCAGCAATGGTCAAGGCTCCCAAGGCGGTCAGGTTAGCCGGGAAGGGGTCCAACGCGATATCCTACCAATTGTCGAAGGAACACAAGTTCAGACTAAGTATGGAATCATCCAGACGGATCATATACTCTTTATCGGCAGTGGTGCCTTCCACGTCAGCAAGCCTTCGGATCTGATCCCAGAATTACAGGGACGGTTCCCAATTCGGGTCAACTTGGATGACTTAACAGGCGATGACTTCAAGCGGATTCTAGAAGAACCAGAGAATGCCTTAACCAAGCAATATCAGGCCTTACTAGCGACGGAAGGCGTGGAAGTGGTCTTCACGGAAGATGCCATTAGTCAAATGGCTGAATATGCTGTGGACTTGAACACCCATACTGATAATATCGGGGCTAGACGCTTGCACACAATTATCGAGACCGTGTTGGAAGAGCTCTTATTTGAAGCATCCGATAACGGGATTGTTCAGGTAGAAATTAATGCCGCTTATGTCAAGGATAAATTAGATCCAATAGTTGAAAACAAGGATTTGAGTCATTATATCTTATAGAAGTGAGGTTTGTGAGGATGATAGAATTAAAAAACGACCATTTAACAGTCAAGATTAGCCGGATGGGAGCGGAATTGCAGTCCATCTATGATAATGATGCCGCTTATGAGTATTTATGGCAAGGCGACCCCGATTATTGGGGACGTCGGGCACCTAATCTTTTCCCGATTGCTGGTAATTTAAAAGATGGCCGTTATCAATATCAAGGCCAATCTTACTTGTTAGGCCGTCATGGATTTGCTCGTGACTTAGAATTTGACGTTCAAAGTGTGACGGATTCTACCGCTAGCTTTAACTTGAAGAGTACGCCAGAGACGATGAAGGTCTATCCTTTTGAGTTTAGCTTACAAATTAATTATGTCCTCTATGATAATAAGTTAAGTGTGAGTTATGAAATTCTAAATCCTAGCCTTGATGAACCCCTCTATTATTCGATCGGTGCTCACCCAGCCTTTAATGTTTCCCTTCAGGAAGGGGAAGAAGAGCCTGATTTCAAGGATCTATATGTCAAATTCGATCCAGAGACACTCTATTTGCGTTTACCGCTTAATGATCAAGGATTAATCAACAAGAACCGGCAGAGCTATACTAATATCGGCCTCAAGCAAGTGGCTCATGAAGACTTTAAGGCTGATACCTTTATCTATCAACTTCCTCAGACTACTGAAGTGAGCTTGGTGGATCAGGCCAACCAAGTAGAGATTAACTTTAGCCATAATAATATGGACTTTATTGGTATTTGGACTCCTTATCCTAAGTTAGCGGGCTTCTTATGTATTGAGCCTTGGTCGGGCATTGCTGATTCCAAGGATGCCAGTGGTCATCTTGAAGACAAGTATAGTATCTCTCAAGTAGGACCACATGAATTGGCCACCCACGGCTTTACAATGACCTTTAATAAGAAGATCAACTAGCAATCTCAAGCCTTTCTATTAGGGCTGGTTGGAATAATGACCAAAAACAAACATTCCCTCACTTGTCTTAGGCACTGGCTTCAAGATGAGTGAGGGAACTTTTTTGAATTTTATTTTGATTTCGCCAGTCCGGCTATAGGCTAGAATTAGAATCATCACTATATTGCTTGTTCAAGTCTTGAGCATTCATGGCATAGAGGATGTTCTCATAGTCGAGCACAAAGTCAAGCTGATCACCGACTTGGTAGGTATTTTGGCAGTTAGAAAGGTCCACAATCAGATGGTCACTAGATCCTCCAACGATGGTGATGTGGCTGTCTAGAGGGCTTAACTTCTCTAATTCTCCGACATCTTGGCGTCCAAGTGCTAAAAGAGCCCGTCTTCGGGTGCCAATATCTTGGTAAACAGGTCGCCGGCCAAAGGCATCGGCAACAATTTCACCAATTGGATGGCTGGGTTTGTCCTTGACTTCAATGATCTCGGCTCGAATCTGGAAGGCAGCGTCTTGGGTCTGCTCAAGAGAAAAGTCAAAATCAGCCTCCAAACCTCTTGAATAGGTGACATAGCCCAGGCGGAGGTGGTTGATCTTAGCTGGCATGGATTGATTAAGAACTAGGGGCATATTAGTAGAAGCTCCACCCGAGACCCAATCAAGAGATCTACCGATGGCTGCTTCGACTTGGCGAGCAAGTTCACTCAAGTCTTCCATCTTCTCGCGGGTCGGGCGAATAGATCCATAGCAACCCAAGTTGCTTCCGATCCCTTTAAGATAGAGGCCGGGGCAGTCAAATTCTACTCGCTTAGCCACCTCAACCAATTCTTGTGGATGGAGGAAGCCTTCGCGCAAATCACCTAACTCAACCATTAAGATAATGTCATGGACTTGACTTTTGTCTTGAGCTAATTGGTCTGTTGCTTGAATAGTCACTAGCTCGGATTGGAGCGAGGCATTTGCGACTTCAAGCATCTGATCTAATTCAGACAACATGGGAATGCGGATCATTAAGGTATAAATGGTGGAATCTAAGCTTTTAACCGTCTCCAGATGACTTAGGCGAGAAGAACCAATAGAAGAGATACCAGCTTCTAGAATAGCTTGACTCACCTGGCGGTCACCAGCCACCCCCTTGGTAATAATGGTGGTCTCAATGTTTTGTTCTTGATTGAGAGCTTTTAGTGCTCTTGCATTTGCCCTAACCTTGGCTAAATCAATCAACAATTGGGGATAAGGTGTAATAATAGACATGGAATAACCTCCTAGTAGCTTAGTATAAGACTAATTGAGAAAAAGTACAATTGAGAAAGGTCAGCCTTGATGGGCATAGATTGCACATCCCCCAAGCTTTAGTTATAATAGAGGCATCATTTAAAGAAAGTAGGTAAAAGTATGAAGAAATTGATGCGGAACTTAGTCATGATTGTTACTTTTCTAGCCTTTGTTCTGGTCGTTCCCCAAGCTCAAGCGGTGACGGTGGAAGATATCCAAGACCGTGGCAAGGTAATCATGGGAACCAGCCCAGACTTCCCACCATTTGAATGGGTGGATATGTCTCAAGGCGAACCTAAAGTTGTAGGGGTTGACGTCGAGATTGCCCAGAAGATTGCGGATGAATTAGGGGTTGAGTTAGAGATTGTGGAGACAACCTTTGATTCCCTGATCCAACAAGCTAAGTCTGGTAAGATTGACATGGCCTTAGCGGGGATGACTTACACAGAAGAACGTGCTAAACAAGTGCTTTTCTCTGATATTTATTACGAAACCAACAGCCGCTTCTTGGTTCGTGCGGAAGATGCGGATAAATACACGAGCTTAGACGACTTCAAAAATGCTAAGATCGGTGTTCAAAAAGGGAATTCGCAAGAAATTCTAGCCAAAGAAAAATTCCCTGAAGCTGAATTAACTTCCATGAACAAAAATGGTGACCTTGTGGAAGCCTTGAAGGCCGGACGGGTGGACGCTGTCTTGTTCGATGGCATCGTTACTGAAAGCTTCCACCAACAAAATCCTGACACAACAGCTAAGTTAATGGATCTTCAAGTTGAAGAAAATCCAGACGGCTCAGCGATTGTGACGGACTTAGATAGCCAAGAGTTGATGGATGTTATTAACAAGGTACTTCAAGAATTAAAGGATTCTGGAGAACTTGAAGATATCTTCAACCGCAATGTTAAGTTAGCCGAAGAAACAGGTGCTAATTAATTAAAGTCTAGTTCGATCTTGAGGTATTACTATCTCAAGATCGAATCAAACAAAAAATGAACATGCAACTAAAGTTAAGCCACCGGATAAGGTTCGGTGGCTTATTTGCTTGGTCAATTCACCAGTGCAAAGGCACAATGGTTTTGATCCTAAGCAGCTATTCTTTCAACTCTAGGCAAGTTCATTTATATATAAATTATTTTGAAGCGGATGATAGGCAAGGGTGCCTGTGATTCGCTTTTAGTATTTTTTGATTAGATTTCCGGTCTAGTTAAATTTATTTTTTCCGTAGGGAGAAGATGGCTTCTAAGTTCACCTGGCGTTCGGTGCCGGATAGGATGCGCTTTACGTTATCCCGGTGGCGGTAGATCATAAAGAGCCAGATGGCGAGAAAGCCTAACTTATAACTAAGAGACGGGTAGGTTAGAGCAATATAGATGGCGGCTAGGCCATAGCTGACCATGGCCGACAAGGAGACCATCTTGGTTATGATCAGCAAGATGACCAAGGCGAGGACCATGGCGAGGGCTAAGAAGAAGTTGAAGCCCAAGAGGACCCCAATGGAAGTAGCCACGACCTTGCCTCCACGAAAACCAGCCCATAAAGTATAAGCATGACCGAGAACGCAAGCAATACCAGTCAACATGATCACTCCATCCATACCTGGGAAGAGGAACTTGGCCAGTAGGAGCGGAATCCAGCCCTTGAGCACATCGATAGCGATAACGATGATCGCTCCGGTCCGTCCGAAATTCCGGCCAATGTTAGTGCCTCCGCTATTGCCGGATCCAAGGGTGCGAACGTCAGTCTGATGAATCAGCTTAGAGTACCAAACGCCCGTGGGAATGGAGCCGATACAGTAGGCTAGCAGAATATATATAATGGATAATAATGTCATGGATTCCACCTCCGTTATGAGGTCATTTTATCATAATCGCTGATTAATTAGTAGCGCCTTTGTGTGCTATAATAAGTCTTGCGACTATTCTTGTGCTATGATAACTTTAAGGGTGCAAATAATAAAGAGGTGACTATATGGTTGCAGCAAAAACTAATTTAAATCAATATGGCGATGAAGCTATCCAAATATTAGAAGGCCTGGATGCCGTCCGTAAGCGGCCGGGTATGTATATCGGATCCACTGACCAACGGGGTCTCCACCACTTGATCTATGAGATCGTTGATAATTCAGTGGATGAGGCCTTGTCGGGCTTTTGTGATGCGATTCAAGTGATTCTCCATTCTGACGGCAGTATTGAAGTCAAGGATAATGGCCGTGGGATGCCGGTTGGCCAGCATGAGAGCGGTATTCCGACAATTCAAGTTATTTTTACTGTGCTTCATGCTGGAGGTAAGTTCGGCCAAGGAGGCTACAAGTCTGCCGGGGGACTCCACGGTGTAGGTGCCAGCGTGGTTAATGCCTTATCGGCTTGGCTGGAAGTCCGGGTTCATAGAGACGGTAAGGAATACCGGATGCGCTTTGAAGATGGGGGCAAGCCTGTCAGCAAGTTGGAATCCAAGAAGATCGCCAAGTCCATGCCATCAGGAACAAGTGTTCATTTTATGCCGGATCCTGAGATCTTCGGCAAGCGTCAAGTGGATGCCAGTGTGATTAGTGAGCGATTGCGGGAATCGGCCTTTCTCTTGAAGAATCTCTCGATTCGCTTGGTTGATGAACGGCAAGTTGATGAGGAAGGACAGGCTAAGAGTGAGACTTATCACTATGAACAAGGACTAGAAGATTTTATCAACTATCTCAACGAAGAAAAGGATACCCTGGGAGAGATTGCATCGGTATCTGGGGAAGAGGATGGTTTTGAGATCGACTTTGCCATGCAATACAATGATGGCTATTCTGAGACGATCCTGTCATTTGCTAATAATGTTCGAACAGGTGGCGGGGGTAGCCATGAGACGGGCATGAAGTCTGGAATTACCAAGGCCTTCAATGAATATGGTCGCAAGGTTGGCCTACTCAAGGAAAAGGACAAGAATCTAGAAGGAAGTGATGTCCGGGAAGGTTTAACAGCGGTCTTATCCCTACGGATTCCAGAAGAGTACTTGCAATTTGAAGGTCAGACCAAAGACAAGCTCGGAACACCTAAGGCTAGACGCTTGGTTGAGAGCTTTATTAGTGACTTTCTTACGTCTTACTTGAATGAGAATGGGGCCTTCTCGCAAATGATTTTGCGCAAGGCGATTAAGGCTCGTCAGACTCGAGAAGCCGCTCGCAAGGCTCGGGACGCTTCAAGGTCTGGGGCGAAGAAGTCCCAGCAAGAGAAATTAATCTCAGGTAAGTTGACCAAGGCCCAGTCCAAGGATGCTTCCAAGAATGAACTCTACTTGGTGGAGGGGGACTCCGCAGGAGGATCAGCTAAGCTGGGTCGGGACCGTCGTTACCAGGCGATTCTACCTCTGCGAGGGAAGGTTATTAACACTGAGAAGGCCTCCATGGACGATATTCTTAAGAATGAAGAAATCAATACAATGATCTACACCATTGGGGCTGGTGTTGGTAGCGAATTCAACCTAGAGGATGCCAATTATGACAAGGTCATTATTATGACAGATGCGGATACGGATGGGGCCCATATCCAGGTCCTACTCTTGACCTTCTTCTATCGTTATATGAAGCCACTCTTGGAGGCCGGACGGATCTATTTGGCCATGCCACCGCTCTATAAAATCTCTAAGGGGAAGGGCAAGTCTTACAAGGAAGCCTATGCCTGGACCGATGAGGAATTGGATGAAGCGATCCAAAAGATTGGCAAAGGCTATATCCTCCAACGCTACAAGGGTCTAGGGGAAATGAACGCAGACCAATTATGGCAGACGACGATGAACCCCGAAACCCGCCTCCTTATCCGGGTGACCATCGATGATTCGGCAGCTTCTGAGCGCCGTTTGACTACCTTGATGGGATCCAAAGTAGAACCGCGTCGTCGGTGGATTGAAGAGAATGTTCAGTTCACCTTGGCTGAGGAGGACACACTCCTTAATGAGAACCAGACCACCACAAGCTTGGATGTAGAAGAGAAGCTTGAAGATCAGGCCGACCAGCTAGATTTATTCCAAGAGGAGGATTAAGATGGTGAAGCAAATAAATGAACATATTGAAGAATTATCCTTTACCAATGTGATTGGTGACCGTTTTGGTCGTTATTCTAAATATATCATCCAAGACCGGGCCCTACCGGATATTCGTGATGGCTTGAAGCCGGTCCAACGGCGAATCTTGTTTGCCATGTACAAGGACCGCAACACCCATGACCATCCTTACCGCAAGTCTGCCAAGACGGTGGGGAATGTGATTGGTAACTACCACCCTCACGGGGATAGTTCAGTCTATGAGGCGATGGTCCGGATGAGTCAATCTTGGAAGAACCGGATGCCCCTCATTGATATGCACGGTAACAACGGGAGTATGGACGGGGATCCCGCTGCAGCTATGCGGTATACTGAAGCGAGACTAGCGCCTATAGCTAGTGAGCTCTTAACAGATATTGATAGTGAGACGGTTGAATTTGGGCTTAACTTCGATGATACCTTGGAAGAGCCCCTAGTCTTACCCGCAGGATTCCCAAACTTATTGGTGAATGGGGCCACAGGAATTTCAGCTGGTTATGCCACCGATATCCCGCCTCATAATCTCAGTGAGGTGATTGATGCTACTGATTATATCCTCAGCCACGACCACTATGAATTGTCAGATTTATTGCAGTTTGTTAAGGGGCCAGACTTTCCTACGGGGGCTATTATCCAAGGTGCCGAAGACCTTGAAGAAGTCTACCGGACCGGTCATGGGAAGGTAGTTGTTAGAAGTCGGACCGAGATCGAAAAACTCCGCGGCGGCAAACACCAAATTGTCGCTACCGAACTCCCATATGAAGTCAACAAGTCCAAATTAATCCAAAAGATTGACGATATCCGCCTTCAAAACAAGGTCGAAGGGATTGTTGAAGTCCGGGATGAATCCGATATCAATGGGGTTCGTCTAGTTATCGAACTCAAGCGCGAGGCGGATCCTGAAGGAATTTTGAATTATCTTTTGAAGAATACTGACTTGCAGACCAATTATAACTTCAACATGGTTGCTATTCATAACAACCGACCGGTTCAAGCGAGTCTGGGCTTGATGTTGGAAGCTTACATCCAACACCGCCAGGAAGTAGTGACCCGACGGACCCAGCACAAGCTAGCCTCAGACCAAGCCAGACTTCATATTGTAGATGGTTTGATTCGGATGGTCTCAATCTTGGATGAAGTTATTGCCACCATCCGGCAAAGCAATAGCAAGCAAGATGCCAAGGATAACTTGGTGGCCCGCTTTGACTTTAGTCAGGACCAGGCCGAAGCGATTGTCTCCTTACAGCTATACCGCTTGACTAATACAGATATTGTCAAGCTCCAGGAAGAACGTCTGGAATTAAACGAGAACATTCTTCACTACCAGAATATCTTGGCCAACAAGCAAATACTCAACCAGACCATCCAGCAAGAATTGCAAGTGATTAAGAAGAAATATCACAGTGATCGGCTCACTCAAGTGGAAGCCCAAGTCGAAGCAATCGAAATAGATACCAGTCTCCTGATTCCTCAAGAAGAAGTGATGGTTGGTGTCACCAAGGAAGGCTATATTAAGCGGGTCAGTCTAAGGTCTTACGGGTCCAGTGAAGCAAGTGAGTTTGGTTGCCGCGACTTGGATTATCCACTTTTTATCCAAAGTATGGACACCCACCAGGCTCTGATTTTGATTACTAGCAAGGGGAATTATATCCATCTGCCTGTGCATGAGATTCCAGAAGCCCGCTGGAAGGACTTAGGCACTCACTTGTCACAAAGTTATCAGCTGGCTGAAGGAGAGCAAATGATTGCTGCCTTCCCAGCCTTATATGGTCTAGATGATCAGGTAAATCCTGACTATTCAGAGTCCATGCAGGTGGTCCTAATTACCCGTCTAGGCATGATTAAAAAGACCTCATTAAGTGAATTTGTGACTTATCGCTCCTATAAGACCCGAACGGCTATGGCCATGAAGTTCAAGTTTGACGATGATGAATTATTGGTAGCCCATCTCATCAAACAAGACCATCCTTACGAGATTGGACTAGTCACCCAACGGTCATACAGTTTGCGCTATTCCTTGGATGAAGTCTCTAACTATGGCCTCAGGGCCCAAGGGGTTGTCGCCATCAATCTCAAGGAAGGGGATCAATTACGCTTGGCGGGACTAATTGACCTAGAGGCCAGCCGACCACAGATGATGGTGGTCTCTCAGCATGGCTTAGTTAAACGTTTTGACAGTGAGATTATCGGCCAAGCCGCTCGGGCCAGTCGCGGAATCCTCTTATACAAAGACCGTAAGAATGATCCACACCGGGTCTTAGATGGCCTAGCCCTGAATGAAGGCAGTCAGGACCTAGCTATCATGACTGAGAGTGGCCAGGTAGCTCGCTTCAGCTCCACTGAAGTTCCAATTACTGAACGCTTAAGTAATGGTAATTCCTTGCCAGCTCTTGAAGGGTTGGGTCAGGTCCTGGCCATTTATCCGGACCGCCTGTCCCAGTT
Source organism: Hutsoniella sourekii ATCC 700629 (assembly GCF_000518205.1). Classification (GTDB taxonomy): domain Bacteria; phylum Bacillota; class Bacilli; order Lactobacillales; family Aerococcaceae; genus Hutsoniella; species Hutsoniella sourekii. Next base: position 62,195 of record NZ_JADD01000009.1, on the reverse strand, counting down.
AGCAGCCGCTAAAGCTGGTAAATAATTCAATTTAACTTTAGACAGAAAAATGATACACTAAGAGAAGCTTAAAGGAGGAGTTAATATGACAAAATATTTAGTTTTTGGCCACAAAAATCCGGACACGGATGCCATCGGCTCAGCTATTGCCTTTGCGGCTTATTTGAATCTACAAGGTAAGGAGGCAGAAGCGGTTGCATTGGGAAGTCCCAATGATGAGACGGCTTATGCCTTGGAATACTTTGGCTTTGAAGCCCCACGGGTCGTTGAATCAGTGGCTGATCAAACGGACCGGGTAGCCCTAGTCGACCACAATGAACCCCAACAATCCGTTGCTGATATTCAAGAAGTTACGGTTGATTATGTGGTGGACCACCACCGGATTGCTGGTTTTGAGACTGCCCAACCGCTTTATTATCGTTGTGAACCGATTGGCTCAACGGCGAGTGTCTTATTCAAGTTATACCGCGAAGCCGGTCTAGCTATCGATCCTAAGGTAGCAGGTATCATGCTGTCAGCGATTATCTCAGATACCCTCTTATTCAAGTCGCCAACTGCCACCGCTGAAGACCGGGAAATTGCTGATCAATTAGCTGAAACAGCTGGCGTTGATTTGGAAAGTTATGGTCTTGAGATGTTGAAGGCCGGAACCAATATCGCCGACAAGTCCGACCGGGACTTGATGGAATCTGACAGCAAGGACTTTGATATGAATGGAGCCAAGATTCGTATCGGCCAAGTCAATACTGTTGATTTCTCTGATATTATCTTGCGTGAATCTATCCTTCTCCAAGAGATGGATAAGGATATCGCGACGGATGAATTAGACTTATTTGTCTTAGTGATCACTAATATCTTGGATAACGATTCATTTGCCTTTGTATCTGGTAAGCAGACTGAATTAGCTGCCGAAGCCTTTGGCCAATCTCTAGTTAACCACCGCTTGGAATTACCAGGCATTGTCTCACGTAAGAAACAAATTGTTCCCCCACTTCAAGAGCGATTTGACCAAGCTTAATAAGCTAGTATCGTGAATATTAAAAGGGCCCCAGCCGAAATCACCTGATTTTGGCTGGGGCTTCTTGCTATTATTTTTGGATGGCTAGTGCTTGAACTAGGCTGGCTTCAGGTGTGACATAGAGGGTCTCTTGTCCTTCATAGATCACATAGCCAGGCTTAGCGCCATTAGGCTTACGTAAGTGCTTGACTTGAACAGTGTCGACGGGCACATTAGCCGATTGTTGCGACTTGGAGTAATAGGCTGCCAGCTGGGCTGCTTGGATAAAGGTTTCTTGGCTGGGATGACTATCTTGAATGATCACGTGGGAGCCAGGAATATTCTTGGTGTGGAGCCACCAGTGATTTTTATTGGCTGACTTCATGGATAGTTGGTCATTTTGTTGATTGTTACGTCCGACCAAGATCAAGCTGCCATCACTTGATTGGAACTGACGTGGCTTGGACTTAGACTTGCTTCGCTTCTTCTTCTGGTCTTTCTTGGAACGAATGAAGCCTTGGTCAATGAGTTCATGCTTGATATCTGGCAAGTCTTCAATATCAGCATTGGCCAGTTGGACCAAGATGCCTTCCAGATAGTCAATCTCTGCTTGCCCCTTGGCTTCTTCTCGGTCGATATACTTAAGGGAATCCCGGTACTTGCTGTACTTCTTGAAGTAGGCCTGGCTATTGTCAATAGCTGATAAACGAGGATCCAGAGGAATGGTAACTTCTTGATTGTCTTGGTAATAATTAGCAAGACGGACTTCTTGGCTCCCTTTAGGGACTTGGTAGGCATAAGCGCTTAAGAGCTCACCATAGAGTTGGTAAGTAGGGGCCTTGGCTGCTGTTAGCCGGTCCTTGGCTAGGTTCTTAAGTTTATGTTGGCGCTTGGTAATCAGTTGCTGAACTTGTTGGGTCAAGTCACCTGAAACTTGCTTGATCCGGTCAAAGCGAACTTTCTCTTGAAAATAAGCCTCGACCAGTTGGCTCAAGCTCTCGTAGGACTGAATCTGCCCCTTAAAGTGTTCCAAGGGCAGTAGGTAGAAGAAGACATTCTTGTCAGTCTGAATAAGGCTGGCTTGAGGTTCCTGGCAGGCCTTCATTAGACGATCTAGGGCTTGAAAGGCCGATTGCCCTTGCTTTATCTGGTAGCCGATCTCCTGTGCTCCTAAGCGGCTGAGACCTTGGACCAACCGGCCGGCTTGTCCAGCTAACAAGTCTTCCTGGTGCTGATTGGCCCAGTCGCTTAGCTGGATAAAGTCTAGGTCAAAAAGATTGACTTGGCCTTCCTGAAGGGGTGGCCGCAGGTAGTCTGCGCCTGGATGGAGGCTACGGTAGGAATTCATATAAGCCGGCACATGCTTCATACAGTCAATGATCGTTTGACTAGGATGGTTGATCAAGAGGATGTTACTATGGCGTCCCATCAGCTCAAAGATGAGTTGATAATTTTGACGGTCGCCTAATTCATCAGTTCCAGATAAATCGATCACGATGATTCGGTCATTATCCACTTGGCGAATGGCCTGAATCGTGGCTCCTTCGATATGCTTGCGTAAGACCATACAGAACATATAGGGTTCAATCGGATTATTGGGACGTTCCTGGCTGAGGTGCAAGCGGTAGTATTGGGGATGAATCGACGCATTGAGGCGGAAATTCTGCCTTTGTCTGCGAATGACGAGATGGAGGTCTTGTTCATAAGGTTGGAAGATCTTATTGATACGGCCACCAACGAGGTCCTGTAATTCATGGACGACCCCTCTTGTAAAAAATCCATCAAATGACATCAAATTACCTCCTATAAATACTTACTGAAATACTAACGACTCTTATTATAAAACAAATCGATCAGATAGCCAATTCAGAGCCATTAAGACCGGGTGATCAATTGATTGCAGTCATGGAAATGGCATGCTAGAATGAAGAAGCAGTCAGTGAGAAATGATCCAAGAGAACGGAGTGAGTAAATGTCTTTTACAAGTTTAGAAGCCTTAATTAAACTTGCTGAAGAAAAGCAGACCCCGATATCAGAATTAATGATCCAAAGTGAAATCGATCTTCGGGGCGTCAGCCGCGACCAATTGATCCAAGAGATGGCTGACCAGTTTGAGGTGATGGTTGACTCTGTTCGTCAAGGGACCTTGAAGCCGGCGATGAGTAAGACCGGCTTAACTGGAGGAGATGGCCACCGGGTCTATCAATATTTAGAACAGGGGGATCCCTTAATCGACCCGACCCCGCTACAAGCCTTGGCCAACGCCATGGCTGTTAATGAGGTTAACGCTGCCATGGGGCGGATAGTAGCGACCCCTACGGCTGGGTCAGCTGGCATTCTACCGGCTGTCTTGGTGCAGCAGTATGATACTGACCACTACCAGAAGGAAGACTTGATCCAAGTGATGTTTACAGCAGCGGCCTTTGGTATGGTGGTGGCTAACCGAGCTTCAATTGCAGGAGCTACCGGAGGCTGCCAAGCTGAAATTGGATCTGCTACTGCCATGAGTGCAGCAGCCTTGGTAGAGTTAAGAGGGGGGAGTCCGAGTCAATCTGGCCAAGCCTTTGCCTTGGCCTTGAAGAATTCTCTGGGCCTTGTCTGTGATCCGGTAGCTGGTCTCGTAGAGATCCCTTGTATTGTTCGTAATGGCTTCCATGCTCTAACGGCTTTAGCTGCTTGTGATATGGCCTTGGCTGGCGTTCAAAGTGTCATTCCTGCCGATGAAGTCATTGATGCTATGGGAGCAATTGGCCAGGAAATGCCCGCCTCCTTAAGAGAAACAGGTATCGGTGGTCTGGCTGGTACCAAGACCGGCTGCCAAATCAAGGAAGAGATCTTTGGCCAAGACCAATTAGAAGAAGAATCGACCCAGGCAACCTATCAGAGTGCCTATGAAGTGATTGGCCCCATTATGATTGGCCCTTCTTCTTCGCATACAGCAGGTGCAGTTAGAATTGGCAATGTCGCTCGCCAGCTTCTGGGAGAAGAGGTAGAAGAAGTGGTCTTTGTCTTGATGGGGTCCTTTGCCGAGACCTACCAAGGTCATGGGACTGACAAGGCCTTAATATCCGGTGTTCTAGGGTATACAACCAAGGATGAAGATATTGCTCAAGCTGAAGCAAGGGCAGAGGAGCGGGGGCTGACCTATCATTTTGTTAAGCGTAATCTAGGCTTCTATCATCCTAATACTGTAGAAGTGAACTTATGGGGGGCGACTAACCATGTCCAACTGATTGCTTCTTCAATTGGTGGCGGTAAGATTGAAGTTCAAGAATTAAATGATTATCCGATTAAGTTTAGTGGGGACCAGCCGACCTTATTGGTTGCCCACCAAGACCGGGTAGGGGCTATTGCTAGTTTGAGTCACTTCTTACAAGAGCATGACTTAAATGTCTCCCATATGGCCAATCGACGCAGTAAGATTCATGGTCCGGCCTTGTCCGTCTTTGAATTAGACCAAGCCTTTACTGAAGACTTACAAAAGGCCATGCTAGAAGCTTGTCCCTTTATCCTCGATCTTAAAGTCGTCAAAACAAATTAAAATACAATGAGTTGCTTGACAATTTGATGGCAATTAGTTAAGATGGATTCACTAAGAAAGAAAGGGGTCCAAAACATGTATCAAGAAATCGTTCTAAACCGCATCGCTAACTGGCAAAGCTGGCATAGATAGGTTGTAGACTTGGACATGTTCTATGGATACAGCCCAGTTTGAATGGACTGAAGTTGTATCTATGTGGCGACCCATCCAGTTTACCACGTAGAGATTATCTCCTATGTGGTAGTTTATCTAAGCTAGTGCATGGAAGATAATCATGCACTAGCTTTTTTGATGTATCTAATTAGAAAGAAGGAATACCCATGAAAAAATTCAAGCAAGTCTTAACTGTCTTAGCCCTAGTCGCCCTAGTCTTAACCAGCTCACTTCTACCAAGCACTGCCAAAGCCAATGAAGCCAAGGAGTCTTTGAAGGTCGCAATCATTCAGCTGGTCTCTCATCCATCCCTGGATCTAATTCACCAAGGAATTGAAGAAGGGCTTGCAGCCGAGGGTTACCAAGTAGGTGAGAACCTAGAGATTGACTACCAAAATGCTGAAGGAGATATGAACCTTCTCTCGACTATTGCACAACAAGTAGTCTCCAGTGAACCGGATTACATCTTCGCGATCACGACACCAGTTGCCCAAGCCTTACAAAATGAAACCAAGGAGATTCCGATCATTATGGCTGGTATTACTGATCCAGAATCAGTTAACCTAGTGGAATCCCTTGATCAACCGGGTGGTAATATTTCAGGTATCTCAGATAAGATTCCTCACGATGTTCAATTCAAGCTACTTCAAGAAATCTTACCCGATGCTAAGAAGGTAGGATTAATCTATACAACTAGTGAAGACAATTCAGAAGCTGAGATGAATGAAGCCAAGCAAGCGGCTGAATCCTTAGGACTTGAAGTTCAACTCGAAGGGATCTCTAGTGCCTTGGATATGCAAATGGTGGCCGAAAACTTAGCCAGTCAAGTGGATGCTATCTTTGTCGGATCAGATAATACGATTGCTTCAGCCTTTGAATCTTTATTGGATGCGACAGATAAGCAAGGTATTCCAGTCTTCACTTCAGTGGAACCAATGGTTGCTCAAGGCGCCCTTGCCGGGGAAGCAATGAGCCAGAAGGAAATTGGCCTTCAAGCTGCCAAATTCTTAAAACAACTGGTAGATTCTGGACAAGACATTAGCCAAACCCCCGTTGCCTTTATCGATAAGTTGGAGACGGTCTTGAACCAAGATACTGCAGACCGACTCAAGCTTGAAATTCCAAAAGAAATCTTAGACCAATCACGACCTGCTGCCAAGGAATAAAAGATGACTGCCAGGTCCCTTTGGGGCCTGGTTGTTTAGTTAGGAGTAGATTATGCAAGTATATTTAAGTGCAATCGGCCAGGGGGTTCTCTGGAGTGTGATGGGAATCGGCCTTTACATCAGTTTTCGTATTTTGAACTTTGCCGATTTGACCAGTGAAGCTTCCTTTACCATGGGGGCAGCCAGTGGCGTTTATCTAATTACGACAGGAATGAATCCGTTTCTAGCAACTTTTCTTGCTATTTTTGCCGGGATGTTTGCCGGTTGGATTACTGGCTTCCTGACTACTTTCTTCGAGATACCGGGCCTTTTAAGTTCGATTATCTCATTAACCGGACTCTATTCGATCAACTTGAGAATTATGGGACGGCCAAACTTGAGTTTGAGAGGGTTTGAGACGGTCTATGACCAACTGGCCAATCAATTGGACTCTGCCTTGTTGCGTCAATATTTATTGGGTGGGCTGGTTGTTTTAGTGATTATTCTAACTCTTAATTACTTCTTTAAAACGGATCTCGGTCAATCTATTATTGCGACCGGTGATAATGAAGTTATGGCTCGGTCACTAGGTATTCCGGCCAATCAAATGAAGCGAATCGCCTTGATGTTAGCTAATGGTCTAATTGCCTTAAGTGGGGCCTTGGTCGCCCAAGATAACGGTTTCTCAGATATCTCCATGGGAAGCGGAACGGTCGTTGTTGCTATGTCTTCAATTGTTATCGGGGAAGTCCTCTTCCGCAAGCAATTAACTTTGTCCTTACGCCTAGTGTCCATTGTCTTTGGAGCGATTATTTATCGCCTGATTCTGGTCTTTGTCTTGCGCTTAGGCTTTAATCCGAATGACTTTAGACTGGTATCAGCTTTAGTCTTAGCCGTCTTCTTAGCCTTTCCAACTGTTAAGCGTAAGTTGACTCAAGGGCAATCTAGTCACAAGAAAGGAGCCTAAGAATGCAAGAACAAGTTGAAATGCGCCAAGTTTCCAAGGCTTTCCAATCCAAGACGGGGGAGACGATTCGCGGTCTAAGTGATGTTAATCTTACCTTGGGTCAAGGAGAAGTGGTTTCTGTGATTGGAACCAATGGTGCTGGCAAGTCGACCTTATTTAATTGCTTGAGTGGGCAGATTCCCATCGACCAAGGTGAAATCTACTTGGACGGCATTCGCGTCGATGGACTCAACCAGGTCCAGACAGCTGAATTCATTGGTCGCGTCTTCCAAAATCCTTCTATGGGAACGGCTCCACGGATGACGGTATTTGAGAACTTAATGCTGGCCCAAAAACGGGGCGAAGCTCGGCGATTTGGCCGGTCTCTAACCAACGATAATTATCAAGCCATGCATGACTACCTAGCTGGCTTCCGCTTGGACTTAGAGAAACGCTTGGATGTTCCCATCGAATATTTATCAGGTGGCCAAAGACAGACGGTATCCCTAGTGATGGCCACCTTGAAGCGCCCCAAGCTCCTACTCTTGGATGAACATACAGCGGCTCTAGATCCAAGAACTGCCCGCCAGGTCATGGAGATGACTCAAGAAATGATCCAATCGCAAGGTTTGACAACCTTGATGATTACCCACCATCTACAAGATGCCCTCACTTACAGTGACCGGATTCTCTTGATGCATCAGGGAAGTATCCAAAAGATCTACCAGAAAGATCAAATTCAAAAACTATCAGCTGGTGAGCTCTATGAGGAATTAGAATCCCTGGTTCTATAAACTAGATTTAAGTGATTGAAACTTTGCCATCAAGCGGTTTGTCAAGGGCTAGCCAATCTGCTATACTAGTCATGTTACAATACTTTATAAGTTATAGGAGTGAAGATATGGCAGGACATTCTAAATGGAACAATATTAAGCAACGCAAGGGAGCCCAAGATGCCAAGCGAGGAAAAATCTTCCAAAAATTGTCACGAGAAATTTATGTGGCAGCTAAACAAGGGGAAGACCCTGAAATGAATCCAGCCTTACGGATGGTATTAGACAAAGCACGGGCTGAAAATATGCCTAAAGACAATATCAACCGTGCCATCAAGAAAGCCACCGATCCGAATGTTGGCGATGACTTTGATGAGGTTGTCTATGAAGGCTATGGCCCAGAAGGTGTTGGAATCATTGTTTACGGCTTAACAGACAACCATAACCGGACCAGTGCCAATGTTCGTTCGACCTTTGGCAAGAACCATGGTAACATGGGTGAGACGGGATCCGTTTCTTTCCAATTTGATCGCAAAGGTTATATTGTCATCGAACGAGAAGGTCTTGAAGTAGATGAAGATGAAATGTTAATGGCCGTATTGGAAGCAGGGGCTGAAGATATGAATGTCGAAGAGGAAGTCTTTGAAATCTACACTGAACCCACTGACCTTGCTAGCGTTAGAGACCAATTAGAGAAAGATTTCACCTTAGCGCGGGCAGAATTGACCATGATTCCAAATATTACTATTGATATTAGCCCAGAAGCTAGCGAGAAGTTGGAACAGCTGGTTGACGCCTTGGAAGATGATGACGACGTCACCGAGGTTATTCATAATGCCAATTATTAAGAGCTATTACCTGAGCTAATTGTTGAATCAACAAAATATAAAGCCAAAAAAATCTAATATTCCCTCAGCTGTAGTGGACTAGAGTGCGGATGCACGTCTAGCGCCTTGCCTACTGAGGCTCTAAGTTGCTAAAGCAACAGAGTCTAGTATCAAGTGACTACTGCTGAGGGAATTATTTGGATTATTTTACATTAGCTCGATTAATGGACGGTCTTAGCATAATGGGACGGGGTGATCTTATATTTTTTCTTGAAGGCTCTGGAGAAGTATTGAATGGAACCAAAACCTAGTTTTTCAGAAATTTGTGATAAGTTCATCTGTGAGTTTCGGATCAGTTGTTTGCTTTTCTCCATTCGGACATCGTTAATATAGTCCTTGGGACTTTGACCCAAGTAATGATTAAAGAGCCCTTGGATGGTTGACCGCGACAGGTCAAAATGCTCCACTAAATCGCTAACTTCGTGTTTAGTTTCGATATTATCCTGAATATAAGCAATCATTTCTTCTAATAATTCATGGTCATGGTTGGCTTGCATGATGGTTGTGTCTGATTTAACAGTGGCTTCTCCACCTGAAGCTAGAGACAGGAAGAGATACTGGCAATAGAACTTCAGCCATTCCATCCGCGGATTTTCTTGCTGGGCTAATTCTTGAGCTTTAACCAGTGCCTTGAGTTCCGCGTTATTTAAGGAGTGAACTCGGCCAACTAATTCCTGGATCGCTTGGTTAAAGTTCAAGCAGATTGACAGATAGCGAACACTCGCTCGATTAGAAGGTTGAATGCTTGCCTTGGAGTAGGGGGCTAAAATATAGCAGTCATTTCGGTTGACTAGATGCTTCTTGTGACCTTCATGGACTTCAAGGGCACCGTCACTAGCAATCAAGACTTGGTAATAATTACTGGTGTATAAAATTTCTTCATGTTTACTTAAGGTTAAGGTCGAGCGGAAATCATAGATTGCTTGGACTTGTAAGGATTCCGTGGCTGGTTCAAGGGAGATCGTTTGATCTAGCTTGATCAGGCGCGGTTGTTTAGCCTTGTCTGCTAATAGGTAGATACTGTCCTGACCCGTCATACTTAACATGTTGAAGGGAGTATTGGCCTGGAGGCGGATTTGTCGGTCCAATAAATAGACTTCAGTTACCAATGGATCAAGGCTTGAGGCAACGACTAGTGCAGCCAAGCCTTGTTGAGGAGCCAAGCGAACAGGGACGTTAAATAGGAATAAGGTTTTGGTGAAATTGTTTTTTAAAGGGACCAGGCCAGTTTTTGAGTCTTTATTAACAACAGAATGGTCAATATCAATAGCTGGACTAACATTTATTAATTCTTTTATCGAACGAATCAATGAATGCTACCTCCTTTTAAAATTTATTTTATCTTTTTTACTTAGACCTAGTTTATCATATTTTGATCAGGATGCGAGTATTTTTGCTAAAATTGAATTGATTCAGAGGCGGGCTTATCCTACACTATAAGGTAGATTGATAGAGAAAGGGTTGGACTAGTGGTACAACTAGAAATTGCATTAATCGACCGTTATTTTACGCACGGTCAGGTCGGTCAATTGTGGTGTCAAGAAGCTAATTCAGAGATTGTCGTCATCATTAATGACCAATTAGCGCAAGATAATTTAAGACAAGGACTCATTGAAATGAATTTAGGGGGCGATCGTATTCTTCGATGTTATTCATTGGAAGAAGCCCATGATCAGTTAGCTAGGTTGAAATCCAACCAGAAGGGTCTGGTGATCTTCAAGGATCTAGATGATCTCTTCTTGCTCGCGCGAACGGGTGTAGCAATTAAACGGTTGGTAATTGCTAATTACGAAGGAAGTGGTCAAGTACAAGTCATCAATGAAGATGTCAGCTTAAATCAAGAGGATCTGAGACGCATTGCTTGGTTGGAAAACCTAGGAACCCGAGTGGACTATCAAAATCTTCCCAAAGATGAGAAATAAATAAGAATAAAGCAACTTTATTATCCCTAAAATTGAATTAATATGCTATAATTTACGCTAATAGGCCTCTCATTTGGGTCTTAGATTGGGGACGATAGTTATTAGAAATAAAAGAAGTCAATCATCACTGAGGCCAAGAACCTGGCGAGATTGGTTGATCACGATAATAATTGTTGTTCTCATTGCCATATTTGCTCCTGAATGGTTGGAAACTGATTATCAAGGCGATATTGTTACCCAGGATGAATGGAGTCAGGTTTCCTATGACTTTAATGGCAGCAATTATGAAGTGTTACCGAGACATATGCGCTTGCCAGTTGAACTCGAACGAGTCAAGGATGGTGATACCATTCAAGTGGACTTAGCTGGGTACATTGTGGATGTGCGTTATTTAATCATTGATACGCCCGAATTGCGGACGGGAACGAGTAAACGCAAGCAATTAGGGCTAGTGGCCAAGGAGCGTAACCGCGAATTACTGGAATCGGCTAATCAGATCTATCTGGAATTAGATCGAGGACCGGCTACAGATAAGTACCAGCGCTTGTTGGCTTATGTTTATAGTGATGATCTGATGATTAATGAAGCCCTGGTTCGTCAGGGATTGGCAGAGGTGCGGTATGTTTACCCACCTAATAATTCGTATGAGAACTTACTACGCAAAAGCCAAGAAGCTGCACAGGCTGACCGGGTCAATCTTTGGCGCTAGGATAGATAGGAAGGTGGAATTACAAAGATGAATCAAATTAAGAAAGTACTAATAGCTAACCGGGGGGAGATTGCCACACGGATTATCCGGGCTTGTAAGGAATTATCCTTAGAGACAGTTGCTATCTATTCCAAGGAAGATGTCGGGGCCCTGCACCGCCGGAAGGCTGATGAGTCCTACTTGATTGGAGAAGAGTTAGAACCCGTAGCGGCCTACTTAGATATTGAAGGCATTATCTCTTTGGCCAAGGAGAAGAACGTTGACGCTATTCACCCCGGGTACGGCTTCTTGAGTGAGAACGAGACCTTTGCTCGTCGCTGTCAAGAAGAAGGGATTATCTTTATCGGGCCAGAAATCAGACACTTACAGATGTTTGGTAACAAGACCCGGGCTCGTCAAACGGCTATTGATGCCGGTATACGGGTAGTTCCTGGTAGTGATGGTTCAGTGGCCAGCGTTGATGAAGTCAAGGCCTTTGCTGAAGAACATGGCTTACCCATTATTATTAAGGCCGTTAGCGGTGGAGGCGGTAAGGGGATGCGGATTGTCCGCGACCTGGAAGAAATCGATGAAGCCTATCAACGGGCCCAGTCTGAGGCGATGACCTCTTTTGGGGATCCTTCCCTATATGTTGAGCGTTATATTGATCATCCTAAGCATATTGAAGTTCAAATTTTAGGCGACCAACACGGTCAAGTGGTTCACCTGTATGAACGGGACTGCTCGATTCAACGTCGCCATCAGAAGGTAGTGGAAGTGGCGCCATCCTTTGGATTGAGTGATGATGTGCGGCTAGCCCTTTGTCAGGAAGCTCTTCAACTGATGCAACACGTTGGCTATGTCAATGCTGGGACGGTTGAGTTTCTGGTTTCTGGTGACGAGTTCTTCTTTATTGAAGTTAACCCGAGAGTTCAAGTGGAACATACGATTACGGAACTGATTACGGGTTACGATATTGTTAAGACACAAATCTTGATTGCTGATGGCCAACGATTAGACAGTGAAGCTATTGGCATGAAATCGCAGGAAATGATTAGTACTCGCGGTTATGCTATCCAATGCCGGGTGACCACTGAAGATCCGCAAAATAACTTTGCCCCGGATTCTGGTAAAATTATTGGTTACAACTCTCCGGGTGGATTTGGTATCCGCTTGGATGCTGGCGATGCCTATGGTGGGGCCATTGTCTCCCCTTATTATGACTCGCTCTTGGTTAAACTATCAACGAGTGCGATGACCAAGAAGGAGACCATCGAAAAGATGATTCGGGCCCTATCTGAAATCTCTATTGTCGGGGTTAAGACTAATATTCGCTTCTTGCTGAATATTCTCCGTCACCCGACCTTTATTGAAGGGGACTACGATACGACCTTTATCGACAGCAACCAAGAATTATTCGACTTTATACCCCCTAGAAACCGAGGCACTAAATTACTCAAGTATATTGCCAATGTGACCATTAATGGTTTCCCCGGCATCGAAAAAGGGGACAAGCCGAAGTTTGCTACGCGTAAAGTTCCACAAATCAAGACCCAAGCGCCAAGACTTCACCGTGAATCCTTTAATGCGATTGGCCAACGCTTTGAAGCTCACCAGGAAGAGGACCGAACCTTTAAGGAGATCCTCGATCAAGAAGGACCTGAAGCTGTAGTGAGAGCGATTCAAGAAGAGCCAATGGCACTGCTTACTGATACGACATTGAGAGATGCGCATCAATCGGTCTTAACCACTCGGCTTCGGACCACCGATATGCTACAGGTGGCTCCATTTATGAATGAAACCCTAAGAGACTACTTCTCGCTAGAAGTATGGGGTGGGGCGACCTTCGATGTGGCCTACAACTTCTTAAAAGAAGGCGCCTGGGACCGGTTAACTCGCTTACGGCAAGCGATTCCGGATATTCCGTTCCAAATGCTCTTAAGAGCTTCCAACGCTGTAGGCTATACTAATTATCCGGATAATGTGGTCAAGTCCTTTATTGAAACTAGCGCTAGTCAGGGAATTGATGTTTTTCGAATTTTTGACTCCTTGAACTGGTTGGAATCCTTAAAGCTTCCAATTGAAGTGGCGCTAGAGACTGGCAAGATGGTCGAAGGGACCATGTGTTATACCGGGGACATCTTGAATCCTGAACGGTCAAAGGTTTATACCTTGGATTACTATGTTAATTTAGCCAAGGAGATTCAAGCTCTAGGTGTTCATACCTTAGCCATTAAGGATATGTCTGGACTATTGAAGCCTGAAGCGGCCTACCAGCTAGTATCCGCCCTTAAGGAAGAAATTCAAATACCAATTCACCTACATAGCCATGATACGAGTGGTAATTCCTTGTTAACCTATTCACGGGCTATTGATGCCGGGGCCGATATTGTCGATACGGCCAATGCTGCCTTGTCTGGTCAGAACTCCCAAGTGGACGCTAATGCCTTGTTCTATGCTCGTCAAGGAAGAGACCGTAATGTGAAGACCAACTTGGAAGCTAACGATGCCCTTCAAGAGTACTGGTCAGTGACACGGTCCTATTATGCGCCATTTGAATCTGATATTAAGAATGCTTGGACCAAGAACTATCTCTATGAGATGCCAGGCGGCCAATACTCTAACTTGAAGATGCAAGCTGAGGCTGTGGGCCTCGGTGACCGCTATGACGAAGTGACTGATATGTATCACCGCGTCAACTTGTTGTTTGGTGACATCGTCAAGGTCACTCCATCTTCTAAGATTGTGGGTGATATGGCCTTATTCATGGTCCAAAATGATCTGGACGAAGAAAGTGTCATCGAAAAAGGAGCCCAACTCGACTTCCCACAATCCGTGATCTCCTTCTTCAGAGGAGACATTGGTCAACCAGCTGGTGGTATGAGCAAAGAATTGCAAGCTGTCGTCTTAAAGGGTGAACCTACTTATACTAGCCGACCAGGCGAGCGCTTAGAAGCCTATGATTTCCAAGCCAATGACCAGATTCTAGCCGACCGTCTCTACAAGCAAATTGACCAAACCAGTCGTTTGTCTTACGCTATTTATCCGAAAGTTTACATGGACTTTTTGGATTTCATCGATGAATTTGGTCAGGTTACCAACGTTGAAACACCAACCTTCTTCTATGGGATGAACTTGAATGAGAAGATTGTTGTTGACTTGGAGCCTGGTAAATCCCTCTTGATTGAATTGACCAGTATTGGTCCCGTTAAGGAAAACGGCCTACGGAATGTCTACTTCAACTTGAATGGTATGCCTGAGACGGTGGAAGTCCAAGATTTATCAGCCGATACTCACTTAGCTATTAAACCTAAAGCTGATAAAGCCAATCCAAAACATATTGCCTGCCAGATGCCCGGATCAGTCTATAAAGTAGAAGTGTCTGTTGGTGATTCAGTGGAACAAGGTCAAGTCTTGATGGTGACAGAGGCGATGAAGATGGAATCTGCTGTCCAAGCCCCTCAAGCCGGTGTCATTAAGGCCATCCATGTCGACGTCAAAGACCAAATTGAAGCCGGTGACTTATTGATTGAATTCGAATAGGAGTTGACCATGAAGCTAAAACAAACAATCTTATTATTGACAAGCTTAGGTTTATTAGCAGCTTGCAGCCCCCAAACTAAGCCAGCAAGCGATGAATCCAGTGAGGCTAGCTCACAAGTGGACCAACAAGTAGAAGAGACGTCTGGTGAAGATGTTACCATCCGGGTCCGTTCGGTTGGGGATGTCTTGATCCATGATACTGTTTATCAAGACGCGGCTACTGCAGATGGCTATGACTTTAGCCATCAATTGGCAGCGGTCAAGCCTTACTTGGAGAATGCGGATATTACGGTTGCTAAGCTGGAAGTGATTGCTGCTGGAGATGAGTTGCCTCTATCAACTTATCCAGCCTTCAACGCTCCTAGTGAGATTATTGATTGCTTGAAGGATGCCGGGGTTGATATTGTTAATAATGTGACCAACCACACCCTGGATTTAGGAGCTGAAGGAGCCCATGCCTCTATTCGCGCTCTCAAGGAACGTGACATGATGTATGTAGGGAGTTATGAATCTTGGGATGATTATAATGATTTACGAATCATTGACGTCAATGGCGTTAAGGTTGGTTTCCTAGCCTATGCGATGGATGCTAATGGTAATCCTATTCCTGAAGATGAAGGTTATCTTTTCACGCAAATTGATACGGAACTGATTCCTTTGGAAGTGGAACGGCTCAATGAAGCGGCCGATATTTCCTTTATTAATGTGGAGATGGGTGAAGAGTATGAATACTTGCCTAATAAATTCCAATTAGATATCGGTAAATTAATCCGTGATGCGGGTGGTCACTTTGTACTGGGCGGACACCCTCACGTGATGCAGCCGGCCCTTCGTTACAGCGATAGCCAAGGGATTATCTTCTCTCAAGGGAACTTTATCTCCGGCCAGTGGGATATTGAGAACCGGATCGGTGGTATCTTAGAGACCGTCTATACTAAACACAAGGATGGGAAGGTCACCTTAGATAAAATGCGCTTGATGCCTGTCTATACTCATGGGATGCCAGAATCAGCTGTTTGCACGGTCATGCCGTTAGCAGATGCTGGAGAATACGGGATTGACGTTGAAGGTCAATTTGCCCAGATCCGTGATTACATGCGAGTCTATACAGACCTGGAAGTAGTCGATTACTTGGATTAATGAATACAAAAGATAAAAGACTCCACAATATTGTGGAGTCTTTTTCTTTACTCGTCTTGTGTTAAATAGTCTTGGGCTAGTTTTAGAATCCCTTGGTCGTTGGAATAGGTTAAGCGGTCCAGAGCTTCTTCATAGGGTAACCAGGCAAAGTCTGAGACTTCAACTGTCTGCTTAGTGACTGCTTGGTCAAGACTTTGGGCGATGAAATAAATCACATCCTTTTCAATCCCTTCTGCGGGGCTATAGGTATTTACCTGGCGGAAATTCTGATCTAATTCTACTTCTAGACCCGTTTCTTCACGGATTTCTCTTAAGGCTGTGTCGCTTTCTGACTCACCGGCTTCAACGTGCCCCTTGGTAAAGGCCCAGTGTCCACCATTGACATGACGAATCAATAAATATTCCACTTGATCCATGTCTTCACCTAATCGGTAGACAATGGCCCCACATGATTTTTCTTTTTTCATCTTGATCACCTCAGCTTCTATTATAGCTAGAAGGGGACCCTTTTGTCACTCTTAAGCTGAAGGAGAGGTGGGATGTTTGACAGGGCTGGGGATATTAGCTAGAATAGTAAAGTTGATGTGACAGGGTGTCATCTTATGAAGGAGGAATCATGCCCACTCAAACTTTTTTTAATTTGGCTGAGGATAAGAAGACGCGCTTATTGGCAGTAGCTAGGCACGAATTCGAGCAGGTTCCTTTCTGGGAGGCTTCGATTGCTCGAATTGTCCGCCAAGCTGATATTTCTAGGGGAAGTTTTTACCAATACTTTGCCAATTTGGAGGATTTATACTTTTATCTTATTTTCCTAGAAAAAGATCGGTTCATGAAGCATCATTTAGCTTCTATTGACTGGCAGGATGCTTCTTCACTCTTGAAATCGATGAAGACCTTTACTGGTGATTACCTGAAATTTATTTATCAACCGGACCAGGTAGCCTTTTTCAAGCAAGTCTATTTATCGATGGACCATCATGCCTTGGTGGAATTTGACCAATATTTACAGCGATGCTTGGACCTTAGACCGTCCCAAACATGGTTGCAATTAGAAAAAAGCCAAGCCAGTCCTAAAATTCGCTTCTTAGTTGAGACCATCCACCGAACCATTAGTGATGGTTTTTTATTAGGTCTCAGCCAAAGCGATTGTCACTTGGAAATCTGCCAACGCTTGGATTGGTTGTTTTATGGTCTGGATTATTAATATAGAAAGAGGGTTATAATGTATGATTAGACTTTGGAAATATATGAATAGCAAACGAGTTATTCAAATATTTTTCTTGATTGTATTAGAAGCGATTACCTTTCTCTCCCTGCCGAGTTTAGCTGCTAATATCATCAACGATGGAATTATTCCTGGTGATACGCAGACTATTATCAAGCTCGGAGCCTTGATGATTGCTTTTTCTTTTATTTCGATCTTGATTGCTGCGGTCAATGTCCGACTATCCGCTCAAGAGACGCAAGAGATGGGGAATAAGATTCGCAAGGATATTTTCAAGAAGATTATGCACTTTTCAAGTGCGGATATGGCTCAATTTGGCGCTTCTACCTTGATGACACGGACTACCAATGACGTCATGCAATTGCAGTTTGTGACCATGTTGTCCATGCGTCTAGCTTTTATGTCACCCATGGTGATCATTGTCTCAACGGTCTTGGCTTATTTAAGAGAGGATCGTTTGGCCTTTATTTTTGCGATTACTTTGCCCTTAATTATTCTAGCTTTGGCCTTGATTTTCCGCTGGGCGATGCCATATTTTAGACAGATTCAGACCAAGTTAGATAAGTTAAACCAGGTTTTTCGTGAAGGTTTGACTGGTATACGAGTGATTCGGGCTTTTAATACGACGGATTATGAGACCAAGCGTTTTGATGAGGCCAATAGTGACTACCGTGACAATGCGATTATGGCTTTTTCAATTAATAATTTAATGTTGCCATCCTTTATTAGTATTTTAGGTGTCTCTAATATTTTGATTTTTGTTTTTGGGACTCGTTTAATTGCCCAAGGTCAAACCGAAGTAGGGAACTTGATTGCTTTTGTCAACTACGGTTTCCAGATTATCTTTTCGGTGATTAATTTGGCTATGATTACTATGATGGTTCCGCGGGCGCAAATCTCTTCTGAACGGATTATTGAAGTTTTAGATGCACCAGTTACAGTTGAAGAGGCTGATCATGCTAAGAGCTTACCAGCTAATTCTGAATTAACCCTAGAATTCAAGGACGTTTCATATGAATTCCCAGGAGCTGAGAAACCAGCCATTTGTCAGATCAACTTCAAGGCTCAAGCAGGGGAGACTCTAGCCATCATTGGTGGGACCGGATCGGGTAAGACGACCATTGCTAACTTGATTCCTCGCCTTTATGACCCGTCCCAAGGGAAAGTCCTACTCAATGGAATCGACATCCGCCAACTGGGACTAGAAGATCTACGCGGTCGGATTGGTTTTGCCACCCAAAAGGCAGTCCTCTTCAGTGGAACGATTCGTTCCAACTTATTATACGGAAATCCGGAGGCCAGTGAAGAAATGATGTGGCGGGCCTTGGAGATTGCTCAAGGATTGGAATTTGTCGAACGCTTAGATGACGGTCTAGACTCAATTGTCGAACAAGGAGGCGTCAACTTCTCTGGAGGTCAAAGACAGCGCTTGAGTATTGCTCGGGCAGTTATTAGCCAACCAGATATTTACTTGTTTGATGATTCCTTTAGTGCCTTAGACTTCCAGACCGATGCTAAGTTGCGCCAAGCCTTGAAGCCGGCTACTCAGGATGCTATTAATATTATTATTGCGCAACGGGTGAACACGGTTATTGACGCGGACCGAATTATTGTCTTGGATAATGGTCAGATTGTTGGAATGGGTAGCCACCAAGAATTAAAGGCTAATAATGACGTCTACCGTGACATCGTCAAATCACAAATGAAAGGAGAAGATATTTAATGAGTCAAGAAAATATTCAAAAGAAATCTTATCACCGCCGGCGTAAACCAAGAAATTCTTGGCGGACGATCAAGAAATTTGTTTCTTTCATGAGTGACCGTGCCTGGTTAATGGTCTTAGTGTTTGTTTTTTCAGCTTTGTCAGTCTTATTGAATGCCTTGCTACCGATCGTGATGGGACGGATTACCAACCTCTTGGTTGAAGGGGTTAGTAGAGGGATGAGCGACCAGGGAGGCCAGCTCTTATACGAGATAGACTATGCCGCTGTGGGTCAACATATCGTGATCTTAGTTGGCTTATACTTAGCAGCTTCTATCTTCCGTTTTCTCCAACAACATATTACGACCCGCGTGGCTCAACGCACTGTCTATGACTTGAGACGGGCACTTAAGGAGAAGATGGGGCGGTTGCCGATCTCTTACTTTGATGAGCATTCCACAGGGGATATCCTCTCTCGGGTGATCAATGATATGGACCAAATTGCAAACGCTCTAGGCCAGACCTTGACCCAAATTTCTACCAGTGTGTTGCAGTTCATCACGGTACTAGTCATTATGTTCTTCTTGGATCCAGGCTTATCTTGGGTAGTTCTATTATCAGCCATTCCGATTAGTCTAGGAGCGATCGCTTGGATTGCACCCAAATCTCAAAAGCAATTCTCGAAACGTCAATTAGAGTTGGGTCACTTGAATGCCTTAATTGAAGAGGTCTATTCAGGTCATTCCGCTGTCAAGGTCAACAACCAAGAAGATTATGAAATGGCTAGATTCAACAAGCAAAGTGATCTCTTAAACCAAGCTTCTTGGAAGGCTGAATATTTCGCTGGTCTCTTGAATCCGATGATTGGGTTTTCTGGTGATGTGACCTATGTATTGGTTGCTATCATTGGTGGTTTCAAGGTCTTAGCGGGTGGTACCTTGGTTGGGACCGTGCAGAGCTTTCTTCAATATGCTCGCCAGTTCAACCAACCCTTTAGAGAAATGGCCAGTCTAGCTTCTACCATCCAAATGACTATTGCAGCGGCTGAACGGATTTTCGAAGTCTTAGACGAGAAAGAAATGGAACACCCTCAAGGGCTAGCTTCAAAACCAGAGACCCCCTACAAGGTTGAGTTTGATCATGTGCAGTTTGGCTATTCTTCGGATCCAGATGAACTGTTAATGACCGACTTTAACTTGGAAGTAAAGCCTGGCCAAATGGTAGCTGTTGTTGGGCCTACTGGAGCTGGTAAGACGACCTTGATTAATTTATTGGAACGCTTCTATGATGTTAGTGGAGGAGCGATCTATTATGAAGGAACCGATATCCGCAATATGAGTCGGGAAGCTTTGCGTAATGATTTCTCTATGGTCTTACAAGACACTTGGCTCTTTAGTGGGACGATATGGGATAACTTGAAGTATGGTTCACCGGATGTCAGTGATGAAGATGTTCTTAAAGCCTCTAAGGCAGCGCACGTTCATGACTTCGTCGAACGCTTGCCGGAAGGTTATGAGACGATTCTAGAAGAAGATGGAACCAACTTATCCCAAGGTCAACGTCAATTGATTACCATTGCCCGTGCCTTCTTGCAAGATCCGGACGTTCTGATCTTGGATGAAGCCACTTCTAGTGTTGATACCCGGACGGAAGTTCTTATCCAGCGAGCCATGAATCGGTTGCTAGAAGGACGGACCTCTTTCGTGGTGGCTCACCGTCTATCAACCATTCGCAATGCTGATAAGATTATTGTGATGAATCAAGGAGATGTTATTGAGCAAGGAACTCACGATCAGTTGATGGAAGCTGAAGGCTTCTATGCAAACTTATATAATGCTCAGTTTGCTTGATAATATACTTGATGTAATATCAACTAAAATCCGCCTACCGGTAGCACGGCCTACTGGTAGGCGATTTTTTCTTGAATTGATTTCCTGATCTATGCTAGAGTGAATAGGAATAAAGAATAGATTCAAGTAGAAAGGAGTCGACAATGAAAGAAAATTGGCTCAAACAATTACCCATTGATCCCGTTATCCATTACCAAGAAGTAAGTGGTGGCGATGTCAATGCCGCTTATCGGATAGAAACCCAGGCTGGGGAATCCTTATTTTTGCTAGTTCAAGCTGGTAGAGACCAGGCATTTTTTGCTGGTGAGGTGGCTGGTTTGAAACGGATGGCCCAAGCCGGCATTCAAGTCCCTGAAGTGATCGCCTTTGGTGACTTAGAGGGGGATGCTTATTTAATATTGACTTATCTAGATGAAGTTGGGCAGGGGAGTCAGAAACAACTAGGCGAGCTGGTTGCCCGTCTTCATTTAACACATCAACCGGAGGGCTTGTACGGATTTGATTATCCTTATCAGGGATCCGATATTTCCTTTTCCAATCAATGGACGGATTGCTGGGTGGAATTATTTGTCCAGCGACGTCTTGATGGGCTGGCTCAGTCCATCCTTAATAAAGGCTTATGGCAGGAGTCAGACATTCAAGTCTATAGGCAAGCTCGATCAATTATCCTTGACCACTTGGCCCATCGCCATATTGATTCTAGCCTACTACATGGGGATCTCTGGGCTGGAAATTATATGTATCTAGCAGATGGGAGTGTCGCCTTGTGCGATCCTTCTTCCTTATACGGGGACCGGGAGTTAGACTTAGGTGTGGCAACGGTTTTTGGTGGCTTTGGACCGGAATTCTTCCAAGCTTATCATGAAGTTTATCCCTTGGAAGCGGGCTATCAAGTAAGGCTGGAGTTTTACCGCTTGTATTATTTGATGATTCACCTCAATAAGTTTGGTTCAACCTATGCAGGAAGTGTGGATCTGAGCCTTCAGAAGATTCTCTCGAATCCAGCTTCAAGCAATTAAATCAGAAAAGGAGTACATGATGTCACACACACAAACAAATACATCTCCCTGGCTGGCCTGGTTATCTATGGCCAGTGTGGTCTTTTTGGCAATTGTCTCAGAACTCTTGCCTTCGGGTCTCTTAACCCAAATGAGCCAGGGGCTGAACGCCAGTCCCGCTCAAATAGGTAATTTAGTAGGTCTTAACTCGCTCCCGGCTGGAATTCTTGCCATACCAGTGACCCAGTTGGTGGCCAAGTATAACCGCAAGTATATTTTAATGGGGGCTAGCTTATTATTTGCCTTGGCCAACCTGATCCTTTCTCAAAGTCAAACTTACGCGCTTACCGTGATTGCCCGATTAATTTCCGGGTCAGCGGCTGGTCTATTTTGGCCCCTGATTGCTTCTTATGCTAGCCGAACAGTCGCTCCAGAACATTCTGGTCGGGCAGTGACGATTGTATTATCCGGATCAACGATTGGCCTTTCATTGGGGCTTCCATTATTTACTTGGCTGGGTCAAATGTTGGGCTGGCGAGTGGCCTTCTTGTTGGTGGCTGGCTTGTTTTTAACTTTGGCTGTTCTTGGTTACTTTACCTTTATGAGTGTCCCTGGTGAAGTGCAAGGAGACCGCTTACCTCTTGGGTCTTTCTTCAAGAATCGGGGCATCCAAGTAGCCCTTCAAGTGGTTGTCCTCTTAGTGATGGCGCAGTATTCAACTTATGTCTATATGCAGTTAATTACTGCTCGCACTGGGAACCAACTGCAAGTGGCTCAAATTATTTTTGGCTTGGGAGCGATTCTTGCCGTGACCTTGGTGGCCCGGTATATAGATAAGTATTTACGCTACTTATTTATTGCGGCTTTTAGCTTGGGGATTCTTGCCATGTTGTCCTTTCTATCTGGCCAGACCTTCTTAACTTACTTTGGGATGTTTGCCTGGGGGATGTCCTATGGTCCAATTTCCTCCTTATTGCAGAACTTAACCATGGGGCAAGTTAAGCAGGGCAAGGATGTGGCTGCTTCTATTCAAACCTTTGCCTTTGACTTTTCAATTATGGCAGCCAGTCTATTTGGCGGCTTTATCTTAGAGAAGATCGGTCTTCAGGCTAACTTAAGTTTAGCCATTGTCCTCTTTGCTATCGGACTTGTGATTGTCAACCTTCAATCACGTTTCTTTAAACGTTAATAATCAAACTCCAAGGCAATTTTGTCTTTGGAGTTTTTTTGTCGGATGAGTTTAGATAATTTATATTGATTTTTATATAGAAAAATATATAATATGATTAAATGTAATTGGTTACAAAATTAAAGGAGGAAGCAATGAGTAGATATCAAGCAGGGGATTATCAAGCGAGTGCTAAAGGATTTCTAGACCAAGTAAGCGTTCGGGTCAGTGTCTCCCCAGACCGAATTGAATCGATTGAAGTGGGCCAAAGAGATAGTGATGGCGTTGGTAAGTTGGCCATCCAACATTTAAGCCAACAAGTCATCCAGGAGCAAAGTGTGGAAGTGGATACGGTATCTGGAGCTACCTCATCGTCTAGAGGCTTCTTGGAAGCAACCAGAGAAGCAATCAGACAAGCCATGGGTGCTCCCTTACCAGCAGAATTCACTCCAGGGACTTACCAAGCCATCGCTGATGGATATAAGGGTAAGATTAGCTTGAAGGTAACCGTGGATGAAGAATCTATTACAGAAATTGACATTCAAGATATTGAAACGCCAGAATTAGGTGGAAGAGCTAAAGAGAAGTTAATGGCTGACATTCAAGCGGATGGGTCGATTCGTGACCTAGATGTCGTCTCAGGAGCTACCTACACCAGTAAGGGAATCCAAGAAGCCCTCGACCTGGCCTTAGACTATGCCCGGGGTCTCAAGGATCCGCATGCGAAGCCTTATAGTCATGAGTTGGATACACGAATTGACTTTGGTACTGGCCGTCTTACCTTGGATGAAGTCCAAGCTATCTTGGATAATTTGGAAGTAGAGATTAGTTTCGTTGATGCGGATAACCGTTTCTTGTATTACAATAAGCGTCGCCACCAAGAACACGCTGGAACCCCTCGTTCACCTGTTACTCTTGGAGGCAATGTTTCTGACTGCCACCCACCTCAAATTCGTGATAAGGTGGAGAAGATTATGGCCGACTTGGCTAATGGTAGCCGTCGGAGTGAGTCTATGTGGTATACCAAGGGCAATGGCTACAAGATCTTCTTAACTTATCGCCCCGTTTATGACAAGCATGGCAAGTATCTAGGGGTCCTAGAAACGGTCCAAAATGGCCAACCCTTTATCGATACTGACGGGTCTGTCTGGGACCGTACCTTGCACGATCCAGCGGTACCCAATCCATTTATTGGTGAGATTCCTCAGGATGTGGAAGATTGGTTTGAAGCGCGTTACCGGGCTGGCTTAGATCCAGTGAAAGGGCAAGTGCGTGATATTCCATATATTGAAAGTTCTCAAGGTGGGGCGAATGCAGATAGCGTTACCCAAGCCACCAAGAAAAAGGACCAGCCGGAAACGGATAGCCACTCTGGTGCTAGCGCAAGCCATACCCAATCAGTAGAAGCGAGTCCAAATCAAGATAGCGTATCGGGTGCTTCTGAGTCGCAGCATAAGATGCCTGAAGCTAATATTGAAGTAAAGGCTGATAAACCGAAACCTCAAATAAAGGGAATTGAAGAAGTCTCTGATACTGCTAGTTCAGCTAGTCAAAAATTATAATTTTAGATAGTAAAAAGGGCCAACCTTACTTTGAGAAGGTTGGCCTATTCTTATGCACTAATAGGATTGATAAGTGGAGCTCTCAATTCACCAACAAGCTCTCTTGGTACCCGAACGATCATCCGTTTATTGTTCCATTCGGAGGCGATCAATAAATGATCAAAGTCAGCATCCAATAACTTACCCTGATTTGGTAAGTGGGAAGAATAATCCTGGATATAAGTAAGATAGACGTCTTGACCGATGGCTTTTTGTAAAGTTTGGTCAGTCACTAGCACACATCGATCGATGGAGTTAAGAACTTGTATCTTGAACGGGCGTCCGAGTCCATTGTATTGATAACTATTGATTAAAGAATTAATTTCCGCTTCAATCTGGTGGCATTCACTTGACGATAAGTATTCATTGTGCTTAAGTTCAACTAAAATACACAAGCTTCTGCCTAAATAGCAGACGGATAACTGATAAGAAGACACACCATGTTGCTTCAAGACTGGAGAGATAAACAATTGATAACGAGACAAAGTAGGGTTCATCATTTCCACCTTCTTTAAATGTTATTCAATGACTCCATCATCATCTTTATATGTCCATTATATCACAAATCAATGATTAAGCAATAAATATGACGTCTTTTTATCATCTGATTCTCATTTTGTATCTAAAAACATGCAAAATTGCATTCAACAAAATCTTTTGCCTTTGATTTGCCTTGATTATTAATAAATTTTTATAATATTTACTATCTTTTTAATGGTTATTGTTTTATAATCTAATTAAATTAAGAAATATTTCAAAGTAAATATTCTAATATCGAATGAAAGCTCCAGCTAGCGGCTAGTAACTCTTCCGATAATTACCTACCACTTCTGTTACTAGTCGCTAGGTGGGGCTCCTTTCGTTATCTTTCTAAGGAGGAAATCATGTCTATCCAACGCATCAAGCAGATGACCCAAGCCTACCAAGAAGTTAGCCAGGCTCTGGATCAATTAGAAGAAAGCCTCAAACAGGTCCAAAAACTACAAAGTCAATCCGATCAATTAAAGGCTTACTATAAGGAAGCTTGGACCGAGGACTTTTTAGCTAGCCAAGCAGGGAACTTGCCTGAGGATCTCAACCAAGGGATACTTACCGAAGATACCCTGTATAATTTATTTGTGCAAGAACACTATCTATCCATTGACCTTTTGGAATTAGCTCTAAAGTTATTGAAGTCTTAATTTAATCGTCATTCAAAATAAAAAAGCAAACCGTAAAGGTTTGCTCTTTTTATGGACGCTGAGGGGATCGAACCCGCGACCCACGGATTAAGAGTCCGTTGCTCTACCAACTGAGCTAAGCGTCCGTATCAATCAATGAATATATGATACACCCGTCAGCTAATCTTGTCAAACATTTTTTAAAAATTTCAGATAAATTTATTTACCCTAAAATGTATCGAGCCTCAAAGAAGAGGACGCAAACCATAAAAGATTTGAGCTTTTATTTTTAAGAAAATATAGTATTAACGGTTATATTACCATTCATTGAAGCTAGGACGGATATAGAATTATAAAATCTTAGCCTTTCATCTCAATGTTTATTAAGTCTTCTAGTCAGCCTTTCATAGAATCTTTCTCGGCTACCTACTTGAATGATTTCAACGGTTATCTCTTGGTCATTAATTGAATAGGCTATTCTGTATTGGTTTTTCTTATAGGTGATGGGGCGGGTGTATATATCTTTAAGGTTAGCCTTTTTCTTATCTCCCTCATAAGGAGCTTTAGCAATATTAAAGAATATTTGATCTCTTATCAGCTTTTGAAGATGCTTATCTTTCAATTTTTTTAAATCTTTAATGGCTGAAGGTCTAAATTTTATTTTATAATCCAAATTCACGATTAAAGTCCTCTATAGACATCTCAACAGCTGGTTGGGCCATTATCTCACCTAGTTCATCATCCATTGCTGCTTTCCGCCGTTCAATCTCTTTGGCAATCTCTTTACCAGTAGTGAAACCATCATTAAGAATATCGTCAATCAACAAATCGTCAAATTGATCGATATATCTAGGAGCTTCTGCTTGAATCGGCTTAAAGATAATTGTATCTCCTTGTAGTTGAGGATTAAACTTTGTTCCTTCAGCTATGTTAAAACTACTAGGTATGGTGATTACTAATGAATTACCCTGTTTTCTTGCTTTAACTTCCATATTAGATTCCTCCTCAGGGGTATTTACATGGTAATTACATTATAACAAGTTCACCAAGGAGTAACAACTTGGGTTTACATTTACAACCGCAATATTTCTAAATATACATGATACAACCTTTTATTTTACTTCTCTTCAAAGCTGATCTTCCTCACAATATATCCAAGGAAAATGTTTGGCTCATTCAATCTATGTTATACTTATCCTAAGTTGTTCCTGTATCCATAAAGGAGGTAGCTATGATTATAGGAATTGATGTAGGCGGAACCAACATCGACGGTGTCTTAATTGATCAAGGGCAGGTTCTGGAGACGGTTAAGCAAGCCTATGACAAGAATCGTCTGACCCAGGCCATTCAATCGTGTCTTGAGCCCCTAACTCAAGGGATTGATCCCAAGGAAGTAGGCCGAATCAATTTATCAACTACAGTATCGACTAACGCGATTGTCCAAGGACTAGTGGATCCCGTAACCTTAATTACCCAAAAAGGGCCGGGGATGGCTCATGATTTTTCGGATGTAGCTAGCCAGACTTTGGTCTTATCCGGCTATGTTGACCACCGCGGAATCGAAGTGGAGCCTGTCAATCAGGAAGAGTTGGACCACTTAACTGAACAAGTAACTTATCCTCATCTAGCGGTGGTGAGTCGCTTTTCAACCCGCAACCCACTTCATGAAGATCAAATCGGCCAAGCAGTCTTAGCTTCAAGTGACTTTGTCAGCTTGGGCCACCGGATGTCTGGTCGATTAAACTACCCAAGACGGGTCCATACAGCTATCTTGAATAGTCAGTTAGCCTCAACCAATCAAGCTTTCTTGAATTCTGTAGCCTCGGCTCTGGCTGATTTTGGACTCGATCAGGCCCAAGTCAATATCTTGAAGGCTGACGGAGGGACTATGACCTTAGAAGAGGCCAAAGATATTCCAGTGGAATCGATCTTATCGGGACCTGCAGCTAGCTTTATGGGCATGTGGGCCTTGAGCGATCCCAAAGGCCAATCCGTCTTGTTGGATATTGGTGGGACCACGACGGATATTTTCTTTTTGGTGGATGGATCGGTTGTTTTTGAACCTTTAGGGATTGAAATTCAAGGCAATAAGACCTTGGTTCGGGCCATCTATAGTGATTCGGTGGCTCTAGGAGGCGACTCAAAAGTGAGCCAGGTGGATGGGAAGTTAGCCGTGGGCCCTAAGAGAATGGGGCCGGCCCTCATTCATGGTGGGTCTGATTTGACCTTGACTGATGCTTTGGCTTACTTGAAGGGTGAACAGGTAGACTTGGTTGAACCTTATCTTGCCCAACTGACCACTAGCCAGCAAGAAAATCCCCAAGCAGTGGCTCAGGCGATTGTGGACCTTGCATGCCAGCAGATAAAAGACCGTGTTGATCAACTTCTTCAGCAACTCAATAATCGCCCAGTAGAAACCATTAAGGAAGTATTAACTGATCGGCAAATCGAGCCAGAATCCTTATATTTGATTGGGGGTCCTGTGGCTGATCTAAGTCCTTATTTACAAGTTCAATTTAATCTCCCTACTCATTTAACCCCGCTTTATCAAGTGGCAAATGCGATTGGGGCAGCTATTTCTAAGCCGACCCTCCAAGCTACCTTGCTAGCGGATACGGACCGAAGACGGTTGACGATTCCGGAGTTTGACTCTTATCAAGAGATTGACCCTAATTTTAGCCTTGAGGAGGGACTCCAGCTTATTAGGGACCTACTCACCCGGGAAGCTAGTAAGAGAGGGCTGGATTCAAAGTCAATTGAAATCATTGACCAATCCCGGTTCAATCGAGTTCAAGGCTATCGAATAAGTCAGATTATCCGAATTCAAGCTCAGATTAAGCCCGGTCCGGCCTTTACTTTGGATCCATTGACCAACTTAGAAGGAGGAAGCGTTTATGAGCGATAAGAAGCGATTAGGGATTGTCTTTTTCCCAGCCTTTGATTGGGCCATTAGTCCCACTCATCCGGAACGAGAAGAAAGACTTCTCTATACGCAAGACCAATTAAGAGAAGAGGGCATTGAAGATATTGATTCAATCGGTTTCTACCGCCATGAAATGGCGAGCCCTCTGGATATTGAACGTGTACATATTGTGGCACCTAGTGTCGATCAGGTGGTTACAGATTCTCATCTAGTCTCAATTGGAGCGACCATTAAGGCCTTTGAATTATACCAGAGTCAAGAAGTTGAAAAGGCCTTTGCCATGGTTCGTCCGCCGGGTCATCATGCTTTTAAGACCGTCTTTGGTGACCGGGGTTTTTGTATTGCTAATATCGAGGCGGTAGCGCTTGAACATATTCGCCAAGGCAACAAAAAGCTCCGGGTAGCCATTGTTGATACCGACTGCCACCATGGAGACGGGACTCAAGATATCTACTGGAATGATCCGGATACCTTGTTCATTTCTATTCACCAAGATGGACGGACCTTATTCCCTGGCACTGGATTTATCGAAGAGGCAGGTGGGCCTGCTGCTTATGGGCTCACAGTAAATGTTCCCTTGCCTCCAGGTACGGGAGAACAAGGTTTCCAGCAGGTGATGGATCAAGTGGTGATGCCGATTCTGGAAGACTTCCAGCCAGATATCATTATTAATTCAGCTGGCCAAGATAATCATTACAGTGATCCCTTGACTAATATGAATTTTACCGCTCAAGGTTATGGCCATCTAACTGACCAATTAGATCCGGATATTGTGGTCTTAGAAGGGGGCTATTCGATTGAATCAGCCCTGCCTTATGTGAATCTGGCTCTAGTCTTAGCCTTAGCAGGGCTGGATTATTCTCAAGTGATTGAACCGGATTTCCAAGCGTCTAAAACGGCGCAATCAGCTGAAATCACTCACTATATCGACCAACTCTGCCAGCAAATTCGCTCTAATTGGCAAAATCGTCAAGCTATTGCTGAGGCCAAGTTCCAAGGTCTAGAGGCCGTTTCCTATAATCAACAAATTTACTATGATACCGATGGCATCTTAGCCCAAGAGGAGAAGGTCTTCCACCGATGTCCAGATTGTCCAGGCATTGAAACCATTGAATCCAAGACCGATACCGGCTTACATATTTATGCCTATTGTTTGCATCGGCGAGCTTGTCCGGCTTGCCTTGAAAAAGCCTACCAAGAATACCAAGAGAAAACCGGCCCCTATACCCATATCTATTTACAAGATCGTGTTAATGATATCTATAAACATCGACTAGCTTAAATACCTATAAATTTAAGACGCTCCAGCTTGACACCTGATCAATGCCTGCGGGAGCGTCTAGTTGATTTAAAAGTTTAACCATTAATCGTAATCGCCTTGACGTAACTTATCGGCAGCCTCTTGAATTTCTTGTTTGTATTCGGAACTCACTTCAGGATATGAAAGATCAAGACTGCGCAACTTATCCAGTAAAATCTCAGAGATAATATAACGACCCAAGTCCCCATCATCAGCTGGAATGATATACCATGGGGCGCGTTCAGTTGATGTCTGGCTGAAGGTTTCTTGGAAATAATCCATGTATTCATCCCATTTAGCTCGATCATCCAAGTCGCTCATGGAGAATTCCCATAGATGGTCAGGATCCTCCATCCGCTGAAGGAGTCGGTCCTTTTGGACTTCTTTAGAGATATGAAGATAGATCTTAATCATGTAGAAGCCGTTATCATATAAATAATCTTCAAAGTGATTGATGTGCTTGAAGCGCTGCTGCCACATATGACCGCCTACTGCCTGGTCGGGAAGATTCTGGTCTTGATAAGATTGGTGCATCCGGGCCCCGATAACTTCTTCGTAGTGAGACCGGTTAAAGACAGCGATTTCCCCCCGTTCTGGCATGGCGGGCCCTAAGCGCCAGAGGTAGTCATGCTTCAAGTCTTCTGAAGTAGGCTTTTTCATAGCCGTTGTTCGTAAGCCTTGACTGGAAAGCTGCGAGAAGAGGTAACGTTCGGCTTCATCCTTACCAGCCGCATCAAGGGCTTGAAGGGCGAAGATGAGGGCTTCGGTTTCTTGGGCCATTAATTTTTGTTGAAGTTCTTTGATTTCTTCCATGTTGGTATCAATCGCTTCAAGCACTTCTTGGCTCGATTGAAAGGGTGAGGCTTCCCATTTGGTCTGCCTTTGAGCCAGGTTAATGGCTTGACCGGGTTCCACCATAAAACGTTTAAGGTCCATAATTATTTCTCCTTTATTAAATATTTTTGATCCTAATATTAAATTACTGTTTATTAAAGAATATTTCAAGAAATATGATAAAAGGACTTGAATTAAAATATATTTCATGATAATCTAATGTCAATCTAATAGTTAAGAGATGATTGAGAAGAGATAATCTAGGGATTTCAAGCGAGCTTGGGGGTGGTGGAACCAAGTATGACCGGATTATTAGATGAACTCAGGATTTTCTAGAAGGTGCAAGCTTTCTAGACGGGCAACCGATATCTTGTAATTACTAATAGTAATAAGGATCTCTTTGTAGATTAAATGTGGGTGGTACCACGGATAACTTTGTATTCGTCCCTAAGCACTGAAGTGCTTAGGGATTTTTTATTATTAAAGGAGCGATATCAATGACAACATTTACACAACTCAACCAATCACCTTTCCGCTACGACCATGTCGGTTCATTTCTAAGACCGGCGTACTTGCTAGAAGCTCGTCATAAGTTTGAAGCCGGAGACTTATCAAGAGAAGAACTCACTCAATTAGAGGATAAAGCCATTATTGATCTGATTCATAAGCAGGAAGAAGTGGGCTTGAAGACGATTACGGACGGAGAATTCCGTCGTAAATCCTGGCACTTTGACTTCTTCTGGGGCCTTCAAGGGGTGGAACAAGTGGAAGTCGAAGCGGGTACTCAATTTCAAGGTCAACAAGTCTTTGCTACGACGGCACGAATTGTAGGGCCGATCTCTGGTGAAGATCATCCTTTTGTTGACCACTACAAATTTACCCGTCAACATGCTAGCGAAACCGTTGACGTTAAGCAGACCATTCCAGCCCCTGCTCAGTTTATTCAAGAAGTTCGCCGGGACTTCAATATCAACTTCACTAAAGAGGTCTATGCCTCTCAAGAAGATCTCGTTCAAGATGTAGCCAAGGCCTATGGCCAAGTCTTGCAAGACCTCTATGATGCGGGTTGCCGGACGGTTCAGTTTGATGATTGTACATGGGGTCGACTAGCCGGGGGCTTAGATTATGATGGTACGCCTTATAGTCAAGAACAAAAAGATCAATTATTAGCCCTTTATGTCAAAGTCAATAACCTAGCCATCTCATACAAGCCAGAAGGACTTCGCATCAATACCCACGTCTGCCGGGGGAACTTCCGTTCCACCTGGTTTGCCTCAGGCGCTTATGATACAGTATCAACGCCTTTATTTGACCAAGAAAATGTTCATGCTTACTTCTTGGAATACGACAGTGACCGAGCAGGGGGATTTGAACCTCTAGCTAAAGTAAGCGAGGGTAAACATGTTGTTCTGGGACTGGTGACTAGTAAGAATGGCCAGTTAGAAAGCAAGGAAGACTTGAAGGCACGTATTCAAGAAGCCAGCCAGTATATTGATCTTGATCGATTATCATTGAGTCCTCAATGTGGCTTTTCTTCCAATGAGGTAGGTAACGAATTAACTGAAGAAGATCAATGGAATAAGATCCGTCTAATTATTGAAGTTGCTAAGGAAGTCTGGGGCGAGGAGGCTTAAGGATGAGTAAGTTATATCAAATTTTAGCTGACCTTAAAGAATATGAATGGGTCAACTTATCTCATACGGTAACTCCTGAAATTCCTCATTTCCCGATCTTTGATCCCATTGAGGAGGAGACCCTAGCAACCGTTGCTGATGGGGGATTCTTGGCTAAGAAATATACTTTGGGCAGTCAGTATGGAACGCATATTGATGCCCCCATTCATTTTGTTGAAGACCGGGCTTATCTTAATGATATTCCACTCAAGGATTTGGTCTTACCCCTCTACGTGATCCACAAGGAAGAGGAGGCGACAAGCAATGCTGATTATGCCATCACAGCTCAAGATATCCAAGACTATGAAGCCATTCATGGTGAAATTCCTAACGGGGCTTTTGTTGCCTTGTCGACCGGCTGGTCCGAGAAATTCTTGGATCCTGACGCCTTCTTTAATTTAGATGAAGAGGGCTTGGATCATGCACCGGGTTGGACCATTGATGCCTTGAAATACTTAGACCAAGTCCGTCAGGTCAAGGCTATTGGCCATGAGACCTTGAACACGGATAGCTCCTTGGACTACCGCGATCAGGGAGACTTGGTGGCTGAACGCTACTGGCTGGGTTTAAACAAGTTTCAAGTGGAGGTTTTGTGTCATTTGCGCCAGCTTCCTAGCACGGGTAGCTTGATTAGTATTGGTTTCCCTAGAATTGACCAATGTCCCGGCTTTAATGCGCAAGTCTATGCCATTGTTGATCCTGAGGCTTAAAAGTCGATCTATTAATTAGTATAACTAGGCTGTAGTAGCGCATTAGCTGGTCTATGGCCTAGATTTTTTAGTGGGAGATGAGACGGTCGCTTATCATTCACATCATAAATTCTTAAATTATTCAAAAACTTTTAAAAGTAATTAACTAGACAATCTTTCTTTTATCCATTATAGTTAAGGACGGAAGAAAGGAGTGTACGAAAATGTGTACAATCAGCATAAAAATAACGGATAAAGAGTTTCAATTAATCCGCGAAATGGCTGACTATTATGATAAAACGCCCACTGAATATATCAAAGATGTCGTTTTAGACCAATCCAACAAAGACTTTGTTGTTAGGTTCTCCAAAGAACAGATTCAAGAATATCAAAGTAGTTTAGCATCTCTTGTCAGCCCAAGTAGATAAGGAGCCGAGCGTCATGCCTCTAGACCTAATTGAATACTTATCCTAAGACCCTTTAACGATCAAAGTTAAGGGTCTATTTTTCTACCCAGATTTCAATTCATTTGATACAATAGATTTATTAAGCATATGATGAGAAAGGACTTCCTTTATGAGACTTGAAACGGCCAAGCACCATATTAAACACTCCACGGGTATCTTAGAATTAGTGATTGCGATTATTATTTGCCTTGGAATTGCGGTTGGGATCATTGATTTACTGGACTATTTAATTCGTATTTTTCAAGCGGATACCGTTGCCACTTATGATGTCATCCAATCTTTCTTAGGTTATGCCTTGTTGCTAATTGTGGGGATTGAATTGATTTTAATGATCTTGTACCATTCAACCAATGCAATTTTGGAATTGATTCTTTTTGTGATTGCGCGCAAGATGCTTATCTATGCTTCGACCATGCTTGATTTGGTTTTAGGGACCACGGCAATCGCAATTATTTTCGTGGTGATGCGCTTTTTGGTTACTAGCCGGGTCAATGATTTTGTCAGTCGAAGTGAGAACCAATTCACTGGTGGTGACTTGGTGGCGGATGTGATCGCTGAGACTGGGATTGTCTTGCCTGTTGACCATGGAGAGACTATGAAAGAATTACTTCGTTATTACGCCCTCAAAGAAGAACGCCAAGTCTTAGTTAATGAGCAATTTCAGATCAATCATGCCTTGATTACCATTGTATCCATGACCTCCGACGGACGGATTGATCAATTACTCGTAGATGAGCTAGGCATTTAATTCTAGTTAAATAGCGAACATTCAAGTAAATCTAATGGAAATTGCTACTTATTTACTTGAAGTCTGCTCTGGGGCCAGTTATTCTTGGAGAGATTGAAAGATTTAGGTTAAAGGAGTTAAATATGGAATCATTTATTGAAGAAGTCCTATTAAGCAAAGAAGCCCTGCAGCAACGAATTCAGGAATTGGGTCGAGAATTAACCCAAGAATATGCCGGTAAGCGTCCACTCCTGGTTTGTGTCCTCAAGGGCGGGATGCCATTTATGGCTGCTCTAATGCAAGAAATAGCAACCGAATTATCCATTGATTTTATGGCTGTCTCTTCATATGGCAACCAGACTCAATCCAGTGGGGAAGTAGAGATCCTTAAGGACTTGTCTCAGCCGGTTACTGGTCGGCATGTTTTGTTTGTTGAGGATATTGTTGATACCGGATTGACCCTCAAGTATCTGTATAATCTGATGGATTCGCGTGATGCTGCCTCTGTTAAAACGGTCTGCCTGCTGGATAAGCCGGCACGAAGAAGCCCCCAGCATCAAGGGGTCCAGCCTGATTGGGTAGGGTTTGAGATTCCGGATGAATTTGTGGTTGGTTTTGGCTTAGACTACCAAGAGCGGTATCGAAACTTACCATATATTGGTGTCTTGAAGCATGAAATCTATGAATAAGACCGTCACGATTAAGTAACCAGCTGGGTCTGGTTACTTTTTCTTTATAAATTTTTGTTATTAAGCACGTGAAAAGTATGGTAAAATAAGAGTTAACGATCAAATTTTTATAGGTAATAACAAATCGGATAATAGGGGTAGGGTAATATGAAAGATATCAATGCAAAAATTGGTCAAACCATTAAAAAAATTAGAACTAGCAAGGGACTACGGCAAAAGGAATTGAATTTGAAGGGACAAACCAATTCCGTCGTTTCTAAGCATGAAAACGGTAGCCAGAAAATTACCGTGGAGAACTTCTTGAATTACTCTAAAATTTTTAATGTCACGGTTTCTGA
Source organism: Hutsoniella sourekii ATCC 700629 (assembly GCF_000518205.1). Lineage (GTDB taxonomy): Bacteria > Bacillota > Bacilli > Lactobacillales > Aerococcaceae > Hutsoniella > Hutsoniella sourekii. The sequence goes on along the minus strand of NZ_JADD01000009.1, from coordinate 27,116 downwards.
ATTTATTTTTATCAGTAATGGCTATCATAAAGAAGATCGGGAAAGCTTATATGATCGCTTTATTGTGATCCATCAGACGGGGACTGATGAGCAGTTAATGCAGTTGCACCAAGATATTGAATGTTATCATCAAGAGAATCCCCTGGATCCTTATTTAGAAGTCATTGATTTTTATGTGGTGACCTTGACGCAGTATCGCTCGGGTCAATTGACGGGGCAGGAGTTTCGTGAGAACCTGGCCTACCAGATCAACCAACTCTGGCAAGGGCTGCAGTCGGTCAACGAGTGGTATTGGGTAGATTTACGGGTCATTAACTTTATTTTGAGTCGTCTGCCTTATGATGTCATTCAAGTGCAAGTTCCTCACATTCTCGCTCGCTATGAGGATTTCAAGGATCACCGAGAGTACTTAGATGGTTTTTCAGCTTTTGTGCTCAATCTGAGCCAGATTCATATCTTGAATTTAAACTTCAAGGAAGCGGTCGAAGTCTTGGACTTAATCAAGCCTGAATGGATTCCCTTGTTACCCTTGCGGTCTTACTTAACCTATTTAGTGCGACGGGGGATTGCTACCAAGGACTTAGATGAGACGCGTAAAGCTTTTGTTATTATGCAGGCCATGGGTCATGAAGATTACTTTGACTTATTCTATGTTGAGACTTTGAAGCATTTCCCAGAGTATTTTGTCAAGTATTCTGAAGACTTCAATAACTTCAAGAAAAAAGAGGATATTTTAAATATCTTTGAAGATGATTATTGGATTTTGGTTTAATTTAATTGAATAAGTAGTTTTCATTTATTTTTAATGGTTTACTATGTTATAAATAGAGTGATACATTAAAAGAAAGGTGAAATCTATCATGGAATTTAATAAATATTCATACCGTTATCCTTCCAGGCGTAGTCTGCAGTATGGGAAGAAGGGCATGGTTGCTTCCAGTAACCCCATTGTTTCTCAAATTGGCCTAGATGTCTTAAAGGCAGGGGGAAATGCGATTGATGCAACGGTAGCAGCTGCTGCAGCCATCGCTGTTATGGAACCCATCTCTAATGGATTGGGAACGGACAATAATGCGCTTGTCTATTATGAGGGCAAGATGTATGGTTTAAATGCGACTGGACCAGCTCCAGCACTTACTGACTATGATGGGATCAAGAGTCGGGCTCGGTCTGGTAAATATATTCAAGAAGTCGGTTGGGATCCAGTTACCGTTCCTGGAACGGTTGCGGGTTGGGTGGCCTTGAATCAACGTTTTGGCACCATGTCCTTGGTTGATTTGTTGGAGCCGGCAGCTAAACTAGCCGAAGAAGGCTTTCCGCTTCAGACAACGGTAGCGGATGTTTGGAAGAATAATATTGGCAAATACCGTCAAGCAGTCGAGATTGAACCAGCGGTTCAGACTTGGTTTGATACCTTCTTACCAGATGGCCGGGTACCTGAACCCGGTGATATCTATTTCAATCAAGAGATGGCAGATACCATCCGCGAGATTGCGGCTACATCAGGTGAATCTTTTTACCGGGGAGCGATTGCTGATGATATTGATGCTTTTGCTAGAGAAACGGGCGGTAGCTTGAGAAAAGAGGACCTGGCGTCCTTTGAGGTGGAATGGGTGGAACCTATTACTGCTAATTATCGTGGTTATGATGTCTGGCAACTTCCACCGAATGGTCAGGGAATTATTACCTTGGAAGCCTTAAAGATACTAGAGAACTTTGAAGACCTCTCTGATTGTGATTCACCCTTGGTTCAGCACCGACTGATTGATGCCTGTAAGATGGCCATTGTAGACGGAGTGAACTATATTGGAGATCCAAGATTCAACGATTTAGATTACGATCATCTCTATTCAGTTGACCATGCCCGTGAACGCTTCCAAGAGCTGGATGACCAGGCAGCCTGGCAACCGCCGAATGGGGAAGAAGTCATTGGTGGAACCATTTACTTCAGTATTATGGATGGTCAAGGAAACGGCGTGTCCTTTATCCAAAGTAATTGTAAGGGCTTTGGCTCAGGCTTGGTAGTTCCTGGTAGAGGAATTGCCCTCCATTGTCGGGGGACTCACTTTAGTCTGGATCCTGATAATCCTAACTGCTTAGCCCCAGGTAAACGGCCTTATCATACAACCATGCCGGGCTACCTGACAAAAGGAGACAGAAATATCGGTCCTTATGGCTGTATGGGAGGAACACTTCAACCGCAAGCTCATGTTCAGATGCTGAACCGAATAATTGATGGTCAGATGAATCCTCAAGAATCATTAGATGCCCCAAGATGGCAGTGGAAACGCGGCCGGCAGATTGAAGTGGAGCCTCACATGCCTTTCAATCAAGTCAAGCAATTAATTGAATTAGGGCACGAAGTACAAATTGTTTCCACTTATGATTTCTTTGGCCGGGGACAAGTAGTCTGGTTGCAGGAAAACGGCGCCCTCGTTGGAGCCACTGATGGCCGGACAGATGGTAGTATTGCTGCTTATTAAAATTTTAGAGACAGGTAACTGTCTCTTTTTCTATTTAGTCTAAGTTTCGTTAATCAAACTTGCTTAAATATAGCAAATCTTTATAATAAAAGAAGAAATTATTTATAGGAGGAGTATGACTCATGTTTAAAGCCATCTCTAGGATACCAGCGGGAACCTTTTTGGTGCCGATGGTTGTCAGTATGTTGCTGATTTCATTTTTCCCTAATATGTATGAGGTCTTTGGAGGTACGACGCAAATCGCCTTCCAAAACGGAACCAGTGCCGTTATCGGCTTTTTAGTTTTTGCTGCTGGGACTTCTTTGGATATTCGCCAGGTTGGCCCTTTGTTGAAGCGTCACTTGCCGATGATTTTATTTAAATTAGTTTTATCTACTGTTATTATTGTCGCTTTTTATTATCTGTTCGGTGTTGAAGGTGTGGCCGGGATTAATTTACTGGCCTTTGCTTGTGTTATATATTCCTTGAACCCAGCGGTTGCCTTAGCGATCCACAATGATTACGGTGACCAACAGTTTGGTGCTGTTTATGGTATTTTTGGGATCTTGGGTTTATCCTTTACCCCTCTAATCTTGTTGAGTGTGCTAACTTCTGATGGAGGCCTAGGGGGAATTGATTGGGATCCAGTTATTTCGATCTTCATTCCGCTACTAGTCGGGATTGCCTTGGGTAATATTGATACAGACTTCAAAGAATTCTTCACCCCTCTAGTTGGTAAATTGTTACCCTTCCTGGGTTGGAACTTAGGAGCCGGAATGAACCTAATGGATGCGGTGAAGTCAGGTTTACCAGGTATTATGATGGGCCTTATCTTTATGGTCTTGATGTTACCACTTATTCCTTTTGATAAGTTTGTAACCAAGAATAATGCTGGGGTCGATGGGGCTGCTATTTGGAATGTGGCAGGAGTCTCTGTAGCCAACCCGGCAATTGTCGGGGCAGCCTTGCCAGGATTATTCCAAGAGCAAGTCACTAGTGGAACAGCGATTGTGATGATGGTTTGTATTATCACTTCTGTCATTTCACCGATTGTCGCTCAAAGACTCTTCCAATCGGCTTACGGAAAAAATAACTTGCACGAATAAAGGGGTTAATTATGGAATTTTTGGCGATGGATTTTGAAACGGCTAACCGGCAAGCGCATAGTGCTTGTTCATTGGGAATGGTTCATATAAAGGACGGTCGGATAGTGGATGAACGCTATTCACTGATCCGGCCAGAAACCAGTTTCCACCCGGGAAATATACGAGTTCACCATATTCGCCCGATTGATGTCATTCATGCGCCAAAATTTAACCAATTATGAGGCCAGTGGGCAGACTGGTTTGAAGGAGAGCCTCTTCTTGTGGCTCATAATATGCCCTTTGATCTCAAAGTCATGAGAGCTAGTTTGGCTTATTACGGACTTTATTTACCGCCGGTTAAGACTCTAGATACAGTTGTTACATCTAGGCATTTCTTAACTGGAAGGGTAGCAAACTTCAAGTTGAATACATTAGCTTCTTACTACCAAATTCCACTCAACCACCACCAAGCGCTCGATGACGCTAGAGCATGTGGACTAATTCTCAGTCATCAACTGCAAGAGTTTGGAGATGATCGGGTCAGTGATTTTATTCGTCACCAATAAAGAAGGAGAAAGTATGAAACAAATTTCAATTAATGACTTTTATCAAATGCAGAGAGCAGGTCAAGAGCTTAAGGTCATAGATGTACGTCCAGCTTCTGCCTATAGCCAAGGGCACGTTCCAGCTGCTATTAATATACCCTTGGAGGAATTAGAGGATTCCTTGGCTGACCTGGATCACAACGAGACTTACTATCTCATCTGTCGATCTGGTAATCGATCCAAACAGGCTTGTCAATTATTAGACCATCAGGGTTATCAAGCCATTAATATTACAGAGGGCACGCTGGATTACCCAGGAGAACTCGAAAAATAAAGATCACCTTTATATCACTCGTTACAGCTACAAAAATTTATCTACTCTTAAAGGAGGAAATGATATGGAATGGATTCGTTTAATAGGAATCGTCATTATCGTTCTAGGCTTTGTATTTAAACTGAATACTATCGGAACGGTTATTATCGCAGGGCTAGTTACAGCCCTGGTTTCTGGGATCAATTTGGTTGAATTCTTATCAATCATTGGTGAATCATTTGTCAACAACCGGATTGTCTCCTTGTTTTTCTTAACGCTACCCGTTATCGGATTAGCAGAATCTTACGGTTTGAAGCAACAAGCTGTTAAGCTGATTCAGTCAATCAAGGGAATGAGTATGGGCTTATTCTACAGCTTCTACTTACTGATTCGACTGCTCGCCGGCTTCTTCTCAGTTCGTTTAGGCGGACACCCGCAATTTGTTAGACCGATTGTTCATCCGATGGGAGAAGCAGCGGTCAAGACACAAATTGCCAAGGAGGATGCGGAAGACTTCCACTTGGATTCGACCTCGGATGATGAAGTTAAAGCATTAGCCGCTGCTAATGAGAATATCGGAAACTTCTTTGGTCAAGATACCTTTGTTGGGGCAGGGGGTGTCCTTTTAATGGTCGGCATACTTAACGACCAAGGCTTCAATACAGGGGCAGCTCAAATTGCCTTTGCATCGATTCCGATTGCGATTATTGCTCTAGTTGTAGGAAGTGCTTATAACCTTATTAAGGAACGAATGATTATTAATAGACATAAGGGAGGGACTAAATAATGCAAAATTTAGATAGCTTTTTGGCACAATACACAAATTTGATACTAGAAATTATCTTTATCGTTATTGGTGCTCAACTTATCTATACTGCCTACCAATCCATCACTGATTCGACAAACCCTAAGCGCATTGGGACCAGTCTGTTCTGGGGAATTCTTGGCTTTATTTTTATCGCTGGACCCTATATTCCATCAGCTCTAACTGGACTCTTGATCTTCGTCTTGGGAGGATTAACCTTATTTAAACAAGTTGAAATTGGTCAGATCAAACAGGTGAGTGAAGAAGAGCAGACAGCTAGGGGAAATCGCTATGGAAACTGGGTCTTTCTTCCAGTTATACTCATTGGGGCGACATCGATTATTGTCTCCGCGCTCCTACCTTCACTTAGTTCGGCGGTACTTGGTTTTGGTGGCTTGGTGGCTACTATTGCGATGGTTATCTTAGTTAAGCCTAGCGGGCAAGAGTTCCTGGCAGAGTCCGACCGGATGGTTCAACAAGTTTCAACGACTGGTATCTTGCCTCAATTATTAGCAGCTGTTGGAGCCGTCTTTACTGCTGCTGGTGTTGGAGAAGTCATTGCGCAGATCATTTCTGGCGTCATACCAGCTGATAGTCGCCTATGGGGCGTAATCGCTTATGTCCTAGGCATGGTCATCTTTACCATGATTATGGGTAATGCCTTTGCGGCTTTTGCAGTGATTACCGTAGGTATTGGTATTCCATTTGTCTTTAACCAGGGAGCAGATCCTGCCATTGCTTCTGCTCTGGCGATGACTGCCGGATTCTGTGGCACCTTAATGACGCCTATGGCGGGTAACTTTAATGCGCTACCAGCAGCCTTATTGGAAATGAAGAGTCCTTATTCTGTGATTATTCAACAAATTCCAGTTGCTTTAGTCATGATTTTAGCTCATATTGTGTTAATGTATATGTGGGCCTTTTAAGAAGGAAATATAGTTAAAGGAGAGATTCGATGAAGATCTTAATTACTGGTTTTGATCCATTTGGTGGCGAAGCCATTAATCCAGCTATTGAAGCGGTGAAGAGGTTACCTGATACAATTGCAGGTGCCGAAATCATCAAGGTGGAAATACCAACCGTCTTCCACAAGTCGGCAGAAGTTATGCGTGATAAAGTAAGACAACACCAACCGGATGTCATTATTAATATCGGACAAGCAGGGGGCCGGACAGGAATTACTCCTGAACGAGTGGCTATCAACCAAGATGACGCTCGGATTGAAGATAATGAAGGCAACCAACCGATTGATGTTGTGATCCAAGAAGATGGTGAGAATGCTTATTTTTCAAGCTTACCTATTAAGGCCATGGTGGAAGCTATTCACCAAGCTGGCCTTCCAGCAAGTGTATCGAATACGGCTGGAACCTTTGTCTGCAACCATATTATGTATCAGACCTTATACTTAATCGATAAGGAGTTTCCTCATGTATTAGGTGGTTTTGTCCATATTCCATATATGATGCAGCAAGTTGTTGATAAGCCTGACCAAGCAGCCATGAACTTGGATGATATTGCCCGTGGTCTTGAAGCAGCTGTAGAGGCAGTGGTCAAGTACAAAGACCAAGATATCGAAGCTGTAGGTGGGACTACTCACTAATGTTATAGATACTCTCCCATTACTTGGGAGAGTTTTTCTTGTCTTGATTGCAATCCCAAGATTAAATAGCTACAATTAGTTAATGGTAATTAAGATAAGGAGGCAGTGATGACAACTTTAAATGATATTGCTCGCTTAGCGGGTGTTTCCAAGAGCACTGTTTCTCGCTATTTAAACAAGGGACAAGTGAGCCAGGCGACCAGTGAGAAGATCAAGGAGATTATTGAACAGACTGGCTACCAACCCAATAGCTTTGCTAGGAGTCTGAAGGCTTCTAAAACTCGGCTGATTGGCGTCGTTGTTCCACGCTTTAACTCTTCGTCGATCTCAGATGTTCTGGATGGAATTGATCAAGTCGCTGTCCAGCATGATCGTCGTTTACTGATTGTTAATTCCAATCTCGATCCTCAAGTCGAACTCGATCAGATTCAAGCGCTTGACCGTGAGAACGTTGACGGGATGATTGTATTAACACGTAATTTGCAAGCGCCCTTACTTGAAATAGACCAATCATTAAGCGCACAGATGTTGATTCTCGGGCAGGCTTACCCTGACTTGAATTACATTAGCTATGATGATTATCATGCGGGCTCTTTAATCGGGCGTCATGCCTTAGATTTAGGACACCGAGAATTCGTCTATATTAATAGCGATCGCCACGACGTGGCGGTAGGCCAAGTTCGCCTGCAAGGTTTCTTGGATACTATTCAAGAAGCAGGGGCAAATTGCCAAGTCGTCGAGTCCACCTTCTTGCAAGAAGATAATTATCAACTAGCTCTTAAAATTTTACCCCAACTTCAAGCTAGTTTTCTGCTTGCGGCTACTGACCGGATGGCTATTGCGATTATCAAGGCGGCTAGTCATCTTGGGTTATCAGTACCGGGCGACTTATCGGTAGCTGGTTTTGGGGGATATAGCGATGGCCTCTACTTGAATCCATCTCTAACGACCGTCCATTATCCCTACCGCCAAGCAGGACGACAAGCCATGGAAGCCTTGCTTCAACTAACCGATAAGGAGCAAGACAACTACCAAACCAGCTTGCCCGTTGAGTTGGTGAAACGGGAGTCTACTCAAAAATTTGATCCATCATCCTACGAAATTTAGTTTCGTGGGATTTTTTATATTGCAAAATAATAAATTTATGGTAAACTGGAACCGGTTCTAGTAATCGGTTTCATAAATTTTTAGAAAGAAGGGATTCCATGGATACTAGTAAAATAATTGATCAGTTACTGGAAGTGATTGGTGGGGCAGATAACATCAAGAACTTCGAACATTGTGCGACTCGTTTGCGGATTGTCCTTAAGGATAATGAGGTGGTTGATAAGCAGGAGGCCGAACAAATTGATAATTTACAAGGCTATTTTTACTCCACCGGGCAGCACCAATTTGTCTTTGGAACGGGTAAGGTTAATGATGTCTACCAAGCCTTAGCCAATCGTTTGCAACAAGCCAATATCGAAATTTCTTCAGATTCAGTTAAAGAAGATGCTTATGCCAATATGAATCCGGTACAAAAGGTGGTTCGTATTCTAGCTGATATCTTGGTGCCATTGATTCCAGTATTGGTTACCACTGGGCTCTTAATGGGGCTAAGAGGGCTCTTGCTTGAATTAGGCATGGTTATGAGTGATGACTTTGCGGCCTTGTTTGCAGTCCTAACTGATACAGCTTTTGCCTTTTTACCTGTCTTTATCACTTATTCAGCTACCAAGAAATTCGGAGGTAATCCGATCATTGGTATTGCGGTTGGATTAATGTTGGTCGCTCCACAACTTCCTAACGCTTATTCAGTTGCAGGAGGCGATGCGACACCATTAAACGTATTTGGCATCAACATTCAAGGTTATCAGGGATCCATCTTCCCAGCAATCATTGCGGGTTGGTTAATTTCCTGGTTGGACCAGAAATTACGTCAATTTGTTCCTAAGGCTTTAGACTTAATTGTGACGCCATTCTTAACGATTACCTTAACTTTAGTGATTATGCTCTTTGCTTTGGGACCAGTGATCTCCTTTATTGAAGATGGTGTGATTGGCTTTATTGTTATGATTCTTCAAGCGCCATTTGGCATTGGTTATATCTTGTTTGGTGGTTTGCAGCAGTTACTAGTGGTAACGGGACTCCACCATTCCTTATCGATCATCGAGATTAGCTTGATTGAAGATACCGGAAGAAACATCTTGAATCCTTTGATGACGGCTTCGATGGCGGGTCAATTTGGGGCAGCGATCGCAACAGCTAGCTTGATGAAGGATAAGGTTCGTCGTTCTAATATGATTTCTTCTGCTTCATCAACGCTTTTTGGAATCACTGAGCCTCTCTTGTTCGGGGTTAACTTGAGATCCTTAAGAATTCTCCTATCCGGTGTTGCTGGTGGTGCGGTGGCTGGCTTCCTAGCATACCTATTGAACTTATCAGCAACTGGAATGGGAATTACCTTTATTCCTGGCTTATTACTTTATACTGATTCTCTCTGGTCAATGGCTCGTTACTTGATTGTCGTTGCTTCTGCCTTTGTTGTTGCCTTCTTATTAGTTAGAAGTCAAGGAACTGCCATTCGTCAAGAACTAGAGCCAGTGGTTGAACAAGTTCAAGTGGACGAAGAACCAGCTGAAATCCAAAATTCGCTGTTAGCTGATACTCCTATTTATCCTCCACTTATTGGTGATATTATCCAACAAGCAGATATTCCTGACCCTGTCTTCTCATCGGGGGCGATGGGACCAAGTCTTGCCATTAAGCCAAGTCAAGGTCGAGTAGTGGCTCCGTTTGATGGTGAAGTGGTCATGATTGCTGATACCAAGCACGCTATTGGTCTTAAGGCAAATACCGGAGCCGAGGTACTTATTCATATAGGTATTGATACGGTCGAATTAGCCGGTCAGCCATTTGAAGTTCATGTTCAAGCGGGGGATTCTGTGACACGCGGTCAATTACTCGTTGATGTTGACTTAGTAGCTATTGAAGAATCCGGACGCTCAACAATTACCCCAGTGATTGTCACTAATGCTGGTGACTTCAGCTCGGTTGACTTCGACGGTGATTCAGAGACTTTAATGACGGCAAAAGTTTAAGGAGGTAGCGACTTGAAGTTAGATCTTAAGGAATTAGTCCAAAAAGATTCTAAGTGGCGGCAAGCCTATCACTTAATGCCAGAAAAGGGTTGGCTGAATGATCCTAATGGAACGTGTCAATTCCAAGGTACTTACCATGTCTACCATCAATACGAACCGACTTCAGCTAAGGGTGGAGCCACCCACTGGGGCCATAAGACTTCTACCGACCTCATTCATTTCAAAGAAGAACCTATCTTTATGTCGCCGGATCAAACTTTTGACCGTGATGGGGTATACTCCGGTTCTGCGATTGAAGTTGACGGCCAATTGAACTTTTTCTATACTGGAAACGTCAAGAAAGAGGGCTTTTATGACTACGTCTATTCTGGCCGCCAACAAAATGTCGTCCGGGTTATCTCAGCCGATGGCTTTCAAATCAAAGAACGCCGAGTAGTTATTGACCACGATGACTTTCCTTCGGGTTATTCAGACCATATCAGAGATCCTAAAGTCTGGTGGCAAGGAGATCGCTATTATATGATCTTAGGAGGACGTACGCGAGATAATAGAGGAGCAATCTTATTATTTGAGTCTCAAGATCTTGATAATTGGGCCTTTGTCGGGGACCTACTCAGAGGCAATGAAGATCAAGGCTTTATGTGGGAATGTCCAGACTTATTTACACAAGCTGGGCAAACGGTCTTGATCTTCTCGCCTCAGGGGGTCATTGGTTCACCTACCCATTACCAAAATCAATATTCAGCCGGTTATTTATTAGGTGAGTTAAATTGGACTGACAAGATCTTCCAACCGACAAGTGAATTCGAGGAACTGGATTATGGCTTTGACTTCTATGCGCCTCAATCCTTTACAGACGAAAGCGGTAGACAAATTATGTGGGCTTGGATGGGGGTACCGGACCATGAACCCGATTATGTTAATCCGACGGTCTCATACGGTTGGCAGCATTGCCTGACGATCCCTAGACAATTAGTGGTCAAGGAAAATCACCTCTATCAAGTTCCCTTAGAAGAATATCAAGCGCTTAGACAAGAGCTTGTCGAAGAAAAGGGCAAAGAGATCCAACTCCAAGGAGAAGTCTATGAATTAGCCATTAAAGGTCAAGATATAGAGCAAATAGAGCTATTCCTTCGTCAAGACAGCCAGATCCATTATGATAAGGAAGAAGGTCTATTCAGCCTGCGTCATGGTTCATCAGGTTTTGGCCGACGCAAACGTCTGTTAGAATTATCACAATTAGACTCCTTGCAAATATTTAGTGATTATTCATCGCTTGAAATCTTTGTCAATGGGGGTGAGTACGCCTTAACAAGTCGTATTTATCCAGATCAGCACGCAGATACTATTCAGATCAAGTCTGACCAAGAACTTGAAGTAAAGCTTTGGTCCTTGGCCAAATAGAAGGGAAGATTCAGATGATTTTTGGAGCCATTGAAGCTGGAGGCACTAAATTCAATTGTGCCGTCAGCGATGAAAATTTTAATATCATTGACCAGGTACAATTTCCCACGGTCCAACCTGAGGAAACTATGGAGAGTGTCTATGATTTCTTTGACCGATATTCCTTGGATGCTATGGGAATTGGATCCTTTGGACCGATTGATGTTCTGGAAGATTCCGCTACTTATGGCTATGTTACAACGACTCCTAAACCCGGATGGGCAAACTTTGACTTTTTGGGATCGATTAAGAAGCGGTACGACATTCCAGTCTATTGGACTACCGATGTTAATGCCTCTGGCTTTGGTGAATACCATCAAGGAGCCGCAGTCGATAAGGATTCCTGCCTGTATTTAACCATAGGAACGGGTGTTGGCGGTGGCTTCATTAATCGTGGAGAAATTCAGATTGGGATGGGCCACTTAGAGATGGGCCACGTCGTCGTTCGAAAACATCCAGAAGATGATTATCAAGGGCATTGCCCATACCACGGTGATTGTTTGGAGGGCTTGGTCTGTGGGCCGGCCATTGCTGACCGTTTTCCAGCAGGTGTCAAGGGCCAGGATCTTGACGCAGATGATCCTATCTGGAATCAGGCTGCCTACTATATTGCTCAAGCCTTGAGAAATTATAGCTTAACCTTGATGCCAGAGCAGATAATTATTGGTGGCGGTGTCATGCACCAAGAGAAGATGATGGATCTAGTTAAGAAGCACTTCCAAGAGGAATGGGCAGACTATCTTCCCTTACCGGACTTGGATGAATTTATTGTTAGACCTGGACTGGGAGATGAAGCAGGTATCGTAGGTTGCCTCCTCCTAGCTCAGGAGGCGCTTAAAAATTAAATCGGATCAATCAATAAACCAGCGCTAGTCGGTCGCCTTAGGGCAACCGGCCGGCGCTGGTTTTTCAGTATGGTCATGAATTGACAAGGTTACATACTCGTTATTAGATAATAAAAGGCAGAAAGAATAGCCAAGACAGAAAAATTGATCACTAGAAAAGACTTTAAATAAGCTCCTAAAGAAGCAGGATGGTAGGCCTTGATGATTTGGTAGCCAATCAGATTAGCCAGTGAACCTACCAGAGATCCCAAACCCCCGATATTAACCCCGTACCAGAGAGCTTCAATATGTTGAGTATAGGGTTCAAGTAAAATAGTGGTTGGTACATTCGAGAAGATCTGGCTAAGCCCTAAACTGGTTAGAAAAGTCTGACTGGAATGATTAAGACCCTTGGTAAGAAATTCGTTTAGGACACTTAAGTGACTGACATTACCCACTATAATAAAGAAGCAAGCAAAGGTTATCAAGAGCCGGTAGTCTATCTTCTGATAACTAGCCGGCAAATAGAAGAGACAGATGAGACTAACAATGATTACTGCTTTTAAAATCGGCATAAAGCCTAAGATCGCTGAGGCCATCACGATGAAGCTAAAACTAGCTACGAGCAGTTTTTGTTGATGGAGGGGGTTGAGTTCAAGATCATGAACGATCGGCTTGTCCTCTACTAACAACCAAGTTATTAGGATCAAGATAAAAAATGAGAATAGTGTCATCGGCAATGACATCTTTAAAAAATCTTGACTGGTCATATTATTTTGAATATAGATAATTAAGTTTTGAGGATTTGAAAAAGGAAAAATAATGCCCCCTAGATTAGCGGCGACCGTAATTAGGACACTGCCAGCAACTTTTCCACGAAAGTTACCAATCTCGGCCACCATCATCAAGTATAGAGGCAGAAGTGTTAAAACAGCGACATCGTTAGACAAGATCATTGAGAAGAAAAAGGCTAGATTAACCATCCACAGAGCCATCTGCCGGGTATGGTGACTCCAGTGGATAATACGAATAGAAACATGCTGGAGTAAGCCTGAAGCACTAAATAAGGCCAAGACTAACATCATTCCGAATAAGCTCAAGATGACTTGCCAATTAATAAAGGCCAGCTGAAATTCACCCAAAAAGACACTGGCAAGTGCCAACAGTAAGGCAATCAAGAAGACCTTATCCTGGTAAATAAATTGAAATAAACGTTTGATCAATGATTGATCCTTCTTTCTACATGATAATATGATACAATTATAGCTAAATTTAATAAATTTTTGCTAATTTTCGCTTGTGAAGACAGGCTAGAATCTGGAGCTAATGATGTTACAAATCGTTGAACTATCAGCTAAACACAAGGAAGCCTTACTTGCCTTCAAAAATCAATTCAATGAAGGGACAGGGATACCCGGTGCTTTTGGCCTTGAATCGGCTGAAAGCTTTGAAGACTGGCTTGAAATACTCCATCAGGCTAAATCTGAGCCTACTGTTGCACCGGGTTGGGTGCCGGCTTCGACTTACTTATTGATTGATTCAAGCCAGCCAGACACGATCATCGGTGTAATTAATATTCGTCACCGACTCAATGATTACTTAGAACATGTAGGCGGTCATATTGGATATAGTGTAGCCCCCATGTATCAAGGGCAAGGCTATGGTCGTCAATTGTTGGCCTTGGGTCTCAAACAAGCTTATAATCTTGGCCTTGATCAGGTCTTAATCACCTGTCAAAGTGATAATAGAGCTAGCGCCAAAGTCATTGAAGGTAACGGTGGCCAGCTAGAAAATAAGGTTGAACATCAAGGACTCACTTACCATAGATATTGGGTTAATACTGATTCTACCCAGTAATTAGAATCGGGAATAAGAGCCGATTTCAGTGTAGCTGAAATTTTGGCTCTTTTTTATTAGACAAATAGCAAGCAATGATCTACGGGCATATAATTAGACAATAATGAGTTTTATTGTAAAAATTTAAAGTAAATAATATTTTAATGAGAAGGAGCGATCGAATGACTAAAGAGATAAAAAAGGCCTCGAATCTTGAAGCCTACCAGTACATTGTCGAAAATGGAAAAGATATGGACCGTGAAGAATTCAAGAGTTACTTTCCATTGTTTGAACCAGGCCCAGGACCAGCACTGGCTAAGCTTTACGGTAAAAATGATGATTTGACGACTAATTCAGCCAAAGAGGGCGAAGAAGCTATCGGCCAGCGGATCGTTATTTCAGGTCGTGTTCTTGACGAAGAGGGCGAACCCGTCCCTAATGCCTTTATTGAAATCTGGCAAGCCAACGCCGCCGGTCGTTACATTCACAAGTTAGAGTACTGGGATGCGCCCCTTGATCCGAACTTTGTAGGGAGCGGTTGGACTCATACGGATGACCATGGAAGATATTCCTTCACGACCATTAAGCCCGGGAATTATTGTTTTAGACCAGAGAATAACCACTGGCGACCGGCTCATATCCACTTATCGGTTATGGGACCCAAGTTTATTGACCGATTAGTCACACAATTGTACTTTGAAGGAGACCCGCTGCTTCCATATGATAGCACTGTTTACCAAAAGTTATCCGAAGAAGAACAGAAACGAGTAATCGCCACTTATAACCACGATAAGACCTTGCCGGATTGGGCTTTAGGCTTCGACTTCGATATCGTCCTTCGTGGTTCCCAGTCCTTACCCGTGATGCCTAATAAACATGAACTAACGGACGAAGATCTGGCTGAAATTGAACGCATGCAGGAGGAAAAATATGGCAAAAATAAATAAAACCGATGCAGCTATTGGAAAAACGCCACAGCAAACCGTTGGTCCTTATGTTACCTTAGGTTTGTTGAATAAATTTTCTAACCGTGATGAATTAAATAACGATTTAACTGAAAAAGGAGGATCCGGGGAGAAAATTATTATCGAAGGTAATATTATGGCCAGTGATAATTATCCTATGTTTAATGTGATGGTTGAGATTTGGCAAGCCAATTCTAAAGGCGTCTTTAATCATAGTATTGACCATGACAATCCAGAC
The DNA here is from genome assembly GCF_000518205.1 of Hutsoniella sourekii ATCC 700629. GTDB lineage: Bacteria > Bacillota > Bacilli > Lactobacillales > Aerococcaceae > Hutsoniella > Hutsoniella sourekii. Next base: position 11,920 of record NZ_JADD01000009.1, on the reverse strand, counting down.
TATGATCCCAGCTTTGTTGGCTTTGGACGAGCGATTACCAATCGCATGGGGCATTTTGAATTTAAGACCTTTAAACCGGGACCTACCAAGCATTCTAATCATTTCGAAGACAGTGAGGCGCCACATATTATGATGATTATCCACTCGCGTGGTGTAGCGCATCCTTTAGCCACTCGTATTTATTTTGAAGATGAAAATACAGTGGATGATTATAGTAAAACGCTTACAGACCAAGAACACCAAGGCATTATTGCTAAGAAAGTAGGTTCTGCAGGTATGAACCGTTATCATATAGATATTGTTCTTGATGGCACAGGTAAAGAGCTTCTTAATGAACCCTTGATTACTGACCAACAAGCTAAAGACTTAAAAGAAGAGATTCATCGTCCAGTAACTCATCTATTCGTCATCGATTAATAACTAAAAATAATACCGCCTCAAAAGTGGATATGGAGGCGGTATTACTATTTATTAAATAACACTAGAGAGCAGACTTAGATCTAACTAGGGAAGAGGCTAAATAAGTTAGTTTTTATTTGAGTTTACATAATATATATTATCAGGAAAATAAAAAAGCAAAAAATAATAAAGGCCTGAAGCCTTTGACTACTTTTTGCTTGGGTTTGCCTGATCATATATATCATTAAACATAATTATTCTCCTATAGGAGAATAATTTTTATCATTTATCATATTTTAGTCGCTCAATTCTTACTAAGAATGTCTCGGCGTCTCTGAATGGCTCGCTAGAAATTAGGTCGTGGCGCATTCATAGCTGATATAGGTAGGTGTTAATTTACATACCATTATCTTTCACAGCGTTGCAGCTTATTTCTATAAGCAATAGTCCGTCCTTTCCGACCGACTACTTGTTACTAAATAAATTAAGATAATTTAAATAGAGGGGAGCTATCCCCTTTTCAGCAGTTTCCCAGACTGCTCTAGATTGTCAATGAGCGAAGAGGTTGCCCTCTAACATAATTATAACATTTATAATTTGCATGTCCATACCTTTTTGAACATTCGTTCTCTTTTTACTCATTTATGTTTTAATAATTCTTGGGTTTCTCTATAGGCTTCAAGGAAATTTAGGTAATTAACAATGTCTTGATAGTAAAAGATATAATGTTGTGTTTGTTTATGCGTTGTATATTTATATAAGGGTTCCGATATTCTGCCTGATTTTACGAGGCGTTTAAGATGGGAAGTATTAATGTCTAGGATTTCTGAAGCTAGTGTTTGGTTAACGGTGTATTCGTGTAGGAGTGAATGTATTAAGTCTTTTCTTTCCTCTGTTGATAGTAACGCGATGTCTGACTTTAGTTTGACAAGGCTGCTTTTCTTTAACATTTTCTCTTTTCTCCTTAATCTTAAATATTTTAGTCGAAAGTCTGCTATTAAATCTCATTAAATTTACTTTTTCTTTGACGGATTTAACGTAATCGGGTGTAAATGGCATAAATTCAGCTACTCTTTTAATATTAGCAATTCCTATGTAATCTCTAACAGCAAGGATATTTTTCGATCTATCTAGGAAATCAATAACAAACTGATTACGTGCTAGTCTGGGTGTAATGTAGATATTGTATTTAGTGTTCAGCTTTTTAAACAAATACCATATCTGATCATTAGTAAGCGCTTTCCCATTTTTATCGAAAATAGGATTTGTGTTTTCCTTTCCTTTGATTAATCGTTCCATTTTCTTCTTTAACTTTCCTTTGAAAGATATTTTAATTTTTGAGTATGGATAACGGATTGTCAAACTGCTTTCTTGCTTATTAAAATCTGATACTTTGATTGAACTAATCGTACTTCCTTTTAATCCGTGGTAACTGATAAGGTACACAATGATCGAAGTCTGGTCATCCTCTATATCTTGAGCTATTTCTCTTAGAAGTTTTACATGTCTTTCATCGGGTTTTTTCGGCAAATGATAACCATAGTTGTAATGGATATAGTTCAACCCGTCTGAAAGCCGCCTATCGTGATATAAAGCTAAGTATTTAATAAATCTTTTTAGAGCGCTTTTCATGGCGTTTATCGATCGATTGGATATATTTCTGTTATGCCACTTAACAAATAGATGATGAAGTCTTTTTTTGATTGGTATAATATGATCTGTTTCTTTAAACTCTTCTGCAACTCTAGTATAAAGTCTAATGGTGTGTTTTGAATAGTTATTTTGAAGCAAATAGTTATAATAATCTGTAAGCATATTATCACCTTCAGCTCAATAATATCACAGAAATATCACACACAAACCCTCGTTTTTTACGTTATGAGAGCGATTAGGTATGGTTATCCTTTTAAGAATTGGTACTCTAATAGATATACTAGGTGAATGTCATGACTGTTAACGTAGAGTTAAAGATTAAAGTGACCTCCTAATCTGAAAAGAGATGTATTCTCTTTTCTTACGCCCCATATTTTGTTACACAACCTTAATATTTGTTATTTTAATGTAAATTTTCCATGCCTTTTAGCGTCTTTATATCTGAATAATAAAAGAGGCTGTATGATAAGTTCTCGATAATAGAAACATCTCTCCAGAATACGAACAATCCCCATGCTGTGGTGGACCGCCTGACGCTCTTAAAAGAGCTTACGGCTCGCCTGGCTACTCAAGGCGTAAAACCGCTAAAGCGGTAACGCCTTGAGGTGTGCCAGGTCGTCCTAGGACCACTGCATGGGGATTGTTCGATTCTTCCGATATATTTCTATCTCTAATATAACTTATCGGAACATTCATCACGTATTTTTATTAAATGTTAACAATAGAATAAGATGTCTTGACTTATCATACAGCCCCTTTTTTTGTGCTTGTTCAAGTAGTTAAAATTGCTTCAGTCACAACCCTTGTGGTATCATTGAGTAAAGGAGGAGAGTTTATCATGAAACGAGTTTATAAGTGGTTAGCAAGTATGAGTATTCTAGGTTTAGCCCTATCCCCTGTCAGTCATCTAGTGCAAGCGGAAGAGTTAGATTCAGAAGCCATTCTAGAAGAATTAGAAGCTGCCAATCAAGACGTGGAGGCTATGACCGGACACGGTGCTGTCACAGTGACTATCGCTGATTCCACGGCGGACTTGCTAGATGTTCAGACTGATCTTGAGTTTCAGTTCCAGCCAGAGCCCTTTGCTCTTCAACTAAGTGGTCAAATTGACGGTCTGGCTCAAGACTTCGTCAGCGAAGATTCTGAGTCAAGTAGTGAAGCGGAACCCATCCACTTCGCTGGATCAGCGACAATTGTTGATAATGTAGCTTACCTCTTCGATGGCACAACTTGGACGGTCCAAGATGTCTCAGGGGAGATTAATGAATTTCAGTCACGTTACGAAGAAGCCAAAGATGAGGCGGAAGCAAATGTAGCTGCTAATCGACAATTAAATGCAGAATTAAGCGAAATCACTGAAACAGATGACGCTTATGTTGTGTCCATGAAAACTGACCTGGACCCAGATAGCTTGTATGAGCGACTAAATGAGACGGTAAACTTTGACCAGATAATCGAAGACTCTCTCGCTCAAGCACGCGAACTCCAGGACGAGCCACTCAGCGCTGAAGAAGAAGCGGCAATTAAAGAGGCCCAGGAAAAAGGAATCAAGGTAGCCTTTGCTGGAATTCAGCAAAGTGAAGCAGTTTATGACAAAGAAAGCAAGAAGCTCAAAGAAATGACGATGAAGTTTGCCTTAAGTCCAGATCAACTTACTGATATTATGGGAGCTGACGCAGAAGAATTTGCTAATTTATCTGTTTCAGTGGACTTCCACCTAGTGATTGATCAGTACGGGGAAGATGTGGTTATTCAAGTGCCTGAAGGTGCTCCAACTTTCGATGCGTCAGAAAGTGACGAACTTACTGAATCTGCCGCTTAATCGATCCAGATATGTTCATTTTGAGGCTGTATGATAAGTCAGGTCAAAGAACCGTCAGAAATGCTGTTGAATCAGCATTCCTGACGGTTTTGTGGTATAATATTAGTGTATAAAATGAAAAAACAGAGGGCAGCCACCCTCTGTCTAAGATAATCCAGAAAGGACTACCCAAAATGCATACTTATTATAACATGAATCAAGTCACTTTGGAACTCTCTACGCAATATTTGCCTGAGTCTGACCATGTTGTGTGGCATATTCACGAATTTGTTGAGAGTCTTGAAATACAATACACTTATATTTTCGGAAGACCGAGAGAGTATGATTTTGCCATGCTTCTAAAATTACTCCTCTATGCTTACTCTCGTGGCATCTTCACGAGTCGACCGATGGCTCGCTTCGCTCAAGAAAACTTGCCAGCGAGATGGTTGACACAAGAACAATGTCCCCAACATGATACGATTTGTCGATTCAGACGGTCAGAAGAACTGGGTGAAATAATGACCGATGCCTTCGAACGCTTCGTCTCCTTCTTGAAAGAACAGGGATTCATTGACGATAAAGTCTTCATTGATGGAACCAAGTTATTGGCGGACGCCAATAAATATACCTTTGTTTGGAAGAAAAATACGATTCGCTATGAAGAAATGAATCGCAAACAATTGATTCAATTGATCAATGAACTGAATGATTATTACGAAAGAGCCACCCCCCCGAGGACACGCCCTTGACCTTAGAGGATCTTGGTGAAATTTTAACTGAGCTGGAGATTCGCTTACAAGATTTAGAAGCGCAGATTGAAGCAGAGCCTCAACGTTCCCCTAACCTCGATAAACAAGAGCGCCGCTTTGTTAAAAGCCGGATGAACCGACTGAAAGAGCGACGTTCCAAAGTCGTAGACTACAAGGATCAGTACGAAATACTGGGTGAGCGTAACTCCTATTCAAAGACAGATCAGGATGCCACCTTTATGCGGATGAAAGAAGATCCCATGCGTAATGGTCAATTAAAACCGGGCTATAACTTACAAGTAGCGACAAGAAATCAATTTTTCTTAGCTTACTCTCTCTTTCCTAATCCGACGGATACTCGCACCTTGATTCCTTTTATGCAAGCCCATCAGTGTCTATTCAAAGCCAGTGACATACTCAGCATGGATGCCGGCTATGGGTCTCAGTCCAACTATGAATTTTTAGAGGATGAATTTCCTGAGCTTGTCGCGCTCGTCCCTTACAACACTTATCTCAAAGAACAATGTAAGAAGTGGCGAACAGATAGGACCAAGGTGATGAATTGAACTTATCATGAAGACTAAGACTACTACGTGGATCTGGATGGGGTTCGCTTTAACTTTAAAGCTTATCGCAAGCAGACCGACCGCTATGGTTATGAGAGGTGTTTTAAAGAATATGAGGCAGAGAAATATGACGCCGATCAAAACATCATAGAAGAGGCACTAACACCTAAAGGTAAAGTAAGAAAGATACGAGTGAACCCAGAGCTAGAGTATTACAAAGCAAAGCAACGAGAATATCTTTCTGATAAAGATTATCAAGAAGTATATGGCATTCGGAAGATCGATGTAGAACCAGCTTTCGGTTTTCTGAAGGCCACTTTGGGCTTCACAAGATGTCACGTTAGGGGCAATGAAAAGGTTAATAATGAGGTAGGATTAGCCTTGATGGCCTGCAATATGAGGAAGCTTACCCTAAGATCATGGGCAAATAAAAAGACCCAAGAATTTTATTCCTTAAGAATAAGATTCTGGGTCTTTTTTGGACTTATCATACAGCCTCTTAGAGATTTTTTTAATATAAGGACAACTTTTTTAGCATATATGTAGCCTTCAAACTAAGGCTTTAGTTAACTAGAAGATTTACATTTAATTATGTCCCTTAAATTTAGTCTAACTTTTTGGGGTCACTTTACAGGGTGTTTTTTAGTGCTAGTATAATCCCACTAACCCATAAATGACCAGGGTTACTGTTAGCCATCTCTTTTGACCTTATGTTATAATTAAGTTAGAGAATTGATTATGAAGCATCAATTCTATCAAAAAGGAGGTTATCAATGCTTGAATGGAATGTCCTACTCTTTTTACTGGGGCTCGTTTTTATCGTCACGGCGGTTTTTAACCGGCCCTCAGGACTCTTTTTGACCTTGTCGGTTATTTCTTTTGGCCTTTATTTTTGGTCCATTAGCTTTAACTTACTTTTGTTTTTACTCTTTATGCTAGGTATTATCTTAATTATTGTTGAACTCTATGTGCCTGATTTCGGGCTGGTGGGTCTCTTAGGTCTAGGGGCTATCTTGTATACTCTGTGGGCAGAATATCAAGACTTTACTACCATTGTTATTCTCCTACTCGCCGCCCTCTTTACGATTGCTTTAACCGGCTTTCTTTATCTTCGCAGTGGTCGAGAGTTGGTATTGAGCCCTGGTTTCGTTTTAGAAGAAGCCATCCAATCCACCCACTACCCAGCCCAGTCAGATCAACTGAATGAATTAACAATCGGTCAAAAAGGGACGACTGTCTCGATTCTAAGACCCGTCGGCAAAGCCGTCTTTAATGACCGTCATCTAGAAGTTATTTCTGATGAAGGCTTCATTGATATTGGCCAAGCAATTATCATCACGCAACTACGTGGCAACCAGATTTTCGTCAGAAAGGTGGATAAATAATGCACAATCCTTATTCAATAATTACTGTTGGTATTATTGCTTTCGTTCTTATCTTATTGCTCCTTATCTTTTTCCGCTTTGTTCCGATAGGCTTATGGGTGACGGCCTACTTCTCTGGGGCAAAAGTATCGATTGGAAACCTAATCGGGATGCGGCTACGTCGAGTCCGGCCGGCTGATATCGTCCAACCCTTGATCAAGGCTACCAAAGCCGGCTTATCCTTGACGACCGACCAATTGGAAGCCCACCACCTGGCCGGTGGGAATATCAACCTGGTGATCGATGCCTTGATTGCTGCCCAAAGAGCTAATATTGATCTGGAATTTGAACAAGCAGCAGCCATTGACCTAGCTGGGCGAGACGTCTTCGAGGCCGTCCAAGTTTCCGTCAATCCGAAAGTCATTGAGACACCTGTGATTGCCGGTGTCGCCATGAACGGGATTGAAGTCCAAGCTAAGGCCAAGGTAACCGTTCGTGCTAATATTGAACGCTTAGTAGGTGGGGCCGGTGAAGAGACTATCATCGCCCGAGTAGGCGAAGGTATTGTAACGACCGTCGGCTCTTCCCAGACCCACTCGGTTGTCTTAGAGAATCCGGATGCCATCTCCCAGACCATCTTACGCAAAGGTCTAGACTCCGGAACCGCCTTCGAGATCTTGTCCATTGATATCGCTGATGTCGATGTGGGCCGCAATATCGGCGCCAAATTACAAGCCGACCAAGCCATCGCCGACAAGAATGTTGCCCAAGCTAAGGCTGAGGAACGCCGGGCCTTCGCAGTCGCCGAAGAACAAGAGATGTTAGCTGAAGTGCAACGGATGCGGGCCAAGGTGGTCGAATCTGAAGCTGAAGTACCATTGGCTATGGCCCAAGCCCTCAAGGAAGGAAGCCTTGGCGTGATGGATTATTACCGCATGCAGAATATCCAATCCGATTCACAAATGCGCCAAGCCATCGCCCAAGATGACGGCGACCCATCTAATGATTCCAAATAAGTTAAGCAGTGGAGGTGAGTCGGATAATGATTATTGATTTGTTGGTGCTCCTTGTCTTTCTTTTTATAGCTGGAAGAGCCAAGCAAAAGCAAGAAGCTAAGCAGACAAGAAAAGCCAAAGAAAACAAGCAAACGGCAAAGCTAGCTAAAGCCGAAGCAAATGAAGAGATCGTCTACTCTCCCCTCTCTTGGTTTAAAGTTAAACGTGCTGAAACTAAGCCTAAATCAAGCGGCGACCAAGAAAGACAGAAAGCAGAGGACCCGGTTCAAATACCCACTCACCCGGAGAAAGACCAGTTACAGCTGGCTAAGAACTGGGAACATGAAGCCAAGGTCACAAAGCAAGGCGCTTTCCTACCTGAACAGCCAACACAAGCTTATCCCGCCGAGACGCCATCGATCGACCAATCGATTAGAGTCAAGCAAGCCTCGCTTAAGAAGCGAGAGCAGCGTCAGACCTTAACTGATGACCGTCCTTTTCGACGGGATGAGTTCTATGATGAGTTGATGAATCAAGAATTTATAGAAGAACCACAGGTCGAAAGAAGGCGGAAAGCTCAAGGGGCCCGTCGCCCAAGCTTACAGCTAGAGCCTAGGAGCCTACGCCAAGCTGTGATTATGAAGGAAATCTTGGACAAGCCCCTCAGTTATAGGGACTAGACTTCTCTACACTTAGTTTATATTCAAGTTAACGACTAATGATCGAGAGGATGTATGATAAGTCTCAAAAAAACCAGAATCTTATTCTGAAAGAATAAAATTCGATTCTTTGTCAAATGGTGTTGGTGAGAAAGTCCTAGCTCAGAGATTTCAATAATCTCTGGGCTTTTTTGTTATGTTTTCCAGGCAAATTGAATGAGCCAATGTGCGTTCATTGATGGATGAACGAAAGAAGAAAGAGAGCGTCTATTTTAGGTACAACAAACTGAGGTCTCCACCAGTGATATTTTTCCGGTAGAAAACCTAGGCTTAAGTAGAGGTGAAGCTATTTAGATAAGGAACTAAGCGACCGAATCCACCTGTAGTTGCCTCTCTTCTTCAAAGGTAAGAGGCCTGGGTTCTTTAAAGCCCCTATCTTTTAAATTCTGACTTAAGAAGATTCTAGCCTTCAAGTGATCAAAGCGGCGATACCCATATCCTGTCCGTTTCATGAGCTTAATCTTGTTGTTTAGACCTTCAATATAGCCATTGGATAAGGTGTAGTGGCAGGCATTTTGAATACCTTCCAAGTAGCGTTCCAGTGTCTGAAAGCTCTTGCGCAAAGGTCTAGAAAAGGTATATTTATGACTTTCTTCTAGCCAATGAAGCAGGCGTGGGAAGTCTCGGCGTTCAAGCGCGACCTTGATTCGATTCACCCAATCATGTGCCTGAGCGAGTTTGGGATCCAGTTGAATCAAGTAGTTGACCATCATCTTCTCGGTCATTAAGCCCTCATAAAGACGGTGTCCTTGATAATGAGTAAAATCTAGTTTGTTGGCATTCTTGAGAAGGAGCCGCCACTGTTGTTTTAATTTGCGGTAGTCCCGGGGTTGCTTCGTTTTCAAGCGATTCATGACTTGAATCCGCAGTTGATTCAGCGTGCGGTTGAGTAATTGAACGATATTGAAGCGGTCGATAATCACCTGAGCGTTAGGAAAAAGCTGCTGCAGAAATTGATAATAAGGACTATACATATCGAGGGTGATGGTCTGGACCTTCAGGCGTTCCTCTAGCGGGTAACGAAGGAAATAGTCTCTTAAAGTCGCTTGTGTCCGGTCTTCTAGCACATCAAATAAGGTGTGTCGGTGGCTATTCACCAGCACACAGGACATGGCGCCTTTGACTTGTTTGACGGACTTGAATTTATCGATAGCTAGATGAATGGGCAGACTGGGTAAATACTTCTTTTCAGCTGCTAGGACGCCCTCTAAGACTCGTATAACGGTCTGAGAAGAGACATGGAGACGTTTGGCAATCAAGGACATGGCTTGGGTTTCCTTTAATTCAAAGAGGATCATTTGCTTGATAGGTTGACTGATGAAGAAATGAGGTTCAACCAGCTTGGTTTGGGCCGTAAAGGTCCGTCCGCAATGTTTATATAGAAAGCGTTGTTTCTTGAGCTTGAGATAAATGGCTTGAAAGTTAAACTGACCAAGCAAGACGGTAGAAGTTTTACTACCATGGCGGATGATATCCGCTGCGGACTGATTGACCACCCCACAGTGTTCACAACAGGTCGGGGTATAGGTTAAAGAGGCAAATAAAAGCACTTTCTTTTGATCCTCTTCGATACGCTTTTCAAAAGTGATATGCGGTTCTTTCATTTGTGTGAGTTTTGCGATACAATGATTGAGAGTCATAGAGATTTCCTTTCTAATGGGTTGTTGGTAACTACATTGTAGGAATTCTATGGCTCTTTTTCCATATAAATTTAAAATGGTGTTGGCGAGTTTTTACTCACCAACACCATATATTATAGAACCAGAATGGCAAGAAGTTTCTCTTTATTTTATGATTCTGTTTATTAGAGTATTTTTGTAAAAAAGCAGATATAATGGATATAAACATGATCAAATCTAGTGATTATTCAGACTTATTATGACTATCTTTTCTTTTACTCCTAATTAACGTGCTTTTGCTGATTCCGGTCATCTGTGTAACTTCCTTATAAGTATGGATTTTCAGAAGAGATAAGGCGTGTTCAATTTGCTGCTTCGAATATTTACGTGGTCGCCCTTCTTTGAAATTAGGATTTAGTTTAGCTAATGATTTGCCCTCTTGCGTTCGTTCAACGATCAAATCTCTTTCAAACTCCGCAAAAGCGCTGAATATAGTAAAAATCAACCTTCCACTTGGTGTATTGTCGATGATCCCCATATTTAAAACATGAACCGTTACACCTTTATCAAATAAAGCTTTGATAGTTTTCAAAGCCCCAGACGTTGATCTAGCAAAACGATCTAGTTTGGTAATAACTAATGTATCACCCTGTCCAATTGTTTGAATTAAATTATTAAATTCAGTTCTTTCGATTTTAGTTCCTGTAAATTTTTCTTGGAATATCTTTTCGCAGCCTGCTAGTTTCAATTGGTTAAGTTGAGATTGTAAGTCTTGCTGATAAGTACTGACTCTAGCGTAGCCATAAATCATGCTTTTCACCTCTTATATATCGTGTACTTATGAACCTAAGTTATGACACCCTAGTAACATTGATAATACGCTAGTTAGTTTTCGGTGTCAATACTTCTAAGTTATGGTACCGTTATTGAAAAGAATGCTTTCTATTTGGACTAGATTCATTGAATTATATTCCACTTCTTGCCACGATGGCAAGAAGTGGAAACACAAGTTTTGACAATAAAAAAGAAGCAAAGTTTAATTTCATAAACCTTGCTTCCATTAAGTGGGTGATCAGTTAATCAATAATTTCTGTGTGGACTTCGATAGAATCTATAATCATTTGATGTAGCGATGGATCCAGATGATCAACAACTTTAGCCTGTCTAGCTTTGAAATCAATGCAGCGTATTTGAACGGTATCAATGCACCCTGTTATTTTTCCATGGGTCGTTTTTATCGGAATATCTGAAGGATATTTAGCCTTCCGACTAGTGATAGGCATAATCCATGTTAGCCCTGTACTACCATTAATATATTCATTGCTAACAATTACTACTGGTCGATAATTTCCAGCTTTTTCTTTTCCTTTTATAGGATTAAGGTTTATCCATGCAATGTCAAACTGCTTTACCATTCTTCACCTACCGACTCGCCGTAATCTATAAATTCTTCATTATAGGTTCCTTTGTTTTGATAAAATTTTCGTAGTCTGTTTTTAAAGTGATCTTCTTTCTTTTCGAAAATTAAAGCATTGTCTTTTAATTCTATAGTTAGTTCATCGCCGATGTTTAAACCTGCTTGTGTCATAAGCTGCTTACTAAGTCTAATAGCTTGACTATTGCCGTTCTTAATCACAGTAGTTTCCATGCTAAACCCTCCATCATATTATATCTCCTACTCATTATACCCTATATTCGATTAAATGTCATACATTTGTCATACGTTTAACTTTTTTTATTTGATGAATTGCAATAATTATTGCGACAAAAAATCATTCTAACTGAACAAGTTCGTGCATGAATACCTCAAAGGGCGTCTTAAAATTTAAACACTTTCTAGGTCGATTGTTTATCAACCATAGCGCATTGAAAAGTTCATCTTCCGTAATTTTAGCTAGATCTGTGCGTTTAGGAAAGAATTCTCTCAGTAATCCGTTGGCGTTCTCGTTAGTCCCTCTCTGCCAAGCACTATAAGCATCCGCAAAGTAAAAAGCGATCTCTTGTTGTTCGATGTCAGAATAACAAGCAAATTCTTTCCCACGGTCAGAGGTG
>NZ_KI912400.1:68772-103095 GCF_000518205.1 Hutsoniella sourekii ATCC 700629 | reverse complement strand
CACCTCTGACCGTGGGAAAGAATTTGCTTGTTATTCTGACATCGAACAACAAGAGATCGCTTTTTACTTTGCGGATGCTTATAGTGCTTGGCAGAGAGGGACTAACGAGAACGCCAACGGATTACTGAGAGAATTCTTTCCTAAACGCACAGATCTAGCTAAAATTACGGAAGATGAACTTTTCAATGCGCTATGGTTGATAAACAATCGACCTAGAAAGTGTTTAAATTTTAAGACGCCCTTTGAGGTATTCATGCACGAACTTGTTCAGTTAGAATGATTTTTTGTCGCAATAATTATTGCAATTCATCATATAAAAAAACAAAGCTTACAAACCCAAACGATTCGTTTAGATTAAATGTAGTGTCGTTAACTTATATTACAGTCCTGGCTCACTTTTTGACTGATTAATAAATAACAACAGGACCACATAAGGCCTGGACAATCTCGATCTCGCAAGAGAAGATCTCACTCATGACTTCCGTGGTCATCACTTGATCAACGGATCCCCAATGGGTGATCTGCCCTTGACACATGGCACAAATATAATCTGAATAACGGGCGGTGAAGTTCAGATCATGCATGACCAGGATAATCGAGCGCTGAAATTCATCAGCAATTCGCCTTAAGTGCTTCATCATCTGCACAGAATGCTCAATATCCAAGTTGTTCAAGGGTTCATCCAAGAGAATATAATCAGTCTCTTGGGCCAGGACCATACCCACATAGGCCCGTTGCCGCTGCCCACCTGATAACTCATCCAAGTAACGGTCAGCTAAGTCTCCCAAATGCAAAAAGGATAGGTAACGGTCGATGATGGCATAATCTTCTCCATTGAGCCGACCCTTGGAATAAGGATAACGCCCAAAAGAAACCAATTGCCGAACCGTTAGGCGGGTGGAAAAGTGGTTTTCTTGACGTAAGATCGCTAAATGCTGAGCTAATTCACTAGACTTACCTGTCGATAAATCAGTACCACCTACTGAAATAGATCCACCATCCATCTCCAAGAGACGACCGATCATCATCAACAAGGTCGACTTACCTGCGCCATTGGGCCCAATGATGGAGGTGATACCTGGCTTAGGAATGTCGAGGTTAATAGGGCCCACGGCCACTTGCCCCTTGTATTCCTTGATTACTTGATTGATTTTTACCATATGTCTTTCCTCCTCATCACCAGCCCTAAGAAGGCTAGGCCTCCTCCTAATTCGATGATAATCGTCACGGCTCCTTGGGCATTAAAGATATGATTCATAATAAAGTAGGCCCCCGATAAAATGAGAAAGCCAACTAGCACCGACAAGGGCAGCAAATAACGATGATCAAAAGTTCGGGCCACCTGGTATGTCAGAAGTGATACCAGAAAGCCTAGAAAGGATAAGGAGCCCACCAGGGCTGTGGATACGGCCATCAAGATAGATATGTAGATTAAATGCTTGATTAGGCTCCAGCGATAGTTCAGCCCTAAATTAATGGCCACTTCTCGGCCCATGCTCAAAATATTTAGTTCTCGCGATTGGATCCAGATCAAGCTAGAGGTCACTAGAATGCAGGGCACTGCTAGGGGAAAGTACTCTGCCTTGGCATGGTTCATCGATCCAAAGAGTTGCGCCTGTAAGACGTCATATTCCGCTGGGGCAATCAGTCGCTGCATGAATTGACTGACAGACCGCAAGCCAATCCCCAACATCATACCGATTAGAAGCATCCGCTGGGTATCCGCACGTTTGGAGGTTAATAAACTACCATAAAGCCACAAGCAGACCCCCACCATTACCAGTACCTGAGCTAGAAAGGCAGGCCCAGTCTTTAAACTAGCTAAGCCTGACAGACCAAAGATATAAACCGCTAGCGTCTGAATCAAACCATAGATGGATTCGAAGCCTAGAAGGGCCGGAGTCAGCAAACGATTATCCGCAATGGTCTGAAAAGACAAGGTTGCCAAGCTTTGGCAAATAGCCGCCAAAAACATAGCTAGAAGGCCTATCAGCCGTCTTGAAACGACCGGCCAGAAGGAGGGGGATCCCATTACAATGGGATTATTATAAAAGATCAACCCCATAGCTGCCAGGATCCCTAGAAGCAAAAACAAACCGAAAGCCAGCCAATAATGTAGCTGGTCAGCCCTCGTGCGAAAGCTAGTATTTACTTGTTTGGATCTTGTCATCTAATCACCCATCCCTACGCCATAATATCGCAATAAACAAACTAGAGCCCACCACGCCTAGGATCAAGGACACTGGAATCTCAAAGGGCTGGACTAAAGTCCGTGACAAGAGGTCTCCAGTAATGAGGCTGGCCATCCCTAGCAAGGCTACCCAGGGAAGGTTGGACCGCAAATCATCCCCGGCCAAACGAGAGACTAAGTTAGGCACCATTAGTCCAATAAAGGGTAAGTAACCCACAACCGCAGCTACAACCCCTGTCGCCAAGGAGACAATCGTCACTCCCACCAGCATCATTGCTTGATAATTGATTCCCAAATTAACGGCAATATCTTCACCTAAGCCGACAATAGTTAAGCGATCAGCAAAGAGATAAATCAAGATTACAACAAGGATTAAGAGCCAAATCAACTCATAACGCCCCTTTTGGACATTTGCAAAAGATCCCGTAAACCAAATCGTTAAAACTTGCGAGGCCTGGAAAGTTAAAGCCACAAAGTTACTAATTGCCGAGATCACCGCTCCTAACATCATACCAACAATTGGAACAATTAGGGAGGACTTGAGTCGAATCTGCGACATGAAAGCAAAGAAAATGGAGCTTCCAATAAAAGCAAAGACCACCGCCCCCATCATCCGCTGCCAAATAGTCGGATTAGGCAGGAGGACATAGACAAGCACCAAACCCAGGCCTGCCCATTCGATGGTTCCTGTTGTAGTCGTTTCACTGAACTTGTTCTGGGTCAACAGTTGCATCACCAGGCCCGTTAGAGCCATGGTGGCACCAGATAAGACCAAGGAAATGGTTCGGGGCAAGCGAGTAATCCAAAACATACCCTTGCCGTCTCCGCTCAGGTCATAGACACCTGTATACAAAGACAGAAAGATCAATAAGCCCACCAAGGCCGTCATGATAGCTAATCCCCACTTAGAGTGGAATAAATACGAAAAAGAGGACTGATTTTTATCAGCCCTACTCTTTAACTTGTCTGCTTGATGGGTCAATCTTACCGACTCCTTATCAGATGACCAGATTACTTAGCAAATGCCTTAGCAATCTCTTGGAAAATAGTGGTAAAGGTTTGAATCGATTCGTTGGTGTAAGTATCATCTGGCGCATAGAGAACATGACCTTCTTTGATCGCTTTGGTCTCCGCTAAAGCTGGCGCTTGATCGATAACATCCTTGGCCGGGCTACTAGCTTCATCGGCTACGGCTGCATCACGGTCTAGAACAAACAACCAATCTGGATCACTCTCAGCAATCGCCTCAACTGAAATGTCGTCTCCCTTATGGTCAGAAGAAGCATGGTCAACTTCTAATGCTGGTTGTAATCCTAGAATATCATACAAGGGACCCCAAACGCGACCAGAATGTGGGGCTGCAAAGCCAATTTCTCCACCAGAAACCACTAAAGACATCACCTTATCTTTGCCATTATAAGCATTCTTGGCTTCTTGGATGGCGGATTCAAAGTCTGCCACTAATTGATCCGCTTCTTTTTCTTTACCAAAAATAGCCCCTAAGTCCTTACTTCCTTTGATTAAGCCCTGGGTTAAATTCTCACCCGCTTCTTCCGCTTCCTCTGAGACATCCCATGAGAAGTCTAAGACCGTAGCATCAGGAACTAGTTCCTTGATTGCGTCGTAATGGCTGGCGAAACGTTGGCCAACAATAACAAGGTCAGGCTGTAAGGCTGCGATCAACTCAAGGTTAGGCTCACGGTGGTTACCGATATTTTCAACTTGGTCATCCTTGACATATGCACTATCAGCAGGCATAACATCCTTTGGAACAGCTGCTAGAGGGATCCCCCACTCTTCAAGTGTTTGAAAGGTGCGATTATCTAAAGCTACAACCACTTTAGGATTCTTGGCTACTTCTTGAGTGCCGTGAATATCTTCTACCTGAACAGTTTCTTGGGCCTTAGCAAGAGGCGCTAGAAAGCCACCCAGGCTAGCAACTAGGGTTAATACTAAGAGATGTTTTAAAAACTTCATGACTTTACCTCCATTTTTTTGAAATCTTATTAAAGATTATACCACGTATCCACACACTGTCAATCCCATTATATCAAGCTTTAATAGACCTGTTATTAGTTAATAACAGGTCTAAATAAGCTATTGTTTATAATTATATTGCGTCAATATATTAATGTTGACTCGCTGAAGAAGTCGTGTCTGGCACCTGTTGATCAAGAATCTCTTCTTCGCTTACATAAGAAGCACTAGAGTGACTATCAAAAGATTCCGTATGGTTTGCTGAGGCTGGGGCCTGGGATGATTGTGGGAGATATTGACTCAAGACATCATAGATGGCTCCTTGGAAAGCTTTAGAGTCTAATAATTGAGCAACCACACCCTCAAGTCCTTCAGCTGCAGCAGGCGAACGAGCGCCTTGGGCTAAGGCGTTTTGAACAGCCTCCTTGAGCGCTTGACTGGTTATTGTAGCTCCCGCAATGGCATCCACTTGAGTGGAATTCTCTTGCACAAATAAGTCTGGAAGGGCATCAATAGCCTTGGTGCCGATTCCTGGTGTTTCATTGTGATTCAAGACTTGAACGGCTTCGATGGTCTGACCATTTGAAGAGCTGACCTGAACCTCTAGAGTCCCGCCTAGACCTTGAGCTTGACCAATGTATTGGCCTGGACCGGCCGTTTGGGCGGGTAGACTTGAAGCGGTATGAACAGGATCTAAACCTTGGCTCCAATCATCAACGGCTGCTTGCATGGCTTCTTGAACAGCCTTCTTGACAGCCTGTGAAGTCACAGTGGCTCCGGTGATCGAGTCAACATCGATCTTGTGTTCTTGTAACATCCGCTCTGGCAAAGTTCGAGTAGCTAAATCACCAATCCCAGTGGTCTCCTTCTCATCGATAATCTCAATTTGGTCAATGGATAGAGTCACTCTAGCCACTACCTCTCCATTGAGTCCCCTGGCTTGGCCAATAAATTGGTTGTCATTGCGGGGATAGTCTTGATCAGGATGAGTCTCACTTGATTGGCTAGCGCTAGAAGTCGTATCGACGGCTTGCCTTTGTTCGCCGTAGTGATAAATTTTATTAACGTCTGTCATCTTCTGCCTCCTTGCTATTTTTTTGTTGGTAAGAAATCATAAAGTCCCAATTTCCTGTCTGAATATAGGTTTCTAATATTTGAATGACGGCTTGGTCTTGATTGCTGCCAATAAGATATCTAGATAGGTCTTGATAGGCCGGATCCGCATTAGCCATCGCTACTGAATGCTCGGCATAAGAATTCATGTCACCATCATTGAGCCGATTACCAAAACAAAGCGTCTGACTAGGCTTAATTCCCAATTGCGCTTGAATTCGCTTCAGGATAGTCCCCTTACCGCCAGCCACTTGATGGAATTCCAACCAACCTCCATGCCTTGCAATAACATCTAATGATCGGTTAAAGGGCTGGATTGCTTGAGACCAGGCCCGCATCTGATCCCTTGATTGCCCAAAATGAACCGCCAACTTAAAGAAAACCTCTTTCTGTAGTGCTTCTAGAGTGATGGCTTGGGCTTGGGGATATTCTGACTGGACTAAGTGATGAAAATCATCTGCTTGACTTGAACAATAAGATAACGACTGACCATCATCAGCGACCAAAAGAAAATCATCTTGATAAGTTTGAACCTGGCTCAAAGCCCAAGCTTGGTCAGCCGGCTTGAGGTTTACTTGGCGAATCTTTTGCCCATTATAGGTCATGTAGTTGCCATTATGACTAGCGACATAGACCCCCTTCAAGTTAATGGGTTCAAGTATGGCTTGTGTATCTTGACGGCTATGTCCTGAGATGATGGCAAGTTGAATCCCTTGATCAGTAAGCAGGCCAATCAGATCTTGGAAGCGATCTTGGTCATAAGTATGGTCATCTCTTAAGAGCGTACCATCCAGATCAATGGCTATTAAGCGGATCATGGAATCCTCCCTTCCTGGTAGCGACAAAGATCATCAGGCTGGTTGAGATTAATAAACAAATCTGAAAAATCTACTTTCCTTGGATAGGCCTCTTGCTTAATCAGGCAAGCATCTTGATCGAGTATAAAAGATTGGACTCTTCGCTGACCCGCTTCTAAGTACTGAGCCAGAGGGCTTAGTAACTGCTTGGAATACAAGGCATGAAAGGGATAGATCTGGCCTTGACTATCTTGACTGGCGACAAGTAGGTGTCCTCCTTGGTTAGCCAGTTTGAATTGATAGGCCAGATAGTCCAAGTCCCAGTGAGGCATATCGCAAGCAAGAACAAAGCCATAATCAGCCCTTGTTGCTTGCAAACCAGCATGAATCCCTGCCAATGGGCCTTGGCCCAAGTAGTCATCTCGGACCACTTGCACGGGATCGTCTTGGTATAAGTCAGGACGGTTAGAGACCACAATGACTTCATAGAAGTATTGATGAAGGTGGTGGATTTGTTTGTGGACAATGGTTTCTCCTGCAATTTCTAGTTGCTGCTTGTCAAAGCCCATTCGCCGACTCTTACCGCCCGCTAGGATAATTAATGCAACTTGATTGAACATTAGTCGTTATCCGGGTAGTTAGTAAGCAACCAAGTATCCACATCCATAATTGTGGCAAAGAAACGGATAAAGACATAACCCACCACAATCGTTGTCACATAAATTTGAATACCTTGAATTTGGCTAGCCATGGCTCCTAAGGACTCCAAGCCTTGACCATTTAGAAAACCTGCCACCTTGCCTGAAGCCACCGCTCCAATCGCCATCGGGAAAGTGGTTCCGGCAAAGGCTGGAAAGAAATTAAAGGACAAGAAGCGAGGCAGGAGGTAGGCGTAGTAGACAAGAGAAATTAATAACATCAAATAGAGCAGATAGACCAACCAGGCCATGGGTTGGTTGGTGGTATTCAAGTAAGACACAATCGCTAAACTCACAGGGGCAACAACGATAGCCTGACTGTGATACAGGGGCTTAGAAACCGGTAGTGTCACCAAGCGCTTAACCATAAAAGGTATTAAAGCCAGATAAATCAAAATACAATAAATAGCGATCACCTTTTGTAACCATTCAAAGCCCATGTTACCCCCAATAACGACGGATACAGCTAGTCCGTTGTAGGTGACAAACCAAGAAGGCATAAAGGATACCTGCATGAAGTTGGCTCTAAAGTGAATCAGAGTAAAGGCTAGGATATGAACAATATGAAGGATCGTAGCCACCAACCACAGACTGCGCCCCAAGGCGAATTGATATTCAGCTAAGTAGGAGCTCAAGATCATCAAGGTCATGGTAAAGCCACCATACAAGCTAGCAGGAATCACTTGTAGATATTCCTGCTTAACTTGGTCAAAGGAAAGGCAAAGTTTGACCAAGTACATCAACCAAATGATGGCTGCTAGTAACATCGAGAGATGGCGGATCCAGGAAAAGCCTAGACCATTGTATAAATTCGACAAGGTTAAAAGTCCTGTCAAAGTAGGTAGGATAGGGACTGGCAAGGCCTTGGCCTTATCAATAAATTTATTCATGGAATTCTCCTTTATTAGGCTTCAACAAGCTTTTCGATTTTTTCGATATTGACAGGAGCTGACTTATAAGCAGGCTCCTTGGAATAAGGATCATAGATCGACAAGGTCATCTTGTTACATTCTTCATAATGAAGTGGCGCAAAAATCTCATCGTCTCTCTGGTCAGCTGAGATTTGAACATCAAAAATCGCTGATTGTCCGTTAGAGGAATGGACCCGAATCTGATCACCAGCTTGGAGCTTCTTCTCTTGAGCGAGCCCAGGTCCCATAATAACGTAAGCGTCATCCGGTTCAACCTGTCTGGCTGCTGGAATCTCACGCGTCCGTGTCCGGGTATGCCAAGCTGCTGCCGAAATTCGTCCCGTATTGAAGACGATCGGAAACTCTTCACTTGTCGCCATTGGATCTTCCATTGGCGTCTCAAAGACAAAGTTAGCTCGACCATCTGGCGTGAAGAATTGACCATCCTCATAAAGTCGGCGTTCATCCGCTTCTAAGGCTTGGCCTTCCGGAAGTGGCCATTGGACCCCTTCGGAATTCTTCAATTGGTCCCAATCAATTCCGGTAATGTCACACGGGGTGCCTCGGGATGTTTCCTTCATTAACTCAAAGGCATCGCGCGGCGTTTGCCACTTGTCTAAGTTCATGCCAAGGGCCTGTCCAATGCCTAGGAAGACTTCATAGTCGGTCTTCTCATTAGCCTCTCGGCTAATCACCGGTTGAACTGGCCCGACCCGTCTCTCGGTGTTGATCATGGTTCCTTCCTTCTTGATTGCTGGAACCACTGGTAACATAACCGTGGCTAACTCAGCTGTTTCGGTATCATCATAGATATCTTGAACCACTAATAACTCAAGTTTTTCAGCGGCTTGTCTGAAGGTCTCATTATTGGTGAAGCTGTGACGAGGGTTGGTACAGTAGACCCAAAGCCCCTTAATTTCTCCCGAATTAATGCCTTCAACAATCGCATTGTAAGGGATAGTTGGCTTCTTAGCCAAGTAATCTGGCTCCACGCCGTAGATACCCGCAATCCGTTCTCGCTCACTCTGATTGTCGAAATTAGCTCCTCCTGGTAATGAAGTCGTATTTGAGAAGAGTCGAGATCCCATCGCATTCGGTTGGCCCGTTAGCGAGTTCGCTCCTGTACCTGGCTTACCGATATTACCAGTCATTAAGGCTAGGTTAATAATCGCCTGAGCAACACGAACACCTTCATAGTGTTGGTTGACACCCATACACCACCAGAAGCTCACGCGCTGACCCGATTCAATCAGATCGGCTAGTTGGATAATCTCTTCTTTCGAAAGGCCAGTTGGTTCCTCCGCCTTATCTAGGGTAAAGTCCTTGACAAACTCTTTGAATTCTTCAAAGTGGTTGGTATGCTGAGAAATAAAGTCATGATCCAAGGCATCGCGCTCGATCAATAAATTAGCCACAGTATAAAGAAGCGGTAAATCGCCGTCATGCTTAATACCATAGTGATAATCCGCCTCTTTGGCCACATGCGATTTGCGTGGATCAATAACAATAATATTATCCGAAGGCTTTCTAGACGCACGTACCCGGCTCCAAATCACGGGGTGAGCGACCACAGGATTGGATCCGATAAAAACGATCGTATCTGACAGCTCGATATCCTTGATGGTATAACCTGGTGAGTCAAACCCAAAAGATTGCTTATGAGCAACCACCGCTGTCGCCATACATAGACGAGTATTCCCATCCAAGTTGGTCTGAAGATGGTCTCGCATCAAGTGGCCCAGCAAGGCATAATCTTCAATCAAGAGTTGCCCCGTAGATAAACCAGCAAAAGCTTCGGGACCATATTTGGCTTGAATCTCTTGAATCTTACTAGCCACATGTTCATAGGCTTGATCCCAAGCCACTTCTTTCATACTTCCATCTTCTTGGCGAATTTTAGGTAGGGGGCTAGGTTTATAAACGGTATGCTGCTTATCTAAATTCAAACCCTTGATACATAAGAGATTCGGGTTTACAGGATAACCCTCTTTAGGTAGGATTTGTTTTATTTGATTATCTTCAACATAGAATTCTAAGCCACAACCAACCGTACAATAGTTGCAGGTCGTTTGGATCTTTTTCATGATGGTAATCCCCTTTATTAGTTGTTTAGAAAAGTTGAATGCTTCATTAATTCCTTGGCTTCCTCTTCACTCAAATCATAGTGATAGAATAAATCATAGAATGTCTGTGCTTCTTGGACCATATCTAGGTCGTATAAGTCTGGATAATATAAGTTACCTAGCCATTTGATACCAAGAATGGCATTCACAGATTTAGGTCCCGTTAACCAATTAAACGGCTTGTCTGGTGATTCATAGATTCGGTTGGCTTGACCTGCTTCTAAACTCACCCATGGCTCTTGGTCCCGTTGGTCAAAGGCTGAATCCGCAAGGAAAATAACCGTCTCTGGATTCCACTCAACCACTTGTTCCATAGAGACATCTTCCCAGCTCTTAGCCTCGTCTACTTGGTAGACATTATGTAAGCCCACTAATTCGATCACTTCTGCCTGGAAACTTGAAGAAGCAGCCGTTGTTAAGCCATTATCACCACTAGCAAAATAATAAGTCAGTGGGTTGGCTTGTACTTGTTCGCGTTTATCTTGGGCTAAGTTAAGGGTTTCTTCTAAATAAGCCACTTGTTCAGTGGTATCCACTTCCAATAGATCGCCTAGTTTGCGGTATAGGTTTGGCATATCTTGAATTTGACCATCAAAGAAAATAACTGGAATACCTGTTTGTTCTTGTAATTGGTCTAAGTCTTCTTCAATCCCATCCTTACGCTCGCCTAAGTCCACAATGACGTCTGGATTAAGCTTGATGACTTCTTCTAAGTTAATCTCCTGACCTCGGGCAAATAAAGAACCAACTTCTGGAAGCTGATCCGCTTCTTCTGGTAGGTAGTCTAGATTAGCAGGCTTGCGGTTCCAGCCTACCATTCGTTCTGGTGCTAGTGTATAGAGAACAATCTGGCTGGTTGGCCCCGTGCTTAATAGGGCATCTAGCTTAGCAGGTAGTTCTACTTCTCTTCCTAAGTCATCGGTAAACTTTACTGTTTCTTCTGAGACCGTCTCCTGGCTAGCAGATTCTTCTGCTTGAACCCCTTGGCTAAGAGGGGCCACTAGGGTCACCACTAAGACTAGGCTTAAAAGCCCATTTAACAAGTAAGTGAATTTATTTTTAAACATATTATAACTCCTTTAATTTCGGTAGAATCAATGGCGGATCCGCCGCTGACTCTTGAATCAAATCAACTTCAACATCATACAAATCGGATAAGACACTGGAACTCAAAACTTGCCGAGCCGGCCCTTGGGCCTGGATACGTCCTTCTTGTATGATTAGGGCCCGGTCACAAAAATAGAGAACGTCCTGAGGGTTATGACTGGTCATCACAATGGTGTAGCCTTGACGGGTCAAGCCTTGGCACTGGGCTAAAATCTTGAGCTGGTTACCATAATCCAAGTTATTGGTTGGCTCATCCAAGATCAGGATCGGTGTCTCCTGCATCAATCCTTGGGCCAGCCGTACAAGTTGGCGTTGCCCGCCCGATAGGTCTAGATAACCCTTAAGGGCTAAGTCTTCAATACCCAGTTGAGCTAAGCAAGCCAAGGCTTTCTCCGTCACTTTCGGACCAGGGTTAGGACCTGCTCCCATTTCCACCCAATCGATCACGAGATGGTTGAAACTAACCACTTGTTCTTGGGGAACATAGGCAACTAATTCAGCCACCTCACTTAATGATAATTTAGAGAGGGAGTTTCCCATCAGTTTAATGGTCCCTTTTTGTGGTTGGATAAGGCCTAGGAGACAACGAAACAAGGTTGTCTTCCCCGCCCCATTAATACCCAAGATAGCCGTAAATTCACCTTCCTGGATGGAGACATTTAAGTCTTGAAGAACTGGCTTAGATCCATAAGCATAACTAAGGTCTTGAATACTAATGACCATCTCGCATGCCTCCCTTCATTAATAGAAGAAAGAAGACCGGCGCCCCAATCACAGCTGTCAGAATTCCAATCGGAATCTCAGTTAAGGTCAAGGTTCTAGCTAAGGTATCGACGACACTCAAGAAGGCCGCTCCCATAAATGCAGAAGCAAAGAGCAGGTAACGGTAATCTGATCCCACAATTTGACGGCAAATATGGGGGATGATCAAGCCAACCCAACCAATGACACCACTGATGGCGACACTTGAAGCGCTCAAAAGCGTAGCTCCAATCACCACCCAAAACCGTAAGCGACCCAAATGAATCCCCAAGGTCTGGGCCTTGTCCTCTCCCAAGGTCAAATAGTTTAAATAAGAACGATGGTAAAATAAGACCAAAAAACCAATCGCAAATGGTAAGACGACTAATTGTAGCTTAGACCAATTAATCGCAGAAAGAGAGCCCATCAACCAATAAGTAATCTCCGGCAAGGCATTCTCTTCATCTGCTACTAACTTAATATAAGAGACACCCGCTTGAAAGAGAGAGCCAATCATCATCCCCGTCAAGACCAAGGCCAAGGTCCGCTGTAAGGCAAAACGGCCACTCAACCAATAAGTCAAGCCCACAGAGATGAGACCCAAGACAAAGGCCGCCAGAACCACCCAAGCATTAGGCAAGTAGAGCAAGATAGCTAAGGCCGCTCCAAGAGAGGCACCATGATTAACTCCCAGAACATTAGGGGAAGCCATCGGATTCTCAAAAAGAGCTTGAAAGGCCGCTCCTGATAAAGCCAAGCCACTACCTACTAAGATGCTAGCTAGAATACGAGGCAGGCGAATATTCCACAAGACCAAATAAATTTGCTGGGGAATATCTTGACTCCGACCTGACAACTGGGCAATTAACGCCCGCCACAGCTCACTAATACTAATGCCATAACGGCCAAAATGAACCGAAGCTAGAGCCGCCAGAAAGGTTATGAGAACCATTACTATCAGCAACCATCGCAGTCGCTGGCGTTGTCGTTTAATTGCTTGCAAATCAAACTCCTTTCTCGGTTAACCTTGGTGACTTGAGTCAGCAACCGGACCCCGCAAGGTGGCCAAGGCATGGTCTAAGATTACCAGGAGGGCTTCCAAGTTCTCGCGAATCGCCTTGGGACTTCCTGGTAGATTAACGATGAGACATTGGTTGCGAATACCTGACCTAGCCCGTGACAAGTAGGCTCGCTTAGTGTATTGGCTTGATTCCTGCCTCAAATACTCACTAATCCCTGGGGTCTCCTTGTGGAGGACTTTCTGGGTTGCTTCCGGAGTGACATCACGAGGACTAAAGCCTGTTCCACCCGTCGTTAAGATTAAAGCCACTTCCCCCTGATCAGACCAACGAGTTAATTGGCTGGCAATCTGATCTAAATCATCAGCTACGAGCTGCTTATCCCAGATAGCATAACCAGCTTGAGTCATGATTGACTCAATTTCTGGACCGGATAAGTCTTCCCGCTGACCGCTTGATGATCGGTCACTAATCGTTAAGATGGCTACTTGATACATTTCTAACTCCTATCTAGCAATGGGCCCAAATAAATGGTCACAACGGTAACCCGTCAATAGGGTTCCTGCCTTGACACCTGAGGATCCAGCTGGTATTTCAAGCAAGGCATCGCACCTTGCAAAGGATGATAAGACACCGTTACCTTGGGCTGGACTCTCTTGAAAATAAAGACGACCTTCCTGAAACTGCATCTGGCCCCTCAAGAGACGCACGCCAGGACTAGGCTTATTAAAGTCATGAGCCAAGATCATGGGAATCTTCTCAGGATAATAGTCTTTACGACCCGTGAGACGGTATAAGTACGGCAGACAGACTCGGTAAAAAGCTAAGATCGCAGCAGCAGGATTACCTGATAAATTGAGGACCGTTTTGTTTTGCAGGCGAGAAGCCAGCATGGAGCCACCGGGCTTCATGGCAGTCTTCCAAAACAAAATTTGCCCACCCAAGGACTCAATGGCTGAATAGGCATAATCATAATCCCCTACGGAAGCCCCGCCAGTGGTGATCAATAAGTCTACTTGCGAGATCACTTGACCTGTCCGGCGACTAATCGCCTCCAAATCATCCGCTACAATCCCATAATCTTTGACTTCAAATCCTAAATTAGTCAAGATAGCACCCAGTGATAAGCGTGTTGTTTCATAAATTTTTCCAGCTGGCAGTGCTTGTCCGGTGGGCACCAATTCATCACCAGTGGAAAATAAACCGACCACTGGTTTACGGTAAACCTTGACCTCGCGGTAGCCCTGGCTGGCTAGTACGCCGAGTCGGCCCACAGTTAAAGGATCACCCTCTTGAACCAGAAGGTCACCCGCTTGTATGTCTTCTCCAGCGGGAATAATATCTTTATGAGGGGCTACAGGTTCGTAGATCAGAACCTGATCCCCTTGACGACGGGTCTTTTCGAATTTATAGCAGACATTAGCAGTTGCTGGAACGGGCCCTCCCGTTAGTATCTTAACCGCTTGACCGGGTTGAAGTTCATAATTAGCCAACTGACCAGCAGCAATCTCACCGATCACATCTAAGCTTACCGGCTGATTAGAACTAGCTCCTTGAGTATCCTCGCCTCTAAAGGCATAACCATCATAAGGACTCTTATCAAAGGGAGGGACAGGCAAGCTGGCTTGAATCGTTTCTGCAACAATCCGTCCCACCGCTTGGTCCAGCGCTAGGATCTCTGTATGGCGATTATCTTCTAATCCCAAGAGACGCTCAATCGCTTGGTCTGGGTGAAGCCGATCAATAGCAGGCATTCCGCATCATCCTTTCTCATCATCCGCATTTATTATATAATGTAAGCCAATACATGTCTACTTTTTCACAAAATTTTATATAGATATTTATATAATTTTTATTCATAAATTTTATCGCTCAACTAGTAAGCGATTTCCGAACTATTTCTTCCATCTTAACGACAATTTGAATGATTTTCAACTAGGAGTGATACTAATGAAGCAAATAAAAAGAATTTTCACAGTCACCGGTTATTCAAATTCTGGTAAAAGCGAGCTGGTCGCTCAACTTGTCCCCGAACTCAAAAAAAGGGGCCATTCGGTAGGAGTTATTAAATCAATGCAGTCCCATCATCCCGACCATAGCTTCTCCTTACATTCACCGACAAGTGACACCGGCCGTCACCTCCAGGCAGGTGCTAGTTTGGTTGCCACATACACACCCAATGAAACGAGCTTGACCTATCCTCGTTCTATCGATTTGGACTTCTTACTGGATCAATTTGATACGGATTGGGTAATCATTGAAGGCGGTAAAAGTTTGACCCTCCCTCGTATTATCACCTTAAAGGAAGCTTCAGACTTGGAGGCATTAAGAACACCAGCTAGTTTGGCCGTCTCCGGTCGAGCTGTCCAAGAATTCGGAGAAATAGCCGGCTTACCTAGCTTCCATACCTACAACGACTTGTCTGATCTTGTAGACCTCTTAGAAGAAAAGTTGACAACAAAAAAAGACTAGCTTGTTGAAAGCTAGTCTTGGTCTTGCTAGATAACGGATTAGTTGTTTGAGAAGCCGTATTTCTTGTTGAAACGGTCCACACGTCCGTCGGCTTGGTTGAATTTCTGTTTACCAGTGTAGAATGGGTGAGAGTCAGAAGAAATTTCCACACGAATTAGTGGATAAGTATTTCCGTCTTTCCATTCAACTGTTTCTTCAGAAGTTCTAGTAGAACCTGATAGAAATTCGAAGCCGGTAGAAGTGTCTCTAAATACAACTTGATGGTAATCTGGATGGATTCCTTGTTTCATATTTATACTTCCTTTCTGCCGTGAACCATAGGCTGGAACACAGTTATTCATGCATGAAATGCAACAATAGAATAATACCATGACTCGTTAGAGAATGCAAAGACTTTATCGATGAATTTCAGGCAAAATGTAACAACTTATTAGTCCCTTGGGATTTCACTGCCGCCCCATTCAACCACCGTAAAGCCTTGACGTTCAAATGGCTTAATTTCTGGTTCGTCCACTTCGATCGGCTCTTCTAAGGCTTGATAAACCATGAAGACCCGTAAGAGGCTATCAGGTTCAGGGGTGACCTTTAAGGGTGCCGCTTGCGTGTAGGCGTCATCTTGGAAGGTGATCAAGTTATAAGGATTATCTTGCATTAATGGTAACCAATAAACGATGAATTCATTGTATTCCCTAGGAGTTAAGCCCATCTTAGACAAGGTAGTTTGTAAGAATTGAGCCGTATCTTCCCCCTTAACCACGTAACCCTTAGACAGGTCATAGTCAGCATCTAGATCCGCTTCCCAGAACAAGTAAGAATACTCTAGCTGGGTCTTGGGATCTGTTAATGTTCCATCTGGTTGAGCCACTACTCGCCAACCATCACTTGGATAAGCTGGATAAGTGGCCACGAATTTCTCAGGCTTAATGTCTAACTGGGCATGAACTTCCGTTTCTTCTTCAGGGTAGAAATAGAGGATGGGTTTCTTACCCATGCTATGATAGATTTTTTTGTCAGGTTCACTTTGTTGAGCAGGCAGTGGAGCTGGTGCTGGTTCAGGAGCCACAGGCTCTGTGTATCCAGGATCGACATAAGTTGGCTCAGTGTAGGCCGGTTCTTCATAGACGGGTTCCTGGTAACTAGGCTCTGGATAAACCGGTTCCTGATAGATAGGCTCTGAATATGCAGGTTCCTGGTAAGAGGACTCAGCTGTCTCCGCTTCAAGGTTTGAGGCTGCAATCTGGTCTTCCACCTGACGAATAATTTCTATCGGTACCCGAGTCCAACCATTCGTTTCGAGTTCTCTTTCTAGCTTCTTGGCCGATTGCTTGGCAAATTGATAACTGGTCATCTGGTCTTCATCCAAGTAGAAGGTGTTCAAATCATTCGCAAAGGCCGGTTGAACCAGCACCGCATAGGCTTGGCCGTCTTTTTCGTAGAGGTCAATATAGGCATTCTTTACTTGCTTGATCGCTTGGAAAAAATCATTTTGCTCAGGAAGACTTGGTAATTCCTCTGTCTCCGCCACTAGACCTTCCTCTTGAACACAGTAATAAGAAGCAACATAGTCACTAGGCGACAAGTCTAAGGCGAGACGCTGGCTATCCATTTGTAAGATCAGTTCCGGATAATTAGCCACTTGAGCTAATGCTTCCAAGTCAATGAGCGACTGGTCTGCTGAACTCACTTGAGCTTCACTGGAAATAGAAGCGCTCTCCTCAGCTAATACCCCAGAATTAGGCTCAGCTGCCAGGCTAGTAGCCACGAGGCAGGTTGCCATCAGCATCGGCAGACGAAATAAGAATTTAAATTTATAGCGAGTCATGGTGATACTTCCTCTCTCTTAATCTAAACCCATCTTACCACAGGAAAAAGATTGTGGACTGAATCCCTCCTGAACAGCCTGATTTCATTCCTGAACGACATCTGATAAGAGACTTTGACACAAGTCTTTTTGGTCGCAGGCTAGAATAAAGCGGTATAAGTCATGCCTAAAGTCTTGGTAAGCTTGTTGACCACCCGCATAAGCGGATTGATGATAGATTAAGAATAGTTCACGGTAAGGGTGGTGGTGGCTCACAATTTGTTGGACATGGGGGTTAGTTTGATTGAGAGCCTGCCAAATACATAGAGGCATACTGGCCCAAGCATTCTTAGACTCTAAATAGGCCATTAACAATTCCGGAGAATCCAAACGAACGCGTGGTTGCTCATCCAAGTTCCAATAATTCTCTGCCCATAACTGGTAGGCTGGCCCCCATTCGATGGAAATCTGATCCCTCACTGCTAACTGATCCAAGTTCTGGTAATCCGAATAACGTCGATCATAAGCAAAAACCACCGGCTCCCGCATCAAGGGAATGGTTTCGATATTTTGTGAATGATAGGGCCGGGAGACAATCCCGAAATCCAGTTCAGCCAAGTTAACCATCGAATAGATGGTACGATTCCAATGGGCACTAATCTCCAATTGCAAGTGTTGACGGTCAATCAACAAGTCTTGATAAAAGCCTCTCAGGAAATAAGAGTTCACACTAGCCGGAGCTCCGACCCGGATACTTTGTTGGTGGTCATTCAAGCGCCACTCTTGAATTTCTCGGTCCAAGGCGAGAAAGCGATTGGTATAGTCAAGGAATTCGGTTCCTCGATCCGTGAGTTCAATTTGCTTGATTCCAGGCCCACGGTTAATAAGGGTGAAACCTAGCTCTTGTTCTAAGGACTTGAGGCGATCTGAAAGGGTCGACTGGCTAATATAGAGGACCTCGGATGCCCGGCTAATGCTGCCGATTTCTACGATCGTTAGAAAGGATTCAAGTTGTTGTTTATTCATCAGTAGCCTCCTTGTCTGATCAGTCAATATTTAACGAAAGAACTATTTACATTTAACTCATATTTAGTAAGATAATAGCATATTTATTTTATCACATTATTAGTAGAAGCTATTCCTAAGAAAGAAGGCATCTTATGAAGAAAACAATTGGTATCACCTTAGGCTTTGACTTTCATCCTAGTGACGGTTATCCGGACCCTTACTTAATGGACTACGTTCCTCGGGCTATCTCCCAGGCTGTTATCCAAGCAGGAGGGATTCCTCTACTAGTACCTGTGGCTCCCGATGATGTAATGGCTGACTATGCCCAGCTCATTGACGGTCTGATCCTATCAGGAGGTTCTGATGTCTCACCTAGTCTCTACCAACAAGAAGCCCATTATAAGCTAACTGCCACTGAACCGGAACGAGACCAAGCAGAAGCCAAGTTGATCCATGAAATTCTAGCTCTAGGTAAACCGATTCTTGGCATTTGCCGAGGCCTGCAGATAATTAACAGTGTTTTGGGTGGGAGTCTCTATCAAGACCTGTCCTTGAATCCGCAAGTTCAAGTCAAACATAGCCAAGACTCCTCCATGTGGTATCCTATCCACAAAGTTCAAGTAACAAAAGGATCCTATTTAGAAGAAATCTGCCAGACTGATCAATTGGCTGTCAACTCACTCCACCACCAAGCTATTAACCAATTAGGCTCAGGCCTTAGAGCCAGCGCCTATTCTAGTGATGGCTTAATTGAAGCCCTTGAATCCACAGCGGGTGAAAATCCCCAAGTTCTTGCCGTTCAATGGCATCCAGAAGACCTCTATCAGCAAGATTCTAAGCACTTGGCCCTCTTCCAAGACCTCATCAAGCGCGCTTAACTAGCCCACATAACAAAGGCACCTACCCGTGGTCCCTAATGAACTGACCCCCTAAAGTTGGACCCATAAAATCCAACTTTAGGGGGTCAGTTCGTGATAAGGCGACAGATTGGTGTCTTTTTATAGTGAGGTTTCCTCTCTTATATGCGGTAATAGTGAATGTAGTGACCCGATTCTGGATCGATTCTTGATTCAAACCAGGAGCCTCCTTGATTGATGATGACCTGATTAGAAGCAGTGTTGGTTGAATCAGCTGTTAGAATTAATTCAGACATTCCTAATATCCTAGCTTGGCCAATGGCTTGAATTAGTAATTGATTGGCTAAGCCTTGGCCTCGGTACCGCGGATGCAAGACATAACCGATATGGCCTCTCACATCGCTTATTGGGTCAGCTAGTTGCCGGCGAATAATGACCAAACCGATTAAATCCTGGTCTTGGTTGACAGCCACATAATACAATGGCTCAACTTCTTGGGAGGAAGGGCTCTGGTCTAAATCCTGTAACCAGTCCAACCAAACCTTCAACATCACTGCCTGATCTTCCTTGGTCTTCTCTTGGTGTTCAGGTGCTTGCATCAAGTAAGCCAATAAGTCTAACAAGCCGGGCTGATGCTTAGCTGAAGCCATTTCTAGATGGAGGTTCAAGCTGCTTCCTCCGTCAAGTCTCCCGTGAAGAGATAAGCAAGAAGAACTGCTAGAAGCCCGGCACTTAGCTTAGCTAGGATCATCGCTGGTAAAACTTCCTCGGCCACTGAATTCGTGTAAGCTAAATGGGCCCCAAATACAGAAGTAGCTGGCACAATAAAGGCAAAGTTCATCACCTTCCCCCGGCTATCCATCTCCTTGCTCTGGTCGAAGACGGGTACGCAATTCACCAGGTTGACCAAGAAGCCCGCTGAAGCCTGACTACTTATCCCTAGCTGGTTACCCACCCAGTGAAGCGGCTGATCAAGCAGGCGGGTCAACAAGTCTACTAGAGGATAAGCTCCTAGCAAGGTTACCCCGATCGAGCCGACGGTTAGGATGGCTTCATCCAAGGCCCCCATACCTGAAAGTAAGGTATAGCCCGATAGGTGCTGGGCCGCAGCCAGAGCTAACCCCAGATAAATCACCGCATTCAAGCCTTTGGCAAAATTTAAGGTCCAAGAAACTAAACGTTCAGGAATCTTCAAGAACCCAAGAATTAGCAACAAGGACAGAAGCGAAGTTGGCAACAAATTAGGTAAGATAAAGCTCCAGTCGTATCCAGCCACCAAGCCACCCACTAAGCCACCCAGCGGTATCGCAATCAAGCCCGCAATAATCCCCCGGGCAAACAAGGGATAATCTTCCTCAGCCACCAAGTTAAAGCCCACAGGTAGCGCATAAACTAGCGTACAGCCAAACATCGAACTCATAATAATACCTGAAAAATTCACCCCAGCTGAACTTTGGCCTAGTTCTTGAGCCAAGGGGAAGCCACCCATATCAATGGCAAGAAAAGAACCCAACATGGCCGGGTCCGCTCCAATCGCTTGAAAGAGCGGCGATAGGTAAGGAGATAGAAAGTCAGCCAAGACGGGGGCCAAACAAATCATCCCGATCATTCCCAGACCGATAGAGCCAATCGCTTGGAAGCCTTCCTTGAACCGGTCACCCAAGCCCCAACGATTACCCAAGGCAGCGTCAATTCCTCCAAGAAGCGCGAAAAGGGCCAACAATCCATTTAAAATCTGACTAATGAGCATGATTCACCTTCCTTCTAAGCGATAAGCCCGAAGAAATTCTTCGGGCTTATCGCTATACTAATCTAAATCCATCTTATTCAGGGTATCTCTTAATACTTTTAATTCCTCTGGTGTAAAGGTCACGCCCTTACCCATCTTGGAATAATCAGGGGCCCAATCACGAATATCATATTTACCCGGACGGCCATTCCAAGATACCTTGGTCAACTGCTTGCTCCAACCTTTAGCATTAGTCGACAACTCTGCATAGGCTTCTTCAACATTAAACTCAAAATCAGCCATCGTCTAACTCCTTTCTCTACTCATCGGTACTGACATCTTGATAAGTAAAAGCTAAAACTTGGTCTAAGTCCTTAGGATCTAATTCAACAGACCAACCCACCTTACCCGCACTGAAAATAATTCGCTCTTGATCCTGGGCCGATTGATCGATGGTCGTTACAAAGTGCTTCTTCATGCCAATCGGTGAGCAACCACCATGAACATAACCAGTCAGGGATAAGAGTTCCTTTTCCTTGATCATATGGATATTCTTCTCATCTACCGCTTGAGCAGCCTTCTTTAGATCTAACTCATGGTCCACCGGTACCAGAAAGACATAATGATCACCTGACTTACCGACGGTTACCAGGGTCTTATAGATAGGGGCCGGGCTATCAATTTCATTGTTTCGCACCCATTGGTGGGCTTGATAAGAAATCTTATGCTGGTCCAAGACGCGCATCACATTGGTTTTGGTCTGCTTAGCCATTTTGGCCTCCTTCTTAGTTTTGTAATAATTTATCTAGTTGTAGGATAAACTCTTGATTGTTATCCGTATTCTTCATCAGGTGGATCAGTTGCTCAGTATATTGCAAGCCGTCGCCTGAGATCATCTTGCGCATATTCCAGATAGTATCCAGCGTCTGTGAATCCAGTAGCAGTTCTTCCTTGCGTGTACTAGAACGCTTGATATCAATAGCTGGAAAGACTCGCCGTTCAGCTAACTGTCTCGATAAATGAAGCTCCATATTACCTGTACCCTTGAACTCTTCATAGATCATCTCGTCCATGCGACTTCCTGTATCAACAAGTGCCGTTGCCAAGATCGTCAAGGATCCTCCATCTTCGATATTACGCGCCGCACCAAAGAACTTCTTAGGGAAATAAAAGGCCGCTGGATCCAAGCCCCCACTCAAGGTTCGGCCACTTGGCTTAACGACCAAGTTATAGGCACGCGCCAAACGGGTGATACTATCTAAGAGAATAACCACATCCCGACCACTCTCAACGAGACGCATGGCCCGGTTCAAGACCAAGTCAGCAATACGAACATGATTGGTCGGCTCCTGGTCGAAAGTCGAAGCGATCACTTCGCCATCCACGCTCCGTTCGATATCCGTTACTTCTTCTGGACGTTCATCAATTAAGAGAATCAATAAGTCCGTATCCGGATAATTATGAGAAATCCCATTGGCAATATCCTTGATAACCGTTGTCTTACCTGCCTTAGGCGGAGCCACAATTAGCCCCCGTTGACCGAAGCCAACTGGACTAATGACATCCACCAGGCGATTAGCAATCTTATTTGCTTGATACTCTAACTTAATCGGACGATCCGGATAAAGGGGAGTCAAGCCTGGGAAGTGGTCGCGTCCCTTTGCTTCTTCAGGGTCTTGACCATTGACTGCTGTAATCTGCATAAGGCCATTATAGCGTTCCCCATCCTTAGCTGGCCTTGCCGGACCAGCGATCAAGTCCCCCCGACGCAATTGAAAACGGCGAATTTGGGAGTTGGAAATATAGACATCTTCCTGGCTGGGTGAATAGTTAATCGGCCGCAAGAAGCCATAAGCCTCATCACCTGGTGGTAGGTCTAGGACGCCTTCAACTTGGAAGAAGCCCTTTTTCTCTTCTTGGGTCCGCTTGACGGCTAGGGCTAATTCTTTCTTACTTAATTCACTATAATTGGCAATCTTTAATTCACGGGCGTAAGCATATAATTCCTTGACTTCCTTGTTGAGCAATGTCTCCAAGTCAAATGCATTGGCCATCTAAATCCTTCTCTCTAATCTTCCTCAATCATTTCAATATCGGCACCCACGGCTTGTAACTTCGACACGATATTAGCGTAACCACGCAAGATGTTATCTACACCTGTAATAACAGTCTCACCTTCTGCCATCAAGCCGGCAATAACCAAGCAAGCACCTGCTCGTAGGTCACTGGCCTTCACAGGCGCACCGGATAATTTACTTTCTCCTTGGAGACGGATGATATCTCCATCCACCTTAATAGAAGCACCCATTCGATTTAATTCCGGAATATGGTTGACCCGTTGTGGGTAGATCGTATCAGTAATCGTCCCCGTTCCTTTAGCCTTGGTCAAGAGTGGCGTAATCGGTTGTTGTAAGTCGGTCGCAAAGCCAGGATAAGGCAGGGTCTTGATATTGATCATCTCTAATTCAGGTGAAGGATGAACGTAGATATAATCCTCACCAATCTCAAGGCGGGCACCCATCTCGTCTAATTTAGCGATAAAGCTCTCCACGTGTTCATAGATCACATTATTGATCTTCACGCCTTGCCCCATAGCAACTGCGGCACTAATATAGGTTCCGGCTTCAATCCGGTCAGGGATGATGCTGTGGGTGACACCCTTAAGTTCATCGACTCCTTCAATCCGAATCACATTGGTTCCTGCCCCACGAATATTAGCTCCCATCTTATTGAGAAGGGTCACTAGGTCAATAATCTCTGGTTCTAGGGCTGCATTCTCGATGACTGTCCGCCCTTGAGCACGCACTGAAGCTAGAATAGCGTTAATAGTTGCCCCCACTGAGACTACGTCCATATAGATGCGACTACCATGAAGGCCGTTAGGAGTCGTCAAGCTAACCACACCAAACTCGTCATCAACTTGGGCACCCAAGGCGTCAAAGGCCTTTAAATGTTGGTCAATCGGACGCGGACCTAAAAAACATCCTCCAGGTAAGCCAATCACACCTTCTCCAAACTTGGATAGGAGAGCCCCCATAAAATAATAAGAGGCACGTAGGCTTTGAATCTTACCATGTGGCATTGGGATAGAAGCCATGTGAGTAGGATCGATGGTCAAAACATTATCTCTAAAGTCTGTCGCCACATTGAAGTCTGCCAAAATCTCTAAAAGAGAATAGACATCTTGAATTTCTGGTACCCCTTCTAGGACCACTGGAGAATTAGCTAAAATTGCCGCTGGAATTAAAGCAACAATCGAATTCTTGGCTCCATTGATATTGATTTCTCCCTTGAGTGGCTTACCACCGTGAATGACTAATTTCTTCATCTCTTATTTCTCCTTATTGAGTATTCCTGAAATTTCTTCGATAAAAGCAGTGTGTATGGTTTCTAAGATTTCCCAATGCCCTTGATCCTTCAAATCTGCTAAGTGCATCAAATGAACCAATAGGCGATGAATTTGACTGATTGAATGACCCGATCGGTCCTTCACCCATTCTCGATCTACATAGACCACTTCATGAGCCACTAAATTACGGACATGCTTTTCGATTTGGCGCATGGCGGTGGCTGCATGACGAATTTCTTGGTCCTGGCAATGATCATCAATGAGTTTAAGCAAATGACTGGAACTCAAATAATGATCATAATTGAAGCGCAACCCATAATAGCGGCGCCAAGTTCGCTCAATTAGCTGGCCATCCTCTTGAATCGCTTCTTGATCCCATTGGATGCCTCGGTAAATCGGCTTATCTTGGCTATTATTCTTAATGACCGGCCTTAAGTAATGATCCAAATTGGGAAGAAAAGTCGCTTCAACAACTAATCTGAGTACATCTACCAGCATCGGCGTTAATCCACGGAAGTAATCAGCGAACTCTTGCCGTTTGATCTGACCGTTCATATTATGAAAATAACAATAAGCTCGTCTTTCGAGCTTGGCAGTCTGTAAAAGATAGGAGTAGCCCAAGGATTCAGCAAGAACTTCTTGACCGGTTAAATCAACATTGATAATCGCTTGAGCCAGTTGGAGAAGTTGGCGAGGTTTAGAAGAGGGAGAATAATCTGAAGCTAACAATTGATCCAACAATAAATACTGCTGATGGTCTAACAGTGAAGTCAGTATATCCTGTGATAACTCTAAAGCCATAGCGCCTCCTTCTATTCTTATATCCTTCGTCTAACTTATACATTCTTGATTTTATCATACTGGTCCCATTTACAAAAGTCTAGCCTTTCAATAATAAAAGAGACTGTAAGATAAGTTACAATAATTATGATTAAAGCTTCGAAAAGCATACAATCACTCAGCTGTAGTGGATCGCCTTCAGAGCCACGGCTCTTCCGGTGCGTTGCATACTGGGGCTGTAAGTTGCTAAAGCAACAACAGTCCCAGCATTAATTGGCTACATAGAGCTTCTTGTGCGTTAGCTCCTCTCCCTAAGCGCTAAAGCGCATAAGGGAGAGATATGGGCCAATTATCCTAAGACTACTGCTGAGTGATTGTTTA
Source organism: Hutsoniella sourekii ATCC 700629 (assembly GCF_000518205.1). GTDB lineage: Bacteria > Bacillota > Bacilli > Lactobacillales > Aerococcaceae > Hutsoniella > Hutsoniella sourekii. Next base: position 78,041 of record NZ_KI912400.1, on the reverse strand, counting down.
CTTTTCTTTGCTATTACCAATCTACCTATTTTTATTAATGAACAAAAGATACAAATCCTAACGATTTATTTGTGTTATTAGAGGTGGTTTGGACTTATCTGACAGCCTCTAATTTCATTCAACTTCACTGGTCTTGGCTTAAGGCTTGGATTAATCGTTGGCAGGCTTGGTGAATCCATTCAGGCTTAGTTGCTAAGTTGATTCGAATGAAGCCTTGGTATCCTTCACCAAACCATTCCCCATAATCAATGGCCAAGCCACATTGGTCTTGAATAAAGTGCTGGATATCAGACGGGTCAACGACTTGTCTCAAGTCCACCAAGCTCAAGTAGGTTCCCTCCAATGGAGACACAATAATGCGATCATCCGCTTCTGTTAGCTCCCGCTTCAATAATTGATAGTTGAAGTAGATCACTTCTTTGACTGCATCCAGCCACTCTTGACCTCCTTCATAGGCGGCTTGAGTAGCAACAAGTCCCATGATGTTAGCTTCAGTCTGGACAATGGTACGGGCGTAGTCATCATAGGTCTGGCGCAGTTGGGCATCAGCAATCAACATCGTGCAATGGGTCAAGCCCGCCAAGTTAAAGCTCTTGGTAGCAGAATTGACCAGTAAGATTCGGTCGCGGTACTTACCAGCTGCTACTTGATAAGCGCAGACTTGCTCACCATGGAAGATGAAGTCTTGGTGAATCTCATCTGAAATAATCAAAACATCATGACGAGCACAAATCTCAAAGACTTGTTCCTGTTCTTCATGGGTCCAAACCCGTCCAACAGGATTATGGGGTGAGCAGTGAATATATAAGCGCACTTGCTTGTCAATAATAGCTTGCTCAAAGGCTTGGAAGTCAATGGTAAATTCGCCACCCTTGTTCTTAAGGTCAACGGTCACCAATTGCCGACCCGTATCCTTGACTGCATTATGGAATGGATAATAAACGGGCGTTTGGATAAGAATAGCCTGGTCAGGTTCCGTGAAAGCGTGGATATAATAATAAATCGCTTGAACGACACCGCCTGCATACCGCATCCATTCGGGATCCACTTCAAGGCCAAAGTGATCTTGCATCCACTGATTATAAGCCTGATAGTAGGGTTCTCCGGGGAAGGTATAACCGTAGACGCCATGGCTAACCCGTTCACTTAAGGCTTGAGTAATCGAATCAGCCACCTTGAAATCCATATCCGCTACCCACAAGGGTAATAAGTCAGGATCGCCAAAGCGTTCTTCCAATAGGTCCCACTTTAAAGACCGGGTTCCTTTCCGGTCTACATAATATTTATCTACAAATTCTTGTATCGTCATCTGATCCTCCTAAGCTTTCAAGGCTTGCTTCAAGTCTTCCAACAAGTCCTCTGGATCCTCTAAGCCCACAGAAATACGAACCAAATCCGGAGTCAGTCCGTAAGACTCTCTTAATTCTTGAGGGATATCAGCATGAGTTTGGGTGGTTGGGTAGGTAATAAGACTTTCAACTCCGCCCAAACTTTCTGCATAAGTAAAGAGTTGGATCGCCTCCAAGAAGCTGGTAACCTTCGCTTCACTCGTTAATTTGATACTTAACATGGCCCCAACACCAGCATAGAGAACTTCCTTAACTTCTTCAAGTTGCTTTAATTGTTCAACAAGGTAAAGGGTCGTCGCCTCTTGACGTTCAAATCTTAAGGGTAGGGTCTTCAAGCTACGAATAAACAACCACGAATCAAAGGGTGACAAACAGGGCCCTGTCGTATTAGCCAACCAGACCAAGCGTTCTCCATAAGCTTCCACATTGGTCACCACTACACCAGCTAGAATATCATTGTGGCCCGTTAGGAACTTAGTGCCGGAGTGAACAACAATCTGAGCTCCCAAGTCCAGGGGCTTCTGACGTACCGGGGTCAATAAGGTATTGTCTACGATAAGACACACATCATGAGCTTGAGTCAACTTGGCCAAGCGCTCAATATCGACCACCTGCATCAAGGGGTTCGTCGGCGTTTCAATAAAGGCTGCTGTGATCTCATCAGAGATTAATTCCTCAAAGTCTTCTTCAGTATCAAAATAGTAAAAAGTCGCCTGACCCTGATCTTCCAACCATTGGAAATAGCGGTAACTCCCGCCATATAGGTCTCTTGAGGCAATAATTTTGGCTCCTGGTTCAAATAATTGAAAGACCAGTTGGATAGCACTCATCCCCGAACTGGTGGCTACTGCGTGGCTGCCATTTTCCATGCGGGCTAAGCCTTCTTCCAAGGTGTTACGGGTAGGGTTCTTGGTACGCGTATAATCATAGCCCGTTGATTGACCCATGCCAGGGTGGGCATAAGTCGTTGAGAGATGGATCGGTGAAGAGATGGAACCCAATTCTGGATCCTTACGATTGCCTAACTGGGCTAATTGCGTGTCAAAGTGGTAGTGTTTCATTGGTCTGCTCCTTTAATTAATGTCTTCAAATCATAGAAAGTATCTTGATAAGTTAAATTGATCCAGTTGTTATATAAGAGAAAGGCATGACTACGCCAATCAAATAGAGGTTCCTGGCTAGGGTCGTCATCAGGATAATAGTTGACCGGCACATCTATAGCCAGTCCCTGACTGCGGTCCCGGTCATACTCCGCCTTCAGCGTCTGGCGGTCATATTCCAAGTGACCAAAGATAAAGAAGTCACGCTGCCCCTTGCTGGCTACTATATCAGGACCATATTCTGGATGGCTAGTCAGTATTAAGAGGTCTTCAACTTGCTCTATCTCTTCTTGAGCTAGGGTCGTATGACGCGACTGGGGTACCCGGTAGACCTCATCAAAGCCCCTAACTAAGGGATGCAAGGGTTGACGATTGCGATATGGGTAGACACCAAATAGCTTCTGGTCGAGCAATTGCTTGTCAATATTATAGAGGCGCTTCATCGCATACTGAGCTCCCCAACAGATATAGAAGCGAGAATAAACATTCTCCTGAGCCCAATCAAAAATTTGATCCAACTCATCAATATAATTCACATCATCAAATTCAAGTTTTTCAACCGGTGCACCCGTAATAATAAGCCCATCGTATTGGTCTTCCTTGACTTGATCAAAAGTCTTATAGAACTGATCGAGATGGCTAAAGGCCGTGTGGCTACTCTCATGAGACGCCGTATACAGCAAGTCCACTTCAATTTGCAGGGGCGTATTGCCTAGTAGACGCAACATTTGCAGTTCTGTGTCCTGCTTTTTGGGCATGAGATTCAAGATGGCTATCTTCAGGGGGCGAATATCTTGTTTACGGGCTCTAATCTCATCAATCGTTACGACCCGCTCTCGCTCTAGAGCTACCTTAACGGGTAAGTCTCTAGCTATCTTAATTGGCATGTTAATCCTCCTTCTACTTCAACAAAAAAATCCCTAGTCAGCCAAAAGCCGACTAGGGACGATTTATACCGTGTTACCACCCATCTTCGTATTAATCTCTCAATTAATACCTCATAACGTCAATCAACGTTGGCACGTTATCGGGTGCGACCGTTATTGGAGCTTGCACTCCGTTAAATGCTCCGAGTTCATCTTCAACCGAATCATCCCCCTGCTTCCACCAACACAGGGTCTCTAGTTGGATTCATCGAGTCTACTCTTCTCTTCATTGCTTTCATTATTTTCTAATATATATCTCATATATTACCAGGGGATTTCTCATTTGTCAAACTTTCAAAGCAGCTTGAAAGCAATCCACTAAATCCGGCAAGACCTGGTCTTCAAACCAAGGATTCTTCTTCAACCAACGGCCATTTAATGGGGATGGATGGGGAATGGGAAAGAAGTCAGGCAAATAGTCTTGATAGTGGTAGACCGTTTGGGTTAAGTTTTTGTAACGTTTATCAGCTAGATACTGCGCCTGAGCGTGGGCACCTGCTAGAATAATCAACTGTACTTGATCCAACTTGGCCAAGATCAGCGGATGCCACTTCGAAGCAAAGCCCTTGCGCGGTGGCAAATCCCCTGTCTTAGCCTTCCCTGGAAAGTAGAAGTCCAAGGGGAGGACCGCTATTTGACCACTGTGATAGAAATCTTCACGGCTAATCCCCAGCCACTCTCTTAGGCGGTCCCCACTCGCATCATCAAAGCAGCGACCCGCTTCTTGGGTTCGAATTCCAGGGGCCTGACCGATAATAACGACCCGAGCTTGGCTGGGCGCTTGGAAGATGGGCTCCCACCCCTGGTCCGTGAAGATTTGATTATCAGGGTCGGCCATGATGGCCTCCCTAATTTCTTGGATCCGATCCATCTTTTGAATCATCCTCTCTCAAACAGACAAAAACCAGGTGCACGAAGCACCTGGTTCACGGGTACACTCAATGGATTAAGCTTTGCCAGTTGAGCCAAAGATGTCCATTGTTTCTTTGGTAATCTTAACAATAGCGTCCTTACCTGGCGCGATTACCTTACGTGGGTCATAAACTTTGTCGTCAGTGTTTAATTTTTCACGAACAGCAGCTGTCCATTGTTGTTGCAATTCAGTGTTAACGTTGATTTTAGCGTGACCACGTTCGATTGCTTTTTTGATTTGGTGTTCAGGGATACCAGAACCTCCGTGAAGAACAAGTGGAGCACCAGTTGCTTCAGAAATAGCAAGCATTTCGTCGAAACCTAACTTAGGCTCACCGTCATAAGTACCGTGAACGGAACCTAGTGCTGCAGCTAGAGCGTCAACGCCAGCTTCTTCAACCATACGTTTACATTCTTCTAAGTCTGCGTATTGGATACCACCAATTACACCGTCTTCTTCTCCCCCAACAGTACCAACTTCAGCTTCAACTGAAGCACCACGTGGGTGAGCATAAGCAACAACCTTCTTAGTTAATTCAATGTTATCATCGATTGGATCATGAGAACCGTCGATCATAACTGAAGAGTAACCAGCGTCAATTGCTTCTTTACATTTTTCGAATGAAGAACCATGGTCTAAATGTAGAGCAACTGGCACTGTAATGTCCATTGTTTCTAATAGGGCATTAACCATTGCTACAACGACTTTAGGTCCACCCATATATTTACCAGCACCTTCAGAAACTCCTAAGATGATTGGTGAGTTATTTTCTTGAGCAGCTTGAAGAACAGCTTGTGTCCATTCTAAGTTGTTGATGTTGAATTGACCAACAGCATACTGACCTTCTTTTGCCTTTTGTAACATTTGTGTCATATTAACTAAACGACCCATTAATATTCCCCCTTAATAGATTTGTTATTACACATTGATTATACTGTAAATGACTGCTTTTGACCAGGGTTTCTATCCAAATGCATGGATGTATGCGTTCCCAATTTTAGGATAACCAAAAACCCCTTGGACCCTGATCATCAAAAAAGCCAGCAAGTACAACTTGCTGACTCTTACTTAGTATGCTTAGGCTTCTGGATCTAATTCTTCCTCTTCTTCGTCATCGAAGTCGTCATAATCTTCATCATCGTCGTCTTCGAATCCAGCGCCGTCGATTTCGTCCAATTCCTCTTCACCCAACTCATCCAAGTCTGAAGCATAGACTTCTAATTCTTCATCTGCTGCAGGCTCATCTTCAGGATCATCAGTCGGATCAATATCTAAGAAATCGTCGTCATCATCTTCGTCGTCTTCTTCATCGTAGTCCTCGTCATAGATATCATCAATATCTTCAGGATCATCTTCATTATAATTGATCATATCTCCATCATCGAAGGCATTCAACTTGCTTTGCTTCTTACGACGGCGACGACGCGGTAGGTCTTCATCGTCAATGGAGCTAACGATTTCTTCATCGATCGAATCGATGGGATACCAAGCTCTTAGGCCCCAACGATTCTCTCCTAGAGAAATGAATCGGCCATCGATATTAATATCTGTATACAGACGCACCATCCGTGATTCCAGTTCTTCTTCGGATAGATTTAAGTAGGCTTGTACTTCTTCTAATAGGTGGGTAAAGTCATAGACATCCCCGGTTTCTTGTAGGATTGCATAGGCAACTTCGATCATTGATAATTCTTCAATGCGTTCGCCCTCAAATTGCTTTAATTCCATGGAGACACTTCCTTCCTCATAGTCTTATCTATTTTAACGATTTAAGAATAAAATATCAATTCATAATCATAATTTCCTAATAGCTCTTCCTGGCTCAGAATTTGATACTGGATATGGAGGCGATTATGGGCCTCATCAAGCTCCCAAGCCAAGGATTGAGCCCTAAATTCTAAGGGTAGAGGACCTGCTGGCGTCAAGTAGTCCCGTTGAAAAGTCTGAGACAAATCGAAACACATTAAACCTTGACCACTATTAATGTCTACCCGATTAGCCAAAGGGGAACCACTAGGATACCACTTCACTTCGACAAGTTGACCTTCTTGGTCCTGGTAACTGAGCTTGGAGTAGTGAGTCAACTCGGTTAAGACCGCTTCTGTCTCTAATTCAAATAGGTCCCGCTCATCGCGTCCCTGATAGTTAATTTCTTGGCGAACTTGAGCTTGGACTTTATTTCTTTGCATATTTCTCACCTTCATTCGTCTTGTATAAGTATTATAAGCAATAATTTGCTATAATCAAGGCAAGACCACTTGACAGAAAGGACGCCTTATGAATCCAAGACTCACTCGCTTCACCCACGATTATCACTGGCTATCGTTTGATGACCAATTGAATCCCGACCACTTAGATAGCCAGAGTCCCTTGCTCTACCAGGATGCCTTTATTCGCTGGCTTCCGCTTCTTAACGAGCAAGCAAGTGACACTCGCTCTTACGGACTCATTCATTGGTACCCCATCGACCAGCCGACCATCCTCTTAGGAGCCAAGGATAAGCGTCTGCCTGACTTACAGGCCGGCCTGGATTTCTTACATCAAGCTGGATACCAGACCTTCATTCGGCCCCACGGCGGTCTAGCCGTCGTCTGTGACCCTGGGGTGATGAATGTCAGTATGGTCTGGGACCAAAACCAGGCTAAACTCTCTATCGATGAAGCTTATCAAGTTATGGTAGATTGGGTGGGGACAGCCCTAGCTAAACATCAGCTAAAGGTAGAAGCCTATGAGATCCCTGATTCTTATTGCCCTGGTAAATTCGACCTAGTTGTAGGCGGCCAGAAAATCGGTGGCATTGCCCAACGTCGCTTCAGAGACGGCGTCACAACAGCAGCTTACCTCAGTGTCCGAGGTGATCAAGACCAACGCAGCCAACTGATACACGACTTCTATCAAGTGGCCCAAGCGGGTCCTGATTATCCTAGAATCCGCCCTCAAGTGATGACTAGCATTGACCAACTACTCGCCTTTGACTATTCCCTAGACCAGTTCCAAGCGGATATGTTGGCAGTCTTTCCCAACGAGCAAATCCACCACCCTATGTCCTTCGTAAATCCTGAATTAAGTGAGATCTATCAGCAAGTACAAGCCCAACACCAAAAGCGTCAAGGGCTTTAATCATACCGTTAGGAGGTAGACTATGGTTACTCAATTATCTTCTTATCAAGAACAAACCCTTCCGCGCGAGAAGGTCTTTCGCGATCCAGTCCATGACTATATACATATTCGTGACCGAATCATAATCGAACTGATTGATACCCGTGAATTCCAGCGCCTGCGTCGAATCAAACAATTGGGAACCACTTCCTATACCTTCCATGGGGCTGAGCATTCCCGCTTCAATCATTCACTAGGGGTCTATGAGATTACCCGACGCATTATTAATAATTTTGTCCGTAATTACCCCACTCAAGAAGCCGGTGATGGTCTATGGGATGATTCTGAACGTCTCATTGCCCTCTGCGCCGCCCTGCTCCATGATATTGGTCATGGTCCCTTCTCACATACATTTGAGAGTATCTTCAATACTGACCACGAAGCACTCACACAAGCCATTATCACGAGTCCTGAGACCGAGGTTAACCGTGTCTTATGTCAGATGGGGGAGGACTTCCCTGACAAAGTCGCTTCAGTGATCAATAAAACATACAGTAACCAACAAGTCGTACAATTGATATCCAGTCAGATTGACGCTGACCGCATGGACTATCTCTTACGTGACGCCTACTATGCCGGTGTCTCCTACGGAACATACGACCTCACCCGCATCATTCGGGTGATTCGGCCTTATAAGGGACGGATTATCTTTGATTATTCGGGCATGCATGCGATAGAAGACTACATTGTAAGCCGTTATCAAATGTATATGCAAGTCTACTTCCACCCCGTCTCAAGAGGAATGGAGGAAGTCTTACGCAGTCTGATGAAGCGAGGTCGTAAGGTCTATGAAGCTGGCCAGATGACTTCATCCAGCCAACTGCTCGAACCCTTCTTCCAAGACCAGTGGCAATTAGAGGATTACTTGCGCCTGGATGACCATGTCATGAATACCTACTTCAATACTTGGTTAGATAGTCCAGATAAGATTTTAAGAGACCTGGCTTATCGATTCTTGAACCGCAAGCCTTTCAAATCACTCTTAACTAGTCAGAGCGAACGCCAAGAACTCGTCACCTCTCTTCAACAAGAGCTGTACAGTAGTGGCTTAGATCCTAATTATTATTTTGGGGAAAATACTAGTTTTGACTTACCTTACGACTTCTACCGCCCTAATCATAAAAACTCAAGAACCCAGATAGATCTAATCACTAAGCGTGGTCAAGTGGTTGAACTGTCACAAGTTTCTACTATCGTAAACTCCCTGACTGGCCAGGAGAAAGGAGACGACCGTCTCTACTTCCCACGGGAACTCCTCCACCAGATCCAGTCACTGGATCCAGAAGAGTGGACCGTCGACCAAGAAAAAATTCACGCCGCCCACGCCTTGGAGACTAATGACGTCACTCACCATATTCAAGAACGCCTCTTCTAATCAAAAAAGCGAGCTGGAATTTTCCGGCTCGCTTTATTCTTATCTAATTGCTTCTTAACGTTTAGGGATAACCAGTTTGTCGCCAATTTGGAGGAAATTAGAGGTGGCATTGTTGGCCTTCTTCAAGGCGTCAACAGTGACTCCGTACTTGTTAGCGATCTTGTAGTAGTAGTCGCCTGCTTGGACTGTGTAAGTGCCACCGCTTGCTCCGGCTGATTGGTTGCGGCTTGGCTGGCTTGGTCTAACCTGGCTTGTAACACCTGGGATCACCAACTTGTCACCTACTTGCAAGAAGTTGGAGGTGGCATTGTTAGCTTTCTTCAAGGCATCAACTGTTACACCATACTTATTAGCGATCTTGTAATAGTAGTCGCCTGCTTGAACTGTGTAGGTACCACCGCTTGTTCCAGTTGATTGGTTGCGACTTGGTTGGCTTGGTCTAACTTG
>NZ_KI912400.1:59826-68712 GCF_000518205.1 Hutsoniella sourekii ATCC 700629 | reverse complement strand
GCGATCTTGTAATAGTAGTCGCCTGCTTGAACTGTGTAGGTACCACCGCTTGTTCCAGTTGATTGGTTGCGACTTGGTTGGCTTGGTCTAACTTGATTTGTAACACCAGGGATCACTAACTTGTCGCCTACTTGTAAGAAGTTGGAGGTGGCGTTGTTAGCTTTCTTCAAGGCATCAACCGTTACACCATACTTATTAGCGATCTTGTAATAGTAGTCGCCCGCTTGAACTGTATAGGTACCACCGCTTGCTCCAGTTGATTGGTTGCGACTTGGCTGGCTTGGTCTAACTTGATTTGAAACACCAGGGATCACCAACTTGTCACCCACTTGTAAGAAGTTGGAGGTGGCGTTATTGGCTTTCTTCAAGGCATCGACTGTCACTCCGTACTTGTTGGCGATCTTGTAGTAATAATCGCCCGCTTGGACTGTGTAGGTTCCACTCGTACTTGGGCGACTGCTTTCACTTGGACGTGGACTTAGTTGAGCGGGACTGGTTGAACCTGGGATCACTAACTTGTCGCCTACTTGCAAGAAGTTGGAGGTGGCGTTATTGGCCTTCTTCAAGGCGTCAACTGTTACACCATACTTGTTGGCAATCTTGTAATAAGAGTCCCCCGCTTGAACCTTATAGCCATTGCTTGAAGTTGAAGGAGCAGGTTTTTGCGTTGGTTTTGGCGTTGGTCGTTGATTTTGAGGGTCTTTTAAATCATAGTGAACCTCGAACTTACCATCTTTCCATTCCACTCGCCATTGAGAATGTTTATGCCAGTCAAAGTTATCTTTGGCATACTTGATAGCTTCTTCATTGGTCTTGAATCCCGTTGTAAGCTCTTCATTGGCTGCTGATTTGGTTTCTTCTTCAGACTCGTCGGCTGTGGATTGAGTGGATGTCTCAGAGACAGACTCATCTAACACCGGATTGGAAAGCTCGGCTTGGGATTCATCCACTTGAGAATTTTCTGATTCAGGTGCAACAGATTCTGTCACTTCAGGAGCTAACTCATCCGCTGAGGCAGGAATCACTAAATTCATACCCACCGGTAGACTAGACCCATCAATTTGGTTAGCTTCCTTGATAGCCTCAATCGTTGTGCCATGATTTAAAGCAATCCGATAAAGATTATCGCCCGCTTGGACTTGGTAGCTCTCATTAGCATAGACAGATGGAGCTTGGCTGACAAGGATTCCAGCTAAGGTAAGGGCGGCCATAGTCAAATAATTTTTTCTTGATAACATGGTTGATTCCTCCTCAGGTCAATAATGGCCTCTTTTTTCTAAGGTTATTGTAACATATCTGTAACATAAATGAAATAATAACCCTCTGCTTTCTATTATTTTTCGCAACTATGAGGTTCAATCTCACAGTTTAGGGTTGGTTAAAGGTTCAACACTATTCATTATCCTTATGCGGTTTTATAATTATTATATCTTTAGCTATTGTATGCAATAAAAAGCCCAGTGCCTGAGCACTGGGTTCTGTCATCTAATTGTAACATTTGACCTACTTAGTCTTTGCTTGAGAAAAAGTAATTCTTAGCGAGCAAGCCAAGCCCCGCCATTAGAGCCAAACCGGCAAAGATTATCGATACTAGACCTGAAGCTTCTCCAGTTTCTGGCAAGAGCGGTTGAACAAAAGCCGGAACAGCTGGTCTTGGTTTTGGCTTACGATTACCTGGTTTTTGAGTTTGACCAGGTTTCTTCTTGTTAGGACCTTTCGGTTTAGTAGTGTGACTTGGTTTGCGATTTGACCGACCTCCAGGTTTACCTGGTCTAGCCGTTGAACCCCGTTGACCATTGCCTGAACACCCATTATTACTTCCACCACCTGTATTATTGTTAGAATGGTTGCCTGAGCCATTACCAGGGGTCGTGGTTCTATTAGAGCCTGGCTTGTTGATGATAGGCTGGGTGTTAGTTGATGATGAGTCCCCATTTCCGCCTGTTTGAGAACCGTTGTTACTACGATCGACATTGCCTTCGTTTGTTGAGCCGGTTAGGAATGGGCTATCACTAAGAAATGCAGCGATACTCTCATCATCCCAAACAATTGTACGGGGTGTTGTTGAAGTCTTGCCCTCTGTATAATAGTTTTTAAAGACACTATCAGATCCTTCAAGTATGCTAACTTGTAAGTCCCCATTCCCCTTAGGATCTGTTACTTCGTAAATATAACGTTTTGGTTCTAAATCTAAATCGAAAAACTTGGCCATCATCTCTGGTGTATCTTGACTTAAAGCAAAAACGTATACTCCTGGACGTCTAAATTCAACTTTACGCTCTCCAGACCCAATCCCACCATAACTTGCCGCGATTGAATTCGGTTTAAGAATTTCATATTCATAATCTTTCGCTGGTAGTAACGTGCTTCCCTCTAACTTTCCTAAGCAAGCAAATGTAAAAGTGAATTCAGGTCGTACAATCGTTTTTGTTTGGCTTGGCGATTTATCATTTATGTCCACTCTAGCATTAGCATATCCATATTCCGCCTTATAATCCACCCCATCTCGTTCCACTGGCACATAGCTAGTGTCAGGCATGCTACGAGTGCCAGCTACCTGATCATCTTCTTCTGTCTTGAATGGATTTAACTGACTAACACTATCGACCACGCCATTGAATCCGTCTTGAATCGTGGCTACAATTCCTTCTCCAACATTGTTTGGTTGATTCGCTTCACCATTTGGATTTTCTGATGTCTCTTGATTTACTTCTTGCTTATCCTTCATGAATGGGTTAATTTTGTCTAGTTCTTCTGTTACTTTACCTAGGCCATCTTGTACAGCCCCAACAAGCCCTTCATTCTGCTCTTTTTCTTCATCTTGGTTGCCGATGGCTGTTGGTTCAGCTTCCATACTTTCTTCACTTGGTAAGCTTTCTTCTTCCGTAGCTGTCTCTTCTAGCTCTGTTTCAACTAGCGGGGCTTCTTCGGTGTCATAATTCGCATAAGTCGTTGCTGATGGCTCTTCTTGGTCTTCAAGTGAGTCGACTGCTTCTGATGTTTCTTCAATTGTCAATTCTGCAACTTCTGATTCTTCTTCAGATGCAAATTCTTGACTAGTCTCCTCTTGAAATTCAGATGACTCTTCAAGCTCAATCGTTTGATTGTAGAACTTGACTGGCTCGCCTACTTGTGTAACTGTTAGATGCCCGTCACCAGTTGGATCGGTTACCTCAAATTCTAAGAGCTTGGCTTCTAAGTCTAATTGGTAGTCTTCATTTTGTGGAGCAACGTCTTCTTGACTCAACCAGAAATAATAAGTTCCAGGTTGGTTAAAGCTGATCGCATCTTCTGTTTTAGTGATCTTTTCTAGTTCGCTTTCTTTTTCAGAATTCTTGAATTCGAATTTCTTAATCTCAGCTCCTTCGGCATTGGCTGGATCTGCGCTTAGGGTAAACTTGAAAGCTTTCTTTGCTTCACCTTGAAGATCTTGAGGTTTTAGGTCATCAATTAATACTTCCGCATCAAATCCTGTCTTGACGGCCTTATAGTTGATGGGCTGGCTACTTTCACTGCTTACTTCCATCGGTTCTTCTTCATAAGTCTCTTGGTAAGGCTCTTCTACCACTTCTTCAACTGGAGCTTCTTCCCACTCTTCAGCAGCAAGCACTGCTTGGGTGCTAAAACTGGCATTGGTTACTAGAGTTCCTAGGGCGATAAGTTTAAATAATTTTTGGTTCATTGTAATTCCTCCTATTGTCCACTCGGGCACAAGTTTGTTTGTTGTTATTTGTTGATTACATCATAATCCCTGGAGGAGAACTTTTGGGGCAAGTCTGCTTGAACGACAGATTTGAATGCCTGAACGACAAAAAAGCCCCTCAAAGTGTGGAGAGGGGCATGGGGTTAATAAATATCACTTAAATCAAAATCCATCGGGATAAATTCGGTAAGTCCGATTCCACGGTCAAAATCATGAAAACGGACGCCCTTTAATTCTGAATCATAGGCATATTCTACTTTAGAACCATACATAGAAAAAGGAATACGCCCCTCATAACCGATCATCTTTCCATCGTATTTGATATCACCTGGATAGAGTCCTAACATACTAAGACCCGTCTTCTGCTCAATCGCATCCATGGCCTCAGCTATCTGGCCTCCTTGGCTGTAATAATATTCATAGTTATCCATCGCCTGCATCCAAATACCCTTAACCGTTCGATCAATCTCATTGCGTCGTTCATTATCATCAATTCGAAGGTAGAGGAGGAATCTTAGATACTCCCGGCAACGTTTGTCATAATCAGTCAGATCGGCTTGCTTATGCAACATAAAGCTGTGCGTATAGATAGCACCGGCATCCAATGGAAAGTCGTCTTCAATCGTTTGAACCAACTTACGAGCCATACCTTTAATCAATGGATGACACTCAGCTTCGTTAGCTAGCCATGAAGCTTCTCTCTTCACATCCGCCATCGTCCATCCCAAAGTGGCAGGATCTTCGGGTAAACCTTCAAGAATGGCGTACCAATAAGTATCGAACATGGGATGATCAACGAAAATCTGACCGCTACTATCAGAAGGACTGGGCTCACTCGTTGCTGGAGATGCTGAATCTGTTTCCACATATTCATAGTAGACTCCATCCACCGGCCCTACTGCAAGGGCCAGCTCACCACTCGTCTTACGGTAGATGCCCACGTAGTGAAGAAAAGTAGCTCGGGGGTTCTCTTCATCTTCAAAATTATAGGCAGTATTATAATAAATAGTCTTATTCCCACTCCCATCAGCTAGGCTCACTTCAATATCAGAAGTCTCATCGTATCTAATTCTTTGCCCCTTATTCCCTTTAAAATTCGTTGGTCCTGATTCTGGAAAGATTAGCTCTCCATTTTCAATGACAATTTCTGGAAAAGGTCCACCTGATTTACGGGTAAAACGCGCATTAGTAGGTACATCTTCCTTGTAGATGATATAAGGATATAAGTCAACGCTTGGTCGAATTCCCAAATCATCAGCTAAGATTCGGTATGCTTCACCAATCGCAATTCCTGATAAGTGAGGATGAAAAAATCCTTCAGGCAGATACTCTCTATTAATATAACTTCTTTGGGTTACTACTATCTTCCCTGCAAATAAATCTTCAAGAATTCGATCAACCACTGCTTCTGCCTCACTATAAGTCAGTTCACCATGTGGACTCGTTAAGTCAGGTGTCCGCATATCTTCTATCAATTTTTCTTTTCTCTCCGCATCAATGAGCTCCGATCCTATCTGAACTTCCTGGGTCGAACTGGATTCTGGACTTGAGGCCTCACTGGAAGTTGCTGGCGATCTGCTCGTTTGACTAGACTCCTTCGTCTTTTGATCGGGCATAGAGTGGGGCTGCTCTTGGCCAGGGTTCTCATGACTGGTTGTTCGGTAATAGCTAAGTCCATTAATTGCTAGGACAAGCGCCAGCCCTACTAACAATAGACCTATGATTGAACGACGCCAGAAGCCAGATTTTCTCTTCTTAGAAGCCGCAAAGCGTTCCTTGCGTGAGAGCCGTGGACTAAGCTCTTCTCCGGCTTCCAGGTTGGCGCCACAATGGGTACAGAGTCGGGCAGATTCATCAATCCACTCTTGACAATTCGAGCATTGTTTCATGATCTATGTTCCTTTCTCATAAGGCTCTTTATTTTTAAGGTAGATGGATTTGGATCCAATCACTTACGGGCTCATCTAGAGGATGGTAAGGAATATAGGCACCCTGGCGACCATTCTCTCCCAGGAACCAGCGTCCCTCGACTACTTGGTCCATCTCTTCTTCGGTATAGAAAGTGTTGGGATCTTCTAACAAGCTGAATGGTCGGTCTGGATTGGCATCTATATTCATATCAATGGAGTAAACCGTCTCTAAGGCCGTCCCCGCTTCATTGAAGCGGTAGGTTTCATAGGTGGAGCGAGCCGCCCCATTAGAACCAAATAAATACATATCCCCATTATCCTGAATAACCAGATGTGAACGTTCCGCTGATTGATAATCCACTTCTGGCATCAGATCTAGCTGACCACTTTGAGAATGATAAGCATAGATCTGACGGACATCTCCCGCTTCCGCAATAATTAATTCTAGGGTCCCGTTACCATCAATATCATGGATCGCATAACCATAGGGTTGGTAGGTATTAGGATTTTCTTGGGCGACCTGATTAACCTTATCTTGGTAGAGAGAGGTAAGATCTTGGCCTGACTGGTTATCCCCGGCGACAACCAACTCAGCAGGCTCACTTGCCTCCGTTACTTCTTCCGTTGAAAGATACTCCTGGCGGAAAGACTCTACACCTTCCAATTCATTAATAAGCAGACTCAGTCCGCCTTCCTTATTGTAGAAGAAGCCGAAGCGATATTCTGTCCGGTGAGGGGTAGTCAAGTATTCGGCAATGGTATTCAAGGAGATATCTCTGCTGTTGCCTAACTGATCTTGAATGGTATAGGTACTGGTCTCATTATTCTCAGGTAAGATTCGAAGGGTGTCGCTAGATTCAAATGAGTTGTCAAAGCCCTTAGTGGAGTAGATTTCCCATCCACCATCTGAAGTCTTTCTTAACTGGTAGGCCAACTCACCATCGCCACCCGCCGCATGGAAATTCAGCTCTGCAGGAAGTTCGTCGAAGTTAACGGCATAAGGATACAGTTCCTTCAAATGGTCCGGACTAGCATTCGCCTCTAAATAATCCACCAAATAATCTCTCATCATGAAGGATTGGGCAGTGGAATGGCCACCCATACTGTACTTACGGCTGATTGAACCTGTTTCCAAGACTTCTGCTTCTTGTTGCCTTAAATAAGCATCTACTTCTTCGTAAGTAAATTTTTCGATGACCCCTTGCATAAAGGACTCAATCAACTCTTCACGACGCTCTTCCAATGACTGAGCGCCTACACTAGGACCCACTATGAAACTAATCGCTATAAGAAATACCAATAAGTGCTTACTATACTTTGCCATAATATCCTCCTAAAATAACTGCATGGTAGGGGATACACCCCGTATTTATCTAAAGATTATCACATGACCCTCGACTAGCGGACGAAAACACCCTGAACGGTCATTATTTACTCCTGAACGGTAAAAAATGAGATCTAAGGTCTCGCCACAAGATCATTCTTACTTCAATACCTCTCCATAATAACCAGATTGACTCACTTCAAAGACGCGTTTACGGATGGGATCGGCTTGCTGCGAGGGGAGGCGAGGTATCCAATAGAACTTCTTATATCGTTGGTCGGACAAATTACTATGGGGTGATCCCCGCCCTTGCTCTAAGTATGGTTGATATGTGGTGCAATCGTTACGGGTAATACAGCTCCTCATAGGTGCCAAGCACCTTAATTCAACCCAAAAAGGCCACCCCTGCCTGGGTGGTCTTTTTATCAAGTAATAGCAAGATAAGTGTTATAGTGAATCAGAAAGCGTCTTTCTTGCTTGTCAGGATGGGTGATCGTTTGGGTTCACTTCGATTTGTTGTCCCAGATTCTCCAATTAGACTTCGAGAACCGTAATGATTTCTCCTAAATCCTCCACTGTCAGCGGCGTATCCTCAAGGATTGAAGTTCTGCCATAATGACCCTAGAATTCCATTTAACAAGGCCCTAATTGATTGTCGATTTATCTCTTCATGGCAGATGTTATTCTTCTTCCAGACAAAGCTGTATTTATTGGCATTCGTAAGTAACTTTGTGCCATCAATAAAGAGCCGATCATCAATGAACCCCTGTTCCTTTAGAAAGGAAACAAAGTAGCCAAAACTATGAGGTAATATCTCTATTAAATCCTGAGAACATCTGAAACGGCAAATCATTTCATGACGAGGAAACTGACCTTGAGTAAGCCATCTTGCTGGCAGATTTTCTTGAGCAATACAATCCATAGACCGACTTATCTTACAGCCTTAGTTTTGGACAAGACATTATTTACTGAACAGTACAAAGTTTGAAACTAAACCTTTATAGAAATCGGAATAACCTGATCCTGGATTTAGGTTGAAATCGCCGATGCGGGCACTTATGTGGAATGTTCTATTGTTAAAGTAATTGCTGTCTTTCATAAGTAGTCTATAGTGGCCTGGAGAGTCTTTCCATTGTTTGAATAGCTGCTCAGCTAATTTCTTTTCGTTAATCAACTCTTCCAAATGACCGATGCCTCGGCCAGCTGTATTTTCGCCATCGTAGAACCAACCTCCTAGATCTTGGTCATTATAGTAGCTTGCTGTAACCTGACCACTTGAAGTTGTATGTGCGCCATAATATTCGCCGGTTTCTAGGTTATAACCTCTTAGATAACCATGGCTGGCGTTATCTCTGGTCCTCTTGTTGTTGGCGTCAATGGCTAATGGGTTCGTATTCATTTGGATTGGGCGTAAACCTTTACTTGCTCTTTCCGCGTTCAATAGCTTGCCAAATTCTTCGTTAAATAAGGCATGGTCAAAGATGATACCATTGTTAAATGCTTCTACTAAACCATAAGGAATATATTTCATTTGGTAGGTTGTTGGTCTACCGTTGCTATTTGCACGATAGCGAATAGTTGGTAGATAATCGTCCAGATCACCTTCATAATTTCCGTCAACAATATCTTGAATGGTTAACGTTTTTTCTGGCTCAATAATAGTGACATCATTTGTAATGTTATTTCGACCTTGAGTGAAGGTAATTCTATTACCGTTAATGTTGGCCTGAGGTGGTGACCAAATGCCCCCTTGGTTATTTAAGAGGTCCATGATGGTATCATCAGGGTTAATGTCGTCATTAGTTAACGGTTTTGGAATGAACTTACCTGGGTCTAGGTATGGCCCTGGCTCTAGCTCTGGTTCTGGCTCTGGTTCTGGTTCTGGCTCTGGTTCTGGCTCTGGCTCTGGTTCTGGTTGTGGTTCTGGCTCTGGCTCTGGTTCTGGTTCT
>NZ_KI912400.1:0-59671 GCF_000518205.1 Hutsoniella sourekii ATCC 700629 | reverse complement strand
TCTGGCTCTGGTTCTGGTTCTGGCTCTGGTTCTGGTTCTGGTTCTGGTTCTGGCTCTGGTTCTGGCTCAGGTTGTGGTTCTGGATCAGGTAAAGTGATACCTACTAATTGAGCCATTTCTTGAGCTGAAATTGCGATAATTTCGGTTTGACCTTCATCCGCTGAACTTTCTAATTCTTCAGTGTTATAAAGCTCACCATCAATGTAGTGTTCTTTAACAACTTGCGTTTCAACTCGGTTTTGACCTTCTTGGATTGATACACGTTGACCTGGAGCTAAACTCATATCTAAAACATAATGGATGGCGTGTGAGTAGGTGCGAACGTTTTGAACCTTCTTGTAGATGTCACCGACCGGATTTTTATCACCGATGGCAATAATTTCATCGGTTGCTTGCGTAACGGATGTAATTTCTTCTGTTTCTTCTTGAACAACGCCATCTAAAGTAACAGTGGTCTTAACTGTTGTCTGAGAACCAGGAATACCTTCTTGAATCACACGCGTTTCGCCAGCTGGTAAACTACTGTCATAGCGGTGGAATTTACCTGGAACAAAGGTATGGGTTATTTCCGTTTGAGTTGTCTCGCGAACAGAATCAGGAACAGGTGTTTCTACTTCTTGGTATTCGGTTACTGGAACAATTTTTGTGGTAAAGGTTGGATTACCGTTTTCATCTAAGACTGGATTACCTTCTTCGTCGAGAACGGGTTCTTGAACTTCGGTATCCACTGTGATTTCTTGCATTTCGATAATTGGTGGATTGGCAATAGTTTCCGTATTTGATGCGATTACTTGGCTTCCAAGCAACTGTGAATATGAAGGAATGTTATCTGGTAGTGGAACAAATTTGTGAGCTTGATTGACATACTCATCCAATATTGTTTGAACATCAGAGATTAATTCGCCGCCTTCTCTGAATACGAATAGTTCAGGAAGGGTTGTTGGTGTCCCATCATCTGGCGTATTACCATTATCAGGCGTGTTACCATCATCTGGTGTATTACCATCATCTGGTGTATTACCATCATCTGGTGTGTTTCCTGTATCCGGTGCGCCTGGGATGTCTTCATCTGGGTTATTTGTATCTGGTTGAATTAATCCATCGATGTCATCTTCGGTCGCAGGTTGTCCGGTTTCTAATTGGCCTCTATCATTAGCAATAGATTCCATTCCATACCACTTGTTCTGTACCTCTGGATCTAGGACTTGAAGGGGTTGACCCGTCTCAATCTTATAAAGAGGGACCTTAACTGTTCCTTCTTCGCTTATTTCTAGATTTTTATCAGAGAGATCCTTATAATCAATCTGATAATTCTCTCGAACTAAGAAGGAGATTTTTAATGGATCGATCAAGATTTTGTCGTTTGGTTCGCACTTATGGTCATCCTCAATTTTATTACTTTGTCTTAAGTAATCCACTTCGATTTGCTGGTCTGTGGCAATTTCTTCAATTGTATCTTCTGCACTTAATGTATGAATTTCTTCCAGACTTATTTCAAAGTAAAGTTGATCCTCTTCGCTATAAGTCACCTGCTCAACCGAATCATTTGCTTGGGCGACTACCAAGTTAGTGGCCTGACTACTAGCAATAACTAAACCAGCCATCAGAGAAACAGTAACCCAGCCAATAGCACGCGTTTTTTTCATTTTTTTACGATTAGCAAACATGTGAGTCATCTCCTTTAATTTATTAATATCTTTCCTCACCACTAATCTATCAAATACCCTTGTTTGTTAGGGAAGAATTTCCTGAACGGTCGTTTTTTATGCCTGAATGACATAAATAAGGCGGTAGGATTTGTATTTATTACCTTTATTATAATAAAAACCACCTAAAATGCTGTTTTAACAACATTTTAGGTGGTTTTGAGGCTGACTTATCTTGCAGCCGTTTGACGTAATATTTTACTTTAATACCACACCATAGTAACCAGATACACTAACTTCAAAGACTAGCTTGCGCACCAATCTTCCTTGACTGTCAAAGTCATCAATCACTTCAAAGTCTAACTCTTCCAAGATCTGGTCTTCTTCCACGTCATAGCGGAGGACTTGGTCGACTTCTTCACCATCAGCCAGGACAATTTCCGCCTGAGCTGGTTCACTTAAGCTTTCTTGACTCACATCGCCAAAGACAAATTGAATATTATAAAGATAGGCAAATTTATCTTTAAACTTATCTTGGACTTCACGGTAGTCTTCCAATAAGACCTGGACGACTTCAGACAGCCCTAACGGTGTTAACTTAACTTGCAAACTTCCCAGTTGGTAAATAGATGAGTCGCCCTGGGCTTGACTATCTGGTGTACTAGCTCCTATCGTTGGCCTAGGGTTCAATCCAACATTATTGGTTGATTCTACAGCTACAATCGTGCGATTCTCGTCATCCGGAACAAGCGTTGGACGCTCACTCGGTACTAGGACTACTCCCTGTTGACTAGGGGTCGGTTGATTCTCCCTTCTAAGATGGCTAAAGAAATCCACTATTTGATTCTCCCCTGTGAAGTGTTCTCCATCCACCCCTGCATTACCAGAGAAAAGATAAGCAGGAACGAGGAGATAACCATTATAGTCATCAGTAAATTCGATACTATCTGTACGAATTTTGAAGTTTCCAACGTAACCACCATTGGGAACGATTTGATAATCAAACTTCTTAACGACAGGTAAAGATCTAATGTATTCCGCCATTTCCTGAGCCGTTACACGGTCATTAAAGGATAACCGATCAGGATTCCAACGACTTTCTACCAAATTCTTACCATAGGTGACAACATAAGAATCATCTACTTGGAAGATATCGTAAACATATTCTGGGCGACTAGCTACGTATGCTTGACCGGCCTCCATCGCTTCTTCAAAACTTCCGTAAGCAACTCTTGACTGTATGATATCATTGAATTCATCTCGCTCCTGGATGAAATAGAATTCGCCTATTTTAAAGACATGTGGAACACCATATCTAGGAGGATTTTTTGAAACTACTATCGGACGAACACTCGGTTTAATTAAATCCATCGCCTCCATTCGAGCTTCTTTAGTAAATAGGATTTGCTCATTTTCAAGTATCAAAGTATAGTATCCACCTGAATGTACTGCTAGATAAACATCAAGACCTTCAATTATATTGTTTTTTATGAAATTATGTGCAGATTTTATGCTTGGAAATTTTAATTCCCTCAACTCAGCCCAGTATTTCGGATAAATAACGATAAAATTATATGGATCAATATAACTCGTGAATAATCTGAGATAATCATCCTTCGTTTTTACGTTTTTTAATTGTTCAGGGCTAAAAAGCTCCGAAGCAACTTTGGCATATTCAGGTAAATACTCGTAATTCGATAACATTAAATCAGCTGCTTGTTCAGCTTCTTCTTGATTAGCATAAATCTTAGTGTTTGGATTCCTTTGGTAAGCACTTACTAACTCACCAGCTTGTATTGACTCTGAAGATGCACCATGGAGGATTCTCAGCCAATAATAAGCACTAATAAAACCTTTCACACCAGTTTTAGTTCCAACTCGATCCAGTTTTAACAATGGATAATCTTCATATATAACAGGTGTTTCCTCACTGATTACTATCTTAGAATTTGAATCAATTGTGTATTTTAGACTTTTAAATTTCTTCAAATCGTCTTTTCCTAATTCACCTTTGGTGAAGCCTATCTTACTAGTTAAATCTAACGGACGCTTGCGTTTAAACCAGACAGAATAATGATCTACATTTCCATCCCCGTAATGCGAACATAAGTCATAATAGTAATCTTCTTCACCTAGTTCTGCGACGACTGTCTTACCATAAGCTTCTGCATCTTCTTTGGTATTGAAAAGATTACTGGATATTCTTGAATAGCGATTATCAATTTCCCTTTGTAAATCGCGGTCAATAACATGATATTCTAGTTTGCCATCCTTATAGACAACTTTTCTTTGCCCAATAACGTCCTCACTATAAAGAATGGATAGCAGGTTTTGGCTGCCTGGTTGATAGTGATGGCGCCAGTCGATGATTTGTTCTAATTCCTTGTCTAGCTGAGACAGAACATCATTTGACAGGATATTATTCTGGTTAGCTCGTAAGCTTTCAAAAAAATCTTTAGCTTCGGGATTGGATTCTTGATAGGCTGGATAGTTTGTAACCGCCCCTATGTTCCGCTCTCTTTGTTCAGTTAAGATGTGGTTTGCTTCTCCAGCGCTCAGTTCTGTAAATTTGCCCTCGCTTGGATTCCATTCTTTCACACCAACTTGACTCAGAACATAGGCATCATACGAATTTAACGATACTCCTTCTTCCAAACCGTGAGTAGATTGTATCGGTCTGCTAGAACCAAAGTATTGGGTCACACTAATAACAAACCCATCGATTAATTTTGCTTGCAATTCTTGGTTAACAAGTAAGCGATATTTATCTAGCATATGCTCACTCTTAACTTCTTCAACGATAATTCGAGGCGTAATACTAACACCAATACCTGTTAGATTCCAATCAGGTACCAATAGTTGTTTGCGGTGATTCTTATTCGAATCACTCAGATCCAAAAACCACTTATTAACAAAATCATCCGCCAGTTGTTTAAAATTTCTAGCTCTAATTTGGTCGAAAGTATAAGTTACCTTGGCATGATTGGCCACCACCGGAACGGCTTCTTGCCTAATGTTGGACTGCTGGAAACCAGCTTGACGAGCATATTGGTCATCATTAGCATGCGGATCCTTTCGGTCCGATTCACTGCCAATAGGGTCTGTTTTTACCAATTTGTCAGCCGCTTCTTGAAGTTGGCTATCTATTTGTAATGTTTCTTGATTATTACGCGCTCGAAGTTCATTGACAGAATGCTGGATGGCTGAAGAAAGCTCAGCTTCAACATCTGCCACTCGCAAGCTCGCGACTTCAACAATTGAACTCTCCGCAGATTCTGAGTCAGTCGCAGAAACTTCCACTGGTTGGCTCCGTGTTACCCCTTCAGCTACTGGTATATTTAATGCTTCAGAAGGTGCTTCTTCTACAGTTCCTTGAACTGATTGTGGCTGGTGATTCACTGAAGTTTCTAAATCTGCTCCAGATTCCATGGCTAATACATCTTCGGCTGCCATTCCGGTCATTGTTAAAATTGCTAAAACAAAGGCTAGTCGATAATGTGATTTCATTTACTTCTCCTTTTCAAACGAATAATAAATAATTGAACTAATTATTTTACTACAACACCATAGTAACCAGATACACTAACTTCAAAGATTAGCTTGCGCACCAATCTTCCTTGACTGTCAAAGTCATCAATCACTTCAAAGTCTAACTCTTCCAAAATCTGGTCTTCTTCCACATCATAGCGGAGGACTTGGTCGACTTCTTGACCCTCTTCAAGTAGAATCTCAGCTCGAGCCGGTTCACTTAGCGCTTCCTGGCTAATATCGCTAAAGATGAGTTGAATGTTGTAGAGGTAAGCAAACTTCTCCTTAAATTTAGCTTGGATTTCCAGATAATCTTCCATTAATACTTGAACCACTTCAGATAAACCTAGGGGCGTTAACTTGATTTGCAGTCTCCCTAACTGATAGACAGATTGATTATCTTCGGCTAGGGTAAATGGGGCGTGACTCTCTTGATTAGAAGGGTAAGCTGGACTTCCTCCAATACTCGGCTTTAAGTATTCACTTTGTTTAGCAGCTTGAATTACGAATTCTTCTTCTCTTTGATAATCAGTCTCTACCTTTGATATTGAAACATTCTTTTGACGGAGCTCATCTGCTATTTTTCTTAATTGATTCTTAGTTTCAATATGCTGACCACCCACTCCAGAGTTCCCAGAATATAAATATTCAAGAATAAGGTGGAGAGATGTTCTATCACCTTTAAATAAAATTTTCCGTGTAACAATTCGATAATTATCCTGTCTGAAAGGTGTTCCTTCATCAGAAAGAATGGGGACAATATCATATTCGAATTTTTTTACGTCTCGATGGTTACTGATAAAATCAGCAAATTTTTTAGCATCTGTTCGATTGATAAAGGATAGGTTGTCCGGTGACCAACGACTCTCAATTCGATTACGACCAATACTAAGAAAGTAAGTACCTTCAAATTTAAAAATATCAAATGAGGCATCTGGATGATCTCTTAAATATTTCTCCCCAGCTTGAATAGCAGATTTTTCATCGCCGTATGCCTTTAGCACCATCTGGCCTGAATCCCATAGGTTTTGCGAAAGAGTTACATACATATCACCCATTTTGAAAACGTGATACATTGACGGGACACTTGAATGATACATAAATAAATAAGGGTGAAGACCCTTCTTATCGGGAGTTCTAACTAGAGGATTTTGGCTTTTCTTGAATTCTTCGATAATATCTTTACTTGTAACATAAACCCTTGGATCAGTACTTGTTAATAACTTATGATTACTTTCAGCTACATCTTTAGACCAAAATAATTGTTCTGGATTTATCTGGATCATCCACTGATAGCTCTTGGAGTCACTTTCATTAGCAAAGGGATCGGGAAAAGTCGTAGGATCGTAAGTTATAGACCATAAGAAGCCTGACAATCTTTCACTAGCAAATTGATGAGCCTCTTCACTACTCTTAAAACGTCTGTCTCTATACTCGGACCATAACTTAGGATAAATCACTGCGTAATATTTGGTATGTGGTTTGGAAGTACCTGCTACATCTTCACTACTTTCGACATCCGACTCGACCCAACCAAAATGATCTTTAATATATCCCACCAAATCATTCCTCGAATGAATTAGTGGTGAAACTTTGGCCAAGTACTCAGGTAAGAGAGCTAAGCCATTTAATATGTCATTCATATAATTTTCAGCTCTTTGTTTCGAGGAGAACATTGGAACAGGAAAGTCCTCTTGATAAGCACTTATTAGCTCAAATTCACTTAAAATTCGACTATCTCCTAGGTACCTAATCATTCCCTCGGAATCACTAATGTTCATGTAATTCTTTAGTCTGGTTTCTCTATCGAACGGATACCCTGCTATATTCAGATCATTTAAAGGTCTATTCTCAATAACTACAGGAACATCCGGTTTAAACCTAACAAATCCAGTTAATTGATTGTCTTTGATGTCAACTATAATCTTATAGTCATTTTCCTTGAGGCCTTTAATCGGACGCAATAAACTTTCAATTTGACGTTGAAGTTCTGATATTTTTTTCTCATCCGTATCGAATTCTCCATATGTAATTTTTGGCGCTAAGGATTTTCCAACATACCTTTCTAAGAAAATCTTACTAGTTAAATCGAGAGGTTTCTTCTCTGCAAATTGAACAGAATAACTGAGATCTCCCTCTATATTTTGTCTCTTAGTTTGAATTAGGTAGAAGTAATTATTTAGATAATCATTTGAACTTTTTAAAAAATCAATAGCAGATTGTTCGGCTTCCTTATAATTAGAAAAATCATTTTCCGATACTTTTGCGTAATTTCGATTGATATCTAGATTTTCTTCATAGTCAATGGGTAAAAAAATAAATTGATCTGCTTGACGGGATATCTGCTGTTGGTAAATATTCTTGCCGTTAAAGTTTATTGATAGAATATTCTTACTACCTAACTGATAAGTTGGGCTTATCTTTGATTTAACATATGCATTAATTAATGCTTTAGGTCTGTGGAGGATATCCTGATTCTGATCGTTTAAAAGACTAATGCCAAGCATTTTATTCCAGTTATCAGTAGGGATCTCTAGAAAACTGTCTCCATCTGATTGAGGTATTTCAAATGCACCTAGTATTTCGTCGGCCTCTTTTTTATCCATGATTTTCTTCGCACTATTGGTATTCGGATTCGTTTCCTCTTTGCCAATTTGCTCATATACATATATTGGTAATGTAGGAAGAGATATTGGTGTGTCTATCTCATGGAAAGGGATATCTCCTTTCCTAGTTTTTCCAAAATACTGCGTAACATTAATCTCGTAGGCACTATTAATGTCTATATTAAATTTTCGAAGTAATGGTACGTCTAACTTGTCTAACATCTCATTTATTTGGACATTGCCACTTTTTATCAGAGGATTAATTTTCACTCCTACTGCTGTTTGTGTCCAATTAGGATCCAACATTTGATTACGGTGATTGTGATTAGGGTCACTTAAATCTACAAACCAACGGTTAATTATATCATGGACAACTTGCTCAAGATTTTTACTTGCTAAATCTTTAAGTATGTATGTTGTTTGCAAATGATTAGCGGCTATGTATTGCCCTTGCTTTGTATTAAATCCAGATCGCTCTGCATAATAATGATCCAACAAATGAGTCGGTGCATTACTTACTAGATCTTTAGCTTTTTCTTTACCTAGTTGATCCGCTATAGCTATTTCAGGATTATCCCCCAATTCTCTTTGGACGGCTTCAGAGAATTGACCTCCTGTAGGTTTATCTTGTACTAACTTTTCAGCAGCTACTTGTAGTTGATCGTTATGCTCTAATTTATTTAATCCATTACGCTCTCTTAGATTATTTACTGTCTCTTCAACAGCCAGACCAAAATTTTGCTCCACTTTATTCAAAATTGCTTGCTCTTCTTGATTAAGCTCAATTTCTTGAGATATCTGTAAAGTATCCTCCGTATTCAAAGAATCCTTATCACTCGGGTCTAATGTATCTAATGTATTAGGTAGATTATTTGATAATTCACCACTTTCAATAGTAACATTGTTTTCACTTGTAGGGTCATTCTCACTAGCATGCACGGTCTCATGACTCACTCCTGTGGCAGCCATTGTCGCTAATATAAAGGCTAATCGATAATGTGACTTCATCTGCTTCCTCCTAAATCTTATTTCAATATAATGCCATAACAGCCTGCGTGACTCATTTTGAAGCTAATATGGCGAACCATCTTATCTTCAACTTCCGGGTCATCAATCACTTCAAAGTCCAATTCATCTATAACCTCTTGCTTGTCTAGGTCATAGCGGACCACTTGGTCCACTTCCTCCCCCTCTTCCAGGACAAAGAGTCCTTCTAATTCATCCTCTAATTCTTTAATCTTCTCTTCTTCACGAATAAATTCTACTCGGTAAAGGTAGTCAAATTGATCCACAAGAGCTGGATCAATCGTTTGGTTAGGATGGAAGAGGTCTTCTACATGTATCTCATCCATTTCCGGCTTCTCAAAGTTAGGAACCACCACTAAGCGTGGCATCTCCTGAGTCTCTTGCGCCCCTGATTCAGCTACAGCTTCTCTAGCTAGAACGGGTTCTTGATTAAAAGCTGTGGTCGAAATTTACCAGTTAGACTCACCTGCAGATGGCAATTCCCAACTAGCATCTACACCCTCTTCTTCAGGCAAAAGGTCTGTTAATTGAAGTGGATTCGAATCATTTGGAAAAACAGCTGGCTCTCTAACTGATTGAGGATTACTTGGTTCTACGTGAAAGCCTGCCGCATTTCCAGCTTCGCTCACCCCATCGGGACTTGGTTGGT
This sequence comes from Hutsoniella sourekii ATCC 700629, assembly GCF_000518205.1. Taxonomy (GTDB): domain Bacteria; phylum Bacillota; class Bacilli; order Lactobacillales; family Aerococcaceae; genus Hutsoniella; species Hutsoniella sourekii. Next base: position 50,216 of record NZ_KI912400.1, on the reverse strand, counting down.
AGTGTCCACCATGCATAGCCTCTTTAGGTACAGCCACAGGCCTGATGCTTTCCTCCTCAGCCACCCCCACACTTGGTATGGATAGACTCGCTAAACTAACCGCAAGTAATAACAATTTTAATTTTCTAATCACTAGAAAGCCCACCTTTCCTATTCTTATTTCAATAAGATATTACCATATTTTCACACTTTGAGGGGATTCTTTCTTGAACGACCCTTTTTTCTGCCTGAACGACAGTTTTTTGCTCACTATAATCAAAATAAGCTATAATAGAATCAGACTAACTAGGAGGTAGACGATGAATTTATTAAGCGCCTTATCCTTATATGACTTAACCTTTGCCGGATTATTTGTGATTGGGCTCTATTCTCTCTTGCCTCAAATGAAGCTAGGTCAAGTGGCTACCACTTATTTTCTAGTAGCTGCCATCAACTTTATTCCCATCATCAACCATAGTCGCTGGCAAGTGATTATGTTTTATTTCTTTATTATTGTGGGCTGGTCTATTTGGCATCATCGGTCCTTTGAGCGAAGTCTCTTGGTCTCCTCTCTTGCCTACCTCAATCTCAACCTACTGGACCAGACTTACCCACTCTACACTCAAGTACTGCCCCTTGAATCCATCGGATTCTATCTTGCTTACTTGTTAGGGGGAGGCGTGTTTCTTATTTTGCTAGCTCGCTTGGAAGTCTTCCTGGTTCACCAGTGGATGGCTCGCTGGCCCAACAAGCGCTTATGGTTGATTCGGGGCTTAGCCTTGTTGACAGGCTTACTCTTAGTTCCTCATCTGTTCAGAGGGATTATTGACTTAACCGGCGAATCTGGCCAACTCTTACGCTTTATGTTTGCGATCCAAATTACGATTCTCTTGCTATTTATCGCTGGCGCCTTGATTGTCTACTACGGCTTACAGCAGATTCGAACCGCAGAGCGTCAAATGGCCAATGCCAAGATCAATCAGGAATATTCTCAAATGATGGCCCAACAATATACCCAGATGCGAAGATTCCGTCATGACTACAAGAATGTTCTAATGAGTCTCGCTGGCTTTATCAAGGATCAAGAATGGCAGGGCCTAACGGATTACTTCTTCGAGGATGTCTTCGAAGATCAGTCTACTTCGACAGTAGAATCTGACCAGTTAGCCCGGCTAGTATATCTGCAGAACCCGGAACTTCGTAATATTCTCTATACCAAGTTGTCCTATGCCTTATCCCAGAATCTAGACTTACATGTTGAGATCAGTGACGACACCCCCGAACTAATGGGCCATCGGATGGCTCTAAGTCGGATGTTAGGGATTGTCATTGATAATGCGATTGAAGAGAGTATCAAGTATCAAGGCGCCCAGATTGAATTAGTGATCACTCCCATTCATGATGAGGTCTTAATTATGATTGCGAACCCGACCAAGACCAAGGCGAATCAATTAGCCAAGATTAACCAGTTGGGCTATTCAACCAAGGGAGAGAATCGAGGACTAGGGCTCAATAACCTGAAAGACCTTGCTGAAGAAGCTGGCTTCAAACTATTTACCTCGATTGATTCCGGCAAGTTTATTCAAGAGATTTATATACCATTACAGGAGGCTGAATAAGATGCGTTCTATTGTGATTTGTGAAGATACCCTTAAACAGCGTCAACGCTTTGAAGAAGTGGTTAGGAATTATATTATGATTGAAGATTTAGAGATTGATCTCGCTCTGGTTGCGAGTGAACCCGATTCTGTCCTGGAATACTTAGAAGAGACACCCATCGGCGAAACCCTCTATTTCCTGGATATCGATCTTGGAGAAGATAAGTTAACAGGCATGGACTTAGCCCGCCTTATACGCGAAAAAGACGATCTTAGTAAGATCGCCTTTATTACTACTTTAAGTCAGAGTTTGCCTTTGACCTTTAAGTATCGCTTGGAAGCCTTGGACTTCATCATTAAGGATGACTTTGACGGCGTGGACCAACAAATCCGCGAATGTATTGATACAGCCTTTGAGCGTAGCCAGATGAACACCGATAAGAAGCAAAAATTCATCGTCCAACTAGGTGCTCGAACTAAGAGCCTGGATATTGATGACATCTACTATTTCCAAGCGACCGATGGCCATAAGATTATTCTCGTAGGCGATGATGAGTATGTCGAATATTATGACACCCTAGCTGAAATTGAAAATAACTACAGCCACTTCTTCCGTGTTCACCGTTCTTATGTCGCCAATCTGGAAGCGGCGACGGGGCTGGACCGGTCTGCTCAAGAGCTCCACTTCCCTGACGAGGTTAGTGTCCCTGTCGGGCGGACCCGAATGAAGGAATTAGTCGCTAAGTTAGAAGAATTAGGAAAAGCTTAGATCTTGAAGTCTTCCGGCCAAGTAAAGGTCGGTAAGAATCGCCACAACAGATATAAGACACCAGATACTGCTAATAAGACCACCCATTTGTCACTCAGTGGATTCGCCCGAGGATGGATATATTGGCCTGTCTTCCCCATTCGTAAGCTAGGATCAAGGTCCGACTTGGCACCCACTTGCTGCTGAGGCTTCAAGAAGGCATAAAAACCGGGACCTGTTAGCGTAAATTCAATCGACTGGTCATCGACTAGTTGGTAGTCCAGTGACTGGTCCTGATCCAACTGGTCCACCGGAGCATAATCGAAGAAGTAGAGTCCCGTCAACTCTGTAGTCAAGGGCCAGAGCACTTGGACCGCTGGCATTTCTTTCATGGCTCGGTTGTACCAGTCAGTGGCTTGAATACGGAAGACTTGCCAGTCTCCTTGCTCCAATAAATCCTGAGACAGTAGCTGGTCAGCAGCCACTTCTTGGATACTAAAGCTTTGAATGCCATTTTGCTGGGTCTGGAAGTAGACGGAGCCTTGACTGGTCTCATTAAGATAAGTATGATTCACAGCTTGTGACCGCATTTGGGCTTGACTGACCCTATACCCTGGGCACAGCCAACAGGTCAATAGTAAAATAATTAAGCATTTCTTCATTGAAAGGATCTCCTTACTTACATGGTCCCCTTTATTCTAGCAAATATTCTCATTGGAAAGTGAAAAGAATTAACTTATTGAATTCAAAAACAAGTCAAAGTTGGAGCTTTAACGCCCGAACTTTGACTTGTTTCTTTGTCTATTCAATTAACGATGATCAGCGGCCAATTCCTTGGAATCCAAGCTGACCTCTTGAGCTTGATAGATCTCTCGGTCCAAGTCTCCTTCTAGAGCTGCCGTAATCAGACCCGTACTTCCTCCAGCAATCACATTGGTGGCAGTTCGAGCCATATCAGCAACCGCTGAGATAGGGGTTAGGACAATAATCATCTCTACCGGTAGACCTATTGAGGTGAAGAGCAAGGTAGCAGTTATAGTAGCCGTCCCCGGAACTCCAACTGTTCCTACTGATACCAGTAAGGCAACCACAATCATATACAAGTAATTCCAAATGGTAAATTCAATGCCCAAGGTATTAATCGTGAAGATGGCTAGAAGAATTGGCCAGATTGACGCACACCCTGGCATACCAAAGGTTGTACCAATAGAAGCCGCAAAGGTGGCAATCTTCTCAGGTACTCCCATTGATTTTTGAGCATTCACATTAGCTGGAATACTTCCCACAGAACTTTGGGTGGAGAAAGCAATCAACCATGCTGGCAAGAATTTCTTGATAAAAATCCAAGGATTGACTCGTCCTAGAACGGCCACCAAAGCTCCTGTTGTTACAAAGGAATGGAAGAGAGAAGCCACATAAACAGCCACTAGCACTAGAAGCAAGGCACCCAATGAAGCAGCATCAAACTTGCCAACGGCATCGGCCAGCAAGGCTAGAACAGCATATGGGGTGAAACGGGTAACCATTCCTACCACATTAAAGATAACGTCATTTCCTGCCCGAATAAAATCAACAAATGGCTTAATTTCTTCCTTGTCCTGGAAGCTAATAATCCCAATACCGATTAATAGGGAGAAAACAATGATTGGGATTACCTGGTTGTTGGCAGCATGTTCGACAATATTAGACGGGAAGAAACTGACAAAGGCATCCACAAAACTTGGAATCTCACGAACCTCAGCAGTCTCAGGGACTGGAATGTGGCTATTACGTCCCACGCCTAAGAGAAGGCCAACCGCAATGGCTAGGATAGAACTTAAGATATTGTGCAAGCTCAAGACACCAATCGTCTTGCTACCAATGGTAGTAAGCGAGCGTGTATTCTCCAGAGATGCCACAGTATTAATAATTGAAAAGAATAGCAAAGGAACAACGATAGCCTTAAGTAGGCTGGCATAGATGCGACCAAAGACAGCCACGTATTCTGTATGACCGGCAAAAATCAGGCCGACTATAGCACCAAGGGCTGTTGCAGTTAGTACCTTGGTCGTAAAATTGGCCCCGCGTTTAGATAATTGGTAAATCACACCAAAGAGGGCTAGGACAATGATTAAAGCTAATATATTCATAGAAACTCTCCTTTAATTGATGCGCTTGATGCGCTCTTATATTTAACAGCTGGTCTAACCAACAGTAACAGGGACAGGCACAGTCGCCAGACATTGTCCTCACCTCCTTTAATTAATGATTCTTTACTAACAAATTGATTTAGGCTGCTGATTCTTCACTTGAAGCTTCGGCTTCTGAATCTTGGGCGTCTTGAGAATCTTCACTGGCTTGTGATTCTTCGTTGGAAGCTGATTCAATGCGAGGCGCACCGTCCCAAGCTGGCTTGTCGCCACCGTTTGAAGCATCGTAGATGGCTTGTGCCACTTCTTCAGATTGGTAGAGTTCGACTACTTTCTTGAATAGTGGATTGTCTGCATTTTCTTCTTTAGCGGCCACTACGTTCTTGTACTTGTCATTTAGTTTTTCTGGGTACTCAGCATCTACAAAGATAGCAGAGTGGAAGTCTAGGCCTGCGTCAACCGCAAAGTTTGTGTTGATGATTGCTGCAGCAACGTCTGGTAGAAGGGCTGGTAATTGAGCAGCATCTGCTTCGACAATTTCAATGTTTTTTGGATTGTCTGTAATATCTTCAGGGGTCACTAGCACTCCCTTAGATGGGTCTACCTTGATAACCCCTGCTAGTTCTAGTGCCAGAAGGGCACGTCCACCATTGGTTGGGTCATTAGGAATAGCTACCTTATCGCCATCTTGTAGGTCATCAAGTGAAGCCAATGTTTCTGAATAAGCGCCCATTGAAGAGACATAAGTATAACCTAGTACCTTTAAGTCACCTTGGTTAGCTTCATTCCACTCATCTAAGAAGGCCTCATGTTGGAAAGCGTTCAAATCCAAAGACCCGTCAGCAACAGCTGTGTTAATTGGATTATAGTCAGTGAACACTTCAAATTCAATATCGATGCCTTCTTCTTCTTTGGCTTTCTTCTGGACTACTTCCCAGACATCTTCTTCAGGACCAGCTGCTAGACCGATGGTGACTTTTTCACCTTCGAATTCTTTATCTTGAGCTAGGACAGCCTGTCCAGTACCGGCAAACAAACTAGCCGCAAGTGATAATACAGCAAATGATTGGATAAATTTTTTCATGATTTTCTCTCCTTTAATCTGACTTAATTAGTGACTAGCAGAAGTAATAACTGGGGCATCTTCCCAAATAGGCTTATCACCTCCATTGGTTGAGTCATAAATCGCTTGAGCCCCTTCTTGGGATTGATAGAGTTCGACAATCTTGTGGTAGAGTGGGTTATCCTTATCTTCTTCGCGAGAAGCAATGACGTTCTTATATTTCTCGTTTAACTGATCAGGGTGGTCCGCATCAACGAAGACTGCATCAGACAACTTCAAGCCAGCGTCTGTGGCGAAGTTTAAGTTGATGAAGGCTGCTGCTACATCCGGTAGTGAAATCGCTAATTGCGCGGCATCTAATTCTTCAATCTGTAAGTTAAGTGGATTTTCTGTGATATCTTCAGGCGTTACGAGTGCCCCTTTAGAAGGGTCAACCTTGATCTTACCTGCTAATTCTAAGGCAAGAATAGCACGGCCACCGTTCGTTGGATCATTAGGAATAGCAATAGTGTCGCCTTCCTTTAATTCATCTAGTGATTGAATCTTCTCTGAGTAGGCACCCATTGGCGATACAAAGGTATAACCTAATGGCGTCAAGTCACCATCATTGGCTTCGTTCCAATCTTCTAAGAAGGCAACGTGCTGGAAGGCATTGAGGTCAATGGAGCCATTTTGTAGGGCAACATTAGGTTGATTATAGTCAGTAAATAATTCGAATTCAATCTTAATGCCTTCTTCTTGTTCGGCCTTATCCTTAATCACATTCCAGACATCTTCTGCAGGTCCAGATACAATCCCTACTGTGACCGTTTGCCCTTCAAATTCCTTGTCTTGAGCTTGTGCTTGACTAGCACCACCAACCAATAAACTAGCTGCTAAAGTTAATACACTTAATTTTTGAACGAATTTAATCATCTTATCTCTCCTTTAAATTGACTGCAAGTGAACGCTAAGCTGGACCTAAATGCTAACTCTTCTTCAATAATTCCCCCTTATATACAAAAAAACTCTCATCCTGAAAGGACGAGAGCTTATCACTTCGTGGTACCACCTTTATTCGCTATATCATCACTGAATATAGCCTCCTACGGTACTTAGTCTTAGCCGATCCATTGATCGGGGGAGCTTGATAATTATTAAGCTTCGCTCCTGATGCACTGCATACCGTGTCACTCCTAACGGGTGCGTCCGTCTGTTGTTATTGCCGAGGCATTCACAACAGCCACTCGGTGGCCATTTTCACTTTGCTGTCCATTGCCTACTTGCACCACCTGCAGGCTCTCTAAGAATGTAAACAAAGTTACTTTCCACTTCGATGTGTTTGTTTCTTAACTTGTTTCTAATCATATATTAACTTTTTTCATAAGTCAAGCCCTTTTTACAAAAAAATGTGGTACAATGGTTAGCAATTAATCTAGAGGCCTTCATCGGCTTCTAAATCTTGATTAAGAGGTGGAATTTATGGATTATTCTAATATTAACCAGTGGGTTCAACAAGCGCCGGGTAACTCGATTCGTACCTTTAATGATAAAATTTCTCATATTGAAGGTCTAATGTATTTTAACATTGGTGAGCCGGACTTTGCTACACCGGAAGTGATCAAAGAAGCTGCTAAGGCTGCTATTGATGCTGATATTAGTGGCTATGCTCATTCCAGAGGGGTCCTAGCCCTACGTCAAGCTATTAGTAACTACTTGGCCAAGAACTATCAACTCAACTATGATGCTGATACGGATATCTTAGTGACAACAGGATCCACTGAAGCCCTGATGGTAGCAACCATGGGACTCTTGAATCCAGGTGAACAATTGGTCGTGGTTGAACCTAACTACGTTATCTATAATACCCATGCAATCCTAGCTGGTGGGTCCACCCTTCCTATTAACACAAGTCAGACAGGGCTGAAGCTAGATCCTGACGTTCTAGACCAGACCCTGGACCAAAATCCTAAGGCCAAGGCCCTCATGCTGAACTATCCATCTAACCCGACAGGTGTAACCTATGACCGACAAGAACTCGAAGCGATTGCTGAAGTTTGTCGTAAGCATGATCTCTATATTATTACCGATGAGGTTTATGCCGTCCTTACTTACAGCGGCCACCATGTATCCATTGCCGAGATTGCTCCGGAACGTACCTTACTCATCAATGGAAACTCCAAGGCTCATGCGATGACAGGCTGGCGTTGTGGCTTCCTAGCCGGACCAAGCGAATTGATCGAAGCGCTCTATCCACTCCATCAAGCAGCGGTCACTTGTGTGACATCCTTTGTACAGTATGGGGCAATTGCAGCTTACGAAGAAGCGGATCCAGATGTGGAGCGGATGTATCAATCCTACGATGAACGTCGACACTTGATCTACCAAGGCCTCACTGATCTAGGTCTGCAAGCTCTCTACCCTCAAGGTGCCTTCTACCTCTTTGTAAAAGTGCCTGATTGGTTTAGAGGAGACGATTATGAATTCTGCCTAGCCCTGGCTCATGAAGCCAAGTTAGCAGTCACACCGGGCCAATTATTCGGTGAATCAGGTCGTGGCTACTTTAGAGTTTCCTATGCTTCAAGCTTGAAGGACTTAAAGATTTTTATCCAGCGCTTTAAGGAATTTCAAGATAAATATACACACTAATTAAAGAACCATCCGATAGCGAAAGTAAAACTTTTCTATCGGATGGTTTATTTTATTTATGGGTGGCTCGGCGAATCAACCAGTTAAAGAAGAGTTGACTAACAAGTACCACAAGTAAGATTAACACCGTTGACACTAGAATAATGTCCATCCGGCTTCGTTGGTAACCACGAGCAATGGCCATCGTTCCTAGACCGCCCCCACCAACAGAACCAGCCATAGCTGTTAAGCCAATGACATTAATAATGGTTGAGGCACTCACTCTAAGCAAGGCAGGGAGTCCCTCTCTTAGATAGACGCGAATAATGATATCCATCGGACTGGACCCCATCGCTTCAGCTGCTTCGACAACCCCCGGATCGACTTCCAAGAGAGCTATCTCAACTTGACGAGCAAAGAATGGAATCGTTGAAGCAATAATTGGAACGGAAGCAGCGGTGGCTCCAATGGTTGTTCCAACAATCGCTCGCGTGACGTTAATTAATAAGGCCAATAAGATAATAAATGGAATCGAACGGAAGACATTAATCAGACTATCTAAGACCTTATAGACAGGCTTATTTTCTAGAATACCACCGGGTCCAGTGACAGTCATCACAATTCCTAGAACAAGTCCAAAGAACCCGCCAAAGACAACTGCCAAGCCCAACATATAGAGGGTCTCCCAAGTGGCAGTGACAAATTCTTCCCGCAAATCCCAAGCATAAGGGAAATATTGTTCAATAAAAGCATTGGTTGTTAATAATAATGGCATTATAAGACCTCCTCAATCAATTGTTGCTGATCGGTATACTCTTGTTGGATAATGGCATTCATCGACTCGATAGCAATATGTTCTTCTTGATCTAAGAAGGCTAGGGCCTGAGCAATATTGTTAGGCTCACCTTGAATAGCAATCAACAAGTTTCCAGTTGGAGTCCCTTGAATAATTTCCACATGACCATAAATAATATTGGCATCGACATCATATTCACGTACCAAGTTAGCAATTAATGGCTTCATAGTATCCGCACCTACATAGGTTAGCCGGTAAATCTCACCACTAGCGACAAGGTCGTGGGTCATTGGGTGGGCAATTACTTTGGCAATCTCTTGGTCAAAGTGAGTCGCCGTATTGATAAATTCCCGAGTTAAGGCTTCCTTCGGATTGGTGAACATATCCAGAATCGTTCCCTCTTCTAAGACTTGACCATTCTCCATTACAGCTACTCGGTCACATAGGTCCTTAACTACGGCCATTTCGTGGGTAATAACCACCATGGTGATATTTAACTTCTGATTGAGTTCCCGCAACAGTTCCAAGATCGATGAGGTAGTCTTAGGGTCTAATGCACTAGTCGCTTCATCACAGAGGAGGATGTCAGGATCATTAGCTAAGGCTCTTGCAATAGCGACCCGTTGCTTTTGTCCCCCTGACAGCTGGCTTGGGTAGTCATCCGTCTTAGTCTTCAGTCCCACTAGATCCAATAATTCCAAGACCTTGTCCCGCACTTGTTCCTTACTCAAGCCACTACCCTTGAGTGGGTAGGCAACATTTTCAAAAATTGTCCGAGATTCCATCAAATTGAAGTGTTGAAAGATCATCCCAATCTTCTTGCGTGCCTCTCTGAGTTCACTAGCTGACAAGTTCATCAAGTCTTGCCCATTCACATGAACCGAACCTTGGGTTGGGCGTTGTAATAGGTTAATTGTTCGAACCAGGGTAGACTTCCCTGCGCCTGAGTATCCGACAATGCCATAGATCTCTCCACGCTCAACGCGTAGGTCAACATCCTTTACAGCTGTGACAATTCGGTCATCCGCTTCGAATATGACACTAATATCTTCTAAATGAATCATCATTTACCTCCTAACAAAAATACTCTCATCCTTATAAAAAGGACGAGAGTCTAACTTCGTGGTACCACCTTTATTCGCATAAAAAATTATGCCTCCTACCTATCTTAAAGATAGGCTTAGATCCTAACGGGCTCACCCGTTCAACTAGGTCCTCTAGCTGACCGCTCCATGTCCATCTTCCATCCAACTAGCCACCTGCTTGCACCAAGCGCAGGCTCTCTAAGGGTCTAAGGGGATGTACTCAACATCTCATAGCGTTTCATATATACACAGATATCATAACGAGCCAAAAAGTAAAAGTCAAGAAAAAATGAGAAACTGGTTAATACTTTCTAGTTGAATCCACTTTTTAATGGCAAAATGATTAATAGCCTATTGCCAACTAGTACTTAATCAGCTAAACTAATGGCAAAATAAAAATTCAGAGTAGAAAGTAAGCGTTAAGTGACCCCGGATGGAATGTTGCCTGGGTACGAAGACGAATGTCGCGGTTTACTTTCGCATTCGCTGCCAACTTGTTGGCTCTCTGATCAGAAGGAGAGATTTATTATGTTTACATCACTTCGCTCACGCGGTTCAATCGGCAAGCTTACAGCACGCCATATTACGGTTATGGCTGTCCTGTTTGCCTTTCGCTTTGCCTTGGGATTAATTCCTGCATTCAATGTTGGCAATATGGTGAAGATGGGCTTCGGCTTTATTGGAACCGCGTTTTTTGGGGCCATTCTTGGCCCTTGGTACGGCGCCCTAGCCGCCTTCCTTCAAAGTGTCTTGAACGCTGTGATTACTGGTCAACAATTCTTTATTGGTTTTGACCTAGCATCTGGCCTGGCTGGTTTTATTTACGGTTATTTCTTCTGGAGACGGCCCATCAACTGGAAGTCGATCCTTGTAGCCGTTACCTTGGTCACTTTGATTGTTAATCTAGGATTAAATTCACTATGGATTCGAATCTTACAAGACAAGGCTTGGGTCGTCTTCATGCCGATGCGTATCCTTAAGAATGCGATTTCGCTTCCACTGAATACGCTCATTTTAAGTTTTATTTTCCGCTTTCCACAGATCAAACAAGTCATCAGTCGGATTCAATTTTAAGGAGGAAGATCTATGCCTTTTGTACGGATTCAATTAGTTGAAGGAAGAAGTCCTGAAGCTAAGGCTCAAATGGCCCAAGAAATCATCGAAACTGTCCACCAACACGCCGGCGCACCGCGTGAAAATATTCATGTTATCTTTGAAGACATGAAGAAGGAAGATTATTACCATAAGAAAGATTAAATTAAAGGCACCTCAGGGTGTCTTTTTTTATTGCCCGCCAGTCAACTTGAACCTCGTCTAGCTTGATTCGTCTCCTCGGCTCTCGTAAACTATTTATATAAATCTTTCACTAATACTCTGGCTAAGTTTTATATATTTTATTATATATAATTTGTGTATATTATTGACCCTGTCACCGTTTCCACGTATAATCTAATAGGGTTAGTAATGATTCATCTGTCTATTGAAAAGAAAGGAGAAACTATCAAATGAACATCGATTACTTCATTGCTGTTCGCAAAGAGCGCGGTTATTCACAAAGTGAGTTAGCGGAGGGCATATGCACTCAGGCTACCTTGAGTCGCTTTGAAAATAATAACCAAATTCCTAACTTAAAGATCCTGCAGGCCCTCTGTAGCCGGCTAGGAATTAGCCTAGGAGACCTCTTCCCTCGGGTAGGCGTAGAGCAAAGTGAAGTAATTGAAAAGTTAAACCAAGCAGAATTTAAATTAATTACCATGGAATATCAACAAGCTTGGGACTTATTAGAGACCATCCAGCTTGATGAAGAATCTGACAGTGAAATTTGCCAGCGTTATCATTATATCAAGGGCTTTCTAATGATTTACCTAGGTGCTCCCGCCTTTGAAATTTTATTTGTCTTTGATCAAATTCTACTCGCAGACCGCCAGACGCATCTGGATATCTACCGCCTTCTTGCCTATGCAGGAACGGGTATGGTCTATATGCGTGAAGGAGATTTGGAAAAGGCTGATTTCTATTTCAGTCGCACCATGAAAGAAATCTATCATTTCCCAACCCAGACAACTGAAGAGACTTGGCGAGTGCTCCATATTGTCTACCAATCGGGTGTCTATCATGCTCACATCCATGAGATGGAAATATCTAACGCTTTATTGAACTATGCCCTCTCTATTTGCGCTGATAACCATATCACTTATTATCTGGCCCGAGCCGCCATGCAACTTTTACGAAATGCCATCATCCAAGAAGAGGATAAAGAGAAGATTCAAGAATTATTTTACGATGCTAGAGCTTATGCCAAAATCAACCGTAATACCAATTTACTAGCTGAGCTAGATACATTGCGTGAGCAAATCATATAATTTATTTTAGGAGGAAGATGACTATGACTAAGATTATTTGCCTTGTCGGCACCAATTCTGACCATTCTACCAACCGGACCTTACTTCAGTATATCCAAAAGCACTTCCAAGAAGACGCTGAGATTGAATTAGCTGAGATCAAGGAATTCCCGCTCTTCAATAAGCCAGAAGACAAGCAAGTCCCTGATTGTGTTCAAGAAGTGGCAGCTAAGATTGAAGCCGCTGATGGCCTAATTATCGGTGCTCCTGAATATGACCACTCGGTAACAGCCGCTCTTTCTAATGCGCTTCACTGGTTGTCTTACGGTATTACCCCTCTGGTTGGCAAGCCAATCATGATTACAGGCGCCTCATACGGGATTCTAGGTTCATCAAGGGCCCAACAACACTTACGTCAAATCTTAGACTCTCCAGATATTCGTGGCTTTGTGATGCCTAACTCTGAATTCCTATTAAGTCACTCGCTACAAGCCTTTGATGAAGAAGGTAATCTAACTAACAACGAAACAATCGAAAAGTTAGAAGACATCTTCTATGACTTCTTAGATTTTATTACCATTTCTAAACAATTAAAGCGCAGTCATAAGCGCAACAAGAAGGAAGCGGCAGATTTCGAGTGGGATGATGAAGGCCAAGATCAAGCCATCGAGACCGCTATTCAAGACCAGGAAGAACAAGCCCAAGAAGCGGCTAAGCACGCTGAATAAATCATCCAAGGAGGAAATCTATCATGAAGAAAAAATTAGTCGGTATTGTTGGTTCTGCTGCCGAAAAGTCTCACAACCGCATGCTCCTTCAATACATCCAAAAATGGTATGGTCCCTTATTCGATCTAGATATCATCGAAATTAAGGATGTCCCCCTTTTCAACCAAAGCGATGACCAAACTAATAGTCCGGTAATTCAAGGTATTGCTCGTCGTATCCGCCAAGCTGACGGTGTCATTATTTCAACACCTGAACATAACCATACGATTCCTTCAGCCTTAAAAAGTGTGATTGAATGGCTATCATTTAATATCCACCCACTAGCTAACAAGCCAGTCATGATTATTGGAGCTTCTTGGTTTAGCCAAGGATCGTCACGAGCCCAAGTTCATTTACGTAAAATTCTAGAAGCACCGGGCGTTAATGCCTTGACCATGCCGGGGAATGAATTCTTACTAGGATCCGTCAAGGATGCCTTCGATGAAGAAGGAGATCTCAACAACCAACGGACCATTGACTTCTTAACGCTCTGCTTGGAGAACTTCCTGAAGTTTATCGATGCCGTGGAAGTCTTAGAAGAACCAGAAAAACTGCCTGAAGAAGACCTGATGGCGACTCAGCCTATTGATACTACAATTGATGTTGATATGAACGCTGATGACTGGGTAGAACAAGCGGCAGAGAAGGTTCAAGCCTGTGAAGGTGATGACTACGTTAAGCTGGACCGCGGAGTGCTAACAGTTAACCAATTAAATTACTTGTTGAATTCACTGCCACTTGAAATCACCTATGCTGATTACAACAACCAGTATCTCTACTATAATCACCACAAGGACGCTAGTGATATGTTAGCTCCTCGTACACCTGAAAGCGTCGGTTCTCCTCTAGGGGTTGTTCACCCTGATCGCGCCCAAGCAGGAGCCGCTTCAGTGGTACAAAAATTACGTTCAGGCCAAAAAGATGTTATTAGAATGCACATCAAGAAAGACTACCCTGAAAAATATATTGTCCACAATTATCAAGCCATGTATGACGAAAACGGCGCTTACATGGGCATCAATGAATATATCCATGACCTAAAACCGATCATTGACTGGTATCTAGCCCAAACCGGCCAGAAATTAGTGGATGATCCCAATGCAGATGCAGTAACGGGTGCTTCAACCCAAGCCAGTCCTAAATTAGAAGCCACCGCTAAGCCAGCTACCAAGGTAGAAACTGATACTACCTCTAGCGCCTCACAAAAATAGACCGCTCATTAAGGTCTGAAGCGGGCAAACACCACTAAAGAACAGCTATCTAATTGCTCTTTGGTGGTGTTTTTATGAATGGGGCAAAATCCCGAACTTTATCCCCAACCATCCAAAAATTAAACAAACTGTCCAGGGCGACTCAAGAGACTAATCGAATCGACCTTTTTATAGTCTTTAGTCCTTTTTGGTCGCTTTTTTGAATAGTTGAATTAATCAGGATCTTAGGCTATAATCATTTTTAAATTTTAGCTTGGGAAAGGAGCTTTAACTTGTCATCATCTTCCTTCATGGCGGCTAATTACCAAGCCGCTCAAGTAAAGGTTACACTCTGTCATCAGTCTCCTGGTCGTTATTTCTTTCGCAGTTTTTTAGCTGGAGTGTTTCTCACTTTTGGAGGCCTCATTGCTATCTTTGCCGCCAATTATTTTGCTGACCATCCAGGTATGGCTAAATTAATTTATACTAGTCTCTTCCCATGGGGTCTGGTTATGATTATCTTCATGAATACGGAGCTAGCGACTTCTAATATGATGTATCTGACCTCTGCCGCCTTAGAAGGGGAGATTCAGTGGAGAGAATTGGTTAAGACCTTACTGATGTGTCTTCTAGGCAACTTGCTGGGCAGTGTTTTTCTAGCGCTAGCCCTGAGATATAGCTCCGCTTTCCAAGCCGTTCAGGCAGACCATTATTTATTTACTGTCGTCACAGGTAAGTTTAACAAGTCACTCGGCACTGTCTTTTTGGATGCCATCTTGGCGAATATGTTAGTGAATACAGCCATTCTAGGCGCCAACCGAATGCGGGATGATTGGAGTAAGATTGTCTTTATTTTTGGTCCCATTGCTATCTTTGTTTTGTTTGGCTTTGAACACGTCATCGCTAACTTTGCTAGCTTTAGTCTCGCGCATTTCTTAGCGGGTAACTATATGCCCGACTTTACCTGGCCCCATATTCTCGTCCATTGGTTGATCACCTTTATTGGTAATTATATTGGTGGTGGACTCATTATGGGTGGTGGCTATCAGTGGCTGAATCACCGAAAATAATCCTTAGTTAAAGATAAAATCCCATGTCCAGGTCACCTTCCTCTTTCGATCGGTTGGTGGCTCACATGGGATTTTTGCTGTTCAATATTATTAAAGAGATTCTAAGGCTTGGATGGCTTTTTTGACCATTTCTTTATTTATTGGATATGGAGAGACTCGGTGGTCCGGTTGCTGCATCATCTTATCAAGAACGAGATCAAGGTCCTGGGGATCAGACAAATCAATGGCTCCTAGTTGGGTTGGCAGGTCTACCGTTTTCATAAAAGCATGCAGTTGATCCCGCTCCTGGAGGGCTTGATCAATAGTCAATAGAATCAAAAGACCATAACTAACTAAGGCCCCGTGTTCATGACGGCTAGCCTTGGGCGAGTAAGTAGCCGCATTATAGAAGGAGTGAGCCAAGCCAATATTGTATCCAGGATCAATAATAATCGATGTGATACCGGTCGAAATGATAATATCTTGGATCACACTTTCTAAAGCGGAGTTAACCTGATCCTGGTGAACAGAATCTAAAGCTGCTTTACCGTCTCGCATCAAGCGCTGGTTGGTGCCCGTATTGCTAGCTAATGCTAGGGCATCCTGATAGGATAAATCACGACCACGAGCCGAAAAATGAGATTCAATCTCCTTAGACAAAGCGTCCCCAATCCCGGCCCATAAATAGCGAGCGGGCGCTTGGGCAATCACCTGACTATTGATAAAGCAATGAATCGGTGGCTTTGGACGATAATAAAGGTCCTTCATCTCACCTGTCTGCGTATACATCACACACACTTCCGTTACTGGAGCGCAATTAGACGCAATCGTGGGAAAGGTAAACAAAGGCTTATCCAGTTCCGCTGCGAGATTCTTCACCGTGTCCTGAGCACGTCCTCCTCCAACCGCGAATAAGAGATCCGCTGCTTGTACTTCCTTGATCGCTCCAAGGCGTTCTACGTTCTCATAACTAGCTTCGCCACCGTAGGGTTCTACAATTAAGACTTCCATGTCACTGTCAGTTAGAGAAGCCTCAATCAAATCACCTGCTTTCGATAGCGCTGTCTGACCCCCGATAATAGCTACAGTCTGACCATAAGGGCGGCAAATATCAACCACCGCATCATAAGCATCGAGGCCGATCGTGTAATCCGGGAAATATATCGTCTGTTTTTTGTTCATCTTCCTACCTCCTTGAAATCTATTATATACTAGTCGATTCCATATTTAATCTCTAAGAACTTTCAAGTAAACTAATAATATAGAAAGAAGGTATATCATATGACCCAACGTATTGCGATTATCGGAGGCGGGATCGTCGGATCAACCGCTGCTTATTACTTGAGTCGAGCAGGCCTTGAAGTCGACTTGTTCGATGAAGGGACCGGTCAAGCTACCAAGGCTTCGGCAGGAATTATTTGCCCGTGGTTCACCCTCAAGCGTAATAAACCCTGGTACTTCCTCGTATCTAATGGTGCTGAATTCTACCGTCAATTGATGGCTGATTTAAGTGCAGATGGCTATGAGGTGGATTCAATCTTCCAAGTAGACGGCGCCTTATTAGTCCGACGTAAGGAAGAGATCCTAGCCCAAGACCAAGAACGAAGCCTTCAAAAGCAAGCAGATTCCCCTTCCATTGGTCAGGTCCAAGCTTTATCAGCTGATCAGGTCAACGGAGTCTTTCCACTACTGGAATCAGATTATCCAGCGACCTTTGTGCCAGGTGGAGGCCGTGTTCATGGCCAAGCCTTAATTGAGACCTTGCAACAAGCGGTAAAGGATGCAGGCGGTCAAGTGATTCGTCAAACAGCCCAGCTGATTGATAAGGGAGAAGGACAAGTTGAAGTAGCTAGTCCTAACCACCCTGCCACTGCCTATGATGCTATTCTAGCCAGCTCTGGCGCCTGGCTGCCACAATTATTAGAACCACTTGGCTACCAAGTTGATATTCGTCCCCAAAAGGGTCAACTTTTTACCTTGTCACGACCTGAATGGTCTAACCAACATTGGCCAGTGGTAATGCCTTTTGGTCAAATTGATTTAATTCCATTTAATGATGGCAGTATTGCATTCGGTGCCTCCCATGAAAATGACAAGGGCTATGACCTAACTATTGATCCAGCAGTGATTGAAGAAATTAAAAGTAAGGCCCAGTCGTGGATGCCACAAGTCGACTTTAGTGAGCCTGATTCCATCCGCGTCGGTATTCGAGCTTATACTTCGGATTATGCGGTCCTAGTAGGTGCTATTCCTGAATTAAATAATTTCTGGGCCGTCAGCGGACTCGGTTCATCTGGTCTTACTAGTGGTCCCTTCTTGGGTTACCAATGGAGTCAGCTAATTCTAAATGGTGAATGGAAGATTAATCCTGATGACTTCCCAATAGATCGTTATATTCAAAAGGTTCGCTAAAACGTTTTCTCGATTTATAATAGTCGCCATCTTTTTAGCAAATTGATATGATTAAGATAGCTAAAGGAGGTGAATAAAATGTGGAAAGAATTTAAGGAATTTATCTCAAATAAAAGTATTATTACAATGGCAACTGGTATTATTATGGGTTCTGCTTTTACAGCCATCGTTAATAGTCTCGTTGATGATATCTTTATGCCAATTATTGTATCCTTTACAGGTGCTGCAGATGTATCTGGATTATCCTTAACCTTGGGAAATACAACTATCGGCATTGGCTTGTTCTTACAAGCTCTAATTAACTTCTTCTTAATTGCTCTCTTCTTGTATATTACATTGAAGGCCTTAGAACGTGTTCAAGGCAAGAAGCTAGTCGCTCCAGAAGAAGAGGATAAAGGCCCTAGCGAAACAGAATTACTAACAGAAATTTTGGAAGAATTAAAAAAACGCTAAAAAATAAACCAGCTCTTTACTATCTATACTTGATAGAGAGAGCTGGTTTCGTATTTAAAAGAACAGGTGGGATCATGATCATTGATGATCCCAATTGCTTGAAGATAGGAATAAATCGTGATTGAACCAATGAATTTAAAGCCACGTTTCTTCATATCTTTATTTACTTGGTCGCTAAGAACACTTTGCTTAGCCATGGGGCCCTCCTGACGATCCACCACCTGACCTTGAGTAAAATTCCAAATATATTGAGAAAAACTTCCCCATTCTTCTTGTACAGCCATAAAGCATTGGGCATTAGTAATGGTCGCTTGGATCTTACCTTGGTGGCGGATAATGCCTTCATTTTGCTTTAATTCTTCGATCTTACTAGAGGAGTAGCTGGCGATTTCTCCATAGTCCATCTGGTCAAAAGCCGCCATAAAATGATTATATTTAGACAAGACGAGTTGCCAAGATAAACCGACATGGAAGGTCTCCAAGACCAGCCATTTGAACAGCTGACTATCATCGTATTCCGGCTTTCCCCAGACCTGATCATGATAGTCTAGATAATAATCCGGCTTGCCTTGAACCCATTGACACCGTTGAATCACTCTTTTTCCTCCTAAATAATCACACCGGTTGAGGCTAGAAGACCTAAGAAAATCATAGCAAAATAATTCATTTCCTTGGTTAATAAAATATAAGCCATGTACTCCCGCACCATCGAATAAGGCCAAAGATATAAAGGCGTACCTGACCCCTTAAAACTGGTCTTAAAATGAGCCATTCGGGCTAAATAATGAGAACGTACCAGATGGAAACGACTCGTTATCACAAGCACATGAGCGCTTGGTGCCTCTTTCATTAAGCGCTTAGAGAAAATAAAATTCTCATAAGTGTTCTGAGCTTGGTCTTCTTTAATAATCTGTTGACCGACGACACCCTGTTCTCTTAAGTAGGCCTCCATTAGATCTGCTTCAGAATAGGGGCGCCCCTTCTGACGACCGCCAGTCACAATAAAGTAAATGGAAGTAGCATTAGGCTGACGCCGATAAATTTTTAAAGCTACTTGTAAACGGTGCTTGAGTACGGCTGGTAATTGATCGTCCTCTCCAACCTGCGCTCCTAAAATAACGATGTAGTCAAGGGATTTGAATCCCGGATACAAGTTCAAGAAAGTATTAATAATAACATAAGAGACAAATGTAGAGGAAATATATAAGGCTAGCAAGTTATACAGGTTAACAAAGTTAGCTAACTGACTCTCATTGGAATAGAAAAAGGCCCAAACCGAAGAAAATAAAAAGATCAGCGCTGATAAAATAATGATAATCCTTAAAATAAAATCAACATTACGCCAGGAATAATAGTGAACATTACGAAATATCACTAACAGTAAAAATAAAAAAATAATGACAGGTACAATTAAGCTCACAAAAGCTGAAATGATGTAGAAAAAATACCTCAAGGCATACATTAAGCGCCAGTTACTATGGACAACCAGGCCCATAATCAGAAACGATAAGCCATAAAGCGAAAAAGTAGTGGGCTGAAGCCAAGGTTTAAATAAAAAGGCAGCCAACAAGGCCATGCCTAACAAGACCGCCGATAACTGATAAAAAATCACCTAACAGCCTCCTCACTAGTCATCCAAGTCGTGGTAGCTACTATAGACCTCCTGACGGGACAAACCCTGTATCTTAGCCACTTGCTTAATCGCTTGGTTGGGCTTAAGACCTTGTTGGGCCATCAACAGGTCCACATGATCCTTAATCGGCAATAAATCCTCCCCTGCCCCTTCACTTAAAGGTGAAGGAGAGATGAGAACCACGCACTCTCCCTTGATACCTTCTTGATCCAGATAAGCTAAGAGATCGGCAGCACTGGCACGAATATATTCTTCATATTTCTTAGATAATTCTCTAGCTAGTGTCAGCGATGTATCCGGTCCTAGTTGCTTAGAGACCACCTCAACCAACTTAAGCAAGCGGTAAGGAGACTCATAGAAAATAGCCGTGTGGCCGCCCTCGGCTACTTGTTTTAGGACCTTCGCCTGGTCACTGGCCTTTCTTGGAAAGAAGCCATAATAAGTAAAGCGGTCAGCCGGTAGGCCAGAGGCAACAAGAGCTGTCAAAGCTGCATTAGCTCCTGGCAGGGCAATAACCGTTAAGTCTTCTTCAAGCGCCGCTTGAACCAGCGGATGACCAGGATCATTAATTAAAGGCATACCTGCATCTGAGATTAAGGCTAAACTTTGCCCTGACTGCAAGCGTTGAATCAGATCACTGACCACTTGGTCACTCGAATGTTCATGGAAGCTTTTCATTGGGGTGGTTATATCGAAGTGGTGAAGTAGCTTAGCGGAGTTGCGCGTATCTTCAGCTAGTATCAAGTCCACCTCTTTTAGCAGTCGTAAAGCCCGCAAGGTGATGTCTTCAAGATTACCAATGGGAGTTGGTATTAAATAGAGCTTTCCTGTTTGGGAGTCATGGTAACTCTTTTGTATTTGCATCGATGGCCTCCTCATTCATACGGTTGACAACTATTAGTTGCCCCTCACTCAATTGGTTTTGCCCGTGATAGGCTAGGAATTCTTCTTTTTGCTTGCGACTGAGTTTCTTAAACCAATACTCTTGTTGCATTGCTAAACGTTTACTTGCCCAAGACTCAGCATAGATCATTCGCACAGGCTGCCGAAAGGCAGGCTTAGTGTATTTAGCACCCTTTCCACTACGGTGTGACGCTTCCCGTCGCTTCAAGTCAGTTGTATAACCTGCATAGAGTGTATTATCTTGGCAATATAAGACGTAGAAATAATACTTCTTATCAGCCATGATAAATAGCCAACATTTCTGGGCTATAGGAGCCATCCTCTTGGTGAACAATGAAAGGGGGATCAACCTTAACGCCCTGACGACCCCCTTGATAGATAGCTTCAATCAGTACCGTCTTAGCTCGGCCGGAAGGCTTAGAATAGACAAACTTGAGCCGGTTGACCGCAAAACCCTTAGCTAGTAAGACTTCCATCAAATCATCCAGACGCTCTGGACGATGAACGATATAAAGCTTCCCTTTGGTCTTCATAATTTGCCGGGCCTTGTCTACCCAATCCTCTAACTTCAAATAAATCTCGTGACGAGCAATAGCATGGCTATCTAGTTGGTGAACCGCCTGGCTTCCTTCAACTACGAAGTAAGGGGGATTACAAGAGACCACGTCAAATAATACTCCTGACGGACGCTTGAATTCCTTCAAATCCTGACACAGAAAGGTCACTTGTCCATCCACTTTATTCAGCTGGGCACTACGGCGAGCCATATCCACCAAATCTTCTTGAAGTTCAATTCCCAGTAAGTTCTGATCAGTCCGAGCGCTCAGCAATAGGGGAATCACTCCATTACCACAGCAAAAATCAACATAATGAAATGACCGCTTAGGTAATTCAATGAAATCAGCCAAAAGCAAAGCATCAACCGATAGCATAAAATACTGAGGATTTTGGATGATTTGGATATTGGCTTGTAGGAAATTATCAATACGTTCATCTTGCTTCAAGTTGACTGAATCACTCTGCATCCTAATCCTCCAGTCCATCTAAGACGTCTTGGCAGAAGATACAACCTTCCTCTGGACTTCTTGATAAGCCAAAGTACTGATGACAAATATGGATCCCTTGGTCGTAAAAGCCTTGCAAACGATTTTTTCCTCCGGTTATTTGTTGTTCAATTTCAGCTGATTGCTTCTCTTCTTCAGCGGGGTGAACTGTTGACATCATTTCCCTTAAGTCATGGTTGGTTATTTTGAGCTGATTATTTTCCTCAGCTAATTGATGATAGGCTTGGCGAAGTTGTGCCACCGTATCACTTAATTCCAGTAATTGTTGATCGGCTAACTCTAGTAATTGTTCGTAATCATGCTGGTTCATAGTAGGCACACCTCCTTGTTAATTATTGCCCTGTCTGGACGCTTAAAGTCATATTTTCATAAGCCAATTGAGGCTGGACGTTAGCTAAGATATATTGCCTAGCCTGAATGATTTCTTGGTTGATCACGAGTAATTGATGGACCTTCGGTTGGGTAGCTTGTTTGATCTTGTCCAACTGATAGGAAAAGATCTGAGCAGGTTCCTGGAAATCACTTTCTAATAATTGGGCATTGATAACCATTAAATATTCGAGGCCATCCAAAGCTTGTTGCTTCGATAAAAAGGGCTTCAACTGCGTTTGAACACTAACAAAGGCCTGAGGATGATTTTGAATCAAGAGTGAGTAGAAAAAATTTAAGGCCTTCAACCAGGCAGTGAAGCTGTCCTGCTTATAATTTACCTGCAAACGTTGTCTCGTCTCGCTCGATAACAGCGTCAAGACCTCTGCATGGTTGCGATCAATACCCGCTGCTAGTAAAGTCTCCAAAACGTTGGTCGCTTCGCTTAGTTTGAGTTCTTGAACCCGGGACTGGATGGTTGGCAAGAGAAGACTCATGCTAGGCGTCCAAAGAAGAAGATAGACATTATCGTAAGGCTCTTCTAATACTGTCAAAAGCGCATTACTCGCTGCTTGATTCATCAATTCCGCTTGTTCAATGATAGCCAACTTACAATCAGCTTCTACCGGACTCGTTGCTAGCCATTCTTTTAGAGAGCGAATCTGGTCTACTTTAACACTTAGCCCACTGGCTTCCACATAGAGGACATCTGGAAATTGATTAGCCTTAATCCGCTGACATATAGTACAAGTCCCATCGGGCTGACCTTCTTGGCTGACAGCTGGACAGGTCAGAGCCATCATCAAATATTGGCTTACTTCTTGCTTACCCGGGTAATTCTTACCCGTTAGAGCATAAGCATGAGATAAGCGCTGGGAGGTGATCAAGTTGAGTAAGTGATTCTTAGTAGCTTGTAGGTTTTCCATCAGCATTGATTCCTAGAAGCGGTGAAATTCATCGACAGGTAAGACGAATACAATCGCACCTCCAACTGCTACTTCCGTTGGAAAGCTTTGCGCCATGCCATAATCAATGTCAAAGCTAGTCGGTGTAGCAACCACTTGCTGACGCTCTTGAGACGAATCCTTAATAATAGCTAGAATACGATCCACATCACATTCGCGGCAGCCGACTAAGAATGTCGTATTACCCGCTCTTAAAAATCCACCGGTACTGCTTAACTTGGTTGCCTTAATGTCTGCTTGCATAAAAGCCTCACCCAATGCTTGTTCATCATCATCTTGAACGATGGCGATTATCATCTTCATCTGAATCAATCCTTTCTATTTAATCTATTTATCAATAATTTGACGGTATGCTAGGGTATCTAAGCAGTCGTCTACTACTTGCTCAATGGGTTGGCAACCGTCTATCACAACAAATCGGTCGGCTGCCTGTTTAGCTAGGTCCAAGAATGCCTGACGTGAAGCTTGATGAAAGGACAGGTCTTCTTGGTCCAAGCGATCGTATTGTCTTTGACCCCGTGCCTGGTGGATTCGCTCTAAGCCTATTTGCGAAGGAACATCTATTAAGAGTGTTAAGCTCGGCAAGAAATCTTCAATCGCGAATTGATTGATCTGCCAGACTAGCTCCATGGGAATATCTCGCGCTGCCCCTTGATAAGCCAGGGAGCTATCCACATAACGGTCTGTGATAACTAAGCGGCCGGCTTCCAAGGCTGGGAGAATGGTCTCACTAAGATGTTGACGCCGAGCTGCCGCATAGAGCAAGGTCTCTGTTCGTATATCCATAGCCGTATTCCCCGTATGGAGAATAACTTCACGAATTTGTTCGGCAATTGGACTGCCACCAGGCTCTCGAGTAAGGAGGGGATCCAGACCTCGTTCTTGTAACCGTTGGCCCAATTGCTTGACGACAGTGGACTTACCGGAGCCATCTGGCCCTTCTATCGATATGAATCTTTGTCTTAACAATCCTTATACCCCCTACATCTCTCGGCGACCTTCAATCGCTCTAAATAATGTCATTTCATCCGCGTATTCAATATCGCTACCTACCGATAGACCATGGGCCAGGCGTGTCACTTTGATGCCTGCTGGCTTGATCAAGCGTGCAAGATAAACAGCCGTCGCTTCTCCTTCAGCAGTTGCATTCGTTGCGATAATTACCTCTTGAACAGCCTCATCTTCTAAACGCTTAATCAATTGAGCAATCGCTAAGTCTTCCGGACCTGTTCCCTCCATTGGTGATAAGACGCCTCCTAAGACATGATAGAGACCTCGATAGTCTTGCATACGCTCCATTGACATAACATCCCGAGCATCTTCAACAACAAGAATTTGTGAAGGATCTCTGCTCTCATCACTACAGATAATACAAGGATCAGTATCAGTGATATTACCACAAATACTACATACGGTTAGATCCCGTTTTGCATTGATCAAATTTTGAGCGAATTCCAGAACATCCGCCTCATTCATATCTAGGACATAGAAGGCATGACGAGCAGCGGTCTTGGCTCCAATTCCCGGAAGCTTGGTGAAGCTATTAATTAACTTAGCAATCGGTGTTGGATACTGCACCTCATCTCCTCCTATCTAGAATGGTAAGTTTAAGCCCTTAGTAAAGCGCCCCATCTTATCTTGAGTGGCTTGGTCAACCTGCGCTAGCGCCTCATTAATTGTCGCAATCACTAAGTCTTGCAACATATCGATATCATCGGGATCAACTAGTGCTTCATCAATGGTTAATTCTAATATTTCCCGCTTGCCGTTTACTTTGACAGTGACAAGCTGGTTAGTGTCAGTAGCTCGATAAACACTCGCCTCTAATTCCTTTTGTGTTTTTTCCATATCTTTTTGTAACTTTTGCATTTGTTGCATCATGTTTCCCATATTTCCCATTCCGCGCATTTAAATTCCTCCTTTAGATTAACGGTCATAATAAATATTAACGTTCTCTTCTCCGAAAGCTTCAACCATCTTAGCAATTGAATCGGGTAGATTGGCTGATGGATCCTCTGACTCCTCTTCTTGGCTATTTACTGTGACGGCTTGCGTTTGACTAGATTCCTGATTATGAGGCATCGCCAGTTCATCGTTGGCCACTTCTACTGGTTCACTTTGCTCATTCCTAGAACTTTGTAATGACTCTTGGTAACTAGCCAGTTTTTCTGCCATATTAGGTAGTTGGATCGGTTGATTGCTATTTTGCTTTCTTAAGATTGTATAGTTTTGTCTGATTTGGGGCCAGTCATGGTAGAAGACAAAGACATAGATGAGCGTCTGTCCTAGCTTATCCTGAGTGATCTGGTCTAATTTAGTTAATAATTCTTGATCATGCTGGACCAAACCACAGTACGATTTACTTTCAAAACTCACTAAGGCCACTTCCGGACCAGCAGCTAGAGGCTGACTACCAGCAAATTTAGCTCGGTCCTTGGCCGGCAGGTCTTCTACGATCGATTCCCAAGAAGATTTGAGCTTTTGGATATCTTGGTGAGTAGCCTGGTTGAGTACATAATAAATCCATTCTAACTCTACTTGATAATTAGCTTGATTGTTAGGTCTTGGTCTTGGCGTACGAACAGGCTCTTCAGGAGCAGGTTCACTTGACGTTTCAGGTGCTCCAGATGATTCCTGATTGACTTGCATTTGGTCTATTTGTTTGGCCTGGCCCTGAACTTGACTATGAAGCTGGGCTAACTGCTCCTCTAAGCGGTTCATCTGGTCTTTGAGCGATAAGATCATTTGAGAATCAACTGACTGATCATCTTGAGTGGCTCCCTGAGCCATGACTTGATCATGACCTTGAGCAATCTGAATGGTCATCACTTCTAAGTATAAGTCAGGTTGTGTGGTAAAGTGCATCTTATCAGCTGTCTGATCTAGACCATCAATCATTCGGTAATAAAAATCAACCGGCAAGTCAGCTAACGGCTCCAATTCAGCCTCACTGAGTAGGCTATAATTACTTTGAGTAAAATTGGTCAACAATAAGTCTCTGACAAACAAGGTCAGCTCATCAACAAAGCGACTAGCTTGCTTGCCTTGAGCGAATTGGTCATGGAGAACCTGTAAAGCTTCCTCACTTTCTCCTTGGTAGACCGCCTTTAAATAAGTGATAAAGTCTAATTGATTGAGGCTCCCTGATACTTCCAAGGCGGAGTCAATGGAGACGAAATCATCTCTAAAAGCTAAGGCTTGATCCAATAAACTAAGACTATCCCGCATTCCGCCATTAGCCGCTCGACCGATAATGGATAGAGCCTCTTTCTCATAATCCACCTTGCGATCCTGAAGAATTTCCTCCATGCGGAGCATAAGGTCACTTAGCTGAATCCGTTGAAAATCGAATCGTTGAGTTCTTGAAATGATAGTGGCCGGTATCTTATGAGGTTCCGTCGTCGCTAGAATAAAGACAACTTGAGCCGGAGGTTCCTCTAGTGTTTTTAATAGTGCATTAAAGGCACCTGTTGTCAGCATGTGGACCTCATCAATGATATAGACCTTGTATTCACAGACACTCGCCGCATAACGCACATTATCCCGAAGCTCTCTAATTTCTTCGACACCATTATTGGAGGCCGCATCAATTTCAACGACATCACTAATCTGGCCCTCCGTGATCCCCTGGCAGATGTCACACTGATTACATGGATTACCATCGGTTTGATTAGGACAATTAATGGCCTTAGCTAAAATCTTAGCCGCACTAGTCTTTCCGGTCCCTCGTGGACCTGTGAAGAGATAGGCGTGACCAAATCGGCCGGATCGTACAGCATTTTTTAATGTTTCGCTAATAACAGGTTGGCCCACCAATTCATCAAATGATTGTGGGCGCCATACCCGATACAAAGCCTGATAACTCACACTATCCCTCCTTATTTATACAGCATTTCTATTATAACCAAAATAAGGAGCTTTTACCATTGCCCGCCATCACTTGGTAGTAAAATTTGCTATAATGGATCAAAACCATAAAGGAGCTCCTGATGTTAGACAAACAAAGACAAGCAATTGATCAAATTGATCAAGAAATCGTTGCATTATTTGAAAGACGGACGCAAATCGTGGAAGAAGTGGCTCAAATCAAATACGATCATGGCAAGGATATTCTTGACACTAGCCGTGAATCTCAAGTTATCCAAAAAGTTCAAAGTTATTTAACAGACCCAGACTTAAGTGATGAACTAGCTGACCTCTATCAGCATATCATGCGTATTTCCAGAGACCATCAAGCCAAATGGATGCAAAAACATAAAAATTAGGAGGGATGGCTGAAGCCATCCCTCCTTGTCTTATAACTGGAAAGTTGATTTCACCAAATCACAACCCGGTCTTCCGGTCTACGGTACATGCCGTCTCCTTCTTGAATATCAAAGACTTGATGGAATTCTTCAAAGTTTTGCGGTTGAATTTGCGCTCTTAATGGAGCTGGTGAATGGACGTCAACTGCTAGTAGCAATGCCTGATACTCTGGACGTGCCTTCTGTCTCCAAATACGGGCCCAATTGATAAAGAAGGCCGCTAAGTCTGCGTCTGCTTCTAACTTAGTGGCTTCAAGAGCCACAGCAAGGCCACCGCCATCCGCGATATTCTCTGATACTGTTAGTTGCCCATTCACTTGGCCATCTGCAAAGGGAATACCATCCCACTGCTTGACCACTGCTTCTGCCTTCTCTTGAAAGGCATGGAAATCTTCAGGCAACCACCAATTACTTAAATTCCCATACTCATCAAACTTAGCTCCATTATTATCAAAGGCATGAGAAATCTCGTGAGCAATAACGGCTCCGATGCCACCATAGTTCTGACTACGAGTCTGATCTAAGCTATAAAATGGCGCTTGCAGGATGGCTGCTGGGAAGCAAATATGATTCAAATTAGGATTGAAGTAAGCATTAACTGTAGCTGCACTCATACCCCACTTCTTCCGGTCCACTTCCTTATGCCACTTAGAAAAGTTATCCTCCGCCCAAATTCTAGCAAAGCGAACCGTATTATCAAAAAAGCTAGCTTCACGGTCCACTTGTAACTGCTGGTAAACTGTTGGATAGGTATCTGGATAACCCACCAGAATGTCTAAGGCCTCTAATTTGACGATGGCTTGATCAATGGTTTGCTGACTCAACCAGTCATTAGCCTGCAACCGCTCCTTGTAAATATTGACCATTGTCTCGACCATCTCATAGACATCTTGACGAGCTTGCGGGCCAAAATATTTCTTGCCATAATAGATCCCAATTACATCATCATATTGACCTGTAGCCAAGTAAAAGGCTTGCTTTTCTGGGCTTTTAATTTCTGTGTTACCTGATAAGGCTAAGCTGTATTGGCTAGCCAAGCGACGCAAGTCTTGACTTAAATGAGAAGCCGCATTCAAACAAGTCTTGACTATTAACCAGGACTTTAAGAGCTCCAAATTATCTTCTGTCAATATTTGACCCAAGGCTTGAAAATAATCAGGCTGAGTAACAATAATCGAATCAACTGTCGCTTCAACTGCTTGATCAATTAAGGCGACTAGATTCAATGATTCGTGGTAAGCCTCTACCTGCTCGCGACTTCTTGGATTATATTGTTTGGTATAGTCTGCTAACTCTTGCGATGATTTCAAGTGTGGAACCAAGAGCCGGTCGAAGGCCAAGGTCGATTCAACGATTTGACTGGCTTCGCTACTTGTATATCCCACCGCTTCCAGGACTTGCTGGGTCATTTGCGCGTAAACTCCCAATAGAGCTTTCCCTGACTCATTCCCCGCTTCATAATAAGTAACATCCGGAAGAATAGTTGCCGGTACATCTAAATAGACCGCATAATGCTGGGTATCTTTCATGTCCGGACTCAAGCCCAAATTAAATGGTAAGGCAAAAGGTATATATAACCATTCTTTAGCAAACTCTTGAAAGTCGGCCAGAGTCTTGATTTGCTGAATACGCACCAAATATGGCTCGACTGGTTCTGCTCCTAATTGATCTCTGCGGTCAAAATCCATGGCTAGTTGATAATAAGCAATAAATTCCTCTAAAAGTGGATCTTCCAAATCTAAGTCTCCTCGGCTCATCGCTTCAACGTCCTGCATCAATGTCTCTTCGATCGCTTGATGAATATCCATAAAGCCACCTGTTGTTGACTGGTCCCCAGGAATCTCAGCGGTTTGTAGCCAATCACCATTAACTGCTAAATATAGATCATCTTTTATCAATTCTTTATTAACCATTATTTACCCCTTTCTACTCTTCTTATTATAAATAAATCCCGGAAAGATTACAGCTAGTCGCCTAAATAAAAAAATCACACCCCGTAGGGTGTGAGTAATAAGCTATAGGGGCACATGGCTTAGTCGCTTATAGCTGCTAGCTTCCGCTCCTGACTCGTTCACGACGCCACCATTGCCTATTAGGTAATATACCATGTTTAAGCTGAAGATGCAAATTAGACCCCTAGAATTACTTCCAGACCGGTACCATCGCATTATTAAAGGTATCTAGGATATAATCATATACATTGTCTTGCTGGTAAGCTTTAACGATCGCTTGATAAGTTGGATTATCTTTGTCTTCCTTGCGGGCCGTAATAATGTTGACATAAGGCTTGAAGGCTTCATCATTCGGATCAAAATCTAAATGAAAAACCGCATCCTCAACTGGATCTAAACCGTAATCTAATGCAAAATCCGAATTAGTAATTCCAATGGTCACATCTGGAAGGGTTGGTAGAATGTTTTCTGGTGCTACCTCTTTGATTTCTAAGTTTAATGGATTCTCCTTAATATCATGAATATCAGGCGTAAAGCCTACCTCCTCATCTAACTTGATTAAGCCGGCGCGGTCCAACACATAAAGGGCCCGTCCTTGGTTGGTTACATTATTGGGAATGGAGACCGAATCCCCCGCCTTAATTTGATCCAAGGAATCAATCTGCTCGGAAAAAATATTCATGGGACTAATAAAAGTATCTCCAATTGCCACTAAGCCATACCCTTTTTCCTCATTTTCTTGCGCTAGAAAAGCATTATGTTGAAAAGCAGTTAAATCAAGCTCACCATCATACTGAGCCGCATTAGCGTAAACGCCATCGGTAAAGGACACTAATTCAATCTTTATATCTTCACCTGCTTGGTCTAAATTCTGTTGGACAAGGTCCCAAATCCCATTGGTCGAATCACCAATCACTGCCACCTTCACAACTGTTTGCGCCTGAATAAGAGTCGTTGGAATAAATAATCCCAGTAAAAATATAGTTATAATTAATTTTTTGAGCCATTTTTGCATTTAATTTCCTCCTCAATTCTTGTCTCTAGTTTGAATGTTTGATGGTTAGTGCATGGTCATTCCACCCGTTACATTGATAGCTTGACCGGTCATATAACTAGCTTTATCACTAGCCAGAAATTCAATAACATTTACCACGTCAGCCACACTTGCAGTCCGCCCAAGGGGAACTTGAGATTGATCTTCGGCTTCAATAGCCGCGGCCGTCAGACCCCGCAAATGGCCTCCTTCAATTCGTTCGCGTCTTTTCATGGGCGTTTCAACAATACCTGGGCAAACAGCATTCACTAAAATACCATCCAAGGCCAGTTCTTTTGCCATGGTCTTGGTGATTCCAATCACCGCATGTTTGGAAGCAACATAAGATACCATCGCCTGATAGCCATTCTTACCTGCCTGAGAAGCCAACTGAATAATTCGGCCTGGTTGACCCGCATGCTTTAGGGCACGAGCAACCGCTTGACTGATCAAAAATAAGGAATAAACATTGATATTAAAAGTATCCTGCCAATCTTTTAGCTGGCTATCAACGGCAAAGTCCATCCGAGATATTCCCGCACTATTAATGGTCACCTGAGGGGTTCCATAGTGATCAATTATGGCCTCGATGGCTGAAGTCACCGCTTCTGGTTGACTTAAATCTAGGGTTACTTGATGTTCACCACTTCTTTCTACTTGATGATGATGGATATCCAGGTTAATCACCTCATGACCCAAGTCTAAAAAGCGGTTCACACAGCCTGCACCAATACCAGAAGCTCCCCCGGTTACTAATACTAAAGTCAATCATTTTCTCTCCTCTCCCAATAATGCGATAAATAAAAAAAGTCCCTTTAAGCACCTTACGAGGCACTTAAAGGGACGCTAATATGCGTGCTACCACCCTAATTTCTATTTACTTCACAGCAAATAGCTCTACCAGTATCTATCAATACTGTGGACGTGTAACGGATCCTACCGGCTAAATAGCTTGCACCACTTAGCAGCTCCAAGTTCATCTTCAATACTTATCAGGATACCTGCTCTCAGCTACCAGGCTCTCTTGAATCCTTCCTCATATCTACTCTTCTCTTCTGCTATTCATTTATCGTTAATGAAATTCTAACAGAATACTCATTGTATTGCAATCACTTTTTACCAGTAAAGTTTGACAGAATTCTAGACAGGGTGTATACTCAAGCCAATGATAGTTAGGTGAGGCTCCTATATAAACATAGGCTACTGCCCAGGAACGTCCAGAGACGCCAACGGGTATAACAGGAAGAGTCGCAAAGGCCTTCTTAAGGTAGCTAACCATTGGTTTACGTTATATAGTGCTGAAACTCCACGGATAATCATTGACCCCAATTGGGCCATAGGTGGATTTTTACAGAGCGCTTGCTGATGCAAGGGCTCTTTTACTTTCTTCTCTAACTATCAAAACTTATTAGAGGAGGAATGAATCATGGTAAAAAGGCGGATTTTAAAAAATTAGTTTATTTAGCTTTTTGTCCTATTTTAACTTTTCTTTGTCTCGTTTCGCGCGAACTAGGTGGCTAAGTGCTGGTTTGTTGTCGTTGCTGAGTCATAAGTAAAGGAGATTAAGATGACAGAAAAGAAGTTATACTACCAAGAAATTTACAAGACACTTAAAAGACAAGACCGTGAGGCCTTTAGAGACCTATTCTTAAAACTACACGAGCAAGATCAAGTGGAAGTTTTTCACTTACTTTACCCGGAAAATAAAACAAAGATCACTTATATGTTAACAGCTCAAGAATTTGCTGAATTATTTGAACGACTAGATTATGATGACCAGTGGGAAGCTGTGCAATACTTGCCTAAGGGCTTCTTACAAGAGGTCTTTACTTATGTGGCTGATGATGAGGTTGCTCGCTTTATTCGACAAATCGATGATCCTGATCTTTCTCAAGAGACACTCGCTGGCATGAAGGCTGTGGACAGACAAGCGATTGAGAAAATATTAACCCACCAAGTAGATTCGGCCGGTTCCATCATGACAACTGAGTTGGTGACTGTAAGCGAAGAAGCGACCGTTGAAGAAGCTATCCATACGCTCAGACAAATTGGTCGACAAGCCGAGACTATTTACTATATCTATGTAATCGATTCTAAAGAACGACTAGCAGGAGTCCTTTCGATTAGAGACTTACTCTTCGCTAAGCCTGATGCAAAGATGAAGGACATCTCAAATTCACAAATTGTCGCCGTTGACGTCGAGACAGACCAAGAAGAAGTGGCTCGCTTGATCAAGGATTACGATCTATTAGCGCTTCCAGTTACTGACTCTTATCACCATCTCTTAGGGATCGTAACCGTGGATGATATCATGGACGTCATTGATGAAGAAGCGACAGAAGATTTTCACCGATTTGCTGGGATTAGCGTCAGTGACGAAGAAGGCGACGAGCCAGATACCATTATCGGTATGACCAAAAGTAGACTCCCTTGGATCCTCATTCTAATCTTTATGGGCATGATTTCTGCTAACTTAATCGGGATGTTTGAGGAAACCTTGTCTAAAGTGGTCGCTCTAGCTGCTTTTATGCCGATTATTATGGATTCTGCGGGGAATGTAGGGACCCAAGCTTTGGCCGTTTCTGTCCGCCGGATTACTTTGGGTAATGCTGATGACGTCTCTTTTTGGAAGATGCTTTGGAATGAGTTTTGCTCTGGTTTCTTGATTGGCCTTGCTTCCAGTCTGTCTATTGGCCTCATTGCTTATTTTCTATATGGCAACTGGGTTCTGTCCTTTATTATCGGGGCCTCATTACTGGTAACGTTAAGTATTTCAACAGTCATTGGCTATGTCGTTCCTGCGCTATTTAATAAGATAGGGATTGACCCAGCTGTTGCTTCAGGTCCTTTTATTACCACTATTAATGATGCCTGTGGATTAATGATTTACTTTAGTCTCGCAACCTATTTACTCCACCATCTACAATAAAAAGAAAACTTATCCACAGACTTGTCAACAACTTAGACAAGTTCTGTGGATAAGTTTTTGTTTTTCTTCTTTTCTTTCGCCCTCATTCTCAATTCCTTGAAAAAAGTTTTCAACAATTGGCTAGCTTCTTCTTGGCATACACCAAAGATAACTTGAGGTTGATGATTGAACCGCTCATCTGTCAACAAATTCATCAAGCTGCCCACACAGCCCGCTTTGGGATCTGGAGCGGCATAGATGACCTGGTCTAAACGACTGTTGATAATCGTCCCTGCACACATGGCACATGGCTCTAAGGTGACATAAAGGCTGGCTCCTTCTAAACGCCATGCCCCCAGCTCTCGATTGGCTGCTTCAATGGCTAAGAGTTCCGCATGAGCCGTTGCTCGCTTATCCACTTCTCTTAAATTATGGGCACGCACCAGTTCCTGGCCATCTTTAACAATTACAGCTCCGATAGGTACTTCTCCAATGGCACTCGCTTTACGTGCTTCTTCTAAGGCTACTTGCATCCATTTCTCATGTTGGGCTAAGTCACTTGCTGTTAATTCTTGGCAATCAATCATCTAATCCTCCTAACTAAAAAGCGAACGCTAGAGCGTCCGCCTATCCGCTTATTTTAGAAATAATCACTAACTCGATCGGCAACATCTTGGCCAAAATCCTTGGCTCGATTCACGAGCTGACTGAGTGTATCTTGTGCTTGACTACCCGCATCTGAAGCACCATCAGCTAGTTGAACCAAGGTATTAATTTCTGCATCAGATAAGTTATCCACCGCATCAACTAAAACATCCGAACCATTTAGACGATGGCGAACAAACATCTTCGCTTTCTCACGATTCAACATTCCTTCTACACGCTCACGTGCAGAATCATCAAAATAGACATATAAAGAAGTTGCTGCAACAGCAATAGCCGAACCTAACAGGGCTAATCCGATAGTTCTTTTTGTACGTTTCTTCATAGTATTTTCCTCCTGTACCTATCCTATTTTACTACACGATTAATTATACCACAAAAGCGCTTAAGCTCCTATTCTTAAAGACTCTAGTCGCTTCAGCTGGCAATAAAAAAACCGGATAGTCTCTCAATTATGAGAGACTATCCGGTTAAAGCATTGAATTTAAAGGAATAAGCTTCAGCCTTATCAATCCACTAAGCTTTTTGCTTGGAGCGATTATTGATATTGATATTACCTTGGCGACCACCTATGGTTATTTCATCACCCAGCTGAATATCTCCATTCAACATCAACTCACTCAATTCATCTTCGATTTGTTTTTGAATGGCACGACGGATTGGTCGAGCACCATATTCTGGATCAAAGCCGGCTTCAGCGATTATATCAATGGCGGTATCCGTGACTCGAGCAGAAATTTCCAGTTCATCTAGACGATTGACAATCTCTTGGGTCTGTAATTTCACAATATCACGAATTTGTTCTTTTTCAAGAGTATGGAAGACGACGATTTCATCGATTCGGTTAATGAACTCCGGACGGAAGGCCTTTTTCAATTCTTCTAAGATCCGTTTTTCCATCGCTTCAAAGTTTTGTTCGTAACTCACGGCGCCGAATCCAACAGATTTCTCATCTCTTAAGGCTGTTGCTCCTAAGTTAGAAGTCATAATAATAATTGTATTTCTAAAGTCTACCTTACGCCCCTTACCATCGGTTAGGTGGCCATCATCAAAGACTTGCAATAATATATTAAAGACGTCCGGATGGGCCTTTTCAACCTCGTCTAACAAGATCACACTATAAGGTTTCTGACGAACCAATTCAGTTAACTGGCCGGCTTCATCATAACCAACATAACCTGGAGGAGAGCCGACGAGACGGGAAACACTGTGTTTCTCCATATACTCAGACATATCCACTCGGATCATATTGTCTTCGCTGCCAAACAAGGTCTCAGCAATAGCTCGTGCCAATTCGGTCTTACCGACACCTGTTGGCCCTAGGAATAAGAAGGATCCAATCGGACGCTTAGGTGACTTCAAGCCAGAATGAGCCCGGCGAATCGCCTTGGAGACTGCTGAAACAGCCTCATCTTGACCAATTACGCGTTCATGTAGTTCGGCTTCTAAGTTCACTAGACGTTTCACTTCATCTTCATCTAATTGTCGAACCGGGATTCCGGTTGCGAGTGCTACCACTTCGGCAACATCTTCGTCTGTAACTTGAAGTTTTGCCTTACTTTCATCTGAATCTTCTTCTAATTTAGCTTTTTCTAGTTTTTCTTCCATAGCCACTTCTTCTTCTCGAAGACTCGCCGCCCGGTCAAAATCACGTGCCAGGATCGCTGCTTCTTTATCTTCGATAATCTTACGGATGGCGAGTTCTAATTCATGGCTAGTTGATGAATGAGTGGTCTCATCAATGCGAACCTTAGCCGCTGCTTCATCCATTAAGTCAACAGCCTTATCTGGCAAGCGACGTTCCGTTAAGTATCGTACGCTGAGCTTAACTGCTGCTTGAATGGCTTGGTCAGTAATTTCTACTCTGTGGTGTTTCTCATAACGCTCTCTCAAGCCTTCCAAAATCTTAATTGAATCTTGTTGACTCGGTTCTTCGACCATTACTTTAGAAAAACGACGTTCAAGAGCGGCATCTTTTTCAACGTATTTTTGGTATTCATCCAAGGTCGTAGCACCGACCACTTGAATCTCTCCACGAGCTAGAGCAGGCTTCATGATATTAGAAGCATCAACAGATCCTTCAGCTCCACCTGTACCAATTAAGGTATGCAATTCATCAATGAATAAGATGGTATGGCCGTCCTCACTTATTTCTTCAATGATATTCTTCATCCGCTCTTCAAACTCACCGCGGTACTTGGTCCCAGCTACTAAAGACCCCATATCTAGCATCATCAAGCGTTTAGAAGCAATATCTTCCGGTACTTGACCAGATACCATGAGTTGAGCTAATCCTTCAGCAATAGCTGTTTTACCAACTCCTGGTTCACCTACTAAGACGGGGTTATTTTTGGTTCGACGACTGAGGATCTGAACCATACGACGAGCTTCCTCATCCCGACCAATAACCGGATCTAGCTTACCATCTCGGGCTAGCTGGGTTAAATCTCTAGCGACAGAATCCAAGGTCGGTGTCTTAGAGTTCGATTGACCTGGTTTTTGGTTACTTTTACTGGTACGAATTCTGGAATTACCACTACGACTAGCTTGCTGTTGACTGATGCCAATCATATCGTAGACCAGCTTACGTAATTCAGCAATATCTAGACCGACATTGCGTAAGATAACGGTCGCCATGATCTCCTCTTTGAGCATACCTAATAGAAGATGCTCTGTTCCAACCTTAGGCGCCCCAAGGCGCTTGGCATCGTTGGAAGCATTCATAATAACCTTCTTGGCTCTTGGTGAATAGGGAATCACAATTTCACCGTGGGCAGCAGGACTGGCTACGCGCCCATGAATCGCTTCTAACTCAGCTAACAAACGATCATAACTTGCTCCTGAATCGCGTAAGGCTTTCCCTGCTATTCCCTTTTCTTCACGGGCTAAACCGAGCAAAATATGTTCCGTTCCAATCGCTTGGTGACGCATATAATAAGCTTGTTCGGCAGCAAAGACCATTGCTTGCCTTGCACTCTCTGTAAATAATTCTTCAAACATTCTATCACCTCTTAATTGTAGTCTATTCTCAACTGTTCTAAGGCTTGTGTCAATAGATTGGCTCGCAGAGACGCTTCTTGAGCACCTGCTTGTCCAAGGACTTCACTGGATAACATCGCATCCATGATTAAGGCTTCTCTTTGACTAATAATCTCATTCTTATACAAGGTATCAATAATATTAACGGCATTGCGGTAATTGAGGCGATTTCCTATCAATTCAATCATCTGGTCAATGG
The DNA here is from genome assembly GCF_000518205.1 of Hutsoniella sourekii ATCC 700629. GTDB lineage: Bacteria > Bacillota > Bacilli > Lactobacillales > Aerococcaceae > Hutsoniella > Hutsoniella sourekii. Next base: position 12,966 of record NZ_KI912400.1, on the reverse strand, counting down.
CTGCCACTTCACCCACTAACTCAATCTTAAGTATTCGAATATAACCGCCACCACCCCGTTTACTCTCAACCATATAACCATGCTCTTGAGTGAAACGAGTATTAATCACGTAATTGATTTGAGAAGGAACACAGTCGAAACGCTCAGCGATATCACTCCGCTTGATTTCTAATTGCTCTTGATTTTGCAAAAAACTTTTAAGGTACTGTTCAATAATATCCGACATGTTTCGTTTGCTCATCTTCTAGCCTCCTCTCTGCCTAACATTGACTATCTTTGACTATTATAAGTTAAAAAGAAAGGCAAGACAAGTCCAATCTTAAATCTTGACCTTCTTTGACTATTATACTTGGAAATCCATTTATTTTCAAGTCAGGACACCTTTAGTCGAATCTTTGCTAAATAGGGCGATAAAAGAGGCTGTAGGATTAGATAGAAACAGAAATTTCCTAATCCATGTAAAAAATCATAGGGGATACCCCGTAAATAATAAGCCCAAAAATTAGGCATAGCAAATACCTTAACCATGTAAATTGAAATGACCCACCCATACAAGATTCCAAGAAAAAAGCAGTAGCTAGCTAATCCAAGCTGACCATACTTTCTCATTCGAAGTGAGTCTAACCGCTTAGTCAAAAGACTAGTTAGGACTACAAGCACAAAATAGGCCAAAGCTTGCCCGATCATCCAAGGTCCCATCCCTAATAACAAATTAGAAAGAAGCAATGATCCCAGAGCAACAATCAACCCATTAACAAGACCTAAATACAGGGTTAACAAGACGATAATAACTGTCATGGGTTGGACATTAGGTAGAACTTGGAAAATCAATCGACCCACCACAGAAAAACTTATCGCCAAGGCTAATGCCGTAATCCGGCTAGCTGGATAGGCAGTCTTGGATTGTTGATCCATTATAGCTTACTCAAAGTCCAAACGATTTCCTGACCATCTTCTATCTTCCACTGATCAGCCCCGACATCTGCTGGCTCGCCGTCAACAGTATAAAGCCAATAATAATTATCTGCTGGAGACTGACTGTGACCATTGATGGATTCAATAAAGCCATCACTTGCTTGGACATCCAGGTGGGCTTCCATCACATCCAATAAAGGAGTTCCTGGCTCTGCATCATAAGTTTCTGATAAAATCTCTTGACCATCAACAACTAAGGCCAACTGAATCTGACTTACTTCAGGATCTTGTTCTTTGCTCTGCTTCTCGTTAAATGATTCCGCATCCTTAGCGACCTGATCTTCGACAACTGATTCAAATTCAGAGGCAAATTGCGATTCTTCAGGATTAACCGGCTGCTTCTCTTCTGGTTGGCAAGCAGTCAGACTTACCCCCATGAACAGAGCTAACAATAACTGTAAAATTTTCTTCACGCCATACACTCACTTTCTCTAACTTGTTTAACAAGCAAGTAATCACTTTAGGGATAGAATATAGGATTTGTCTCTGCTTGGCAATCTCTTTTCGTTTGTTCCTAATTTTTCACAAGTTATCCACAGATTTTTGTTGATAAGTTTCTATAAGCTGTGGAAAAGTAAATTGATCACTCCTGCCAACACCATCACAACAATCGTATTCAACTGGGTCTTTCTGAGCAAGAATAAGCTCACACAGAAAATAACGACAAGAGTAAGAGGAATCGCGCTCAAGGTTATAGCCTTTGAAGGCAAAAGGGCCGTCTGTAACAGGCTAATGCCTGCTGTGGCTATTAATGCGACGATGATTGGTCGAAGCGCTAATAAAATAAATTGTAAGAGATCCAATCGACGATAGCGCATATAGAAATAGGCGAGGATGGAGACTAGAATAACCGAAGGTAGGATGGACCCTAAGGTAGCGACTATAGCACCCCAAATACCTGCCACACGGATTCCAACAAAGGTGGCAGCATTAATAGCAATCGGTCCCGGGGTCATTTGGGAAATGGTAATCAGATCATTGAATTGACTAAGGGTCAACCAACCCTGAGCTTCAACGACCTCAGATTGAATAAAGGGAATCGCGGCATAACCACCCCCAAAACTGAATGCTCCAACTTTCAAAAAAGCTAGAAATAATTGCCAATAAATCATCTTGAGCCCTCCTTACTAGTCAGCCAAAATTGAAGTAGCCCTAGACCTATTCCTATTAATATCAAATAGATAACATTCAAGCCCCAAAAATAATGGGCTAGAAAAGCAAAAATCATCGATAAGATAGACAACCTATTTCTAGAGGCCAAGACACCTCTACCCATATCAAAGACAACCGAAAGAATAACCGCTGCGACACCCACCTGCATGCCCTCAAACAACCAAGCAATTGGCTTATAGCTAATAAAAGCTTCATAAAAGATAGAGATCAAGGAAATAATCAAAAATGGCGGAATAATCGTGGCCACCACTGCTGTCAGGACTCCAGAAATACCCGCTAATTTATAACCAACAACGATGGCTCCATTGACAGCCATTGCTCCAGGAGCAGACTGAGCAATGGCGACCAAATCTAACATCTCTTCTTCATCAATCCAAGCAAAGTCATCAACAAAGGTCTTTTTCATCATGGTTACAATGACATAACCGCCGCCAAAGGTAAAGGCACTTAAAGTCAATGTCGATATAAATAACTTTCTCAATAGGAGACCCCGATTAGTTTCAGGTGCTGTCATTTGATCCCTCCTTTATCTAATCTTACCCTTAGGGACTTGAGAATTCAATCTTGTCCTGTCGCCACTTATTGACAAATGGTAGGATTCATTCTACAATTCAAGGGCAACACTTCAGTAGAGCTTGCTCTCTTCCTTTGGTTGCCAAGAATACTAGACAGCCCAGCTGATCTATAAAGGAGAAATAGATATGACACAAAAAGAACAGTTTGTCGACACCACCGCCTTCGGTTTAACCCGAACCGCTCTTGTAGCAGCCTTGTATGTGGCTTTAACTTTTCTGATTGCCCCATTAGGTTTTGGAGCCGTTCAGTTTAGAATTTCAGAAGCCTTAAACTACTTAGGCCTTTTTCATAAGCGGTATGTGACAGCGATTGCCCTAGGCGTCTTCATTGTCAACGCCATCCTATCAACACCATTGGACGTCGTGGTCGGTACTTTCCACACCCTGGTTTCTTTACTTCTCGGGCGGTATTTAGCCAAGCAACTGGCTAACAAATACCAAGGAGGACTGGATCCACTCTTGATTCAGTTTATCGTTATGGCTTTAACCTTTACTGCGACTATGTTTATTATCGCCATCATGCTCGTTCATATTGGAGTACCAGGTGGATTTTGGTTTAATTATGGTACCTTAGCCTTGTCTGAATTTATTGCCATGGGTCTAGGAGCCTTGATTATGTATCCGTTGGCCAAGCGCATCAACTTTTATCAATAATTAACGAAGAGATTCCATGGGAATCTCTTTTTTTTGGTCCCTAAAATAGACAGAAGCTTCGTATATACTATATGAAGAGCAGTTATAGTACAATATTAATAATACCATTAGAGTTAGGAGGATTAGATTGACTGCAGAGATTAATCAGGCGATTCAAGACCACTACGGCTTTATCATTCAGACTGTTAGCGAAACGCTTGGAAGATATGTCCATGTCCATAATGACGATGCTTTCTCAGTAGCTTTAATTGCATTTGAAGAAGCTTATCGCAAATATGACGAAGATAAGGGACCCTTCTTGCCCTACGTCAAGCTAGTTATTAAGAGTCGCTTGATTGACCACATCAGGCGTGAGAAAAGACACCAAGACTCTTTATCTCTGGACCAGCTCACTGACGAAGGGGTCCAAGTAGCTGATGCCAATGATTCTCATCAAGCCGATTATTCATCAGAACTCACTCACTGGCAACAAGCGTTAGTGCCTTTTGGCATTACCATGGAGAACTTGGTTGAGGAATCCCCGCAACATGAAGATACCCGCCAAAGAGCTATTTCTATCTCCCTTCGTTCCAGCCAATACCCGCCTATTACTGAACCACTCTATAAGAAAAAGCGGTTACCCATTAAAGTAACGGCTGATTATAATAACGTTACTACTAAAGTAATTCAAAGAAGTAAGACCTTTATCATTTCAGTGATTGTTATGGTCAAAGAAGAATGCCAACTTCTCATCCAATGGATCAGAAAGGAGGATGCCTAATGGACTATCGTAAGGCCCTAGTTGCTAAAGTTGAAGCTGACTATGCCATCGTGATTGACCAAGAGGGGCGCTTCCAGAAAATAGCCATTAAACCTGGTTTAGCTATTGGACAAGAGATCTATTATTTAAAAGAAGATGTCTTAGCAACATCTAAGGCCCAAGCTCCGACAAAAGATAAAATCATTCGACCAACTTTTAGACGGCAATTCCTATTAGTAGCAGCCTGCCTGATCTTAATCATTGGTGGAACTCTCTTCTATCAAAATCACTCCTACCACCAAGTGGTAGCTGCTATGAGTATTGGCTTAGAGGATAGCCTCGAAATCCAACTCAATGCCAAGGGACAAGTCGTTGAGATGGGAGCCGGTCAAGAAGAGTTTAAAGCCTTCTTGGGCAAGCCACTTGAAGAAGTCTACCCTAACCTCCAGTCCTATATTGACCAGCAGGATGATCATGATATTTTCATTGCTTATACAGATGATCTCCAAGAAGAGGAACTTGTTGACAATCTAAGTCATGGATCCCAGGAAAAGAATTTAATTCTAGCTCCTGCCAGTCTCGAAGACTATCGCAAGTCCCAACAATCCAAACAATCATTCACTCAATATCTAGCGGACCAAAAGGACATTCCGTTATGGAGCCCAGAGGAAGGTCAATCACTGACTGCTCAAGAAAAACAAAAACGCTTAGGTGATAAGGCCCACTTCTATCAAATGGGAATAGATGAAGAAGCTCATAGACGAGAACAAGCAGCCAATAGACGGCAAATCCTGAACCAAAACTTTCAAGATCGACTGCTGCTTGCCTTGCAAAGCAATCGGATTCTATTGGCCCCAGAAGAATCAAGCGACCAACCAAGCTCTAATAGGCCAGAATCTCAAGTAACCGACCAACCGACCGCACCTAGCCCTAATCAACCAACCATACCAACCAGTCCCCCTCAAGACACTAATGATGATTGGCAGAACGATATCGGTGAGACTGATTGGGATGACGATGATGATTGGCAAGATTGGGACGATGATGATTGGAACGACGATTGGGATGATGATTAGCCCACCCTTGACCTAAAACATAAGCCACACGCTAAATACAAGAAAACAGCTCCCGGAGGTTAAATTTGCTTATTTAACCTTTGGGAGCTTTTTATTAGCAATATTTTTATAATCGTAAATAAATGGTAGCTAGAGTGAGCTTCGGTAGTTTGACAAGAAGTAAGGCCAATCGGTTTGAATCATATTGATTCCTCGGTCGATAAAATCTTGAATAACTGCCTCCTGCTCAAATAAAAATTGATCATCCGTAATATTTGCAGCTAAATTATAATCCTGGCCCAGACTTTCCATATTGACTAATCGAATTGGATAAGCTGATAGGCTATTGATTATTTTAGGTTGTAGGATCGGTGAGCTTAAATTTTTGAATATCAGTTCAACCCCTAAGATCCTTAAATACTGACTGTATTTAGTTAATAGCTCGATCTCTTCTGGCTGATGAGCAATGCCAATATACTGTAAACCCTCACCGTTTGCCCGAATTGCTTCAAGGTACTCGGGTTTGATGCCACTCTTTAAGAGAACTTGCTCCTGCTTACCACTTTGTCTAATAAGATTGAAAAAGGCTTCATCTTCCCAATAATCAAAAGAACGATCTAAATTCACAAGATAACCTTCTGGTAACCAATCCAGAAAATCCTCTAATTTTTCAACAAAATGACCCGACTGTTCACCATTTGAATTCAATAAGTGGACTGCATCTATTTCCTGACTCGTCCACTCAGAAAAATCACGATCTCTTCCTAAAAGAAAGATCTCCATGCCGTTATGGAAGAGATAATATTCCCCGTCCTTACTTCGACAAATATCTACTTCCACCAGATCACTACCTGCCTTAACTGCTAGTTCCACAGCCTGGCGAGTATTTTGAATAACATTGCCTCCCGATAGACCTCGATGGGTCAAGATCAGAAAAGGATGTTTATTATTTAAGTCAAGTAACTCATCATACATATTATTTTCCTCTTCTTCTTCCAGCGGCTCTGATTAGCCAATCATTACCTTTACCATATACTAAATACATCACAATCGCATTAATACCCATTAAAATGACCGAGTAGACAAAGTTTATTGCCTTTGCATCCAAATTAGCCTGAGGATCTGCATTTTGCCTGATGACAATGCCCAAGGTTGGACTATTAGGCTGGTATAAAAAGGCGGATAAATCATAATCTGCTAGTTTCCCATTAAAATTAATCGCAATTAAGGCTAAAAGAGTTGGTAGCAGACAAGGTATCAATACTTTAAAGAAGGTCCTAAAGCTACTAGCACCTAGTATTAATGAAGCTTCCTCTAAGTTTTGATCAAAGGAGTAATAGGCACTCTTTATGTATCTTAGAGTAGATGGTAAAAGAACGATCAAGTAGGCAACTGGAAGCGTCCAAAGCGAACCAATCGTACTTTCGCCAAATAACAACCAAGAAGGCTTACTATAAGCGAGGATAAAGCCTAAACCAATCAGTAAGCTTGGCAGTAGCCAAGGAATAAAAAATGGATATTCGAGCCATTGAATAAAGCGATTGTGCTGATTCTTAAATAGAAAATGAACCACTAGCGTCATCAAAAGAACAGAGCCAATCGCTGAAAAAGCAGAAAATAGGGTACTCGTCAAGAAAGGCTGATAGGCACCAGCATCAACGAGGATCTTTTGGTAATTTTCTAGAGTAAAATTAGCAAAGGATATCACGCCTGATTTAATGGCTTCTGATTTCATAAAGGACATAATAATGACCATCACAAATGGCAAGGTATAAATGATGAATAAAAGATAAGCAATAAGATGCACAAGGATATTCATCACTGGATGATTGATTTTTTGCTTTTTAAGAACGATCTTGGTCTTTGAAACAGATAAATAATTTCCCCGTCGCTCATTAACCGTGATAATTACTAGGAGAATAATTTGGAATAAGCCGAGTAGAATAGCTAAAACAGCTGCTAAATCTCTGGAACCAGGCCTTTGCGAAAAGGTAAGAATTAATGGAGAAATCGTATTAAACTCTCTCCCCCCAACCATAAGTGGCGCTGCCATAGCTCCTAATCCTGTCTGGAAGGTCATGATTACCATCGTTAATAGAACGGGTTTTAAGGAAGGAAGCACAATTTTTTTCAACACTTCACCTTGGCTACTGCCTAAATTCTGACCCGCTTCAATAATATTATAATCCAAGCCCCGAACAGCATTTCTTAAGAAGAGCATATGTAAATTGGTACAGGCAAAGGTCATAACAAACAAGACAGCCGGAAATCCTTCAAACCAGTTAGGATCTAATCCTGTGAAAATACTTGTTAAAAACCGAGTTACAATACCATCTTCACCATAGACCAGTAAATAACCGTTGTTTAAAATCAAGCCACCAAATATAAGAACCGTCATATAACCTAAAGATAATAAGCGGGATCCTTTTAAGTCAAAATATTCAGTGGCAAAAACGATAAAAATACCCACAATATTACAAGTGATAGTTAAAGTAACTGCAAGAATAAATGAATTTCTGATGGCCTTTAAGGCTCGATCTGATTGTAATATCTTACTCACCGACGTAAAATCAAGCGTACCAGATTGAGTAAAACTATCAACGATCACAGAAAATATCGGATTTAAAATCAAAGTAAAGATAAACCATAAAATAAACACGATGAAAAGAATCCGGGGCAAGGATCTTTGCCAGTTAAGGGTTCGCTCACTCATGTTTAATTCACCTCGTATCCTAAAATTGAATCAATATCAATATAGATCTTGACCTCTGAACCCAGTGGATAATAGCGTTTGCCATCGTTTTGACTGAGAACCTTTAATTTAGTACCTAAGACATCTAGGGTCAGAGTAAACACGCTACCCTTAAAGGACTCATCTAGTACTAAAGCATCAATCACCGCTAATTCTCCTGAGTGAAGGGATGGCTCCTCTAATAAGATCTTTTCTTCTCGGATATAATAGTTATGGTTGGCTTGATACTTAAAGGAAGTTTGGCTGGCTATTTTTTTAGCTAATAAGTCACCCAATTGATTGGCATCCCCAATAAAATTACAAACAAATTCAGTTGCCGATTGATCATATATTTCTTTTGGCGTTCCAACTTGTTCTATGTAGCCATTATTGAAGACTGCAATCTGATCGGATAATTCCAAGGCCTCTTCTTGATCATGGGTGACATAAATAGCTGTCAATCCCGCTTCTCTTTGAATTTTCTTCAGCTCTCTTCGTAGTTGTTTACGCAAGCGGGCATCTAAATTTGATAATGGCTCATCAAATAAGACATATTTAGGGCCCTTAGCCATCGCTCTAGCGATGGCGACCCGTTGCTGCTGGCCACCAGACAAATCAGAAACATTCTTCTCTAATTGTTCATCTGTTAGATCAACCATTTTCGCCATCCGACGCACGGTCTGATCAATTGCTTCTTTTGATCTTCCTTCCACCTCTAAGCCATAGGCAATATTATCGTAGACAGTCATCGTTGGAAATAAGGCATAAGATTGAAAAACCATACCTAATCCTCTTTTTTCAACGGGTACATTGACGATATCTTCACCATTTATCTTAATCGTCCCCTTAGATGGTGTATTAAATCCGGCAATAGCTCTTAAAGTAGTCGTCTTGCCACATCCAGACGGGCCTAAAAGGGTGAAAAATTCACCTTCGTGAATATCTAAATTGACCTCATCCATGGCAATAAAGTCGCCATACTTAATCTGTAAATCACGAATTTCTAACATCCTGGTCCTCCTATTTACTCATAGAAAAGCCCCGAAGCCAGTAAGCAACAGGGCCAGATTATCTATCAACTTTTAATTATGGCATGAGATCTAATTCTATTTTCTCAATCCAACTATCTAAGTTTTCTCGAACAAACTCCCAATCCACTTCCATTACTGTTGTTGCTTCAGCAATTGATTTGATTTTATCGCCAGCTTGTTCTTGCGCCTTCGGGTTAACTGGTAACGAACCATGCTCCTTGGCCCAGGCACCCTGAACATCCGCACTACCAAACCAATCAACAAACTCTTCAGCTGCCTGATAGTTATTATCATCACCCTTATTAACAATACCTACTTGTTCGCGCATGGTAATAACTCCTGGCTCGAAATTAATCGGCTCAACAGTCATTTGATACTCTTCTTCCATACCAGCTACACCACTTGACCAGTAGTAAGTATATGGAATTTCTCCTTCTTTAGTCATTTGTAGGTGATCATCCCCTTCAACAGGCATGAAACCATTCGCTAAGAAGTCAGCAAGCGCCTGCCAACCCTCATCAGAAATACCTAGCTCCCCAGCTTCATCTTGATGCTGTAATAAGATTGATAAGGCAATCTTTTGGTCTGTTCCTCCGCCAAAACTATTTGGCACCCGGTATTTACCTTGATAAGATTCATCTTGGCCAAACCCTTCCATAGTCGAAGGCAATTGATCTGCTTCAACAAATTCAGGGTTATAGTACATAGTAATTCTCTCTTCTACCGTTGGAAAATAGAAGCCATCACCAGTAATCGCTGCCTCATCAATCTCGCCTGCCCACTTAGGTTCATAAGGATGAATTAAATCCGCCTCAGTGACTGTCTTCCAGTTAATTTCATCCATTCCGAACACGACGTCTGCTTGAGGATTCTCTGCTTCTGCTAATAAACGATTATATATTTCACCAGAACCACCCGATACAAAGGAAAGTTTGAATCCTGCTTCAGCAGCCTTTTCCTCTAACCATTCTTGGCGACCATTAGATAATGAGTTTGAGTAGATCAGTAACTCTTTATCTTCTGCAGCTTGAACCTGATAAACTGGCAATAGACTGGCTACTCCAAAAAGTAAAGCTGACGCAGCTAATGCTTGTTTCAAAAATTTTTTCATTGTTATTCCTCCGCTAAGATAAATAAAATAACTGGCAACACACTGCATATATGCTAAACGTTCTTAAGAATAACTTCAGTATAGCAATCCCTTACATTAATACTATTAATTTTATGTAAAGATAATTTATTTTTAGACATAATGTTACAAATAGCTAAAAAAGAGTCTGATAAAATTTTTTTCATTATTTTTAGGCTATAATTAAATTGATATTTGCAAGGAGGTGAAACAATGAAATTAAAAGAAGCTAGTCTAAGACCCACGGTTGAAAATGCGAATGATTCAACTCAAACCAAAAAATTTTATACCCAATATGTGGGGGAATATTATTTACATCACCCAGCCTTCAGTAAAGTCATCAACCGTATAAAAATCCGAAATATGAATCAGGCGATAGATCTTTTAGACCAGATGATTGCAGAAGGAAAAGAGGTGACCTCTGCCTATCGTTTGAAAGGAGAGATCTATTCCTTTTATGGCCATTATTTAGCAGCCTGGGAACAGTTTGACCAGATATTAAAAATCAACCGCCGCGATAAACAGGCCCTCTTTTTATCGACCTTCTTTGCTAAGGTTTGCTTGGACGATGATGCGGTAAGAGAACGATTAAGATATGTGAAAATGATTTCTCCTCAATTAGCTCAGCTTATTATGGACACTTACAACTTTATCGAAAGAAATAATCAAAGAATCGACTTTGAAAGTCAAATTCCCGATGACACCCGTTTCGACTGCCTCATCATTTATGGTCATCGCTTAAAAAATAACGGCGATTTTACCGATATTTTAAAGAAAAGATTACAAAAATCGCTTGAGTATGCTAGAATCCATCCCCAAGCAGACATTATCATTGCCGGGGGCCCTGTCCATAATTCTTATCATGAGGCGCTAGCCATCAATAAATGGCTCATAGAACAAGGAGTAGATAGCAAAAAAATTATTTTGGATTTGACGACCTTAAGCTTGGTAGCTTGTACCAACGGAATTGTGGATTCTTTAAAGCAGAGTGACTACCGAAAAATATGTATTATCTCCACTACCCAACATTTACCTCGGATGTGGTTAAGCCTGAAGTCTCGTATTGATTACCTTAAAATGCCAATTGAAGTCTATGGTGTCTGCTACGAAGAAGAGCGTCCTATAGCTATACCCGCTGTTGAAATTAGCAAAAGCTATGATAGTGTTATTCGCTCCATGGATCTTTTTAACTTAGATAGCGATTATATCCATTAAAAAAGTCCGCACTTTATGCGGACTTTTTGGCTTATTATTATGTCTAATTAACGAGCAGATGTATCTAAAACTTGAACTCCAATCAATGAGTTATAACCATCTCCTGCTAGTTGATTTTTATCACTCATCTTGACAGATACAGCTGAAAAATTATAATCGGGACTCATCATGTTCTCGTAATGAGATGGGGATTCTTTCCACTGTTGGTAGAATTGTTCCGCTAAGGCTTTTTCACTAACTAGAGTATTAGGATTCCCATTATAAGTTGACATAGCCGTATTTTCACCTAGAGAATTCTTATTGGCCTCACCTAGATAATTGAAATCCTCTCTAAAGGAAGAGCCATCTAGACGAACGTGAGGCTGATCATTTACACGAATGTGACCAATCGTTGCCAGATCGTTGGTTCGCGTGTTAACCCCTTGCTGTAAATGCGTTCCGTATTCTACAGGTTTAAGCCCTGCTGCTTGACGATCTGCATTAAGTAAGGCCAAGAATTCCTGGTTAAGTAAAGTTTCATCAATGTAAGTATTCGTATTGACATCTTGTTGTGTCTTTTCATTTACTTTGATTGCCTGAGTTTGAGTGGCTTCATTAGGATCTTTAACCGTTACTGTGTTGATTTTTTCTTGGTTTTGTGCATTTTGATATTGGGTTTCTTTATCTCCTTGAGCAAGTGTCGGAATGGGAGTTTCTTCCTTAATTGTTAACTCTTCTACTTTATTACCATTATCAAGCGTTTGGCCAACTTCCAATCCTTGTTTAGGATCATCTTCTGGCGTAACTTCAGGATTCATAAAGTTAGGATTTTTTTCTAATTCAACGTCTAGGTAGTCTTTGTTAACCTTGTTACCTGTTTGATTCGGACGCGCTCTTTGTTTTTGATCATCATCGTCATAGTCATCAACCGTTTCATAATATTCTTCCCAAATATCTTCTAAATCTGCATCACTATCGACTTTTAACCATACACCATTGAATAGGATGTAGCGATCATCATCGTCGTCATCAGTTTCTGTTACATAAGTATTGTAGTCATCGTCATCGTCATCATCATAATCATCGTCATTATCCATTTCGGTTATGTAGGTATTGTAGCCTGCATCATCATAATCGTCATCATCATCGTAGCCTTCGTCATCATCATAATCGTCATAGTCATCATAGTCGTCGTAGTCGTAATCGTCATAATCTTCATAATCATCATCGTCTGCTAGGACCTGGTGTAGTGGTTGACTAACTAATACTTGAGCCCCTAATCCTGCAACTAAAATTCCCTTTCCTAGACGTGACAACCATACTTTTAAATCATTATTTTTTTGCATGTTAAATGCTCCTTCTTATTTTTTATTACCGCTCTTGGGCGGCTCATTATATAGTACGAAGCGAGGGATTTTTTTAGGGACCTTTTTATGAAATAAAATGATGAATTGCAATAATTATTGCGACAAAAAATCATTCTAACTGAACAAGTTCGTGCATGAATACCTCAAAGGGCGTCTTAAAATTTAAACACTTTCTAGGTCGATTGTTTATCAACCATAGCGCATTGAAAAGTTCATCTTCCGTAATTTTAGCTAGATCTGTGCGTTTAGGAAAGAATTCTCTCAGTAATCCGTTGGCGTTCTCGTTAGTCCCTCTCTGCCAAGCACTATAAGCATCCGCAAAGTAAAAAGCGATCTCTTGTTG
>NZ_JADD01000005.1 GCF_000518205.1 Hutsoniella sourekii ATCC 700629 | reverse complement strand
ACATGAACCGTTTGCGGAAACAAGTCAACCGGTTGGACATATTGAACTTGATAACCGGCTCGGGCAAATAGTTGGCAGTCTCTTGCGCAAGTTGCTGGGTTACAGGACACGTAGACGATACGCGGGGGATCTAGCTGGATTAAAGTCTCAACAAAATCTGGATCTAATCCCTTTCTTGGTGGATCGACAACAGCAACATCAAATTTTAAGCCTGCTTCTTGCCATTTAGGTAAGACCTCTTCAGCTTTACCGACAGTGAAATGGGCATTATTTATTTGATTGAGTTCAGCATTTTTTCTAGCCATTTCAATGGCGTCTGGTACAACTTCCATCCCATAGACATCTCCGGCATGGCGTGCAAGTGCTAGCGTAATCGATCCAATACCACAGTAGGCATCCAGAACCGTCTCTTCGCCTTGCAAATCAGCAGCTTGAATCGCTTCCTGATAGAGTCGTTCCGCTTGCGGCGTATTGACTTGGTAGAAGGAATGAACAGACACCATTAAATCTAGACCAAGCATCTGATCTTGGTAGTAATCTTGACCCCATAAGGTCCGATTGTCTGGACCTAGGATCACATTCGTATTACGTTGATTACTATTTAAGACCAGACTCACTAAGTTCGGAACTTGGTCAACAATTTCAGAAATGACTTCTTCTTCATTTGGAAGAGAGGTTCCATTAACCACGAGCACAACCATGACTTGTTTAGTGTAATGGCCTTGCTTAACTACAATATGGCGAACCAATCCGCTCTGATTCTCCTCATTATAAGGCTGGATTTGATATTTACGGAGAATATCTCGCAGGGTCACCAATGTCTGGTCAATGCTTGCATATTGAATATGGAAGTTCTCGACCGGAACCAGCTCATGACTTCCTCGTCGATAGAAACCAGTCTCTAGCTGACCCTTCACTTCCCTCACTGGAACTTGAGCCTTATTTCGATATTCCCAAGGATGATCCATACCGATTACTGGTCTAACTTCAATGTCCTTGAATCCACCTATGCGTTGAAAGACTTGTTCAACTTGACTATGTTTATACTCTAACTGCGCTGCGTAATCCATATGTTGTAAAGTCATGGTGCCAATTTGACGACCGATAGGATCCTTCACTTCCACTCGGTGAGGACTCGCGACTAGAATCTTAAGTAAACGTCCAAAGCCATATTTCTTATTGACCTTAGTTAATTTAAATTCAACGGTTTCACCGGGAATAATCCCTTCAATAAAGACCGGATAATGGTCGATTTTAACGACACCAGCACCCTTGGAATTAAGATCTAGAACTTGGCCTTGATGGACTTGATTTTTCTTTAAATGCATATAATTCATCCTTAATATTTAGTCTTCTCTATTGTAACACAGGAGCCACTTCTAACCACAAAAAAACTAGGGTCAAGGATGACCCTAGCTAGAGTTAAAAGATTAATTAAACAGCGGCTGAATTAGTTTCTTGTGTAGTCTTAGCACCTGCATAGCCTGCAAATGATGAAATGAATAGACCTGCAAGTAAAGCGATGAAGATCCAGATTGAATACTTAGCTGTTTCATTAGTTACATCATCAGCAACTTGAACACCTTCTTCAATACCAGACTCTAAGGCAACAGATCCTTCTTCAAGTAATTGTTGTCCTTGTTGAGCTAACTCTTCAACCTTTTGAGAAGCTTGATTTAATGTCTTTTCAGCTTCTTGGGCTGTCTTATTGTATGTTTCTAGGATGTTATCAACAGCTGAGTCAACTTCTGCTTGGCTCAAGTCAGAGTTTTGAGATACGGCTTGAGTTAGAGCGTCGCGGTCAATCTCAGAAGTAATTGATTGTACACGTGCTTCAACATTATCAGCTACTTGTTGAACAACTGGTCCAGCTTCCTTGCCTTCTACTACAATCGCATAAGCAGCATCTGAGATGTCTTGAACAGTAGCATCAACTTGAGCTTGGAAGTATTCAGGTTGTAGTTGCTCGATATTTGTATCGCGCAATACTTGTTCAACTTCAGCGTCAAGATTAGATGTATCAACATTGATTTGTTGAGAGATACTATCGAAAGCATCTTGGGTTAAGCTACCTGCTGTAACACCCGCTTGTTGAGCAACGTTACCAACGGTTGAAGCAACAGAGCCAACTGCTTGTCCACCCGCACTAATAACAGTGCCTGCAGCGTTGAAAACAGCACCAAGTAATTGACCAATCAATAGAACGCCAACAACAGTACTAGTTGCCCAAGTTAAGAAACCGTGGATAAATCCAGCACGGTTAGCTGTTAAACCAGCAATATAACCTGAAGCAGCTAATGATAAAATAATAGAAATAACAGTCCAAATAATAAGACCTGTAGACGCGCCAGAGAATGGATTAGTTGTAGTAAAATCTGGCACACCTAAACCAATCGCTGCAGAAATAAGTGAAAATAGCACATTCAATGCTAGAAAGGTAACAACCCCAGCAAAAATCGCACGCCAAGAAATGTTAGCGCCGGCTTTTTCTTCAGGGTTAAAACCTTGAACAATATATTCTCTCATAATTGTAACCTCCAATTTTATATATAAAACACTACTACACATTTAACTCTATCTGATAGTATAGACGCTCTTAACAAAAAACTCAAAGAATATGCTTATTTTCGGCAATATAAAGCGTTTTCTTCTAACTTTTATTAAAATTATGAAAAAAAGTGGCCTAAGCCACTTTGTCATTCGATTAATCTTTATAGGAGAAAGTTAAATCTTCCCAATTTGTTAAAGTTTCAAGATATTTCTTACCGAAGTAATTTGCCATTGGCAGATTATGATCCAAATAATTCCCACAATCGCGGGCGCTGGCTCCAGGAATATCCCCTTCATAGTTAGCAACAAATTCAAAGGTCTCACGTAAAATATCTAATAGTTCTTGTGGTTCAACTGCATCGGTCACAATCAAGTAGAAACCAGTGCGGCAGCCCATTGGTCCAAAGTAAATCACTTCATCTTTAATGCGACTATTTCTTAAATAAGTAGCACCTAGATGCTCAATTGTGTGCATTTCACCAGTGTTCATAACTAGTTCTCGGTTAGGGGCTACCACTCTTAAATCATAGGATTTAAGGGCCCGGTCTCCTACCTGATCTTCTCTTGATAAGTAAAGTCCTGGATCCAGAATTTCATGATTAATTGTAAAGCTAGCGATTTTTTCCATTAAAGTTCCTCCTACTCAAATTTATGTTCCAAGTATACATCCAAAGCTTCTTTATCGCGAGCTTTTTGAGCTTGGGAAATATTACTTGGGTTAAGATAGTAGCGGTAAAGCTCCTGATCTTGATTATCGTAAGCAATCAAGGCTTCACCCAATTCTTCGTCAGCCAAGCGTTCAACTCTTGAAGATCTCTTTTGAAGCCAATCGCCTACTTCACTGGCAACCGCTTCTCTTAGAACACGGTACATTTCAGCTTGTGCTCTAGGCAAATAGTAGATATCAACAGCTACTAGATCTTCTTGCTTGGCCTTTAGCTTATTTCTCTTATTATTTTTGCGTGCCATTATTCTATCCTTACTAATGGCCTTCAGCGAAAGTGATAGTCTGGGTATCGTTATCGATGGCTTCAATTCTTACGATTGAATACACATCAACACCTGCTTCTTCTAGCTGTCGACGCCCGTCTTGGAAACTCTTTTCAACACAAATACCAACGCCCGCTACAGTTGCTCCTGCTTGACGAACAAGGTCAATTAAGCCCAATGAAGCTTGACCATTTGCTAAGAAATCATCAATTATCAAAACATGATCATCAGCAGATAGGTATTGCTTGGATACCATCACGTTGGAGGTAACGTTTTTTGTATAGGAATGCACCTGTGTTTCATAACGATCATCTTTTTGGAGCGTGGATGGCTTAGTCTTCTTAGCAAATAACATCGGCACATCAAAATGAGCAGCAACCATAATAGCCGGCGCTATCCCTGAAGCTTCAATCGTTAATACTTTTGTGATCGGCTCCTTCTTGAAGTGTTCATATAATTCATTTTCGATCTCTTTCATCACTTTAGGATCAATTTGGTGGTTGAGAAAGGAATCAATCTTTAATACATTATTTGGATAAATAATACCATCTTTTATAATTCTATCTTTAAGATAGGACATAATACACGCTCCTTTTTTTAATATTGAATATACTATAGCCAATTTATTAGCTTTTATAAAGGTTTTTTTGACAAAATTGACAAAGTTTTTCCCTTTCGTTAAGATATAGCTATTATTTTGCAGAGGAGTGGGCAGATGAAGGAATCCTTTAAATTTTCTTTCCCTAAAACCATCCCGATTATGGCTGGTTATATTTTCATGGGGATGTCCTATGGAATCTGAGCCGTTAGCCAAGGTTTAGGAGCATGGTTAACGATTATTATGAGCTTGATTGTTTACTCTGGTGCGATGCAATTCGCTAGCGTTAACTTACTAACTTCATCCTTTGATCCCCTATCAAGCTTCTTACTTACTATTATGATTAGTGCCAGACATATCTTCTATGGCATTGCCATGCTTCCCATCTATTCAAGGATGGAGCGCTTCAAGAATTACACCATCTTTACGCTAACAGATGAAACTTTCTCGCTCAATTTGTCCTTGGAGGCCCCTTCCAGTATCAATAAGGAGGAAGCTTACTTTCATATATCCTGGCTGAACCAAGCTTATTGGATCATTGGAACCGTTCTTGGTGTCTTATTTAGCCAGTTGATTACGGTATCTACCGAGGGAATTGATTTCGTCTTAACCGCTTTATTCGTAGCAACCTTTACTGACCAGTGGATTGAGGCTCGTGACCATCGACCTGCCCTAATCGGAATCGCTTGCTCTTTAGTTAGTCTCTTGATTTTTGGAGCGGGTAATTTCATGATTCCGGCTATGATTGCGATCATTTGTTGCTTGATTGCCATGAACCGTCTAGGAGGTGGAGGCCTTGACTAACCAAGAACAATGGCTGACCGCCATCATCATCGCCTTAGGTGTTTTACTGACGCGTTTTTTGGTTTTCTGGATCTTCCCCGCTCACAAGGAACCACCTCAGTGGATTGCCTATTTAGGAAGTGTCTTACCGCCTGCTGCCATTAGTTTAATTGTTCTTTATGCACTTAAGGATACCCGATTACTGACCTATCCGTATGGTATCCCCCAAATCATTAGTGTGCTTGCTGTTGTCTTTTGTCAGGCTTGGAAGCGAAACACCTTGATTTCAATATTTGTTGGCACCTTGCTCTACATGTTTCTGGTCCAGCAAGTCTTCATTTAAAGACAAAACCTCGGAATGAATCCGAGGTTTTTTGATCTTCAATTATCCTGCCGTTCTACCACCGTCTACTACTAGAGCACTACCTGTCATAAAGGATGAATCATCACTCGCTAAGAATAGAACAGCCTTAGCAATTTCTTCAGATTGACCCAGACGCTTCATTGGTGTTGCATCAGCTAACATTTGCTTGCTTTCTTCAGGTAAGATCGGTGTATCGATATAGCCCGGGCAAATTGCATTGATACGAATCTTACGGTCAGCGAACTCCGTTCCTAATGAACGTGTTAAGTTAATGACTCCAGCCTTGGCTGCATTATAAGCCGCGCTACCAGGAACGCCGATCAAGCCATACATAGAAGCCGTATTAACGATAACGCCTCCTTGTTCCTGCTTCAACATTTGTAAAATCCCTTGCTGAGCAAAATAAAAGACAGAATCTAAGTCCACGGCAACGGTCTGGCGATACTCTTCAAAAGTCACTTCTTCAGTTGGCTTACTAGCACCCATACCTGCATTATTAAATAAAATATCGATCTGACCAAACTGGTCAACGGTTTCTTGAATCACTCGGTCAGTGTCTTCAGTCTTCAAAGCATCCGCTTGGATAAACACTCCCTCGCTTCCAGCTTCCTTGACTTGGTCCACTACCGCATTCCCGCGTTCTTCATTACGACCCACTACGACTACTTTAGCTCCTTCTTGAGCAAATAGTACGGCTGTAGCGGCTCCAATACCTGATGTACCACCTGTAACAATCGCAACTTTATCTTTTAATTTCATAAAGTTTCTTCCTCCTATACTTAATACTTGTATCATAATCTTAAAAATAGCTGCTTGCAAGTGAAATGAGAGCCTTTTCACAAAAAAGCACCCTCTGGGTGCTTTAACTTACATTTCTTCTGGAGCTTGGACACCTAATAGAGCTAGCGCATCTTTAATAACAATCGTCATTGCCTGAATCAACGCGATTCTAGATTCTAATTGATCATCTTGATCAAGAATTCTAACATGAGCGTAGTACTTATTGAAGGCTTGAGCCAGATCAACAACATACTTAGCGATCACTGAAGGCTCAAAGCGTTCAATCGCTCGTTGTACCATGCGTGAGTAGTCAAGCAGTAACTTGATAATCTCCCAAGAATAGTCATCCTCTAGATTAAAACTTAAATCTGAAGTCACTTCTTGACCATATTTACGAAGGATTGACTTGGAACGTGCGTAAGTATATTGAACATAAGGACCTGTTTCTCCCTCGAATTGAACAATTTCTTCCAAGTTGAAGTCAAATGAATTCATCCGATCATTCTTCAAGTCATGGAAGATTACTGCCCCTACGCCCACTTGATGAGCCACTTCTTCCTTATTAGCTAGACTTGGATTCTTTTCTTCGATTTGTTTGTAGGCTAAGCTAACCGCCTCATTAAGAACTTCCTCTAAGAGGACAATCTTACCTTTACGAGTGGATAATTTCTTACCGTCCTTAGTGATTAGTCCAAAGGCTACGTGAATAATGTCATCTGCCCAATCGTAACCCATAAGCTTCAATACCAACTTTAATTGTTGGAAATGCACACGTTGTTCGTTACCGACTACATAGACACATTTAGCAAAGTCATAAGTGGCTTTACGGTATTTAACAGCTGCTAAGTCTCGCGTTAAGTACAAGGTCGCTCCATCCGACTTCTTAATTAAGGCCGGTGGTAAATCTTCTTGCCCTAAATCAACAATCGTTGCCCCATCATTTTCTTCCGTTAATCCTTTTTCTTCTAATTCATCAATAACAGGCTGCATCTTGTCATTATAAAAGGCTTCTCCGTTATAAGAATCGAAGCTGATGCCTAACATATCATAGACTTTTTGGAATTCCTTTAAGGATTCCTCCTTGAACCATTCCCATAATTCAAGCATTTCTGGATCGCCTTCTTCCAAGGCTTTGAAAGCAGCTCGACCTTCATCTTCAAGACTTGGATCATCTTCTACTCGCTCATGAAATTCAACATATAACTTCACAAGTTCGGTTACCGGATTAGCTCGAACAGTTTCTTCGTCGCCCCACTTCTTATAGGCCACAATTAACTTACCAAACTGGGTACCCCAGTCCCCTAAGTGGTTAATACGTACCGGCTGATAATTGACCTTGGTAGCCAAATGACTAATAGCGTTTCCGATTACCGTCGAACGTAAATGCCCCATGGACATAGGCTTTGCTATATTAGGTGAAGAAAAATCAATAACTAAGGTTTCACCCTGTCCAAGATCTAGCTGGCCATAATCACTACCTGCTTGCAGAATAGCTGAGACGACCCCTTGACCAACAGGAGCTCGCTTTAAGCTGACGTTAATGTAAGGCCCCATAGCCTCCACCTGGTGAAAGTTAGACTGATCCATCTCTTGCACTAAGTCTTGAGCAATTTGTTGAGGCGCCTTGCGGAAAATCTTGGCTAAGGTGAAGACTGGAAAAGCGAGATCTCCATGCTCTGGATTCTTGGGAACTTCAATGAGTTGGTTGATTTCTTCTTGACTCAAATGGTCACTCACAAGCGGATAAAGCGCTTGGATAAATAATTCTTTGTTATTCATATGTCCTCCTGTGATTCATCGATTCATGTGGAACTAAGCCACTAAAGCCTCCTTATTCTATCAAAGAGGCCTCTTAATGTCTATGATTGCCAGCATTAAACAAAGTAAAAACCTCACCTAAAAGGCGAGGTCAGATGCTTATCCAGCAGTGGTTTGTGGAATCTCAAAAGCGTCTAGTACTTCCTGACTAGCTTCTTGAATCGGACGTTCATCTACCAAGGTGCCACGAACCACAAAACGGTCAACAAGGCCATAATCACACGTAATCAAGGTAACAACTGGTTTATCCGTTGGATCAAGTAGGTCTACTCTTGTTGGAGCCACTCGCTCAATATAGTCAATTTCATATTGATAGACCTTATCTAGATCCGTTAAGTAAATCATGCTACCCATTTCAACTCTTAACAGGGGAGCAAATAGTAAGTCTTTATCAATGGAGTGGTGACTCGCTAATGGATAATTAGATTCTCCCATCTTTTGATTAGGATCCAAGGTACCCGCTCCTAGGTACATTCCGGCATTAGAAACTCCTTTATGGATTGGCAAATTCATTCCAACATCTGGAATCGCAATCCCCCCGATAACCGGTAAGTCAGAAGCATCTGCATTACCCTGAACTCGATCTCTTAAGACGCCAACAGTATCTAACTGTTCAATGTCGTCAAAATTATAGGTAACATCCGCTTGCTTATTAGATTCAATTTGTTCACGGGTTAGATTTCCGACTGTATTTTGTTGGGTTCCTTGTTCAATAAATTTATTTTTTAGTGGATCTAAGGCTAGAAGGCCTACCCCGATAAAGATAAGTAAAATAGCAAAAAAAGTTCTGAGTCCGCTAGATTTACGCTTTCTTGGACGGTGACGTTTTCTAGATTGGTGTAAGTCACTGCGTGATGGACGTTTGCGAGTCATTGATAATCCCTCCTATTTGATATCTATAGTAGTATAACATGTTCAAGTAATTAATTGCTACCAAGGAATTGAATTTCAAAAAAAAATCACAATCCCTTCCGATCTACTCAAAATTTTCACCTATTAATCATTCTTCTCGTATTTTAATTGCAATTCAAGAAAGGATTCGATATACTTAATTCAATGTCATAAGGGAGTAACTAGAGGCACTCGCCTCGTCAGTATCAACAACGATAAGTAGTCGGGGAATGTAACCGAATGCTGGTACTGGCTTAAATAGTGAGACTTATGCTCAAGTTTCTTTGACTTGGGCATAAGTCTTTTTTTGATAGTAGGACCTATGGCGAATATTATAAGGAGGTATTTGTTGTATGTCATCAAAAGAGTTCGTTCCTTACCGACTTTCTGAAGAAGAAGTCCTAGTGGAACTTAATACAGACCTAGCTCAAGGTCTCAGCTCGAGTGATGCCAAGGCTCGCTTGGATCAATACGGTGAAAACCAAATCCAAACAGAAGAACACAGAAGCTTATTGCAGAAGTTTATTGACCAGTTCAAAGACTTCATGATTGTAGTTCTTCTAATAGCTGCCTTAGTATCAGCTATTGTGGGAATTGCCGAAGGTGAGGGAATTTCCGATTCCATTATTATTCTATTGGTTGTTATCTTGAATGCTATCATGGGGGTCTTCCAAGAAGCTAAGGCAGAGGAAGCGATTGATGCTCTTAAGGATATGTCTTCTCCTGAAGCACGTGTCAGACGTGATGGAACAACCACCCGCATCAAATCCACTGAATTAGTCCCTGGTGATATTGTCTTACTGGAAGCCGGAGATGTTGTTCCTGCTGACTTAAGATTATTAGAGACTAACTCCCTTCAAATTGAAGAAGCGGCCTTGACAGGTGAATCTGTCCCAACTGAAAAAGAGATTGGCCTAATTACAGATGAGGAAGTTGGTATTGGTGACCGTTCCAATATGGCCTTTTCTTCTACTAACGTTACTTATGGTCGAGGTTTAGGTGTGGTTACTGGTACAGGGATGAACACCGAAGTGGGTCACATCGCCAGTATGTTAGCTAACACTGAATCACAAATGACCCCTCTTCAACGTGACCAAGAAGAATTAGGTCGTACCTTAACTTATGCTATTATTTTCATCGCTGTTGTAACCTTCCTGGTTGGTTACTTCTTCCGTGATTTCTCAGCTATTGATATGCTCTTGATTTCAATTTCTCTTGCAGTGGCGGCTATTCCGGAAGGCCTACCTGCTATCTCTACTATTATTCTCTCATTGGGAACTCAAACAATGGCTGATCGTAACGCCCTAGTTCGTACTCTACCTGCGGTGGAAACATTAGGTTCTACCCAAGTAATTTGTTCAGACAAAACAGGTACCTTGACCCTTAATCAAATGACGATTGAGAAAGTCTATTATGACGGTCAAGTTCACGAGGCTAGCGAAGCGATTGCCTTAGACTCCCCACTTCTACGTTCGATTACTTATGCAAATGATGCCTCTGTGGATGCAAGTGGTGAAGTGGTTGGTGATCCGACTGAAGCGGCAATGATTAAGTATGCCCTAGACCATAACTTCAACTTGGATGGCGAATTAACTGATTATCCACGAATTGATGAAGTACCGTTTGACTCAACTCGTAAATTAATGTCAACTGTTCATCAATTACCTGATAATCGTTATTTTATCGCGGTTAAAGGGGCACCTGACCAATTAGTAGAACGTTGTACACAAGTTAATCACAATGGACAGATTCAAAGCCTAAGCGCTCAAGAAAAAACAGCTATTTTAGAAGCTAATACTAATATGGCTAAAGATGCCCTACGGGTCCTAGCAGGAGCTTATAAGATTGTTGACCAATTACCGGCTGAAATTACGACTGATACGGTTGAACAAGATCTAATTTTTGCTGGCCTTGTGGGAATGATTGACCCTGAACGTTCCGAAGCCAAAGACGCTATCCAAACGGCTCGTCAAGCTGGCATTCGCACTGTTATGATTACTGGTGACCATGCGGTCACAGCACAAGCGATTGCTGAGCGACTAACCATCTTAAATCCTAATGAAGCTAACAATGAAGAACATGTCATGACTGGAGCTGAATTAGATCAGACGAGTGATGAAGAACTCGCTCGTACTGTTGGCAACTACTCGGTCTATGCACGCGTTTCACCTGAGCATAAGGTTCGTATCATCCGGGCTTGGCAAGCTAATGACAAGACTGTATCGATGACAGGAGACGGGGTTAACGATGCTCCATCACTTAAACAAGCTGACATTGGGGTCGGTATGGGTATTACAGGTACAGAAGTATCTAAAGGTGCTTCGGATATGGTTCTTGCAGATGATAACTTCCAAACAATTGTTGTTGCTGTTGAAGAAGGACGTAAAGTCTTTGCCAACATCCAAAAAGCTGTTCAATTCCTGCTATCTGCTAACCTAGGGGAAGTAATGACACTCTTTTTAGCGACCTTATTTGGATGGCAAATTCTAGAACCTGTCCATATTCTTTGGATTAACTTAGTAACAGACGTTTTCCCAGCCATTGCACTAGGTATGGAAAAATCAGAACCTGATGTGATGAATCACGCACCACGTACCAAGAAGGATTCCTTCTTATCCTTTGGTGTTCTACCGTCTATCTTGTATCAAGGTATTTTTGAAGGTGGTATTACCCTATTCGTATACTGGTTCGCTCGTTTCCAATTAGGCTTGGAGCTTAACTTAGCTGAAACAATGGCCTTTATTACCCTAGGTCTCATTCAGCTCTTCCATGCTTACAACGTGAAATCAACCTTTGGTTCTCTATTTAGAGGCAATCCACTTGATAACAAGTGGCTAAACCTAGCCTTTATTGTTTCTGGTATTATGTTGTTTGGAGTGGTTTTCATTCCTGGAATCAACCAGTTCTTTGATATCACTGTTCCTAACGGACAACAATTATTAATCTGTATTGTTGCTGCCTTTTCTCTAGTTGTACTCGTTGAAATCATCAAGTTTATCTTCCGTGCAACAGGCGTAGCTGATAAATACCAAAAAGTAATCCACAAATAAAAAACAGACTAGCTAAGCTAGCCTGCTATCAATTTCCGTCTATTCTCTGTCTAAGAGAATTGGCGGATTTTTTGTTTAGAGATCATCATTTTCATGATTAATCTCATGATTTTCCAAAGCTGTCGTATCCGGTATATGATTGCGGTAATAATCAAAGGCGGCTGTCATCAGGAATAGACTCACAAAAGCTAAGCTAGATCCTAAGATAATGGCCAAAATCCGCGTTGATAATAAGGTATAGGCTGTCGTTGTTCCGCCCATATGAGCTAATAAAATAGCGGTAGGATTGGTGAAGAAATTGGCTAAGGCATAATTGCGGACCATAAAATACTCAACAAAGAAAGTCAATATACCAATCGTTAAAATCGTTACAATATCAGGAACATCAATACTCAAAAAGATCGAACCGGCAACTACTCCTACCAAGGACCCAATGATGCGTTGACTACTTCTAATCAAGACGAGCTTGACGTCTCTAGGAGAAAGGACAGCTAAGGCTGAAATTGTCGCCCAAAAAGGATTAAAAAGGCCAACTCCCATAGCAATGTAGGTAATGAGAAAGATAATCGAAGCATGAAGAATGGTGTTAACAAAAACAATTGGATCATTCTGAATACTCAAACGAATGTGGTCTCTAGCGGTTAAAGAATCAATAAATGGGGGCATCTTCAATTGGTCTTGCATGTATTTGGTCACCAGCAGGGCCATTATCACTGAAATACAACCACCAATCGCCAAATAGAATAAACGTAGGGGAATCTCATCAAACGACACCTTCATACCACAAGCCATGGAACAGGTCATAATGATAAAGAAGGCACCCGGATTAGGAACTTCTAAGACTCTAGCGGTGAGCAGGGCTAAAAAGGCTACCAAACTAATTAAGAGAGGAATAAACCAAGCATGGTGAGCCACTAAAAGACCTAAGCCCACCACAAGGACTTGAATCACAGCCACTACCGTCAGCTTTTTAGCCAAATAAGATAGTTCTCTATTCTCAATAGACAAATAAACAAAGCCACCAATCGCTCCCATAGACCCAAGCACTGGATTATCTATAAAATAACCAATTAACAAGGGCAAAGCAGTTGCTAATCCTGCTCCAATAAATTTAGCTAAGGGTTGGTCTGTTGGCCGAACCTTGAATAAGTCTTTTAACCATTTCATTCAAATTCCTCCTTTACATGCATCACTGAGACCAATAGAAAAAGCAAAACCCTTAAGTTTTGCTTTCACCCGCATAGATCGATACCCTTTCATGGTTGAGCCCAGGAAAGGCTGTTTGAAGCGCCTGATAAACCTGAGCTACCTGCTCTTGGCTGGCTATAGTGAGAATACTAGGGCCCGCTCCGCTAATAACTGTAGCATAAGCACCCGCTGTCAGGGCAGTCTCTTTAACTGCTTGAAACTCTTGGATCAAATTTTGTCGGTAAGGTTCATGGAACTGGTCTTTCATCATCAATTGACCGACTTGCTCATAATCCTTGGCTAGTAGTTTAAGGACTAGAACATTATTAAGCGCATTTTGATTAATTGCCACTTGCTTAGCATAAGTCTGAGGAATCGCCTTTCTAGCTTCTTCTGTGGCAATCTCATAAGGAGGAACAGATAAAACCAAACCCAGATCATCAACCTCAACAACATGATAATAGAGTTCACCCTCTACATAAGCTCCCACAAACACAGATCCGGTCACACATGGCCCAATATTATCTGGATGTCCTTCCAACTCACTACCAATCATAATCTTAGTGGCTGGATCCAAATTCAAATCAGCAAAATAATTGGCAATTTCTATACCAGCTACAATCGCACTAGAAGAAGAACCTTGGCCATGTGTTAAAGGAATTTGACTAGACATTGTGACCTTCACTGGATCCAAGTCATGGCCAAAGCGTTTGGCTACCTGACGAGCCGTCTTTATCACCAGATTAGATTCATCATTAGGCAGGCAAGTTAACTCATCATCAAGGAATTCAACTAGCCAATCCGTGTGTGCTTCAACTTCTACTGTTAAAAATTTATCCAAAGCAATCCCCATGGAATCAAATCCCAAACCTAAATTAGCACTTGTTGCAGGTATTTTAAATTGGACGGCTTGTTTGACCATAATTTCCTCCTAATTCATCATTCGATAATCTGCTAATAGATCTAACTCTTGATTGAGCACTTTAAAATCACTAGGCTCTAACTGCTTAGCTACTACAATGGATTGATCTTGATCAAGGTAAGTATAAGAAACGCCTAATCGATCAAATACTTGTGACACATTATCAGCAGATTCATTAAAACGAAGATAATAATCTGCTACCAAGCGTCCAGAGTGAACTCGTGCCTCTGTATCAGGGGTTGTATTGCCGATATAGCCATAACGAGTAGCTGAGATAACATCTGCCATAATGGCTGAAGCAGTTTCAAGTGACCCTGCTCCGGGACCATAAAACATAGTTTCACCTACAGCATCTCCGATGACATAAACTGCATTATAAGCCTCTCCCACGTAAGCCATTTGATGATTAGCTGGTAAGAAGACAGGCTCCACACTAATGGAGAGGCGACCATCTTCAAGCAAGTGACTTTGTCCAACCAACTTAAGGGTGTAACCATTAGCTTGCCCCGCTTGAATATCCTTTAAGTCAACCTGGCTGATACCACGAACACTAATAGCTTCGACATCAATTTTTTGCTCATAGGCCAACCGTGATAATAGACAGATTTTGCGGCGGGCATCCAGGCCTTCTACATCATTGGTCGGATCTGCCTCAGCGTAGCCTAATTCAGTCGCCTTATCCAAGGCCTCTTGATAAGTCCAACCTTCCTGAGACATCTTTGACAGGATGTAATTAGTCGTTCCGTTTAGAATTCCCATAATACCGAGTATATTATTAGCATTTAGGCCATATTGAATACCATCAACAATCGGAATGCCTCCTGCACAAGAAGCTTCGTAATTTAGTTGGCGCTCCTTTGCATTAGCTAATTCACTTAACTCATCAACGTGGAGCGCTAACATATCTTTATTAGCACTCACCACATGTTTGCCCGCTTGAAGTGCTTTTTTGTGGATTTCATAAGTTAGATCCACACCACCCATGGTTTCAATAATAATACCGACATCGCTTGCTAAAATCTCATCGATATCTTGGCTGATCTTAATCCCTGTTAAGTCTATATTGTGACGATTATGAATAGAACGGCTAAAGATATAGCTGAGTTCAATGGGTTCTCCGGCATGACGGGCAATTTTTTCTTGATTGTCCATTAATAATTTAGCCACACCACTTCCTACCGTTCCCATTCCTAAGATTGCTACTTTCATCCTTCAGTCCTCCTAATGTTTTTCATGAATATTTCATCATTTTGCCATAATGACTACTATTTTGTCAGAATTTATTGTATCATAGTTGTTAAATAAAAAGTAGAGACTAATTAGAGGTGATTAAATGAAAGTAGCAAAATTCGGCGGTTCTTCCTTATGCGATGCCAAACAAATTCAAGCTGTAGCAACTATCATTAAGGATAATCCTGACATTAAAGCGGTAGTTGTTTCTGCGCCTGGTAAACGTTATGAAGAAGATACCAAGGTTACTGACCTATTGATTGCCTTATATACTGACCATATTGCAGGAATCGACACCAGTGACAATAAGCAGGCAATTCTTAAACGCTATCAATCAATCATTGATGACTTAGAGTTAGATCATTCCTTACTGGAACAATTTGAAGCTTCATTAGACTATTATTTGGAACATGTGTCAGACCCTGACCATTTGTCTGACGCTTTGAAGTCAAGGGGTGAGGACTTTAATGCCCAATTAATTAGCCAATATTTCACCAAGATTGGCATTCCTTCTAAGTACCTATCCCCTAAGGATGCTGGAATCATCGTGAGTGATCAACCAGGCAATGCGCGATTATTAGAAGAATCTTACCTAAAGATCGCTAATATTAGAAATATGGAAGAAACGATTATTATCCCAGGATTTTTTGGCGTCACCAATGACGATCAAATCGTCACTTTTTCTCGAGGAGGATCTGATATTACTGGCGCCATCATCGCTCGCGGAATTAATGCAGACCTATATGAGAATTACACCGATGTTAGTTATATTTACTCCGCTCATCCTGGCATCGTCAAGCGTCCTAATCCTATTAAGCAGTTAACTTACCGTGAAATGCGAGAGTTATCTTATTCAGGTTTTAGTGTCTTTCACGACGAAGCGTTGGAACCCTTATATCAGGTAAAAATTCCCGTCATGATTAAAAATACCAACGACCCCCAATCTGGCGGCACAATGATCGTCAATGACCGTGATGATATTGACACCCTACCTGTTATTGGGATTGCCGGTGATGATGGCTTCATGTCCGTCACGTTAAAACGTTATTTATTGAACCGCGAGATTGGTTACGCTCGCAGACTATTACAAATTTTTGAAGACCATCAGGTTAATATTGAACATATGCCGACTGGTATTGACGATATTTCTGTTATTCTAAGATCTGATCAATTGGAAGGTAACAACAAGCTGGACCTCATCCTAGAAGATATTCAGGCTCAACTCGATCCTGAGTGGATTCATGTCCAAGAAGACTTAGCTATTGTGGCGATTGTAGGAGAAGGAATGCGGGATTATATCGGATTAGCTAATCGAGCCACCAAAGCCTTTAGGGATGCTGATGTCAGTTTGCAAATGATCAACCAAGGGGCCTCAGAAATTTCAATGTTCTTTGCGATCCCAGCTACAAGTTTGAATGATTCCTTGAAGGAGTTATACTACCAGTATTTTATCTAATCGATTAAGTTGGTAAATTAACTGGGATGATTAACTAAGAAAATATAATATCCCCTCAGCCAGTCTGAACTGACCCCTAAAGTTGGATTTTTCTTGGTCCAACTTTAGGGGGTCAGTTCAAAGCTGAGGGGATATTTGTTAGCTATATTTTTTCTGTTAGATGCTACTGTCTAACTTGTCCATTACCTTGAATAGTATATTTATAAGACGTCAGAGCATCAATACCCATTGGTCCTCTGGCGTGGAGTTTTTGTGTAGAGATACCAATCTCTCCTCCAAAACCAAAAACTTCTCCATCAGAGAAACGAGTAGAGGCATTCACATAAACACACGCAGAATCAATATCATTCATAAAGTCTTGAGCCACCGAATAAGATTCCGTCACAATAGCATCTGAGTGTCCTGTTGAATATTTTTGAATCAAGGCCACCGCCTGATCATAAGATGGGGCAACTTGCACTGAAATAACCTTATCTAAGAACTCAGTTGCATAATCTTCCTCTGAAGCTGGAACGATGCGTTCATCAATAGCTTGAGCTGAGTCATCTCCTCTAACTTCAACCCCCTCTAAAGCCAAAGCTGTCACGAGTTCAGGTAAGGCTTCTTGAGCAACCGCTTGATCAATAATTAAAGATTCCAGAGCATTACACACTGAATTTCGTTGCGTCTTCCCGTTCAACAGGATTGCCTTGGCCTTGGCCAAATCTGCATCTTGATGAATATAGAGGTGGCAATTACCAGTTCCAGTTTCAATAACTGGGATGGTTGCTTGACGAAGAACCGCCTGAATCAAGCCTGCACTACCACGAGGAATCAGTGTGTCGACATAATCATTCAGTTGCATAAATTCAGCTGATAATTCTCTAGATGGATCATTAATGAATTGAACAGCTTCTGGTGAGACTGATGTCTGAGCCAAAGCTTCCTTCATCACTTCTACTAGGACCTGATTGGAATGCAAGGCTTCCTTTCCACCTCTTAAAATAACCGCATTACCAGATTTAAGAGCTAAGGCAGTCGCATCAACCGTTACATTTGGCCGAGATTCATAAATAATTCCAATAACTCCCAAAGGAACCCGTCGCTTACTGATTCTTAGACCATTTTGATTGATCCATTCCGCATCGGTCTTAGCTACCGGATCAGGAAAGTTCACAACCTGGTGAACGCTCCCAACCATGCCTTTAATCCGATCTTCATCGAGGATCAAACGGTCAATATAGAACTCTGATAAACCGGCCTCACGCGCCGCTTGAAGATCTTTTTTGTTTTCAGATAATATGCGGTCAATATTGGCTTCTAAATGACTGGCAATCGCCTCCAATGCCTGGTCTTTACTTGCCCGATCTAACTTTCGTAATTGATTAGCTGCTTGTTTAGCCTTACTTCCCCAGTCAATTAAGCGTTGATCCATCTTAATTATCCTCCTTCATAAATAAAGTACCTACTTGGTCTCCATCAAATATTCTAAATAATACCGTAGGCTCGCTAGCATCGGTTATAACCATTGCTGCATCGTGATCTAACATGATCTTGGCCGCACTTAACTTGGTTGCCATACCCCCCATAGCAAATTCGGATCCCTTACCACCAGCCATGGCAATAACTTGATCAGTAATTTCAGGAATATAGGATAAGAGTTGGGCATCCTCATATTCATGGGGATTCTTGTCATATAAGCCCTCCACATCCGATAGAATCACTAGAACGTCTGCCTTAACAATACTGGCAACAATGGCTGATAAGGTATCATTATCTCCAAACTTGGTTAAATGATCCAACTCCTCAACCGCTACCGTATCATTCTCGTTGATAATCGGCACCACCCCTTTGTTAATTAAAGACTCCATGGAGCGTTCAACATTTTCTAAGGAGGTCGGGAAATCGATCACATCACGAGTCAACAGAACTTGGGCAACCACTTGATTATAATGGTCAAAGAAACGGCCATAGTGCCCCATCAAGATGCCTTGACCTATAGCAGCTAAGGCTTGCTTTTCAACTAATTCATCCGGATAGGCATCCATTCCTAGACTCGCTGCTCCCACACCTACGGCCCCAGAAGAAACGAGCACCACTTCCTTACCTTCTTGTTGCAAGGTAGAAATAGCAAAAGCTAGTCGGTCTAATTGGCGGAAATTCACTTCCATCTTCCCATCTTCAGTGTTCATAATGGAGTTAGTTCCCACTTTGATGACGATTCGTTTAAAGTCTTTCATAAATGATCTTACCATGCTACACCTCATTTTTTGTCTCTATAATCGATATTGTACCATATTCTTGCTATAGATAGTATTTATTAAAATTAAATGAAAAAAAGAGCGCCCTCAGGCGCTCTGGACTCACTTATTCTATTTATAAAGAGTCAAATTATTTAAATAAATAAGGATACTGCATCGCTTCTCTGATCGGCTGAGAGTCTCCTCCCAGCATATCAAGCAATTGGTAGCCAAATTCTAAGGATACTGCAGCTCCTCGACCAGTCAAGACCTTGCCATCCACAACAACCGTCGCTTCCGCTTGATGATTACCATCAGCTACCTGATCTTCAAAATTAGGGGCACATGTAAAATCAACATCCGACATAATACCGGCTTCAGCTAACACAATTGGTCCCGCACAGTTAGCTGCGACAATGCGATCTTCTTGGTAAGCTTTTTTAACTGCAGTAACCACTTGGTCGTTGGCCTTCAAGTTAGGCGCTCCTGGGATTCCTCCCGGTATGACAATAGCGTCATAGCCACTGCCATCAAAGTCTTTGTCTATTACAAGGTCGGCTTTGACTACAATTCCTTGGGCGCTTTTGACTGAAGGGGCTAGACCCACTGTCTCTACAGGAATCTCAGCACGTCTTAGAATATCTACTGGTGCTAGCGCTTCAATCGTTTCAAAACCATCTGCCAACATTACAGCAACTTTAGTCATTATTATTCCCCCTTATAATTTATACCTTTATGATAGCACTAATCCATTCAATTTGCAGTTAGAGACCCTCATCATTATTGTCCAGGTTTATCTGGGACGGTTATTTCACCTGAGATAATCTTATCTTTAAATTCTGCCACTAATTTCAAGGTCTCTTGGTCTAGTTGGCCATTAGCCAATCCAACACCATCATTAGCTAAATTAGATTGGATATTTCCAGATTGGAATCCTTCAGTCATCATCTGATTGGCAAAGTTTCTAACCACATTTCCCGTATTCTTGAGAGTAGAGGTTAAGGTCACATTGCGATCCTCACCATTTACCTTGAAGGCTCCCTCATCCGTTTGATCTCGGTCTACCCCAATCACCCATAACTGACGACTGGGATCAGCAGTGATTAAATCCTTGGCCTCAGCGAAGACACCATTTCCAGTGGGTCCTGAAGCATGGAAAATTAAGTCAATTCCTTGAGCGTACATGGTCGAGGCTAGTGTGCGTCCTTTTGTTGGATCTACGAAAGACCCTGCATACTCAACGACCACTTCCTTATCTGGCGCTACTGCTTGGACTCCCGCCACAAATCCTGCTTCAAACTTATCAATCACCACTCCTTCAACACCACCAATAAAGCCAATTTTATCTTTGTCAGTGGAATTAGCAGCAGCTACTCCAGCTAGAAAAGCAGCTTCCTCATCATTAAAATTCAAAGAAGCCACATTCTCAGCTTCGATTAAACCATCGACAATCGCAAAGTTCTGGTCAGGAAATTGCTTAGCCACTTGTTCCAGCGAAGGTTGCAGCTTGTAACCAATGGCAAACACAATGTCAAAATCGGATTGAGCAGCTGTTGTTAAATTAGTCACATAATCTGAGTCTGATTGGGAATGTAAATAATTATAGCCCTCTCCTTCTTCTTTATTATGCTCTTGTCCCCAAGAGACTAAGCCCTCCCAAGCACCTTGATTGAAAGACTTATCATCAATTCCACCTACATCAGTCACAATCACTGCCTTGAAATCTTCTGCTTGATTTGCTTCTTGAGCAAAACTTGTTAAGGGTAGGGCCGTAAAACTCAGGCTAAGAGCCAATAAAGTTGATGAAAGTTTTTTCATTTCCATTCCTCCTCTACTTATTCTACCCATTATACGATTCACTGGTATTTTTATCAATTGGATTAAGATTCACTTTATATTTTAAGTACTCAAATATATTTTTCACATTTTAACTTGCAATTTGTAATAAACTGTGCTTAAATTGATTTAACTTAAGATACGATAAGAAAGAGATAAGATTAATGAGATTTTATCTAAGAAAAGACATGCGTCTGGAATTTACGATCTCAGAGAGTGCTGGTTTGCTGCAACAGCATATTGGAAGACCTGACGTTCTACTTTTCTAATCGACTAGAGGAAATGCTAGTCCGGACCTGCCCGTTATGCAAGATGAGGTTGACTTGTCAACGAAAATTGGTGGAACCGCGTTTAAACGCCCAGTTACTTTAGTAACTGGGTGTTTTTGTCTTAAGTAAAGATTATTGGAGGAATGAATGATGAATCGAATTTATAACTTTTCAGCTGGACCATCTGTCTTGCCAGTGAGTGTCTTAGAAAAGGCTGCAAATGAACTTGTAAACTACCAAGATCAAGGACTATCAGTAATGGAGATGAGTCACCGGTCGGCTGCCTATGATGAGATCCATCAAGAAGCGATCGCACTCCTACGCAAATTAATGAATATTCCTGATAACTATGAAGTACTCTTCTTAACAGGAGGGGCTTCTACCCAATTTGCGATGGTCCCATTAAACTTAATGACTAAAAACCATAAGGCAGATTATCTCATCACCGGTTCATGGGCTAATAAGGCCTATCAGCAGGCTAAGGAATATGGTGACGTTAGAATTGTAGCTAGTAGTAAAGACCAAAACTTCACCTATATCCCTAAAACAACCGCCGCTGACTACCGAAAGGAGGCCGACTATATCCATATTTGTACCAACAATACGATCTATGGAACTCGTATTAAACCGGATCAAGTCCCACAAGTAGATGGCGTTCCTTTGGTAGCTGATATGTCGTCTAATATTCTATCTGAAGAATATGATGTAAATAAATTTGGTCTAATCTATGCTGGAACTCAAAAAAATATGGCCCCTGCTGGTCTAACTGTGGCCATTATCCGTAAGGATCTAATCGGACCGGCTCAGGACAAAACACCGATCATGTTACAATACAAAACTCACGTTGATAGTAATTCCTTATACAACACACCACCAACCTATAATATTTATATGCTTAAATTAGTACTGGAATGGCTGGAAGAACTGGGAGGAATCCCAGCTATGGAAGCGATCAATAAAGAAAAAGCCCAGAAGCTTTACCAATATATTGACGAGAGTCCCTTCTACAAGGGAACGGCCCGACCGGAAGACCGATCCCTAATGAACGTTCCCTTCTTAACGCCTAGTCCTGAACTAGATGCTAAATTCATTGAAGGAGCTAAGAAACGAGGCCTTGAGAATCTTAAAGGCCACCGCAGTGTCGGCGGTATCCGCGCCAGTATCTACAACGCCATGCCAATCGAAGGGATCGATACTCTGATTGATTATATGGCCCAATTCGCTAAAGACAATAAATAGAGGAGTATAACTGTGACTAAACAAAGAAACATTCAAATTTTAAATAATATTGACCCTAAAGCCCTCAAAGACCTCCCTAAACATTTTAATATGGGACAAAACTTTGACCAACCGGATGCTATTCTAGTTCGAAGCGCTAAGCTACATGATGCAACATTTGACAAAAATGTGAAGTATATTGGACGTGCTGGAGCTGGAACTAACAATATTCCGATTGACCGCTGTAGTGAACAAGGAATTGTTGTCTGTAACGCACCTGGAGCTAATGCCAATGGCGTTAAGGAACTCGTCTTGATGGCTCTTGTTATGGCTTCACGTAACGTCTTTCAAGCTCTCCAATGGACAGAATCGCTACGAGGACAAGATCAGATCACTGAGAAGGTCGAACAAGGCAAGAAACAGTTTGTCGGCCACGAACTACAAAACAAAAAAATTGGTGTCGTTGGCTTAGGCTCTGTAGGGGGACGAATTGCCAACATGTGTGTGGATTTCGGTATGACTGTCTATGGATATGATCCTTATGTTACCTTGAGAAGTGCTTGGGGGGTTAACAGTCAGGTTATTTACTCTGATGATGTAGAGACTCTCTTTAGAGAATGTGACTTTATCTCTTTAAACATTCCTTATACCGAAGAAAACCATCATTTTGTCAATGAGAATCTACTCATGCATGCTAAACCAGGACTTAAATTAATCAATATGGCCCGTGATGGCTTGGTGGATCTACAAGCACTAAAAACAGCCATTGAAGATGGTCGGGTCGCTACCTACGTTGTTGACTTCCCTGAAGAAGCCACCTTAAATATGCCAAATACTATTAATATTCCGCATCTTGGTGCTTCTACACCTGAAAGTCAGATCAACGCTGCTAAGATGGTCGCCAACCAACTCGAAGACTACCTAGAAAATGGTAATATCACCAACTCCGTCAATTATCCAGATGTTCACTTAGGTAAACTAAAAGCCAAGGCTCGAATTACCGTTAACCACCGCAATATTCCTAATATGCTAGGACAGTTGGTTGACTTCTTGAGAGACCGAGACATCAACATCGCAACCCTTGCTAATAACCACCGCGGCGACTGGGCCTATACGATGATTGATATCGATAGTGATATTGACCGCGAGACCTTAGAGATTCTCGAACAAGTTGAAGGAGTCGTACGCTTACGCCTCTTAAGACCCCAAGACTAATTAAATACAAATAAAAAGCGAGCCATACAATTGGCTCGCTTTTACTTTTTATTAGGAAAAGTTAGGCTTCCATCTTAAATACTAGTCCTGTTAAGCTATCCACCTTGATTTGATGATCAGCTAATTGGAAATTCTTGGGTTTTTGAATCGGTTCGACTCCTGCTTTTTGTCCATCGACAATGACTTGCCAATCGTCCAATGAATAAGGGAGGGTGAAGCTTCGCTCTGTATCTGATCCATTGTAGACAACAAGGAAACGATCACCATTGCTAGCTTCTAAGGAATAGATAATGGCCAAGTCGAATTCACCGATTTCCGGGACATCTAAGAGTATCATACTCTCCTCAACTTCCCCTACCGTTTCTCGGCGAAAAGCGTCACTGGAGCGGCGCAATTGAATTAGTCCTTTTGTATAAGCTACTGTTTGGGTTTCTTCAGGATATTGCTCTTTATTTCTGACCTTCTCCCATTCAAAGCGGTTGATCGCATCAGAAGAATTATAAGAATCATGAATAAAGTAAGGATAATCAAAAGGCTCCTGGTTAACAGTCAGCATCAGAGTTGACGAATCGGGGGCTTGACTAGGATCTGCAGCCGGTTGACGGAAATTTGGATGACGGAACTGCTTAGTTCGACCATATTCCTGACCCGAATGGATAAAGGCTGTCCCCTGAGCTGTAAGCAGTAAGAGAGCGCCCAAACGAATGCGTTGGTGGATTTCAGGTGTATAAAACTTAGGATCCTTACCAATCGAAAGGGCAATAATATCATGAAGTGTCAGGTTATCATGGGCTTCGATATATTGAACCACATCCTTGGGCTGATCGGCAATAAAGTTGGTCGGTTGGGCCTTTAAGTTTTTGAAGATTGAAGCAATATGTTGAGGTCCTCCAGTTAAAAAGCGTGGACTGCCCTCATCGCCAAATCCAGACTTGAGATAATTGCGAATGTCATCACTAAAGACCCCTACATCTTCAGTATACTGCATCCAAAACTGGTCGGCGGGTCTAACTTTTGGATCTAGTTCATCCCCACAATAAGTTGACCAACCTTCCCCCAATAACAAGACCTTAGGGTTGATACCTGCCAATTCATCATAAGCCATTTGGATTGATTCAGCATCCAAATCCCCCATCATATCAAAGCGGAAACCATCCACCTTGTATTCATCTAACAAATAAACCAAAGAATCAATCATCAAGCGGCGGGTCATATAATGAGTAGTCCCCAATCTACCGCCACCAAAATTCTCTCTGGAAGAGCCATCAATATTCATGAAATGATAATAATTAGGCTCTAAATCTTCAAGAATATGAGTTTGAGCAGTATGATTATAGACGACATCTAGGATAACGCCCATTCCCCGCTCATGAATGGCTTCAACGAGGGCTTTGAATTCGCGAATACGCGAACCTGCATCTTCGGGATCCTTGGAATACATACCAGTGAGGGCAAAATAGTGATGCGGATCATAGCCCCAATTGTAATTCGTCCAGGAGGATTGATAGTCTAGCCAACGCTCATTCTTAGCCAATTCATTGGCATGGTAATAGTTGAGTACGGGCAAGAGCTGAATATGAGTAACTCCTAATTCTTGAATGTAATCTAAGCGCTCAATCATCGCTTCAAAGGTCCCAAAAGGCTGGGTGAGCTCGTCAGCTATCTGGGGATCCACAGTAAAATCTCGCACGTGGAGTTCATAAATAACCGCATCCTGACGGTCAGTGTAGCCAGGAATATTGGCAAAATCTGATACCGTACCGTTAGCTCCAGGATCAACAATAGCAGCCTTACCAATTTTTTGTGATTTATCGTGACTATTCCAAGCAGCCATGGACTTAGCATATGGATCCAAGGCCAAGACCTTTTCGTCTCCTCTTTGAATCTCGTAATGGTAATAATAACCATCTAAATTTTCAATACCGAAGGCATTATCGGCATTTAAATCCACATGCCAAGTACCCTTTTCGCTGTAGTTCATTGGTATCTGACCCAGTGCTGTCTGTGAGTCATCCTTATCATATAATATAACATCAACGGACTCAGCGCTCGGCGCCCATAGTCTTAAAAAGGCAGTCCCATTACTATGTAACACCGGGCCTAGCTCACCCGTATAGCTATAGTGCTGGTCCTTGAATCGCCAAATAAGTTGATTGGTATTTGGGTGTAACATCTAATTCTCCATTCTTATTATTTATCAAACATCAATGGTAAAATATTCTGTAGGAAACATCAAAATTATCCCTGGGAGGTTTGCAATGATTAATGATAAGAGTCTGGGCATCGAAACTGGCAATCTAAGAAATTGGCCCAATAAATTAGCCTACAATTTCAATCGCTTAGAATCCACTGCCTATGATCGTTTAGAACTCTTGAGCCAACATTTTAGACCAGTTCCCGGAAGTCAGCTTGTAGATTATGGCGCCGGCTCTGGTCGAGTGCTCTTCTACTTGAATCATATCTGGCAAATACCTGTAGATGGAATTGAATTCCATGAGCAAACCTTTAAGGAACTTGAAGCTAATTATCATAGCTACCACAAGCGATTTCCTCACCATGCCCCCATCAAACTTCATCACCAAGACGGTCGTCTTTTTCAGCTTCATCAAAATCATCGAATATTTTACTTTTTTAACCCTTTCAGTATACTATTATTTCGGCCAATAGTCTTTGATATTTTGCGGTTTTCGAATAATAATTCTCTTACCGTATACTTAATCCTTTATTATCCACACCCAGACTATCTTAATTTTTTAGAACAACACACTCCTTTTCAGCTCAGCCAGACAATCTCCCCAAAAGATTCGCATGACTGGCGCGATTGTTTTTATATTTATCATAACTAAAAGGGATTTCACTATATCTATAGTAAAATCCCTGTGCTAATTAATGGTGACGCTTAGTGTAAGAATAGATCCCTAAACATAGCAAGATAAGTGAAACAACAAGAAGAAGTCCAGAAGGACTATAGGGACTCTCTACGCTCGAACGCCCTTTATCTTTCTTTTGAGAAGATTGAAGTTTTGACTTCTGTGAATGGGTCGCATCACTCGCTGACTCCCCATTATCCTTACTAGCTTCTTGTCGATCTGTCTCTCGAGCTTCTACTCTGTTACTCCGTTCACCGGTCACAGCTCTTAATGATAGGTTAGGATCTACTCGATCAGAACTTAGTTGGTCAGTAGCTGAAGATGGCTCTAAACTATCTATATTCCGGTTCATAACTTCTGAACCACCCCTATTAGATAATAAACCATCAGAGGGTAGCTGACCTTCTTTATTCCCTAGATCCCTATTAGTAGACGAAATAATTGTCTCTTCTGTATCCTTTAGAGTCAGTGATGGTGGATAGGGCTCAGGATCAGGAGTCGGCTGATTAGTTTCAGGCTGAACTTCGGGCGGATTAGGTTTAGCTTCATCTCCCTGAGGTTTCTTTGCCTCGATTTCAGTAGAGGGTGGCTCCGGTAAGAGTTCGGGGCGATCTTGGTGGTCTGGCTTTGCTGGTATTTGAACTTCTTGATTAAAGAGTCGGCGCTCTCCCCGTAAATTTTCACGACCTGCAATACCTCCCCCGCTTGAAATGTTTCCTAAGGGGAAACTTGAGCGAATGCGAGCTTTTAGAGCGTGGGGCAACAACCATGATAACTCATCGTCCAACAAGCCACTCGTCACCAATCGGTTCTGTGTCTTAGGATTGGCGATCCCTGACCACCACTGAAAGACCTGATCTTCTTCAGCTGCTTCCGCTTTTAAAGCCAAGTATTCTTGTCGTAAGGGCTCTAATTGCTGACGCTCTAAATCATCATAATAGGTCCAATATTGATCTTCATCAATAGCTCCGACTGTCTGGAGATAAGTCAGGAAGAGCTGTCTGAACTTAACTTGGCCTAACTGGTCCCAGTAGGCTTGAACTTGATTAGGCTCTAGCTTATGTCCTTTAACAAAGATTTGGGGGTTGGCATCTTCAATGAAACGTAAATAATTCATTAAGGCAGCCTGCATATTGAATCGTCCTTGGCTAATAAGCTGGTAGAAATAGGCCAGCTGTTCTTCTCCATTTTGAGTGGTCAATGGAAAGTTTTCCTGATCTTTTAGCCAACGCATCTTTAGGACTGGTAAAGATGAGTAATAGGCGAGATCTTCCGTGGTTAGAAAATTTGCATTATAGAGCAAGCCAATTAAATTCCTATTTGCTTGGAGCCTGTCATAGAGGATCTGTCGACTACGGTCATTTGGCAATAATTCGGGAAAGTGCCGACTAATTAATTGCCCCAAGTTCGACATATTTAATTGATTGGCTTGTGCCACTTGTCCGATCTCAATTAATCGTTGCCAGTCATCTTCTGGCTGTTCAAGTTGGGCATGGCTTTGGTCTTTTAAGAAATCAAACAAGAATTTAGGATGCGGACGTTTGATTACTTGAAGATCTAGGGCCTCAAGCAAGCCTCTAACCTTAAATTGATCACTGGTTGCTTGTTTGTTTGCAAATTCAAGAATTAATTCCGGAGAAACATGCTCTCGATCAATAGAAGGGAGAAAATGGGGAAATTTTTCTTGAATTCTAGCTAATAGCTGTGCTAAAGAATAGAAGCTTCCATTCTGACTCATTCCAGGCGCATCTTTTAAACGAAATAATCCTAGCAAAAACTGCAGACGGTCTTTAGTATCCCCTTCCCCAAAACGATTCCAATCCGATTCAACATCCGCTAATAATCGATTCAAGGCAACTTGGCTGGCATAATCTCTATCACTCATAGCTGCCTGTAAATACTTGACTTCTTCCGTTGCTATTTGATTGATCACATCAATCAGATAACGAAACTCTTCCAGATTCGATGGTATTAGGTTTGAATCGATATTCTGTAAGTGGGCTAATATAAATTGCGGGTAGTTTCCTTCTCTAACGTCATAAACTCCCTCTAACTTCCAAATTGGAAGCTGACTCAAGTAATCCCAGCGTTCCTTGAATGAAAATTGGCTTACTTGTTGTCTGTAACCCACTTCTTCTAATTGTCGATTAAGTCGATCCAGACTCAAGTCAGCCCTCAGCTTGCGACGCAAATCACCCCAAGGATCCTGAGCGAGATTTGGTTGGGACCGAATAGAATCACCATCTATCGCTTCTCTGTCCTTGTAATAATCCTCCAGGGCTTCTAAGTCTTCCGGATGGTAAATCGATAAGAACTTGGGCAAATCTGATACCCATCCTTGGGGCAGATCCCGCCTATTGATTAATTGATCCAAACCTGCCAACCAAAGAGAAGCAGGATATTCCTTGGATTCTGCTTGATTTTGCCTGAAACTTTCGAATGCTGCAAACCTGAGTTGCTGACTCAGATCCTTATCCGCTAACCAACCGTAAAGATTAGCTTGTCTCAAATAGTCATTCTTGATCGATAAATCGACGGGAGACTTTATAATCTCATCAATTAATTGCGAAGCTAGCTCTTGACGAATGAAGGGGGAACTAGTCCCTTGACTAGCTCGGCTCAACAATTGACTGGCTAATTCAAAGCGATAGGATTTTCTTCTTTGTTCTACACTCTCAAAGAAAGCTAACAATTGATCACTTGCTAGTTGTGTTTGATGGAATTTATCGTTCAAATTATGGTCTTCTTGGTATCGGTAGGGAGCTACTGCTTGATTCATCCAATTCAGCATCAAATAATGGCTACTTTGTCTAAGATCAGCTGATTTATACCAGTCAGGGTAGACTCGATTTAAGTATTGACCGGTGAGAACTGGGTCCGCTTGAGCCCTTTTGATGGCTGCTAAACTTTCTCTTGTCAAGCGCCACTTATCAGCAGGTGAGGACTGAGAATCCACAATTTGACGGTGAATATCCGCTAGTTGATCCCGTAATTTCGGATCAAGGAGTTTACTATCTTCCTCTGATTCCTGATCAGGAACAGGCAAGTGATCTGGATTAGAAGCTTCGACCGCTTCTGAAGAGCTATCGTTAACTCCTTTATCCTCATTGGCTAGAGCCAGGGGCGTTTCAGTGTTTTCCTGTGAGTCTTCCATTTTGCTTGTTTCACTAACTGGAACATGACTTTCACTCTCTACTGTCACCTTTTCTTCCGCCACTTCTAGGCTACTGGGTGAATCTGAGTCAATATTAGCTGATTCTTGAGCTAGAATTAAATGGATTGGCATCAGTAATTGCGTAATAAGCCCTATACTAATTAAGGATTGTATTTTTTTGATTGACATACTTTTTCCTTTCAAAACGATTATTTTTGGTGGTCAAGAATCGTTTCGACCACTGAAACACATTGACGTGAGACCGGAATTTGGTGGTCATCGCTCAAGATGATAGTCATCGTATTTCGGTCTAAGGACCGAATATGTTGACTGTTCACTACATAAGATTTATGGACACGAATTAATGAATGGTTGGCCTGCTCTACCTTGGACAAACTATCATAAAACTCAAAGATTCCTGTTTTAGCTACCATAACTACCTTATGAGAGATAGGCGCTGTTGTAAAATAAAAAATATCATCTAGATCGAAGGTTTGGATCCGATTTTGTTGCTTGATCGTAAATAAATTCCGCTTGTAATGATAACTATTATTGCGTTGGTGAGCCGTTATTAATGCCTCAGCCAACATTTCCTTCATTAATTCTGGTTGGGTCTTAACGATATAACCGAAAGCTTCAATATGATATTGATAAGTTAAAGGTAAATATTCTGAATAAGCGGTCACAAAGATAATTTTACTTTGGTCATCTCGTTGCCGAATATACCTGGCTAACTTTAATCCACCTTCTACTTCCTCAAGCTCAATATCTAATATAAATATTGAGAATTTTGGATCTCGCTGGTCAAGATAATCTTTAACTTCTTGAGACGTTTGGGCCTTAAGACTAATGGTCATGGGAAGGTCTTCAATGAGTAAAATATTTTCAACAAAGTTTGAAATTTTCTGAAGCTGACTTTCCTTGTCTTCACAAATTATTATTGGAATCATAAATTCTTACTCCTCAACCTTCCTGTTAATAACAAGCTCTTGATAAAACATTCCCTCACGCATACCCGTATAGAGTAAGCAGTGGCTACGTTCAACTAATAGATTCAAATTACTTAATCCCAAGCCTTGGTGATCGGACCCCTTGCTTGAATAGTTCAACTGATCACGTTGAATAAATTCTGTGATAGATAAATGGGCTTTATTGCCAACCAAGATTGTGGC
Organism: Hutsoniella sourekii ATCC 700629; assembly: GCF_000518205.1. Lineage (GTDB taxonomy): Bacteria > Bacillota > Bacilli > Lactobacillales > Aerococcaceae > Hutsoniella > Hutsoniella sourekii. Next base: position 79,718 of record NZ_JADD01000005.1, on the reverse strand, counting down.
ATTTTCACTATCGCCCCAGATTAATAAGTCTAGTTTCGCTTCAGATAAGCTCTGACAAGCTTCAATTGCATTATCGATTATAATTCCTAACATTCGCGTTAGACTCGCTGAAGATACTTGCAAATTCGCCAAGTCGTCCGTTATCTCCAGGGTGGTTACAATGCCCAAACTACTAGCATAGCTGAGTTTTGCATAGCATAATTGTCGTATCCCCACTAAGCTCAAACGCGACAAAGAGCCCAGGGAGTCTTCTTTAGCTTCCAAGTGATATTGATCAGGAAGTTCTTCTTGGAGGAAATACTTAGCTGCTTGAAGATCTCCAGCTTGGAGCAATCTACTTAAATCATACATTAAGTTATCATGGTCATGCTTAAACCGTCTTAATTCCAAATATTGTTGTTGAATCATTTGATAATAAGCCTGGTCCATTTGCAGTTGGCTCCGTTCTTCTTGAGCTTGGCGGACTTGCTCTTGACCCAGATAATAAATGGCTACCGCTAAGACGAATATTGTTAACAGTATTAAGTACAGACTAATCAAATAAATAAAGCTAAACTGATCCTGAGTCAAAATCAAAGTATCTTGATAAATAGCCGGACCTAACAAAGTCAACAAAAAAAGACCTAGGCCACAAAAGAAATAACGTCGAATTCTAGCTGATTGCCTGCTCACTTTACCAATCACTAAATAGTAAATTTTAGCTACACTCCAGCTAATAACTAGACTGCCTACTAACCAGATGATTAAACGCCAGCTAGGCTTACCAAGCGATAAGTGAGGCATGAGATAAAAATACCAGAGCTCATGGCTAAAAAGGCCTAAATAGATACCAGCTAAATAGATCAACACTTGATCAATTCGTCTAGTTAAGTAAAGACAAACTAGACAGGTTAAAATAAATAGGTTAATGATATTGAGGGTATTTGATAAGAAAGTAAGTGGATTCAAACGTCCCAAAAAAATAAAAACATAAATAGCTATTAACTCAAAAAAATTTAAATAACGTTCTTGATAGGTTTTAGCTTGAATAAATACAATCATTACAAAAACACAAGAAAAAACCACATCGTAAAAATTAGCCGAAATAAAGTCAGACATCCTTTTCTCCCTGAACTGTTTAAACCGATTATCTCAATTGAATCAAAACTTTTCAATACAACGATGAAAAAAAGTAAAATATTTCCTAATTCGCTATAGAAACAAAAATCCCGCCAGAAATAGTTTCTGACGGGGAATTCATCTTACTTATTTTCATCTACAAAGGTCAAACGAAGGGTGTTCGCTAATAGCTCTCGATTTAAGCCATTCTCAATCCCTTGTAGGACAATCCTTAAGTTCTGATTCTCTGTTTCTTTAGCTAAGAGATAAGATACGAGTGGAGCTGGCCCAAAGGGTACAATCTTAATCGTTTGTAATTGCTTCATCTGATAATCGTCAATCGCTTGTTCTAATTGAAACGGCTGACTAAAGACATCGACCTGAGGAACTAAGCTATGATATTCAGTATTTTGATAGAAGTTAACTACCCCTTGTGCTCCTTGGCGGTAAGCTCTAACAATTTCAGATGGTTTCAAGCTTCCACCCTCGGTTAACATCGCAAGCAATAGGTTGGCTGGCTTTTCTTGATGGATAAATCGACCAACGACCTTCAAGTTCTCTAGATCGATTTCAATTTCAACAAATTTCATCAAATTCGTATCATCAATCAGCTGAGCCAAGTAATGCAAATGCTGATAGTAGCCTTGATCAAAGATAATATCAATCATTTGCGGGTTTTGATATTCTTGGTAATGACGACTAACCGCTCGAATGCTTTCAAGGTAGTGTTCAGGCAATTCATCTGAGGTCAGCAATTGAATGGCCTGTTCCAATGCCGTTCGACGATACAAGTCCAGCGGTATATATAAGTCTGGCCAAGAATTACCGGTAACACGTTCCTTGAAGAGCAATTTCAAATTGTGATAGACATACTTCAGGGCTAATAACTCCACAGGGAATGGATCCGGAGCACTTGTTAAGGCCCAATTGTATTCACTAATTAAAGCCTTCATTAAAGCTTGGGTTACAGAATGGCCTTGGCGAATCAACTCAACGAATTGAGCGTAATTGCCCTTACTCGCTAGAATATCTAAGGCTTCTTCTAAGTTAGCTGCATGCAATAATTGCTGATAATCAGCTAACTTAAGCAAGTTAGCCTCCCGGTAACGAATGGTGATGTTCACCATCCCATAGTCAACTGGATGTGTCATGAACTTCACCGGTCCTTTCTAGACTAAGAAGAGCATCAAGATTGAGCCAACAAAGCCTAAGATAGCATAGGTTTCAACCATGGCTGAAAAGGCAATGGCTTGGGTCATATTCTCCGGACGTTGAGCCAATACTTGCATTCCCGCTAGTGAAACTCGACCCTGGTAGGGACCTGAAGTCATCCCAGCAATCGCTACTGGCAATGATGCCATCAATAAGAACCAGCCATCTCCAGCAGGCATTCCTGCTTCTAGACGTAAGACAATAATTAGTCCAATTACGAACCCATACAAACCTTGTGTGGCTGGTAATAGTTGCATGACTAGGGCCGAACCAAATAGTTCAGGCTTCTCCTTGATCAAGGCTTGGGCTCCTTCACCGGCAACGCCCACTCCACGAGAAGATCCAATCCCTGAGACAAATACAGCTATCGCTGCTCCAAGAGCACCTAGAATCAAACCAGTCTGTGGTCCAAAGATATTTTCTAACATATTTCTTCTACTCCCTCTTTTCTTTTGCAATCCAAATGTATTCTTGTAGTGGTGCCATCGGTTTAAATGGACGGCCCCCCGCTTCATAGAACTTTCCAAAAAATTCAACATATTCTAAACGCATACCATGAACATAGGCTCCAAGGTAGGTGATAAAGATATTTAAGGCATGTAAGGCAATAAATAGTAAGATACCTATACTAAAGCGAGCCACAGGTGGAAAGAGACTAATAATCAAGTTAAAAGCCATTCCAATATTCGCCCCAGACAAGGCAAGGGCCATCAAGCGAGAATAGGAAACGACGTCTCCTAGATAAGAGGCCAAATCCATCAAGCCAAACAGACCCTTTCCTAGACCCGCAAACTTGTTTTCGCTAGCTAAAATATTTACTAAAAACATGCCTACAATATTGGCTAAAATTAAACCGACAGCTAACTGACTTAACCAAGCTTGGTTGATAAAAGCCATATTCACACCATAGATAACGACTCCTAGCAAAATAAGGATCCATTGAAGACCATCTAAGTAAAGTGAGGCATAATCTTTATCACGGTAACTTAGATAGACCTTTAAGACTAGGGCTAATAATAAATGGATAATCCCTAGGACAATCGATAAAATAAGGACATTAATGACTTGCCCAGTTAGGTCGATCACCTTAAAAGGCAGATTAAAGCCAAAGAAGGACCCAAACATAAGGCCAAAGGCCATCGTCCCGAGAGCCATTTGGTTAAACATTCTTAAATTTTTGCGCATCGCTGGATTCAAATCAGCTAACTTTAATGGAATAAAGGTGCCAAGCCATAAGAGCAAACCATAACCCAAATCCGCACTCATAAAGCCAAAAAAGACGATATGGAAAGGATAAAAATAAGGGGTTGGATCCAGCCCTGAATAGTGTGGCAAGCCATACTGTTCTGTTAAGATTTCGAAAGGCTGAACAATAGCAGCATTTTCTAATTTAACTGGAACTTGTTCTATTTCCTCAGGTTCTACTTCATCAGTGAAGACAGCTACTGACCCCGAATAACGATCGGCCAGTAAAGACCTTGTATCATCTAGCTCGGATTCAGGAATCCAACCGGTCAGTAAACTCAAGTTATCACTTTGGGCAATTAATTCCTGTGCCTTATGGCGTTCCATGAGAGCATAATGATATTCCTTAGCTAGCTTTAGGAAGCGTATCGTTAAATCATCTGATTCTAACCGGTCAATTAAGGATTGTCGCTCAGCCAATAAGGACTGGGTGGCTTCTTTATTCTTGACTAATTCCTCTTCTGGTAGAAGATTATATGGATAAGACAAAGCTTGAAAAGCATAGTCTCTCAAGACTTCATCCAGCTGTTCCTGGTTGGACTTGGCAACGGTTATCATATAATTGATCTGATCGGCTGAATAATAAAGCTCATCTAGATGTGCTCCTTCGATTTGATGGACTGCTTCTTCAAAAGCTTCTTGACGTTGGGTCTCAATACTTCCAATAGCGATCTTAAATAGATGGAACTGCCCCGTATCTTGAGGACGAATCTCCAACTTCAACCATCGTCTAAGAAAGGCTTCTTGACTTTCTAAATCTGACCTTTCGCCAGCCATATCAGCCAAGCGTTTCTTATTAGCTAGTGTCTGATTAACGAGCTCATCATAATCGATTTGCTCAATGCTAGCCTCTAGTTGACTCAAAGTAAATACTTCACGCTTATGAGTCAATTTTTGCCAGAAATTTAAAGATACTTGATATTGATCAAGAAAAGTTATTGCTTCTTCAATTTGTTTAATCTTTTGATTGAGCTTAGCAATCAGCTCTTGATTAGACGAGTGGGTGAAATAATCCGCTAAATCTGAGTGATCATATTGACTCAAATCGATAATCTCCGTATTTTGAAGACCTTGTAGCAATTGAATCAAAGAATATTGTTGATCTTTTTGTGAAAGCACCGACAATTTTTTCATCGTTGCAATCGCCATTTGTTCACCTCCTAAGCATAAACATATAAACCATTATAACATACACACCTTTCACTAAACAGTAAAAACATCGTTGCTTTCAATAGAGCTTTTCTATAGTAAACGCTCAAATTCGCTCTTGCCTTCAAGATAAGCTATAATAATTAAAGCAAATTGAAAGGAATGAAAAAATGGCTCTTACCCAGCGACAATATCACTTAATGGGGACAATCATCACCTTACAAATCGACCATCCTGAGGCAGATAATCTACTGGAACAAGCCGGCTATCTGCTAGAAGATTATAATTATCGTTTCAGTGCTAATCGACCTGATTCACAATTGATGAAGATCGCCCACCATGCCGGACATGAAGAGGTCAAGGTAGATGATGATCTCTTCGAGTTAATCGAACTTGGTAAAACTTACAGTATTGTCTCCAAGCTTGCCTTAAATATTGCCATAGGGCCCTTGATCAAACTGTGGAAGATCGGTTTCAAGGATGCTCGTGTACCTAGCCCAGAAGAAATTCAAGCTAAGCTACCCCTTATTAACCCTAATGATATATTATTGGATTCAGAGGCCAAGACTGTTTACTTACCAAAAGCTGGCATGGAAATTGATTTAGGAGCTGTAGCCAAGGGTTTCTTTGCAGATAAGCTGAAGACGTACTTACAAGAGCACGGCGTTCAAAGTGGGATTATCGATTTAGGCGGTAATGTCTTAACAATCGGCCAATCGGTCACACGTCCAGATGGTTGGTGGCGAGTGGGGATTCAAGACCCCGACCAATCCAGAGGGGGCCTGGTAGGTGTCCTAGCCACTCAAGACCAATCCGTAGTTACTTCAGGCATTTATGAGCGCTCACTCACTATCGACGGTCAGACCTATCATCATATTTTTGATTCAAACACAGGCTATCCTATGCAAAGCGAGATGAGCTCTATTACCATTGTTAGTGACAAGTCTATCGATGGTGAGCTTTGGACTACAATCCTTTTTGCTAAGCCATTAAAAGAAGCGCTAGTGATAGCTGACAAAACGCCAGGTATTGAAGCCATTGTCATCGACCACCAAGATCAAGTCTACCACACGCCTAACCTTACCGCTTATTTCCAACTTATTCGCTAATAATTGTTACTATCCATAGATAATAAAATCCTATACTCATCAAGCTGGAAATACTTTTCTCTTGACGAGTATAGGATTTTTGCCTTCATTTAATTGATCTTTGTTCTTATTGGCCGTGTGCTTGGCTCCAAGCTTGAGGATCATGGTGCCACTGTTCCAAGGCTTCTTGGTGAGCCTTATATTCATCTAAACCAACGGCATAGCTTACGAGCGCTTGGTAATCTGTTAAGGTAGCTAACTTGTAGCCAGATCGCTCGAAGTTATCCTTACCTACTTGAAGCAAATAATTAAAAATGGCTACACAACCTAGGACCTGCCCTCCTGCTGCCTCTACAAGATCCGCCGCATGAATAACACTTCCTCCAGTAGAGATTAAGTCCTCAATCATCACAACCTTAGCTCCAGAATCTAACTTACCTTCAATAGCTGATTGCTTGCCGTGAGCCTTGGCACTTGACCGAACATAAATCATCGGCAAACCTAGGATATCAGAGACATAAGCGGCATGAGGAATACCAGCTGTTGCCGTTCCAGCAATCACTTCAACATCTGGGAATTCTTGCTTGATTAAGTCAGCTAGTCCTTCTTCAATAGTCCGTCTCTCTTTGGGGAAGGACATAATCATCCGATTGTCACAATAAATTGGCGATCTAAGTCCACTGGTCCAAGTAAAGGGCTTTTCTGGGCTTAAGCTTACAGCTTGAATATCTAATAAGGTTTGGGCTACTTTTGCTTTCATATCCATGGTTATTATCCTTTCTGATTCCATTCTTGGTTGATTGATCGATAGGCACTTTTTGAATCTTTAGCTTGAGTGATTGGTCTACCCACAACAATATAGTCGCTTCCGAGCTCTCTAGCTTGACCAGGAGTCGTAATCCGAACTTGATCATCAGGCTGGCTGTCAGCTGGTCGAATACCGGGAGTCACTGTTAGGAAGTCCTTGCCACAGGCGGCCTTAATCATTGGTACTTCTTGAGCTGAACAGACCACCCCATCTAGACCTGATTGTTGGGCTAGTCTAGCAAGATGGACCACATTCTCTGCCAAAGCTACCTTGACTTGCTGATCCTGCTCCAGTATGGCTGGGCTGGTTGATGTTAATTGGGTAACTGCAATTAACAAGGGCCGATCTTCTCCTGGTTCGACGCCCGCCTGCAAGCCTTCTAATGCGGCTTCCATCATTATATGGCCACCATTAGCATGGACATTCACCATGCCTACGTTTTTCTTGGCTAATTGAGTCATAGCTCGCTTCACCGTATTGGGAATATCATGTAACTTCAAATCCAGGAAGACGTCATGACCTGCTTGGATCAATTGATCGACCACAGTCTGACCTGCCAGATAGTAAAGTTCCATCCCCACCTTTACATTCAAGGATTGTCCTTGAAACTTCGCCATAAATTCAACTACTTCATCCACCGTTTCAAAGTCTAAGGCAACGATTGGTTTTGATTGATCCATAAACTCTCCCCTCAAAAAAAGCCTCTCACATTCCGTGAAAGGCTTGAATCCACACCAAGATAGACCCCATTATTTACTAGGGCCACCGACTGGAATTGCTTCTATGCTTCACGGAACATAATTAAAACAATTGCTTGAAATTATCTGTATTATAGCTGATTGATCGTGAATGTCAAGACGAATTTTAAAAGTCAATAGCCTTAATATTGTCCTTTAAAAAATACACTGATTCTTCTTGAAAAGGCTTATTGTTAGTAATAGAATATGAGTCGTAATGGCAACATCAATTTTTAAACAACAGAAAAGAGGTAAAATTAATTGCTTAAAGCATTGGATATGACCTGGCAGGAGGCCCTGTTCTCTTTGTTCCTAATTACAATAGGCAGTCTCATTTATTGTGTAGGAATGAACGCTTTTATACTGCCAAACTCATTCACAACGGGTGGAGTAACCGGGATTTCAGTACTACTCTACTATGTCTTCCAGATACCTGTTTCTATTATGAACTTGGGTATCAACTTGGTATTATTAATTATCGGCTTACGTTTTATCGATAAGCGGACCATTATCCTAACCATCGTCAGTCTTTTTTGGATATCACTTTTCCTTGATATTGTTCATCCGCCTGTTTTCCACTCAGATAATTTAATCATTACTGCCGTTGCTGGGGGTGTCTTAACAGGAATTGGAATGGGACTCGTTTTAAGAGGGCATGGCACAACCGCTGGTAGTGACATTATCGCAATGTTGATGCAGAAATACTTAGGAATGAACTTTTCAGCAGCTGTCTTCCTATTGAACTGTCTCGTTATTCTTGCCTCTTTATATACTTTAACTGTTGAATTAACCATTGTAACCATCATGATGATCTTCGTCTCAGCTAACGTCATCAATATCTTTACTGAAGGATTAAACCGGCGTAAGGCTATCTTTATTATTTCCAGCAAACATGAAGAAATTGCTCATGCTGTTGTCAATGAAATCGGTCGGGGCGTAACTGTTCTTCATGCTCACGGCTATTATTCTAAAAAACAGTCTGATGTCCTTTACTGTGTAGTCAACCGTTACCAAGTCATTGCCATCCGGCGAGTGATTGACAAGATTGACGAACGCGCCTTTGTAAGTATTATGGATATTCAAGATGTCACCGGTCAAGGATTTAGCTACTTCAATAAAGGAAACAAAAACGATAAATTTTATCTTAAATAATGATGATCTTTTATCTCCAACGTGCCAGCACTTCAGTTGCTGGCACGTTTTTTATAGAGAATGATAAATAAAAAAACGATCGCTAAATGCGATCGTTTATTAAGCTTGATTCAATTATGGAGACGATCGGGCTTGAACCGACGACCTCTACACTGCCAGTGTAGCGCTCTCCCAACTGAGCTACGCCCCCTTAAGACTACAAAGATGATTATAGCTCATATCGAATAGAAAAGCAAGGGGGCATTGACTAAATAAAAAAGCACCCGAAGGTGCTTTCTTGGCTTATTACATCATACCCATTCCGCCCATGCCACCGGTTGGATCCATGGCAGGTTCTTTTTCAGGAATATTAGCAACCACTGCTTCTGTTGTTAAGAGTAGGGAAGCTACTGATGAGGCATTTTGTAAGGCAGTACGTGTTACCTTAGTAGGATCAACGATACCTGACTCAATCATGTCTTCAAATTCATCCGTTGCTGCGTTATATCCTAATCCAGCCCCTGAATTTCTTAATTTATCTACAATCACTGAAGGTTCTTTACCAGCATTGGCTGCAATTTGACGAACCGGCTCTTCTAAAGCACGGACAACAATTTTCACACCTGTCGCTTCATCATCTGTTTCAGTTTCAATAGCATCCACTGCTTTTTGAACATTAACAAGAGCCGTACCACCACCTGGTACAATTCCTTCTTCAACGGCAGCGCGAGTCGCGTTAAGGGCATCTTCAATGCGTAGTTGACGCTCTTTTTGCTCAGTTTCAGTTGCTGCACCAACGCGGATCACCGCAACTCCACCTGCTAATTTAGCTAAGCGTTCTTGTAATTTTTCACGGTCATAATCAGAAGTTGTATCTTCCGCTTGAGCGCGAATCAATTTCACACGGTTATCGATCGCCTCTTTATCGCCACCACCTTCAATGATCGTTGTATCATCCTTAGTAATGGTTACCTTACCAGCAGTACCTAAATGATCAGGTGTAGCGTCTGCTAATTCGAAGCCTAATTCTTCAGAAATAACAGTTGCACCAGTTAGAGTTGCGATATCTTCTAACATGGCTTTACGACGGTCACCAAACCCAGGCGCTTTAACAGCGACAACATTTAAAGTTCCGCGTAGTTTATTCAAGACTAAGGTTGGTAAGGCTTCACCTTCTAGGTCTTCAGCGATGATTAGTAATGGGCGACTAGACTGCATGACATTTTCAAGCAATGGTAGAATATCTTGAATGTTAGAGATCTTACGATCCGTAATGAAAATTAATGGATTTTCTAATTCAGCCACCATTTTTTCATTATCAGTTACCATATATTGAGACAAGTAACCACGGTCAAATTGCATTCCTTCTACTACAGACATATCTGTTTCAATGGATTGAGACTCTTCAATTGTGATTACACCATCTTGACCTACTTTTTCCATTGCATCAGCAATCAGTTGTCCAATATTTTCATCACCAGATGATACAGCTGCTACTTGAGCAATCGCTTCTTTTGAAGCAACAGGTTGCGACTGTTCTTGAAGTGCATCAACTGCAGCTTGGGTTGCCTTTTCAATCCCGCGACGGATACCAACTGGATTAGCTCCTGCTGTTACGTTCTTCATTCCTTCACGAGCAATCGCTTGAGTTAGTACTGTTGCTGTTGTTGTACCGTCCCCAGCCACATCATTCGTCTTAGAAGCAACCTCTAAGACCAATTGAGCTCCCATGTTCTCGAAACGATCTTCAAGTTCAATTTCACGCGCAATGGTTACCCCGTCGTTAGTAATAGTTGGTGATCCAAATTGTTGATCTAATACGACATTGCGTCCTTTTGGACCAATAGTTGTCTTAACTGTATCCGCTAGAATGTCAACCCCACGCAATAAAGCAGCACGAGCATCTTCAGAAAATTTTAAATCTTTAGCCATATATTTATCTTCTCCTTCTTACTTCAATAATAGTCGATAACAGATGATCAGGATTTAACTATTCAACAACTGCTAGCAAGTCCTTGTGCTCTGAGATTAAATACTCTTGTCCTTCGTATTCAATAGTTGTTCCAGCATAAGACTTATAATAAACAGTATCGCCAACTGCAACGCCGTCTTTAGGTTCAATATCTGGACCTACCGCAACAATTTCTCCTAATTGTTCCTTTTCTTGCGCTGAGCTTGGTAAGACAAAGCCGCTAGCTGTTGTTTCTTCTGCTTCAGCAACTTTGATTACAACACGTTTACCTAATGGTTTTAACATGATATCCCTCCATCATAATCTAAAAAAGTTATTGTATTTGTTATAAATTAGCACTCTTATTCAATGAGTGCTAACCTTGATTATTATAATAGTCTAAATTGGTCAAAAATGCAAGAGTTTTTGCTCGCTTTTGATAAAAAGATTAAAAAAACAGCGAGATAACGCTAATAACCAACAAAAAAAGCAGCCGAAGCTGCTTAAAATTAGTTATCTCCACCATCAATGTTGGAATCGATAAAATAAATTAAGGTTTGAAGCTCATTGGTCAAATCCACGTTTTGGACGCGAACGCCGTGAGGAACTTCAAATCGAAGAGGAGTAAAATTCAAGATTCCTTTAATTCCTGCTTGAATGAGTCGGTCAACGACATCATCAGCATGTTGTTCTGGAATGGTTAAAATCATAATTTCGATGGCCTGTTGTTCCATCTGTTCTTCCAATTCATCCATCGAATACACAGGAATACCAGATTGAATGGTCCCTGCAATTTCAGGATTAACGTCAAAAGCTGCACCTATTCTTACATTACTATTCTTGCGAAAGTTGTAATTGAGAAGCGCATGTCCTAAATTACCTACCCCGATCAATCCAACTGATGTCAGACGGTCTTGATTGAGAATTTTAGTTAAGAAATCCAATAAATAGTCCACATCGTAACCATAGCCCCGTTTACCTAGGGCACCAAAATAAGAAAAGTCACGCCTAATGGTTGCACTGTCCACCTTTACCGCATCACTCAATTCGGTTGAAGAAACGCGCTTCTTGCCTGCGTTCTGCAAATAACTTAAATAACGACGGTAAATCGGAAGACGCAAGGCTGTCGCGCGTGGTATTTCTCTCGATTTATCCATAGTTTAGCTCCTTATTTAGAATTAATTTATTAATCTAGTAGATTATAGCACAATTTCACAAGCTAAACTAGACAAATATATGTTCAAATCAATTAATTGGTGAATACATCACGATTTGAGTGTTCTGGCTTGATGATCAATCACTGCCAAACTATCAGGGTCCAGCTTTACCATTGTGTAATTTGGATCATGATAGAGAAGGCACCCCCACCCATTGGGTAAGGCTTGGTCTAACCAATACTTCTTGGACTCTAGGACATCCATAGGATAATCATCGAAGCCGGTGACCCATTGGGGTTTAGCTTGAAGTGGCGATTGAAGGTGATCAGCCAAGTGAATCAAGGTCTCACCTGCTTGCTCAAGTAGAATAATAGAATGTCCAGGCGAATGACCTCCGGTGCAAATCATTTTGAGACCGGGAGCGAGTTCCATTGTTTCATTGAAGGTATGAACTTGGTCTCTTACAGGACGCCAATTATCTTCTAGATAGGTTCCCCTAGTCCGCAAATTAGGATGCTGGACCGCCTCCCACTCTTTTTGACTAACTATAATTTTGGCATTAGGGAAGCTAGAGACAATGTGTTCCCCTTCTCTCTTGGTTAGGCCACCCGCGTGATCATCGTGCATATGAGTCATTAATATATAATCAATATCTTCAGCTTGTAAGTTTAAAGCCTTTAGTGAATTAAATAATTGGGTTTCTTCTTTTAAGCCAGTAATATTTTTACTTTTTTCACTCATTTTACTGGTTCCATGGCCAGTATCTATTAAATAATTCACCGCTTGATACTGGATGAGCATCGGGCTGGTCACCGAATCCATTCGGTCCAGGTCATCCACTTCGACCAATTTGGACCAAACCGCTTTAGCTACTGGACCGAATGTAGACCCAGCATCCACTTTAAAGCGCGTAGCAGGCAAGAAACTAATTAACATATCGTGAAACTTAAGCTGATCCATGTCATCCCTCCGTTCTTTTTTTATTATACCTGATTTCCTTCTGATAAGATCTACTAATGACTAGGCAGTTCAGTGATTCATGTTATAATGATACCAGCACGATTTAGAATAGGAGCAAGTAAATGATTTTACTGCAAGCAAATAATTTAGCTCGCTTGTTTGGTGAGCAAGTCTTATACCAGGACGTTAATTTCAATATTCAAACCCATGACCGAATTGCTCTTGTCGGTCGTAATGGCGCCGGTAAATCAACCTTAATTAGCCAAATTATGAAGACCGAACCCATCTCAAAAGGAGAAATTACCTTAGCCAAAGACATCCGCATTGGTTATTTGGAACAACACGTAGCCATTGACTCTGACCTAACCATTTGGGAGGAGATGCTGGCAGTTTTCCAAGAGGCACTAACCCTTAGAGAACAAACAGAAGAGGCCGCTCAAACTGTGGCCGATCTATCAGTGGATCCTGAATCAAAGGCTTATCAAGAAGCCTTAGACCGCTATGATCAACTACAAGAAGAGCTTAATCGCCGGAATGCCTATGCGGTTGAATCAGATATCCGCACGGTTCTCCATGGTTTCCGCTTCTATGAAGAGGATTATGATACTCCCGTCCAATCTTTATCAGGTGGCCAAAAGACCCGCCTAGCCTTAGCTCGAATCTTGTTGATGGACTATGACTTATTAATCTTAGATGAGCCCACTAACCACTTAGATATGGAGACCTTAACTTGGCTGGAAGGTTATCTTCAAGGCTACCGCGGAGCTCTATTAATTGTCTCTCACGACCGCTACTTCCTTAACCGAGTAGCCAACCAAGTCATCGAACTACGCAATCAAACCTCTCACATCTACAAGGGCAACTATGATTTCTTCTTAAAAGAAAGGGACCTTCGATTGCAGCAAGAATGGCAAGCCTATGAGAAGCAACAAGTTGAAATCCATAAATTACAAGACTTTGTTGATCGGAACTTGGCTAGAGCTTCCACAACCAAGCGCGCCCAAAGTCGACGCAAACAATTGGAACGCATGGATAAGATTGAAAAGCCGCGCCAAGACGACAAAGCACCTCGTATCCAATTCTCCGCTGAGCTTGATTCTGGCGATCAAGTGATTGCAGCTGACGACTTGGCCGTCGGCTATTCAAGTAACTTAGATCCTATTGCCTGCCATTTGAACTTGGACTTAAGACGGCAGCAAGCAGTAGCTATTGTTGGGCCCAATGGTGTGGGGAAATCAACCTTTTTGAAGACCTTAATCGGTCAGCTAACCCCGCTAGCTGGTGAAGTGCATATTGGAACAAATGTCTCTATTGGTTACTATGATCAAAATGTCAACCACTTAAATGAGAATCTAACGGTGCTTGAGACTTTATGGCAAGCACAAGATACAACGGATGAATGGAAGGTCCGTTCTATCTTGGGAAGCTTTCTATTTAGCGGGGAGACCGTTGAGAAAAAAGTATCCATGTTATCCGGTGGCGAGAAGGCCCGTCTAGCTCTAGCTTTACTGGCAACAGAGCATGACAACACCTTACTTCTGGATGAGCCGACCAACCACTTAGACATCTCCAGTAAGGAAGTACTTGAAGATGCTCTGATTGACTTCAACGGTACCTTACTTTTTGTCTCACACGACCGGTATTTCATCAATCGAATTGCTACTCACGTATTAGAAATTGGCCCAACAGGCTCGACTCTCTATCTGGGGGATTATGACTATTACACGAGCAAGAAAGCTGAACTCGCTGAAATGCAAGCCAATAATGACCTAGTAGATGAGCTTCCTACTAGCCCAACCCCTGACAAGGAAAAATCCGCCAACCAGCTCTCCTATGAAGAAAATAAACAAGTCAACCGGCGCTTCAAACAACTACAAAAAAGGGTTGATCAAGCTCTCCAGGACAATGATCAACTGGAAGAAACTATTGAACAATTAAACCAAGCCTTACTAGAAGCTTCAAACACTAATGATATGGCCGGAATTTCTAAACATCACCAAGACCTACTTAAAGCCCAGGAGCAACAGGAACTAGCTTTGAATGATTGGGAAGAGGCCAGTCTAGAATTAGAATCTTTCCTCGATATGTATCCTCATCTTAATCAATCATGATATACAGTAAAACCGTCTCAAGTCTCTCGTAGACTTAAGACGGTTTCTTATTTGTTGATATTTTTAAGATCTGAAGGGTTCATCAATCGCTTGCCCTGGATGAGCATTCATGGCCAGATCACTAAACTGACCTTCTCGGTACAAGTAGTCAGCAGCTGCACCAATCATGGCTGCATTATCCCCACACAAGGATAGAGGAGGAATTGTCAATTCAACTTTAGGGAAGCGGGCCAATAAATCGGTCAGACTCCCTCTTAAACCGGAGTTAGCTGCTACACCCCCAGCAAGAATAAATTGTTGTACTTCCGGATGAGCTTCCAGAGCCCGGCGCGCCTTATCCGTTAGAACTTCGACCGCTGCTGATTGAAAGCTAGTGGCAAGATCCGCCTGGTTAACCGTTTCGCCTCGTTGATTAGCATTATGGACCAAATTCATGACAGCTGACTTCATCCCACTAAAACTAAAGTCCAGATTCTCTTCATGGATCATAGCCCGTGGTATAGAATAGGTATCTTGCCCTTCTTGAGCTAGTTGATCTAGATATTTACCAGCTGGATAAGGAAGGTCAAGAATACGTCCCACCTTATCATAGGCCTCCCCTACTGCATCATCCTGGGTCTCACCAATCACTTCAAAGCAGCCATCCTTAGGCATATAGACTAATTCCGTATGGCCACCACTGACCACCAAGGCAATCAAGGGAAAGCGGAGGGGGGTGACTAATTGACTCGCATAGATATGTCCTGCTAAGTGATTGACGCCAATGAGAGGCTTTTGGTGTACAAAAGCTAAGGTCTTAGCAGCTGTGATACCAACCAGAAGTGCTCCAACCAAACCAGGTCCTTGAGTCACCGCAATCGCATCAACAGCCTCTATACTCAGTTCCGCTTCATCTAAGGCTAAGTCGAGGACTTGACTAATCTGTTCGACATGGTGACGACTGGCCACTTCTGGAACTACGCCACCGAAACGCTGGTGGCTCTTAATTTGTGAAGCCACAATATTGGAGCGGATGATTGATCCATTCTCAATTACAGCAACACTTGTCTCATCACAAGACGATTCAATCGCTAGAATTAAACTTGATTCATTAATTGCCATCACTGAACTCCTCTCTTATAGATCATTACCAAGGCATCCTCCAAGGGCTCCTTATAATAATTCGGCCGTCTTGATATAACTCTAAAGCCTGACCGTTCATACAATCGAACGGCTGGCATATTAGACTCTCTCACTTCCAAATAAATTTGTTCCCCAGCTTCTTCATTAAAGCGCTCAATTAACGCTTCCAACAAATAATAACTCAAGGACTGACCGCGAAATGCAGGTAATAGAAATACTTGATTCACGCTCCAATCTCCAAATAGATTGTGGTAGGAGACAAATCCAATCATCTGTGTGGAATGAGTCAGAAGTAGATAATGAGCATTAGCATTTTCAAAATCTGCCACTTGAACCTTCTTACTCCAATTCAAGGCCTGCCAGGAGAGTATCGTCTCTTGCTCTGAGTCACTTAATTGAATAGCTGGCCGGTACTTAACTTGCAAGATAATCATGACCTTCCCTAATATAATGAATCATTTCATAAGCATTCTCTAGATTATCGTCATAGTAATGATACTTGGTCTTAATCTTAATAAATTGGTGTGCACGGTATAGGGCTTGAGCTTTTAGGTTGGATTGTCGAACTTCTAAGGTCACTTTAGGAATCCGTAAGTAACCATTCAAAGCAAGCCAGGTATTTAAAAGCAAGCTGCCTAGACCTTGCCCTTGATAGTTAGGATGAACTAGCAGATGACTGATATGACTTCCCTTAGCCCGGCACCGTCCACTAATCATGGCAATGAGCTGATCCTGATGCCTCACGATAATGTAGACACCATATGGATTGCGCTGGAAATCTCGTTCGAAATCTTTTTGATACCAGGCAATAAAACCTTCGTAGGCAAGCTCCTGGAGGGCCATAATGGCTTCAATATCTTCAAAAGAAGCGTAAGATATACCATAGTCATCAAGGGGAATCGTGGGTAGGGCAAAATCAGTTAATTGTCTAATAATGGCTTGTCGGGAAGTGATACCTTCTTCCTTCAAAGCCGGTTGACTGAGTAGATTAAGAATGTCTGTCAATAAATGCTTCATTAGTCTTATCGTCCGCTATTTCTTTGTTGTGTTTTTGGGCCCATTCTTGTTCGGCTAATGT
Source organism: Hutsoniella sourekii ATCC 700629 (assembly GCF_000518205.1). Lineage (GTDB taxonomy): Bacteria > Bacillota > Bacilli > Lactobacillales > Aerococcaceae > Hutsoniella > Hutsoniella sourekii. The sequence continues at coordinate 62,871 of NZ_JADD01000005.1, read as the reverse complement.
CGCATGGGCATAATTCGGATTCAAGTAACCAGGTTGATCAGCCAGTTGAGCGAGTCCGCTTGCTAAGCCTTGGTCAAAATTAGCCAGCGATTGATTACCACTTAGGTACTCATAGCTATAGTTCAAATCAAAGCAATCAATAAAATCTTCAATACCTTCTCCGACAAAGATAAGGCGTTCAATCCCTGCTTTGGTCAGAAGATGATCAAGTGAATCTTGAAAGGCCAACCAATCAACATGGCAATCAGCTAATAAGTTTACCAAGCGCCCATTTTGCCACTGATAAACGCCTAAATAAGCACTTAAGCGACGCGCATCCATGATTGGAATAATAGCTGTCTTAGCTGGTTCATCAACAGGTCCATTAGCCGCCATTAGACCCAAACTTGAAATCCCATATAGACAAATACTGGCCGTATCTGCCCATACCTTAGCCATCGTTACCCCAATACGCAAGCCCGTATAAGAACCAGGACCTACACCCACAACTATGTCAGTAATTGAATCTCTGGTCCAGGCTACTTCTTCTAATAGTTGGGCTACATTTGGCAATAAGCTCACACCGTGCTGGCGACCTTCCTTGCTGTGAACTTGTTTGACTAGGTTGAATTGGTCAAGAGCCGAGCCTTGACCCAAGTAAATAGATAGGTATTCTGCTGAAGTGTCAACTCCTAGAACACGCATGCAAACCCCTCCTTACAATGTTCCAATAGTAGCATAAACTGGCTAGTTATTTCAATCATCTCCACACCAAAAAAGGATGGCCCTAGCCATCCTAAAAGTTAATTACATATGATGCTTACTAATAAGTTTGTTATTAAATTCTTCACGAATTTCTCGCTCTTTAAGACGCGCCTTCTTACGGTTAGGATAACCCGCATGAATATATAGTTCCTCTTCTGTTTCAGGAAGCAGGGCCGGCATTTGAACTCGTTCGCCATCCACAAATTCTGTTGATACAAAAGTCAAGAAAGCAGTCGCAGCCAGATAACGTTCGCCTGTCTTCAAATCTTCCCCAACAACCTCGGCAAATACTTCTGCTGAAGTGGAACCCACACCTGAAACAATCGTTTCAATAGTCACAGAATGTCCTTGAGGCAAGGGCTTCAAGAAATTCAAACTATCCATTGAAGCCGTCATCCCAACCGCATTACCATGACGGATAAATGAAATAGCCGCCGCCTTGTCAATCTCTGCCATCAAGTGGCCTCCAAATAAATTGCCATGAGAATTACACTCGCTTGGCATGATTAAACGGGTATGCACTACTCTAGAATTAGCACAAGTCTTCACTTCTCGCATAAACATTTCCTCCTGATGATATACTAACAAGATAATTATAGCAGATAATACATCATTTGGTCATACTTTAGCAATTAGAAAAGATCATCGTTTGCTAATAGACATCTTCTAAATAGAATGGCTGGTCTATAATTTCATACCCCGAACTACCCGGTACAGTCTTCACGACATGACCATATTCCCCGTCATAAGTGTAGGATACCGCTTGACCTGCCTGTTGAAAGACAGGGTAAGGATTATCAACTTTTAAAACTACTGCTTCAGTGTATATATTTACACGGTCTGGATTAGCTGCATACAAACTAAAGCCAGTATACTTCTTGACCGCATCCATTCCTGTCGACCATAGATTTCCTCTAGAATAACAATCTTCATAGATATTCATAGCCTGAATCCATTCTTGTTTTACGGTGCTTCCTCTCGAAATACCTGGCTCTAGCTTAATCGCTTCATCCATCAAGAAGTACATCAGAACTCTAAGATACTCCCGCGCCCGTTGATCCTGTTCAGTTAAATCATATTGATCCACTAACAAAAAAGTATGATCATATATAGTAGCTAATTTATTAAAATTAGTGTCGGCTTGTTGCACGGCTGTGGCCATCCTTGGAATAATTGGATTGATCTGAGGATTTTGGATTAAATCATTCAATGCTTCCTGAACATTCTCGTCATTTAGTCCTAATTCTTTAGGATCTTCAGGAAGGTTAGAGAGAAGTTCATACCAATAAGTATCAAACAACGGGTCATTTATAGAAAGAGGACCAGGAAGATTAGGATCATTAGACAGGTTATTCCAGGTTTCTTCCGCTTGAGCAACCTTTGGAGTAAAAAAGGCTTCAACGGTTGAACCCTCTACCCCTGAAATATTCATTAGTACAATAGAAGCTAAAGATACACAGGAAGCAATGCCCAGAGGTTTCAAGACTTGTGTCTTGAGACATTCTTCCTCAATCATTTGCCAGACTTTCTTCTGAATCCTTATTAGACCTTGATGTAACTTATGTTTATTCATATTTATACTCCTTTATAAAGCGATCCAGCTGTTGGCCAGCTCATCTGATCTTATTTTCTATAATATCTTATCACTTAATCCCACTTTCATGACTGATTCCATCCTCAAATGCTAGTATTTACTCCTCAACAGCAAAAAAAGGACACCCAGTTGGATGTCCTTTTTGAATTTTTCTTAGTAGGCGCGAGCCAACCATACGGTTTCTTTGGCTGGTTTACCAGTGACAATACAAGTTGTCTTAGGCTCAACCATTCCTTCAAACGGAATATTACGGGTGGTAAAGCCAGTCCGTTCCTTAATTAAAGCTTCTGATTCTTCAGTTCCATCCCAACCGGCTAATACCCAGCCAGGTATTTCTCCTGCTTCAGTCTTGGCTTCAATATGAGCTTCTAATTCATCTAGCGTATTAATATCTGTGTAAATATGCTCAGCTTGACGGGCACGAGCCGTTTCTAACAAGCGACTTTGCATGGCTTGTAACTCATCTTGGATCCTTGCCGCAAAATCTTCAAATCCCACGCTATCTTTGTCATCTAGATCACGTAACTTGTACATAGCTTGCCCATTTTCTAAGTCTCGTGGTCCCACTTCAACCCGAAGAGGTACCCCGCGTAATTCTGCTTCAGCAAATTTGAAGCCTGGACGGTTATCTGTATCATCAATTGTTGTACGAATGCCCTTAGCATGCAGTTGATCTTGAAGTTCTTTGATTTTCTCCATGATTTCAGGATTCTTTTGCCATGGGCCAACTGGAATGAAGATCACTTGAGTGGCAGCAACAGCTGGTGGTAGAACCAATCCTTGGTCATCCCCATGTGTCATAATTAAAGCCCCTATTAAACGAGTAGAGGTTCCCCAAGAAGTCGTATAAGCGTAGACGTGTTCATTGTCTTCATTCAAGAATTTGATATCAAAGGCTTCAGCAAATTTTGTTCCCATATAATGAGAGGTTCCCGCTTGAACAGCCTTACCATCCTGCATCATCGATTCAATTGAATAAGTGCGTTCCGCACCGGCAAATCGTTCAGATGGGGTCTTTTCACCCATGAAGACCGGCATAGCCAAAGTGTTTTCGACGACATCCCGGTAAATTCTTAACATCGTCTGAGTTCTCTCTTGGGCCTCTTGGGCAGTCGAGTGAGCGGTATGTCCTTCTTGCCACAAGAACTCGGAAGTTCTTAGGAAAGGTAGGGTTCTTTTTTCCCAACGAAAGACGTTAGCCCATTGGTTCAGCATAAGTGGTAAATCACGATAAGAATTAATCCATCTTGAATAAGCATCCCCAATAACTGTTTCAGAAGTTGGGCGCAGCGCCAATCTTTCTTCTAATTTCTCGCCAGCTGCTTCCGTTACCCATGGTAGCTCAGGAGCAAAGCCTTCGATATGGTCTTTTTCCTTGGTAAAAAAGGACTCTGGAATCAACATTGGGAAGTAGGCATTTCTAACTCCTTCTTCCTTGAACCGTTGGTCCATTGCATCTTGAATCTGCTCCCAGATTGCAAAGCCATCAGGCTTGAAGATAATATTCCCACGAACTGGCGCATAATCCATCAAGTCTGCCTTTTGAATTGTTTCTAAGTACCACTTAGAAAAGTTTTCCTTACGAGTTGTCATCTAATCCCTCCAAAAAATAATAGACTGTTCTCATCCATAAGGACGAAGAACAGTCTACTCCGCGGTACCACCTTGATTGCCTGCCACTTAGCTCGGCCAACTCTTAGCTGTTAAGGAAGCTACTCCACTGGTTTCTGTAGCAGGTTCAACTGGCTCCTGTATATTCTTTCAGCTACCGAATACTCTCTAAAACAGGAAGAACAATTTACTGATCTACACTCTCATTCATTATAGCCTGTTCCCCTTTTAAAAGCAATCTGTAATTAAGTAAAGTCGCTATCTCATCATTTTCTCATCAACTGAGTTTTGCTGTTGAATGCTGACCCTAATTCCAGTAGAATGAAGAAGTTACTAAAGGAGGTTTAACGATGTTATCACACATTAAAAAAATAATTTTTATCCTGCTGGCCCTCTTGATGATCAGTCCTGCAGGAACTGGTCTTGCTCAAGAAACAAGTTATAATCAAGAAGCGATTCAAGCAGGTATCGAAAGTCCTGGCGTCTTAAGAGTTGGGATGGAAGCCAATTACGCCCCTTACAATTGGACTCAAGCTAGTCATAGTGATGGGGCCGAACCGATTACTAACTCCAATGGGGAGTATGCCAATGGCTATGACCTGCAAATAGCTAAGAAACTAGCTGATGAGCTAGGCCTGCAACTAGAAGTCGTCAAATTAGAGTGGGACGGCTTGCCACTAGCTCTTCAATCAGGAAAAATTGATGCGATCATTGCGGGTATGTCTCCGACTCCTGAGCGTAGACAACAAATCGACTTCTCTGACAGCTATTATGCTTCTAATATTGTCCTAGTAGTCCGGGCAGATGGTCCCTATGCTGATGCCAAGTCCTTGGAGGATATGGCCGGAGCGCGAGTAACCGGTCAATTAAACACTTTCCACTATGACCTGATTCCGCAAATTCCTAATGCCCAACAACAAACAGCCATGGATAGTTTTCCAACCATGATTTCTAGTGTTCTCTCTGACAAGAGTGATGCCTATGTCTCCGAAAAGCCCGGGGCCATGGCTGCTGTAGCAGCTAACAGTGACTTAAGCTTTGTTGAGTTCCCTGAAGGATCAGGCTTTGTCTTAGAAGATGTGACAACTGATATCTCTGTGGGCTTACGTAAGGGATCTCCTCTTACACCTGTTATCAATCAAGCTCTGGCAAATATCTCTCAGGCAGACCGCGACCAATTAATGCAAGATATGGTAGATTTAAACCAACGAGGCGAAAGCGGTGGCTTCTGGGCTGATGTCAGGGGAATTTGGGACCAGTTTGGTAGCCAATTCATCAAAGGGGCAATCAACACCTTAATTATTGCCTTGTCTTCAACTTTAATAGGTTTCTTAATTGGTCTAGCCATTGCCATCTTCCGCTCAAGCGAGGTTGATAAACAACATAATCCTCTTGGCTATTTCTTGTTTAAGATTGTCGACTTAATTATTGTTGCTTACATCGAAATATTCCGTGGCACCCCGATGATGGTTCAAGCTATGCTGATTTTCTATGGTTCTAAATTATTCTTTGGTATTGATCTAACAGCCATGACCGCGGCTCTACTTATTGTATCCGTTAATACAGGAGCCTACTTAGCTGAAGTCATTCGTGGCGGGATTAGTGGTGTTTCCAAAGGACAAACAGAAGCAGCCAAGGCCATTGGTATGAACCATTATCAAACCATGACCTTAGTTGTTCTACCACAAGCGATTAAGAGTATTCTGCCTTCTATTGGTAACGAATTTGTTATTAATATTAAGGATACTTCCGTCTTGAATGTGATTGCTGTTACCGAATTGTTCTTTATCACCCGGTCAGTGGCTGGTTCAACCTACCAGACCTTCCAAACATTCTTCATTACCGCGCTCATCTACTTTGTCTTAACCTTTATCACAACCCGGGTTATTCGCCTATTGGAGAAGCACTTCTATGAAGATCGACCGATTCCAGTCTTTGAATCATCCACAAATCCACAACCTATGAAGGAGGTATAATTATGTTCGAGCACTTACTTCAAGTTCAACATCTCAAAAAATCTTATGGATCCAATGAAGTCTTAAAGGATATCTCCTTTGAGGTTCAGCCAAGCGAAGTGATTAGTATTATCGGCTCATCCGGATCCGGTAAGTCCACCTTGCTTCGTTGCTTAAACCTACTCGAAATTCCGACAGATGGTGATATTCGCTTCCATGGACAGTCTGTTCTTGAATCCAACTTCAACCGTAACCTCTACCGTTCCAAGGTAGGCATGGTCTTCCAGTCCTTCAACCTCTTCAATAATATGACGGTGCTGGATAACTGTACAGTTGGTCAGATCAAGATACTCAAACGCTCCAAAGAAGAAGCTGAAGCCAAAGCCCTTAAATTGCTTGACCGCGTTGGCATCGCCACTCATAAAGATGCCAAGCCCAACCAATTATCCGGCGGTCAGCAACAACGGGTAGCCATTGCCCGCGCTCTAGCCATGGATCCTGAAGTCTTACTCTTCGATGAGCCTACTTCTGCTTTGGATCCAGAAATGGTGGGAGAAGTCTTAAATACCATGACCTACTTAGCCTCTACAGGTTTAACCATGGTCGTAGTCACCCATGAGATGGCCTTCGCCCGTGATGTATCAACGCGCGTCATCTTTATGGACCAAGGTGTGATCGCTGAAGAAGGTATACCAGAACAAGTCATCAACAACCCACAAAATGAACGCACCCGTGAATTCTTAACCCGCTTCTTAAGCGAAAGACAAGGCTAGAATTATATAAAATTAAAGGCACTGGAAGAAAATTAATTCTCCAGTGCCTTTTTGTAAACTGTTAGCTACGTTTAACTATTTGTGTCCCATCTTCATTCAGTTCATATTTCTCTAACAAGCCAAAGCGATCTAATGGCCAATGAATCCAATCCGCTTCCCCATGAAGGTCGTCTATTTTGACGAAGCCAAAGGCACGACCGTCTAGTGAATTTTGACGATTATCCCCCATCACAAAGACATAACCTTCTGGAACCTCCGCTTGTCCAGCTACATCTTCCAGGGTAAAGTCAAATGTAAAGTCCCCTGCAACCTGGCTCTTGCGTGGCTCTAAGTAAGGTTCATCCAAGGCCTTGCCGTTAAGAATTAGCTTATCATCCTTGTATTCGATGCGGTCACCAGGCATACCGATTACCCGCTTGACGTACAAAGCATCGCCTTCTGGTGCTGGCATAATTACCACGTCAAAGCGCTCAATTTCATTACGCTTCAACATCACCATCCGGTCACCGTCATGCAGGGTATCTTCCATCGAGCGGCCACTAACTACAAAAGGCTCGATAACAAACCAGCGTATTAATAAGACAGCGGCCACCATGAGGACAACCATACCTAAGGTACTTATAATTTCACGGATCCATTCATTTCTTTTCATTCTTTGCTTCCTCTATTTCTAATCATCATCTTCTTCATCATCCAGTACTAGGTCAATAGCTAAGACAACCGCTAAAACCAAGACCGGATTAACTTCTTCATTCCGGATATGACAAACAAAGCTATCCGATAAGCTTAATAATTTTTTGTTGATTGTTGCTAAGGTCTGACCCTTGTGGGTAATCTTATAACGGTGGTCAAATAAGTTCCCTTGGACCAACCAATTCAGGTTTTTGATTTGGTATTGGTCTCGACCAATCGTCAATTTCTTGGTGATCGTAGCAACTTTCTCACCGGCAATCAAGACATCTACCGTCGGTCGCAGGCTGACTAAACGTTCCTTAACCTTGGCTAATTCTTCTTTTGTTTGACCATCTAAAATGGTTTGCTTTCTTCTTAAGGATACTTTAGCCGATTTGACCGAGTAGAGGGAGTGCCCGTCTCCGTCAGTCACATCAAAATTTTGGTTTAATGAAAATCGTCTTTGTTTGACATAGAGTTTCATCTTATTCACCTCTCTACTTTGTCTAATTATATAGCTATTTTAATCCATTATCAATTGTCAACAATAAGGTTCAAAAGTAAGTAAAGTAATATTCAACTTATTTGCTAATAATTAAGCCCGCATGATATTCTACAGTAAACATATACAAAAGGAGTCGATTCAAATGACACAGTCACAAGTTACCTATCAAGAGGTTCTAAATTTTTGGTTTAATCCTGATAACGCTGATAAACGTTTCCAAAAAGATCCAGATTTTGATCGGCTAATCCATGAACAGTTTGGCCAGACTTGGCTTGCTGCCTGTCAAGGCTTGCTGAGTGATTGGCGGAAGGATGTTCGAGGCCGTTTGGCAGAAATCATTGTCCTTGATCAATTTTCAAGAAATTTAATGCGGGGTTCACACTTTAGTTACAGCCAAGATGGCATGGCCCTAATTCTCAGCCAGGAGTTATTAAGCCAAGTTGAATTCAAGGATTTAAGCCAAGAAGAACAACACTTTGCCATTATGCCCTTTATGCACAGTGAATCACCTGATATTCACCAGGAAGCCCTAGACTTATTTAAGAAATATGGGGGTGAAGAAGGTCTCAAATACGAACAATCCCACAAGCAAATCATTGACCGCTTCGGTCGCTACCCACACCGTAATCAAGTGATGGGAAGAACTTCTACTCCAGAGGAATTACTCTTTTTGATGGAGGATAATAGTAGCTTCTAGCTCATTCTTTACTTATGATAAGCATGTCCGTTAATAATGCGAAAGGCACGATAGATTTGTTCTACCAGAACGAGGCGCATCAATTGATGAGGTAAGGTGATTCTTCCCATTGATACGGATGCATCAGCGCGGTCTTTGACGGCTTGGCTAAGCCCCAAAGATCCCCCAATAACAAAGGTTACCTTGCTGTCGCCATAAGTTGCATAACGATCTAATTGGCTGGCAAGATCCTCCGAGCTAATGAGCTTGCCCTCAATGGCTAATACAATCACTTTACGGTCGGGGGCTAATTTAGCTAGGATACGTTCCCCTTCTTTTTCAAGAACGATGGCTTCTTCAGCTGGACTCATATTTTCAGCGGTAGCTTCATCAGCCACCTCAATGATCTTAACCTTGGCATAGGCACCTAACCGCTTGATATATTCGGCGATTCCTTGCTTTAAATACTTTTCTTTGAGCTTGCCTACAGTAATTATTTCGATATTCATTTGATCCTCCATTCTTGATAAATTCTATCACATCTCCATCTATTATATGTTAAACTAAATGGAGTTTAAACTAGAAGGAGGATGCCTTGTGTCAAATGATCGTTTTAAAGGACACACCGCCCTTAAAATAACCGGCAGTTTCGTCCTACTTGCTTTGATTGGAAGTTTCCTGTTAAACTTACCCATTCTACAAGTACCCAATGATGCGACTTATTTTGACCACCTGATTACTGCCACCTCACTTGTCTGTGTCTCAGGGCTTGCTACTGTTTCGATTTACGAGACTTATAATATTTATGGGCAAATCCTGGCTTTGATCTTGATTCAAATTGGTGGTCTAGGCATTATTACCCTCCTAAACGTGGGGCTTTACTACTTAAGAAAAAGAATTACCCTCACTGAACAACATATGCTTCTAGAATCCTTTAACCGAGACACTTCTGAAGATTTCACCGGTTTTCTCTTGACTATTTATCGATTTACCTTATCAATGGAATTACTCGGCGCCTTAATATTGATGCTGGATTTCATTCCTCGTTGGGGCTGGAAGCAGGGTAGTTTCAATGCAATTTTCACTGCTGTTTCAGCCTTTTCCAATGCCGGCTTTCAAAACTTTCCCGGGAAAAACCTGGAAGTCTTTCAAGAAAACCCCTTGGTTCTATTGACTATTAGCGCTCTCGTTATTGCAGGTGGGCTAGGTTTTGCCGTTTGGTTTGAAATTTATGAACGCTTCAAGCAGTACCGAAGTCACCGGCCTTACTCCTTACGCCTAGCCTTCCGCAATATGAGTATTCATACCCATGTAGTCCTGAAGATGACGGTTATTCTCTTAACAACTGGGACACTACTCGTCTGGGCGGTGGAGTCCAGAAATATCTATAGTATTGGTACCTTATCATTTCCTCATCAATTACTAAATAGTTTCTTTGCCTCGGTCAATATGCGGACCGCTGGCTATGTAACGGTTAATTACTATGACCTAAAACCTATCACTAAGTTTGTCTCTATGGTGCATACACTCATTGGGGCTGGTCCCGGGGGGACTGCCGGAGGATTAAAGGTTACAACCGCTGCTGTCTTGTATCTAACTTTCCGCTCCGAGCTACTTAATTATTCCCACGTCATCATTCGCAGGAGAACGATTTCTTCCGTTATTCAAAAGCGGGCTCTAGTGATCGTCCTCTTCTTTACTATGATGTTTATCGGTGGTTACTCTCTCCTGCTCTTGACGCAAACCCATGTAGCTGCCTTAGATCTAATGTTTGAAGTAGTGAATGCCCTTGGTACAGCCGGTATTTCCTTGAATCTAACTGCTCGATTAAGTACCTTCGGCCATTTAGTCTTAATGATTCTAATGATAGCCGGTCGTGTCGGACCGATTACTCTCTTAATGAGCGTGCTCTACCATAAAAGTAACGAGGTTCACTACGCAGAAGCCAATATCTATATTGGTTAAGCTTAAGAAAGGATAAGAAGATGAACACTAAAATAGTCGGTGTCTTAGGTCTGGGTATCTTCGGTCGAACGGTCGCAGAAGAACTCAGCCGTTACGGCCATGAGGTGATTGCCATTGATTTCAAAAGCGAAAACGTCAACCAAGTTGCTAATTTTGTCACCTCGGCTTCCGTAGGGGACTTTACTGATATTCAACTGCTTGAACATGTCGGAATTCAAAATTGCGATATCGTAGTTATAGCTACAGGTAGCAACTTAGAAAGCTCTGTCTTAGCGATTATGCAATGCAAAAAGTTAAAGGTTCCTCAAATTGTAGCCAAGGCGCGTAGTCCTATCTTTGAGGAAGTGATGTATGAGGTGGGGGTAACCACAGTCATTGCTCCTGAAAGAGACTCGGGCTTTAGATTAGCCACTAAAATTATGCGCAACCATATCGAAGAAGTACTGAGGTTAGATGATGATACTTCTGTTGTCGAATTCAGTATTCCCAAAGAATGGGTAGGTAAGACATTACAAGAATTGGATTTACGTCGAAAATACGATATCAACTTAGTTGGCATTCGCCAAGAAAAAGGTGAGCCCATGGAAACTTTAGTGGTCGGCGAACCCCTAGAAGCTGATATCCTCATTGTAGCCATTGCTACCTCCCATACCTTTGAGCGTTATGATTATTTAAACTTACTAAAATAAAAAAATGAAATTCCGGATCAAAACATATGATCCGGAATTTCATTTTCTAAAAAGGTTTTAGACTGATTTAATTCACTAACACATACTCTGTTCGAACATTTTCCATTCCTCCAGGAACATTGCCTGCATAGTTATAGGCAATCAAAGATATTTCTCCTTGATCATTCGCATAGAGTAAGAATTCGTCATCAAGGTAACGGTCGCCAGACGCGTCACCTAGATTATTTCCTAAGCGAAAACCTTGGTTAAGCGTTACAGTCATTGTTTCCAAGGGAGCCCCGTCAATCGGGAAGAATTCAATCGCCTGATCACCAAAATCTTCAAATCCTGAAAATTCAAAGGACATTTGAGAATTCATAATGGTGTTCACCAGATCAACCCGTCCCTCATCAAAATTAAGAATAATTTGATTAGGGGCATTGACTCCTTGAGTGAGATCATCAAAGACCATCTGTCCAGTCTGAGGAGCGAGCTCTTGTATATCAGCAGATGTCTCATTTACTCCAGTTAATTCATCCTGATTCGTCGCTTCTTCATCCCCCACCCAAACATTATAGTAATCTGCTAGTGAGAAAGATTCACCTATGGGTTCGATGGCTTCTTGGTTACCTAGAGGGACGTATCCTACAGCTCCTGTCTCTTTATCCACAGCGTAGCAAGGATACTCTGTAACAAATGGAATCGACAAATCTCTGACAAAGAAGATATAATAGTTGGGATAGGCTTCAATTTCGCCCGCTTCAAAGAGATGAGAAAATTTAGAAATTCCTTCTGCTAATTCAATGGACTGAATTGCGTAGAAACTTTCTTCACTCGATTGAACTAAATTCATACCTTGCTTAAAGATCTCTTGCCAATCTTCAAGTACGGTCTGGTCTCCTTTACGCCCTTGTCCTTCTTGTCTTTCTGCCAGTAGGGTTCCATAGTAGATGATAACCCGCAATTGATTCAAGGCTGTGCGATCTTCCGGTGTTAAGGCATAGTAGTCTTCCAACAAGTAGGTATGTCCATAAATTTTATTCGCTTGCCAGCCAAATTGATCCTGGAAATCTAGCTGGTATAAATGATCATAAAAGGCATGAATAAAAGGAGAGATAGATACGTCTAATTCCGGTCTCAGTTGACGCCATTCCTCTTCGCTTTGAATAGCTTCTGGTAATTCAGCTGCCAGTTCTTCGAACAAAATGGTTTGCCAGTTTTCGTTATAAGTTTGGCCGAGTAATTCAAATGGCTGAGCGTCAACACCCACTCCAGTTTCACCAGGCTGAACAGGCTTAGGTAATAGAATGTCACCCCTTGATTCAGTATCTTCATGATTAGCCGATTGGGCTTCTGGGATATCAGCTTGATCTGGAGTCTCAAGGCTTGGATTATCTCCTATTAAATCGTATTCAATATAATGATCCCTTAGATCTGGTTCAAGAGCTTCAGCCTCCTTATTATAGGCGGCTAGTTTTAAATTATCTTCTTCATCATAATATACATAGAACTTCTGACCATCTAGAGAATTATGGGCTCTTCCCAAGGCCTCTACTTGGAAATAAGAGGAGACCTCAATCTCCTTACTCGTGCCGTCGACTTCCAATACCTTGATACTGGCTGGTTCATTACCAATAGAGCCTAGTTCACTATGTTTACCACCTTCATAGAAGACAGTTAAGCTATTATTGGCTAAGTCCAATTCAACTTGAGTAAAGAAAGCATCAGGTCGTTGGAAAGTTACCCTCCCTAATTGCTTTGAATCCTGAACAGACTGCACATCTGTCTGTTCTACATCCACTGAAGTCGAAGCTTCTTCTGCATAAATAGTTGATTTTACCATCTTTATTACGGGCGTGATAAGAGTCAAGGTTGATAAACTCATTACCAATAAAAATTTTGTCTTCTTCACTTAGCAACCTCCTATGGTATCTATTTCAAATCATCAATTAGAGCTACTGTTACTCCTAATATAACATAGCTTAGCCACTCTTCTGTGAATTAATTCCTGAACGGTTCATTTGATTGCCTGAATGACACTTTAACTAAGAGAACGTTTGCATTCTGATTTAACAAATTATAATATATAAGCAGATAAACAAAGAACGGAGACCAACCATGAAACGAGCGAGCGGAGTTTTATTACCTATTTTTTCTTTACCCAATTCTTTTGGCATTGGTTCTTTTGGCCAATCAGCCTACCAATTTGTCGACTTTCTAGTTGAAGCCAAGCAATCTTACTGGCAGATTCTTCCTCTGACCACAACTAGCTATGGCGACTCGCCCTATCAGTCCTTTTCTGCTTTTGCCGGTAATAGCCACTTTATTGACTTGGAGCTTCTCACTCAAGAAGGCCTCCTTTCCAGTCAAGATTATGAAGAACTCAACTTTGGATCCAACCCAGAGGCCGTTGATTATGGAACTGTCTTCAAGCAAAGGCCCGCCCTACTTCAGAAGGCGGTAGACCGATTCCTCGAAGCTGGGAACACACATAGTTACCAAACCTTTATTCAAGTTCATGCGGACTGGTTGGAACCCTTTGCCGAATATATGGCTATTAAAGAAAAGTTTGAGCTAGCTCCATGGTATGAATGGGAAGAATCGATTCGCTTAAGAAAACCTGAAGCCCTTGCTTACTACCGTCAAGAATTAGCTGACCGATTAAATTATTACCGGGTCACCCAATTCTTCTTCTACCAGCAATGGCAGACGCTGAAACAATACGCCAACGATAAAGGAATCGAAATCATTGGAGACCTACCGATCTACGTTGCACGAGATAGCGTGGAAATGTGGACCAGTCCGCATTTGTTCAAGGTCAATGAAGTAAATGAGCCCCTGACTGTGGCCGGTTGCCCACCTGATGACTTGGGACCTCTAGGCCAATATTGGGGCAATCCTATCTATGACTGGCAACAGATGAAAGAAGATGGTTATCAATGGTGGTTCTGGCGTCTAAGAGAGAGTTTCCATTTATACGATATCGTCCGCTTTGATCACTTCCGTGGCTTTGAATCCTATTGGGAAATTCCATACGGATCACCTGACGCCAGCTTTGGCAAATGGGTTCAAGGTCCAGGTATAGCATTTTTTGAAGCTATTCAAGAGGAACTGGGAGATATCGCTATTATTGCCGAGGACTTAGGCTTCATAACGGAGGAAGTTGTTGAGATGCGACAAGCCAGTGGCTACCCTGGTATGCGGGTCTTACAGTTTGGATTCAGTGGTAAGGGAGATAACCCAGATCTTCCTCATAACTACGAACAAAATGCCGTCGCCTATGTTGGAACCCACGATAATATGACCGCCCTGGGCTGGTACACCGAATCCAGTACTCAAGAGGAACGTGATTACCTAGACCTCTATGTCAACCGACGCCCTGGAGAAACCATCCCTGATTGTCTGAACCGAACAATTGCAGCGAGCGTTGCCGATACGGCCATCTATACCATGCAAGATTTACTGAACTTAGGCAATGAAGCTCAAATGAACCGACCGGGCATTTTGGGTGGCAACTGGCAGTGGCGGATGTCAGACCAGGCTTTACGGCCCGATATTGTGGAGAAACTCCGCCAATGGACCGAAGTTTACCACCGTGCACCAGAGTCAAACTTAAGTGACGAAGACAGTTCCTTTTAAAAAACTTTCAAATCTTTGTTTGAATTAGTTGACTTTAAATGAATGTTTACTTATAATTCTCTTACCATAATTTAAAATAAGAAAAGAAGAGTAGATATTCAAAATCTTACCAGAGAGTTCGTGAAGGTGGAAGCGAACAAGATATGAATATTGAAGATGGCCTTTTTATATTAGGTGGAGCCAGTTATCCTTGATAATGAACTCTACTCGGTGGTCCCGTTATCGCTTGATATTCATTCGTAGATTTCAGCGAATGGTAAGAGATAGGCACAAGTTGCCTATAAAAATAGGTGGTACCACGGCAGAAGTCGTCCTTGTAAGCAAATGCTTCAGGGACGGCTCTTTTTTATTATGGTAATAAGTGTAGTTAAAGGAGCAGTGATATGACCCTGTATACAAAGTTAAGTGACCTTATCGGTCAAACACCACTCTATCTCCTCCCTAATCCACAACCGGATCAGATGGCAGATATCTATGTCAAACTGGAGATGTTCAATATTGGTGGTTCCATCAAAGACCGAATTGCTCTCAATATGATCGAGCAAGCCGAAGCACGCGGAGACCTCAAGGATGGAATGACCTTGGTCGAAGCAACCTCGGGCAACACTGGTATTGGTCTAGCCATGGTAGCCGCCTGGAAGGGCTATCCAGTGATCATTGTCTTACCTGAGAATTCATCCGAGGAACGAAAACAATTAATTCGCGCCTACGGCGGCCAGATAGTTGAAACACCTAAGGAGCTAGGAACAATCGGCGCTCGCGATAAGTCTTTTGAACTCCTCGAGCAGAACCCGACTTATCTTTCTTTGGTCCAACATGACAATCCAGATAATCCAGCTATTCATTACCAAACCACCGGCCCTGAAATTGTGGAAGATTTGCAAAGGGTTCCGGATGCCTTCGTAGCTGGGGTCGGAACTTCAGGAACCGTTTCTGGCGTAGGTAAATATCTCAAGGAACAAGATAGTCAAGTCCAAATTTTCTTAGTTGAAGCAGCTCACTCTGCCGTTATTTCTGGTCATCAAGTTCCTGGTGAAAATAAGATTGCGGGGATGGGAGCCGGCTTTGTTCCTAAGATTTTAGACGAGACTGCTTATGATGAAATCCTTGTCGTTACTAATGAAGAAGCCTATCAAACGACGCGTCTCTTAGCTAAGCAAGGCCTTCTATTAGGTGCTTCTTCCGGAGCCAACCTATATGCCGCTCAAACGGTTGCTCGTCGTTTAGGTCCGGGCAAGAAAGTAGTAACGACTGCTGCCGATAACGGAGAACGTTATTTGTCTACTGATTTATTTGCCGAATAGAAAGGAGGGCGATCATGTCCCAACCTATAAGTCCAGAATTATTATTAGAACTAGAGCAAACAGAAAAAACACGCCAAGAAAAAATAGTGGATTGGATTATTGCCTGCTTACCAATCCTCACTTGCCTGATCGCTTTGGGAGAGTATTATTATGTTCCGAATTATGGACGAAACCTAAATACGCATGTTTATGGCATTTTTCTATTGCTTGGAATTGGCTGTTATTTAATCTTTTTCCTTCAGGGAATCCAAAAACCAGGTGTTTTTAAGAGAGTTCGTTATTATGCTCCTTTTATCAGTCTTGTCTTTATTTTATTTACGATTTATGACTATCTCACCTTAAAGACCAACACCTTAGCTCTACCCTACTTCCCCTGGGTAGATAATATCTTAAATGTAGCGATTGAAGACCGGGCTTATCTAGCTGAATCACTGGTAGCCTCTGTTAAACTCTTGTTGACCGGTTATGCTATTGGAGTCGGCCTCGGCTTAATTACGGGGGTCTTGGCCGGTTATTCCAAGGGAGTTCGTTATTGGATCCAACCCTTTATGAATATCTTGGGACCTATTCCAACAACCACTTGGTTACCCATTGTGATGGTCCTAGCTACTACTTTATTTAAGGGCGCCCTTTTTATCATTGCCTTAGGAGTCTGGTATGCCGTGACCCTGGCTACTATGACTGGAATCCAAAATATTGACCCGGCCTACTTTGAAGCTGCTCAAACCTTGGGTTCTTCAACTAAGGATCGCGTCTTTAAAATTGCTGTCCCAGCTGCTAGCCCCAATATCTTCCAAGGCTTAACCCAAGGTATGACTTCAGCGACCACCTCTTTATTAGTAGCTGAGATGCTAGGGGTGGAAGCCGGACTTGGTTGGTATATCACCTGGCAGCGGTCTTGGGCCCAATACGCCAAGATGTATGCGGCCATTATCCTGTTAGCCTTTACCTTCCTGGCAGTGAATTACTTACTCGGTCTAATACGTGACTACGTCTTGAAATGGCAAGAAAGGAGCTAAGATGAGTAATCTTCTTGAAGCAACAAACTTATCCAAAAGTTATCTCAACCGACAAAATAAAACCGTTACCCAAGCCTTAGATCAAGTCAACTTCAATGTTAAGGATAAGGAATTTGTCTCACTAGTTGGTCCTTCTGGCTGTGGGAAGACGACCCTTTTAAGACTGGTCTCTGGCTTAATTACCCCTACTCAAGGCTCTCTGACACTTAACGGAGAGGAAATTAAGCAACCTTCTATCGACCGCGGCCTCGTCTTTCAAAAGCCGACCTTGTTTCCTTGGCTCACCGTCTATGAGAATGTAAAATTTGGTCTCAAAAATAAGCCTGATTTGGATCAATCAGACCAAAGAGTTCATGATCTGATTCAAATGGTGGGTCTTCAAGACTTTGCCCAAGCCTATCCCCACCAATTATCAGGGGGTATGGCTCAACGAGTCGCCTTGATTCGGACCATGATTACCCAACCCAAAGTCTTCTTGTTGGATGAACCCTTGGGGGCCTTGGATGCCTTTACGCGGATGGAAATGCAAGATGAGATCCTGAAGATGGCGGAAGCTGAATCCATGATCTCACTGATGGTAACCCATGATGTCGATGAAGCCATTTATATGTCATCCAGAGTCTTAATTATGGCCCCTAGACCCGGACGCATTGTCGAAGATTTAACCATTGATTTACCTAAGGATCGTAACCGAACATCGCGGGCCTTTTTGGACTATCGAAGCTATATCTTGAACCGATTGAATTTTGGAGAAAGTGAGGATCTCTATGTCATCTAAAACTAAAATAACCGGCCTTCTAGTAGGCCTAGCCATATTAACAGGCTGTCAAACAACTGTCGATCAATCAAATGAGAAGCGGGCTCAAATTGAAGAAGCCACGCACAACGCGCACGTGGCTGGCCACCGGGAGGTGGAGGTCCCAAAGTCGCACAAGATCGAGGACGAACCCTTCTACAAGGAGACGATTACCATCGGTTACAACGGGGGGTTATGCCAGTTAACGGCTCCCATTGCTGCCGCTAAAGGGTTCTTTGAAGAAGCCGGCCTCGATGTAAAGATTATTAATGTTGACAATCAAATTGACGCAGTAGGCACTGGTAAGGTTCAGCTAACAACCAAACATATTGCTGAGACCCTGGTTCCAACAGTATCTGGACTAGATATTTACTTCACTCAAGGCGCCATCACTGGTTGTACTAACTTATATGTAGCCAACGATTCTGATTATCACTCCACCCAAGACTTAAAACACAAAAAAGTTGGTATTACCAACGGCTACGGCGGCTCCCGTCATAATATTGGTCTGCGATTCTTTGGTAATGACGGAATTAAGCCAGAAGAAGTAGATTATACAGTGGTCGATGAAGGATCATCCGTACTCGCTCTGGAAAATGGTGAAATCCAGGCTGTCGTCTTACAAGATACTTTTGCGCAAAAATTTGAAGATGCAGGTGAAATTCGACAAATCCGATCTCAATTAGATGAAGACTTTGCCCATGAACCTTGCTGTGTTCATTATTTAAATGGGACTTTTGTTGAGGAAAATCCCCTAATAGCGCAAAAAATTGGTCAAGTTCTCGCTAAATCTTCTCAATACATTGAGAACCACTTTGAAGAAGTCGTTCAAATCGGCTTTGACAAGGGCTGGTTAACTGGAGACTTCGACACTTCCTTAAAGCTAATTCAAACTTATGATTGGACTGTAGACGATAAGGACACCCAAGAAGCCCTCTTCACCATCGCTAATGAATACCAAGAATTTGGCTTGTTACCTGAAAAGATAAATGTCGACCAAGAAGTTTCTCAATTATGGGTCCCCCTTGGCCACAAGCAACCTTGAAAGCAACAAGACTAAAGAAGATCTTCTCTAGAAAAAATTAGACAAAACAATTCCCCATGCTTAGCACATGAATGCCACAGCATGGGGAATTGTTTTTAGTTAGAAATCCCATTGTCAGCTCTTTTAACCTCGCTGACAGACAAGGAGGTGACTAATTTTCTAACGATTTTGTAAGCCTCGATGAAAGCAGGCAACACCTACCAATGTCCCTACTAGACTAAAAATTAAAAGGCATTTCAAATCATATAAATCCAACAACCAGCCACCCACTGAACCAGCAAGAATTCCGCCCATTGTTTGCATCATAGCTAAATAAGACTGACCTTTAACCTTATCCTGACCGCCCATTAATTCATCCGTATAGTAAACGCAAGCCACTATATAAAGACCAAAAGAAATCGTTTGAAACAAGTGAGCAAAATAAACGCCTGCCACTGAACTTGCTAGTAGGGTCAGTAAAGCCTTTAGCATAAAACCCCAACTAGATAGCTTCAACAATTGACTATGATGATAACGACGAGTTAAGCGAGAATAATAGACCATTACTGGCACTTCTACGACAGCTGCTAAGGCGATAGCCAGTCCCATCTCAGACGTCCCACCACCAACACCAGCTACAATCTGATAAACAAATAAATTAGCAATATTATGACTAATAAAAAGCCCTAAAGTCCCCACCATCAACCAAATAAACTGTGGGTAGCGACGCCAAAAAGATTGAGTGATTGATTCTTCTCGAAAATGAAAATTTTGACTGGAAACTTCCCGCCCCGCTGGCTCTAAATCCTTCTTAAATTTATGGTAGAGCCGCCAATTAGCGAATAAATAACAAATCGCACCTATTAAGGCAACATAAATGATGGCCTGCTCCCCCATCTGAGTAACCCAATAACCCACCAAACTACTAGTTACAGCAAAGGAGAAACTTCCGACTGCTCGAGTTACACCAAAGTTAACTTGATAACCGGCATTCAGAAGCGACATGATAAAAGCATTATGAAAGGGAAGCAACATCGATAAGAGGCCTAAACTTAGTAAATAAGTGGCCGCCACCAAAATAAAATGGTCTCTTAAAATTAATAGCAAAAACAAAGCTAGTAAGATTACCACCGTTAAGACTTGAATAAAATGGTAGACACTCCACTTGCGACTCCGGTCCGCCCATGAAGCTAGCAAGGGCTGAGTTAGGATCGCCAATAGATTAGCTCCAGCAATTAAATTACCAATCAAAGCTTCACTTAGATTATTAGCTAGCAAGTAAACCATCGAGAAGGCTGTCACAGAGCCTATCATAAAATCATAGGCACCAGTAATAGATGCAGTATATAAATTTGTGTTTTGCTTCATATTTTACCTCTTTTATGTTAGTTTGAAATTAACTTTTATTACTATAGACGATTTGGTCCAGTGTAACAAGACAAAATTACTAGATCTAGGCTTGATCTTAGGCTTATTATACTGGCTATTTAAGGAGGAATTTCATGGCTATTGGCTATGCTTGCTTGACTGTTGGCGGGCCCAAAGTTAACTACCGAACTTGTCGTAAACAAAATGCGACGCCAGATAAACTTAAGGAGCTGATCAAGCATAATTTACTGGTTCTCTCTCATCAACTGGATTATAATCATCAGCAAGGGATCCGCCTCTTTCGTATCACGTCTGACTTAATTCCTTTTGGTTCAGACTTAGAGACCAATTCTTTGGATTGGGGGCACTTGTTTAGACAGGAGTGGCAAGATCTTGCTCAAAAAATCAAAAACTACCAAATACGTGTATCAGCCCATCCAGGTCAATATACCGTTCTAAACACTCCAAAAGCCGCTGTCCTACAACGGACCATCGCTGACTTAGAATATCATGATCGCTTTCTGACCCTCTTAGAAACAGATTCTGCCAGCAAAATTGTCCTACATATTGGCGGCATCTACGGTGATAAGCAAGCCGCTATGAAGCGATTTGTTGATAATTACCAAAAGCTCAACCCACAAATTAAGAAGCGATTAGTGATTGAAAATGATGACCGACTCTACACCATTCAAGAAGTTCTCAACTTATCTCAAGCAACTGGGGCCCCGGTTGTCTATGACAACTTACATAACGCTTGCAATCCAGCTGATCTCACTCGGTCTGACCGAGACTGGATTCAAGAAGCTAGCTTAACTTGGGCAGTTCAAGACGGTCCTCAAGCTGTCCACTATTCCCAACAAAAACCTGGGGGTCGGTTGGGGAGTCATACCGCTACCATTTATCATGCTGATTTTCTGGACTACTATTATCAACTTCAAGACCTAGACCTTGATATTGTTCTAGAGGTAAAGGACAAGAATTTATCAGCAGTCAAATGCATCAACCTCACCCGATCTGACCGCCATATCAAGTATTTAGAAGCAGAGTGGGCACGTTATAAATACTCTGTCCTAGAGCATTCTCCTAGTCACTACCAAGCTATTCGCCAGCTGTTGAAGGACAAGACAGATTATCCTGCAGTCCATTTCTACTCCTTGCTAGAAGAAGCTCTGGATACCCCAGCTACAGCTGGCTCGTTAACCAATGCTTACGACCACGTCTGGGGCTACTTCAAAGACCAAGTGACCAACAAGGAAAAAGCAAATTACCGATCATTACAGCAAAATCTTCAAGTGGAGACTAGTGTAGATGCTGGCATCAAGCTTAAACGATTCTTAAAAAGAATGGCTAAGAAGTACCCCAATTCCTACCTTGACCAATCCCTATTCTTTGAATTATAAATACCAAGCCCCTCAACTAAAGCTAAGCTTTAGTTGAGGGGCTTGTTCCTCTTACAGTCTCTCTTCTTGATCAATGGTTCGAATAAGTCTAGCAGGTACACCTGAAACTAGGCTATTGGCGGGCAAGTCTTTGGTAACCACGCTACCTGCTGCAATCGCACAATTATCGCCGATGCTCACTCCTGGCATTACACTAACATTAGCTCCAAACCAAACATTATCACCCACTTGAATGGGTTCGGCTTTTTCTAGTCCTTTATTACGGCTCTGGGCATCTAAAGGATGGTTGGCCGTATAGAAACCGCAATAAGGTCCCACAAAAACATGGTCGCCAAGCGTAATGGGTGCACCATCCATAAAATAACAATTCATATTGACAAAGCAATCTTGACCAAAGCGAATATTATAGCCGTAATCACAGACAAATGGACTCAAAAGTTCCAAAGTCGGATAAGGACTTTGAAATAATTGGTCTTGAATTTCCTGACGTTCTATTGTTAGACTCGGTTTCAATTGATTGAGTTCAAAGCATAAGTCTTGCGCATGTCTTCTGGCTTGGACTAGCTCTTGATCATAGTTTGCATCGTACCATTCCCCTGCTAGCATTTTTTCACGTTCACTTCTCATGGTATCTATCTCTCCTTTATTTTGATCTTTTTTTCATTTTCGATTTTAGCAAAGTCAACTAGCAATTGATAGCCAAAGCAAAAAATCCACATCAGGCTCTTTAATCCTTTCAAGATTAATGACTGATGTGAATAGTGTTGTCGCTAAAATTATTCTGTTTCTGGTAAGCACTTGTTTAACACGATACCCACCAAGGCTCCCACTGCTATCGGGGACGCTAGGAAATATCGAATCAGGTTTGGTGCCAGAGCGGAAACTTCACTTGGCAAGAGGACACTACCTAAAGTGACCAATACGACAATCCCAACGATATATTGGTTCCGTTCTGAAGATAAGAGCGGATGAACAAGATTAAAGCCAGCTAGAAAAATTTGGAAGCTGACCATGGCAAAGATACCACCAATTACCGCAGTTGGAATGATACTGATCAAGCTAGCTAATTTTCCGAAAAAGCCAAGCATGATAAAAATAATCCCTGCTCCAACGAAAACCGAACGACTAGCTATCCCAGTCATCGCAATGATTCCAGCGTTTGAAGAATATGAAGCGGTTGGACTTGCGCCAAGTAAGCTATTAATAATATTTTCAATTCCTTCAAGAATAACCCCACGGTTCATTCGCTCTTGGTCTAACTCTTCACCGGATACGGATGCGATGGCATACCAAGATCCCGTCGTTTCTGCCAACAATACCAAGAAGATTAAAAGCATGGTAATGATAGACGATGGATCAAAGGCTAAGTGATAATTAACAAAGGCCATGCTAGGTAGGGTTACCCATGGAGCCTGTTGGAAAGCCTGCCAATTCACTCCTCCCATCAATTGAGCAAGTCCCGTTCCTACTCCTAGTGCTAATAGAACTGAACAATAAGCCATAGGCCGAGCTAATCGTGGGACATACTTGCCAATCAAGGATGCAACCATCAAGGTAATAATTGTTACACTAGCTAGTAGAATATTTTGCGGCATAGTCAAACTACCACTCTCAATAAAAATATTATTTATAAAGGCCGTCGGCATCAAAGATAAACCAATAACCATCACTATTAAGCCACTAACTAGATTAGGAATTAATACTTGAGTTACCTTGCGGTAAAAGCCAGATAAGCCTAGAAGAAATAACACAAGGGATGCCACTAACATCGCACCCATAACCGCATCAAACGAACCTGTCGCTTGATAAATACCCACCATAGCTCCCAAGGGAACAAATGAAGCCCCTTGGGCAACAGGCATACGAATCCCAAAGAAAACCTGAAGCAAAGTCGCTACACCGGCTCCCATAAAAGATGATTGAATCAACTGACTAGTTTGGACTTCGCCTAAATTTAGAATCCCTGCTAAAAGCACAGCAACAACAAAGACATTCATTACTAAGACGTGGGCTAATCCAAGAAGTCCTGCTTGCAGAGCAGGTAGCTTTTCATCAGCGGTCACTTGGATAAAATCAGGAATATTGGATCGATTAGACATAGTATTTCCTTTCTTATTTTTGATGGACTAGTTGGCCTTGAACATAGACTTGGTGAATATTTTCCTTGTTAGCCAAGTAGAGAATCCGTTGTAAGATTTGCTCTGGCTCTTCAAAGACGCCAAAGGCTGGCAATCCCTGTGTATCAATGACTTGGAAATCCGCTGCATAGCCAGGAGCAATCTGTCCAATCGGCAGATCCAAGGCTTCGCCCCCACCGGCCGTTGCTAAGTGCAAGGCTTGAATCACTGAAATTCTAGAATCAGCGACTCCGCGTGACTCAAATGGCAAGTCACGGTCAACCCCTTCTTCCAATTGTCTTGAGGACATGACAGCCTGACGAATATTATCATATAAGCTTGGGGAGAAACCTCCAGAGATATCACTTCCTAGACCAATTTGAACCCCTAAGTCCTTTAGATGACGAATCGGAATCACACTATTAGCAAAATAAACATTCGAAATTGGACAATGAGCCACTGCCGTTTCTGTTTCGCGGTAAATGGTAGCATCTTGGTCACTAATGAAGTTAGAATGAGCCATCACTGATTTAGGGCCAAACAAGCCAAAGTCACGCAAAGCTTCCGTATCCGACTTACCAAAGCGCTCATGAGTGAAGTCATGTTCCCACTGCCCTTCACTACAATGTGTGTGGACGTGACAGTGATATTTCTGTGCCAAATCACCTAAGCCCTGCAAGGCTTCATCTGTACAAGAGGGGGCAAAGCGGGGCATCACCACCGGATAGACCCCTTGCTTGACTTGGGGAGCCAAGGCTCGAACTTCTTGTATAAAGCTTTCAGTATCAGCTAAGGCTTGCTCGGTAGATTCATCACGATAATAATCTGGATTCCCATCGGGATCATCCATAACCACCTTACCAACCAAGGCTCGCTGACCCTTTTCGGCGCAGATCTTCACTAATTCTAAGCTAGATTCCTTATGAATGGTGGCAAAATATAGGGCCGTGGTCGTTCCTCGAGCTAATAGTTGGTCCACTAAATCTTGATAGACACGACGGGCAAAGTCTAAGTCTGCATACTTAGCTTCCAAAGGAAAGGTATGTTGGTCTAACCATTCATCAAGTGGACGATCTAGAGCAATGCCAGCTTGAGGCCATTGAGGAGCGTGAATATGAGTATCGATAAATCCGGGCAAGAGATATTGTCCTTCTTCTAATTCAACTAATTGACCCGCTTGACGTAATCGCTCGATTTCACTTTGATAATTAGCTGCATCTGACGCGATGATTTCTTGGATGACTCCTTGCGAATCTATCAAGATCAAAGCTTGTTCTTGATAAGTTAAGTCACCGTATTGTGGACAAGAATAATAATTAGCTAAAACAGCTTGAATATTAGCAGTCATAAGACATCTCCTTTTAAAAAATCTAAAATCAAGTCTAGCACAAGTTAAAATAGATGACATAAAAATTACAAATGATTAATATTTAAAAAGCACTAATGTTCGTGTTTTGTTTTTGCAGTGTCCATTGAAAGCTGATAAAATAGATCTTACAATAAATCGAAAGGATTGGTAATAATGACCTTTAATGACTTACTTAAGAAAAGAAGATCACACCGCCAGCTGGACGCACAAGTGCCCTTAGCAGACGAGCAAATCGTTGCTACCATCAAGGCAGCGTGTGACCTAGCGCCGGTTGCTTATGGCCAACAAACACCTAGAATCTTTGTCTTATTAAATGATGAAAACAAGGGCTTCTGGGAACAAACAGCCACTTTAAACGATGAAAAGAAGGAACTCTACCAAAGCTTCGCCCAGGCTAAAGGAACCGTTCTCTTCTTTGAAGACCGCAACCACACCTATAGTTTAACAGAGAAATTTGGCATTGATGAGTCTCTAGCCCGTCGTTATTCCGATGAAAACCATGCCAATATTAGTTTAGCCACTTGGCTGGCACTGGAAGATGTAGATATCCAAGCTACCCTCCAACATCCTAGCCAACTGGCTAAAGACTCAATTGAAACACCTGATCATTGGACTTTCAAAGCAGCACTCGTATTTGGACGGGGCCTTGACTCAGTAAATGCTAAGGATAGTCTCTATGATAAGAAGGGCTTTACTGTTAAGGGATAATTTTCAATAGCCAATCTATTTTATACGCCAACTTTGGTTGGCGTTTTTTTGATAGTCTTTAGGGAAGTTCGCCCTATTTATCTGCTAACTTAAATAATTCGTCAGCGTTTCGATGTGTTATGAGATCTAATGAATGCTGATCAAGACCAAGGACTAACAAGAATTCTTGACTATCCAGGCGCTTAACATAAGGAAAGTCCATCGACCACAAAATCCGCTCAGGTCCAACCGTATCTAGGCACAAACGCATGGGTGCTTCATCATACATTCCACTAGGCGTTAAGTACAAATTATGCTTAAAATAATAAGAAATAGGCTGCTCCAATCCGGTTAAAGTTTGAGGTAGCATCTCATCAAAGCGACCGATAAAGTAGGGTAGTAATTCACCCCAATGTCCCAGAATAACTTGTAATCTTGGATAACGATCAAACACACCTGATAGGATCAAACGTAAGACATGAATGCCTGTTTCGTAATGCCAGCCAATCCCATGACCCGCTAAGATCATCGCCACTTGATCGGAAAAGTTTCCCTGATAATAAGTCGCTTGCACAGCTGGCAAAACTTCTCCGGGATGAAATTGTATCGGTACTTCCAATGCTTCAGCCTGCTCAAAAATCGGCCAAAAAGACGGATCATCCAAGAATTGCCCTTGGAAAGTTCCCTGAATCAAAGCCCCGCGAAAGCCTAATTCTTCTACCGTCCGCTTTAGTTCAATGCTTGCTGCTTGGGGATCCGTAAGGGGCAGACAAGCTAATCCATACAACCGATCCGAATAATGCTGACAGGCTTGGGCCAGTTCATCATTAGCCTCTCGGCACAAATCAATCGCTTGAGGGCCCCTAAGAGTCATTGGGCTATTATTACCATAGGACAATAATTGGACATCCACCCCGGCTTGATCCATAAAGTTAATCCGACCTTGACTAATATCAGAAATATCCGAATTATTAGCCAAATAGTCAGCCACAAATTGAGCCTTTTCCGGAGCAATCGTTTGCCCTGTCTCTTCCGCCACGGCTTGATAGCCTTTATTAATAGTTTTAGACATATAGTGTTCTTCAATCGTTATCAGTCTCATTCTATGCCTCCTTCACTTATCTTCATTATAAAAGTTTATGCAAGAACTAGCTAACCAAAAGATAAGCTCCCTAGAAAGACACTTGGTAGACAGTCAAGCCCACCTTATTAAAGGCTGGATACTGGTCCTGCTCCTCACCATCTTGGGATAGGATAATCAGTAAATAAGCCTTTGCTCCCTGTTTGACAATCACCGCATCCCCCAAGACGCCATATTGGGAGAATTGACCGGATTTACCGTATATTTTGACTTTATGACCTAACCTAGCAAGTAGCTTACTACGATCTTTTTGTTGGCTAAGAATAGTTAGCATCTGACGATCCAATACGGGTGAAATCAATTCCTGGCGATAGCATGATCTGAGCAAGTTGGCTATATCCTCAACACTCGTGTAATTATCCTGACCACTAGCTAGAGCATCAAAATCTAACATATATCGATTCAATTGGGTATCCCCATAATCCCACTGATTAATTTGCTCTTGAACGGAAGAAAGCCCACCGAGTTGCTTAATTAAGATATTAGTAGCGGTATTGTCGCTATTAATAATCATTTCCTGTGCTAAATCTAAGAATGAATAGGTCGATCCCTCCGCTTGTTGCTGTAAAGTCCCCGTACCACCTACTTTGTCTGCATCCTGCAAAATATAGGTCTGATTTAACCGAATCTGGTCATCAGCTACTTGTTGAAAGAAAACAGCTAGGATAAATAACTTTATCAAACTAGCTGACCGCATCGGATTGGAATTGATCACTAGCTTAGTAGCATCCGCTTGAGTGAGATCTTGGTAGTAGAGACTATGATCTCCTGAAAGAGAATGAAAGGCTTCTTCAAAGCAAGTTTGGACAATATTTAATTGATTCATTTCTTGACTATTTCCAAGCTCTTCCACCGCCCAGATGGATGGATAAGAAAGGAGCCCCCATAAACTAAGACAAATGCATACGAATCTTCCCAACTTTTTCACCCTCTCACATGTTATCAATGATCAGCCAGTCACTGATTAATAGCAGAACCGGTCAATCCTTGATATAATTACCTCAATGCTTATTTATTTTAGCACTGACACTAGTATGATCGCTCCTCAAATAAGTCAGTTATCGACTAATACCGATTTAGAAAGGATCCAGCTATTGAAACCTATCAAGATAATCTTTTTTGACATTGACGGTACCCTTATTGACATGGATAAGGGGCACCTGACTAACCTCACCCTAAAAACCCTCCAAGCCTTAAAAGCGAACGATTTTATCCTTTGTCTGGCCACGGGAAGAAGCCCTGTCTCCCTGCCCCACTTCGAAGGAATTGACTTTGATGCCTATTTAACTTTCAATGGATCATATTGTTTTAACGACCAAGAGGATATCTATCAACATCCCCTTATTGAAGCAGATATTCAACAAATTGTTGAAAATGCTAATCAAATCCACCGACCCGTTGCTATCGCTACTAAAGACCGCTTGCTAGCTAATGGAAAAGATCAAGATTTAGTGGATTATTTTTCTTTTGCTCATCAAGAAGTCCAAGTTTCTGATGAATTCGACCGGATCGCTCACCAAGAGCCCGTCTACCAGCTATTAGTTAGTTGCCGTTCAGATAATTATGATCACTTGATGCAAGGCACCACCGATTCTAAGATTACAGCCTGGTGGGACCGGGCCGTTGATATCATTCCGGCTAAGAGTGGTAAGGGCACAGGAATCAAACGAATTTTAGATTATTATAGCCTAGAGTCCAGCCAAGCTCTAGCCTTCGGCGATGGCAATAATGATATCGAAATGTTGGAAGCAGTCGGCTGGGGCTTGGCCATGGCTAATGCTTCTGACGACTTGAAGACCATCGCTGACGAGGTAATTGGCCATGTAGCTGATGAAGGTATCTATCATTACTGCGTGGAACACGGCTTGATTGAGCCGATTGAGGCTAGATAATATCCTCAGACCCGTCAGCCAAATTGACTATAGGACCAGTCACTGCTTGACAATCTAAACAAAAATTAGACCGCTAAAACTTGTCAAACAAGGCTTAGCGGTCTTTATTAAATTATTCCCATTCGATTGTTGCAGGTGGTTTTCCAGTTACGTCATAGACTACGCGGTTAACGTGTGGCACCTCGTTGACAATCCGTGTTGATATCTTCTGTAGCACATCCCAAGGAATTCGAGCAAATTCACTAGTCATACCATCAATCGAAGTTACGGCACGAATACCGACCGTATGATCATAGGTCCGGCCGTCACCCATTACCCCTACCGAGCGAATACCTGGTAAGACAGTAAAGTATTGCCAAATCTCACGTTCTAGTCCATGCTTAGCAATTTCTTCTCGAAGAATAGCGTCAGATTCACGGACAATCTCCACTTTCTCTTCAGTAATCTCACCCAGAACTCGAATACCTAAACCTGGTCCTGGGAAAGGTTGGCGCCAGACAATAGAGTCCGGCATCCCCAAAGCCGTTCCCAAGGCTCGAACCTCATCCTTGAATAGCGTATTCAAAGGCTCGATTAATTGGAATTCCATATCTTCTGGTAAGCCACCGACATTGTGGTGTGACTTAATCGTTTGAGCAGTTTCTGTCCCAGATTCAATAATATCCGTATAAAGAGTCCCTTGGGCTAGGAAGTCGATACCATCTAGCTTAGCCGCCTCATCGTCGAAGACGTAGACAAATTCGTTTCCGATAATTTTACGTTTTTGCTCGGGGTCACTTACACCCGCTAGCTTACTAAAGAAACGGTCCTTAGCATCCACCTTGATAATATTCAAACCAAATTCGCCTAAAGCATTCATCACATGATCTGCTTCATTCTTACGTAATAAACCATGGTCAACAAAGATGGATACAAGTTGGTCTCCAATCGCTCTTTGCAAGAGGACACCGACTACCGAAGAGTCGACTCCACCTGATAAGCCGAGTAATACCTTCCGGTCACCGACTGCCTCACGAATTTTGGCAATTTCTAAATCAATAAAGTTCTCCATCGTCCAATCGCCCTTGGCGCCACAAATATTAAAGACAAAGTTGCGCAACATATCGTTACCATGAATAGACGCACGGACTTCTGGGTGGAATTGAACGCCATAGATTTGACGATCAGTATTTTGGAAGGCAGCGAATGGGCAATGTTCATTCTTAGCTGTCACTTCAAATCCTTCTGGAATTTCAGTAATTAAATCGCCGTGACTCATCAAGACTACTTCTTCAGATTCCAAACCAGCAAAAATTCCCGATTCTGTTTCCAATACTTGCAGAGGAGATTGACCGTATTCACGACTACCAGCAGCTTCAACATTCCCACCTAGCTTATGGGTAATTAATTGCATCCCATAGCACACACCCAAGATTGGTAAACCTAAGTCAAAGATGGCCTCATCAATAGTGAAAGCTCCCTCTTCATAAACACTATGAGGGCCTCCAGATAAGACAATCCCCTTAACGTTACCCAGGTCTTTGATGGCTTGTGCACTAGTAGTGTTAGGCTTGAGTTCACTATATACACCAAACTCACGAATACGGCGAGTAATTAATTGATTGTATTGGCTACCGTAGTCTAAAACAATAATTTTTTCTATTTCTTGAATACTTTGCGTCACAAAACATTCCTCCTCTTAGTATTTACGGATATAAAGTTCATCAATTAAGTGCTTGTCGCCCTTATGCAGGACAAGATCGGCTCGGTCTCTTGTTGGTTCAATGTATTGGACCAAGTTTGTCATATTGACGGTATACCAAACCTCATTAGCATAATTG
This sequence comes from Hutsoniella sourekii ATCC 700629, assembly GCF_000518205.1. Lineage (GTDB taxonomy): Bacteria > Bacillota > Bacilli > Lactobacillales > Aerococcaceae > Hutsoniella > Hutsoniella sourekii. The sequence goes on along the minus strand of NZ_JADD01000005.1, from coordinate 32,132 downwards.
TCTAAATCTTCTTGGGACCTAAAGGTCATTGGATAATAATAAGAATCTGGATTATCCTGAGCATGCTTTAAGTGCATGTGAAAACGTTGAATGTACCACTTCTTAATATTTAAGGGATCAGCATCTACATAAATGCCAAAATCAATAAAGTCACTCACATAAATTTGCTGGTTCTGAGGCAGTTGGAAGGTATTAATTCCTTCAACAATCAGAATATCCACTGCTTCTATTGTCCGCTTCTTTCCAGGAATAACATCATAAATGTCATGAGAATAGATGGGATAAGAGACCGGTCCTGATTGTGTCTTAACAGCACTCATAAAGTCCAATAAGGCTACCATATCATAGCTCTCAGGAAAACCCTTGCGGTTTGAGATCCCGCGACGCTTTAACTCCCGGTTAGAGTAAAGAAAACCGTCAGTGGTCATCATCTCGACCGTCTTAGCTGGATAAGCCCGTTGCAGTAATTCTTGAAGCACCCTGGCAACGGTTGACTTACCGACAGCCACACTCCCAGAGATGCCAATAATAAATGGGGGTAAGTTACTCTTATCTTCAGCAAAAAAATTTAATTTAGCGAGTTCAAACCGTTTAAACTTCTGCACAAAAATATCAATGTACTGGATAAGGGGCTGGTAAATTTCATCAATATCCGCTTGCGTCAAGCGGTCATTGACGGCGACCAATTCATCCAGGTCAGCGATTAGCTCTGCCTCTATCTCTCCATCATAATAAAGCTGACTCCACTCTTGACGTGTGAAGTGTTCGAACACGTTCATCGACAAACAACCCTCTTTTCAATTCTTATTGCTAATAGTTTATCATACGTCGACCTGGCTTTGTAGCACAAAAATACCCTCTCATCAGATTGTTTACCCATTCTTAACTTTCCAGAAGAGCAAATAAGCAGTGTTTTACCTACAAATTAAGTGAATTCCATGTTATTATATTAATCAATTAGGGAAAGGAGTTGAACGTGAATGTCTAGGCAGTCACCCAAAGATCAAGCATCTGCTAAGCAAGTAACCCACCAGTCGCTTGGGCAAGGAGAAGCCCATTCAAAAATTATTCTCATGGGAGAACATGCAGTAGTTTATGACTACCCTGCCATCGCTCTTCCCTTTCCTGCGGCTAATGTTCAAGTAGAAGTCGAAGCTCAAAGCGACCCCTGCGCAGACCATTACCTTGACAGCCTCTATTACAAGGGGAAGTTGGTTAAAGCGCCTAGCCACTTGGACAATATCAAGGAAGCGATCCACTTAACCTTGAAATCATTCAAACTACCTAAAACAAGTCTAAAATTCTCAATCGATTCATCAATTCCAGTGGGACGGGGAATGGGCTCGTCGGCGGCAGTCTGTGTGGCGTTAGTGCGGGCTATTTGTGACCTCTACCGGGTAAATATATCCCCCTATCAACTACGATTTATTGTTAACCAAGCGGAAGTTATTGCCCATGAGGCCACTTCTGGCTTGGATACTTTAATGGCCTCATCATCCAATCCAGTCATTTACCGTAAGAGTAAGCGTCCTGCTCCCTTTGCCTTTAAATTAGATGCTTATCTAGTCGTAGCTGATTCAGGGCAAGTGGGACAAACCAAGGAAGCGGTCGGCCATGTTGCCCGCTTAAAGGAAGTTAGACCCGATTTTGTTGAAGGAACTATGGCGGCCATTGGTGGTTTTGTCGAACAAGCTTACGAAGCGATTGCTCAACACGACATCCACGAACTAGGCCGGTTATTAACTTACAATCATTATTACTTAAACCAATTAGAAATATCCAATAGTGTTTTGGATCGAATCGTCAATGCCTGCTGGATGGCCGGAGCCCTTGGAGCTAAATTAACAGGAGGGGGCTTGGGTGGTTGCGTTATTGCCCTGGCAGAAAGCTTCGATAGCGCTCAGAAGATAAGACAAGCTATGCAGGAAGCCGGAGCCATTCAAACTTGGAGCCTTCACTTGAACCAATAATCAAAGGAGAGACTATGCCTAATCTTAATCAAGCGAGTTTTCGTGCTCATACCAATATCGCTCTCATTAAATATTGGGGCAAGCGCGACCCCAAGCTGTTTCTACCCGTCACTTCCAGTCTATCTCTGACTTTGGAAGCTTTTTATACCGATACACGGCTAACAGTGGATCCAGCCCTCACTCAATCCAGCTTCTATTTAAATGGGATCCAACAAGAAGATAAAGAAGTGGAAAAGTTGAGTCGTTTTCTCCATTTGTTCTATCCAGACTCAGACCAAGCTCCTACTCACTTTCGTGTGGATAGCTATAATCATGTCCCCACTGCTGCTGGCCTAGCTTCTTCAGCTTCAGCTTTTGCTGCCTTGGGTTCGTGTGCTAATCAGGTCTCAGGTCTGAACTTAGGTCCGGAACAATTATCGACTTTGGTTAGACAAGGATCTGGTTCAGCTTCAAGAAGCTTGTTTGGTGGCTTTGTACGCTGGAACCGAGGGCAAGACGACCAGAGTGAATCTTCGTTTGCCCAAGCTATCGACTCCGCCCAATGGGATATCGGAATGTTAGCTATTGCTGTTAATGCGGACAAGAAGGCCATTTCTTCAAGAAAAGGTATGCTTCATACAATGGAGACTTCCCCCTTCTACCAACTCTGGCCTAAAGAAGTTGCTAAAGACCTAGAAGCAATGGAAGTAGCCATTCAACAACGGGATGTCCAAAGAATCGGGGAAATTGCTGAACATAATGCTATGAAAATGCATGCTACGATCCTAGCAGCCAACCCTTCATTTACCTACTTTGAACCTGATTCTTTGCTTGCTATGCAGGCAGTAAGAGACTTACGTGAAGCAGGCTATTGTTGCTACTATACGATGGACGCTGGGCCTAATGTTAAAGTGATTGCCCCCTACTCGCAATTAGATACCATCAAGAAACGGCTGGCCCAGTATTTTACCGAAGAAAAACTGATTATGAGTCGCCCAGGTCCTGCACCTTATGCGATTGATTGGAAGGAAGGTTAAAGCTTGAATCACCACCTATTGACCATTGACACTCAACCAGAAACTTGCCAGACCCACCAGGTGCCTGGCAAGTTGTTTGTTGCTGGTGAATATGCTATTTTGACTCCAGGTCAGGGAGCTATTTTGATTGGCATCGACCAATACTTAACCGCCGAAATTCAAGCAAGCACTAATCATATGTGCCAGCTTCACTCAGACCAACTAGCAGATCTAGCAATACCGCTTGTTGAAGACCAACTACAGTTTTCAAGTAGCCTATCAGATCAAAACAACCCCTGGCGCTATGTCCAATCAGCATTGATAACTGGACAAGCCTTGCTCAAAGAACTAGCCATTGAACCTAGATCCTTTAGACTGAATCTGACCAGCCAACTTGCCAATAAAGATGGTCGTAAATACGGACTCGGATCAAGTGGTGCGGTCACTGTTGCTAGCCTTAAGGCATACTTAAACTGGCACGGTATCACACTTCACCATCCGACCAGTCTGTTCAAATTAGCAGCAATTTCTATTATCCGCTTGAAAAGTCAAGGCAGTCTCGCCGATATTGCTACCAATTGTTTGGGCGGTTGGGTCTATTACCAAAACTTTGAACGGGATTGGTTAGAAGAAGCACTGAATGGCCCCAGTTGTATACCTGACCTCCTCCAGAAGCCTTGGCCTGGACTGCGATTAGAATCCCTCCCTCACCCGGATCAAATAAGCCTTGCAATCGGTTGGACTGGTGCACCTGCTTCCTCAGACAACCTGGTTGAAAGAATGAAACAGAAGACCTTAAGTGATCCCGTTGTCTACCAAGCCTACCTAGTGGAAGTTCAATTAATTGTCCAAGAGCTCTATCAAGCCATCCAAGAACAACAGCCGGCAGCCTTTCTAGAGGCAATCATCAACCATCGCCACCTCCTTCAAGATCTAGGAACAGCTTATGATCTACCGATTGAAACAGAACCGCTTCAGCAACTGATTGACCTAGCCAATGCTAATGGTTGGGTGGCCAAGTCTTCTGGAGCAGGTGGAGGAGATTGTGGACTGGCCTTCAAATACCAAGGCCAAGATGAAGACCGCCGACAACTCCAACAAGACTGGCAACAAGCAGGCATTGACCTACTGAATGCGGATGTCTGTCCATCTTTTGAAAGGAAGTGACTATTATGAAACCTGAACAAAGCATCAACCAACAGCGTAAGGATGACCACGTCAACCATGCACTAGAACAGCAAAAGCAGTTGCAACATTCTGCCTTTGATGATTTACGAATTATCCACCATTCCTTTAATCAAGTTGACTTCGAAGCAATCGACTTAACCACCCACTGGGCTGGCAACAACCATTCGCTTCCCTTCTATATCAATGGGATGACCGGTGGCAGTGCATTTACAAAGAAATTCAACCATGACCTAGCAGAAGTGGCTAAGCAAACGGGCCTCTCCATGGCCTCTGGCTCCGTCTCCATCGCTCTCAAGGAGCCCCAGGTAAGCGATTCTTTTACCGTCATCCGCGAGCAGAATCCGGATGGCTTTGTCCTAGCTAACTTGGGCGCTCACCATGATTTGGATAATGCTCGGCGGGCAGTAGAACTGTTGCAAGCCGACGCTCTACAGATCCACCTCAATATTCCTCAAGAAGTGGTGATGCCAGAAGGTGATCGAGATTTTTCAACTTGGTCTACAAACATTCAATCCATTGTTGAGGGCTTAGGGCTTCCTGTCATTGTAAAAGAAGTCGGTTTTGGAATGAGTCAGCAGACCATCCAGCACCTGATTGATTTAGGAGTGGAGACCGTCGATGTTTCTGGGCGTGGTGGAACCAATTTCGTCAGCATTGAGAATAATCGTCGGCAAAACTTTAGCCTTGAATCTTTAGCCAGTTGGGGCCAGACCACCCCTGAATCCCTCTTGGAAGCCCGTCCTTTCTTGGAGGAGATTGAAGTTCTAGCTAGTGGTGGCATTCGCCACTATCTAGATATTGTTAAGGCTTTGGTCATGGGGGCTAAGGCTTGCGGTATTTCAGGATTCTTCCTCCAATCCATTCAAGATCAGGGAATTGATGGCACCGTTCGCTTGGTCGAGGAGATGAAGGAAGCTATCCAACTAACCTGTCTCATGGCTGGCGCCCAATCCGTTAAACACTTAAAAGACATCGATTGGATCATAACGGGGGACCTAGCCCAATATGCTCAAGCACGCAAGCTCACCCTTAAATAGTTCTCACCAAGTATCTATCGCTTAACTTAAAATACAAAAATGGCCTGATACTCCCGTTAAATGGGAATAGTCAGGCCATTTTAATGTTATAGCGATAGAATAGAACTATTAATTATTCACTATCTACTTCGACATCCGCTAATTGAACCGAGAAAAAGCCACGCTTCTTAACAGGCGCATCATATTGTAATTCATAACTAGTCTCACCATTAGCTAGGGCTTCTTGAATCGCTTCGACTTCTCGGTAAGCATCCTCCATCGTCCGATACCAGGCAAGTTCTGTCTTATTCTCAAAAACAAAAGTTCTTGAATGAACCCCCATTAATAAGGCTGTTGGCTTGTAATCGATATGGGGAAACTTCTCAACGACATCAAACTTGTAATAAGTCTCATCTAAATCTTCATCTTCAATCTTAGATTGTATATGGATTCTTGGTAAGTGCTTAGTACTCTCATTAGGATCTTCCGTCTCTTTAACAGATTTAGCCTGAGCTTTTGGTTCCTCGACTGTCTGTTTTTGATAGTCGCGAGTGGATATCTTATCATCCAACAAATAATCAAAGGAAACGTCAAAATAATCCGCAATTAAACGTATCTTATCGAGACCCGGATCGGCTGATCCATTCTCGTACTTGGAGATGGACTGTCGTGTCACATCCAAAATTTCTGCTAGATCTTCTTGTGACATATCTTTGGTTAACCGTAATTCTTTAATTTTCTCACTTAACATGATTTTCCTACCCTTCTCAATCCGTAATCATTTCATAAATTAACGGCGCTGATTCCGCTTGAGAAGTGATAGTGAAACTTCCTTGCATCATCCGCACTGCCTCTGTTGCTTCTTCTGATTGACTGTATAAGGTCGCAACCACTTCACCCGCTTCCACAGGTTCACCTAACTTCTTGTGGACCATCAATCCAACAGCAGGATCAATCTGATCGTCCTTGGTCGCTCGACCCGCACCCAAGATTCGCGCAACCTCACCAACAGTTTGAGTATGCCAACTAGCGAGGTAGCCGGACTCTGGTGCGAAAATCGGGATCTGGTAACGAGCTTGGGGCAAACGATCTGGATCATCAATATATGTGACGTCACCGCCCTGGTTAGCGATAAATTCTTTAAATTTTACCAAGGCTTGGCCATTACGGATTTGCTCTTGAAGAAGTTTTAGGCCTTCTTCAAGAGAATCTACCCGATCTGCCGCTAAGAGCATTTGACTGGCTAATGCTACAGATAAGTCTGTCAAATCTTGAGGCCCTTCTCCTTTCAAACAAGCGATCGCTTCCTGGACTTCGAGCGCGTTACCGACTGCATGGCCCAATGGTTGATCCATGTTGGAAATAATAGCCAGGGTTTGGCGACCAACGGCTTTACCGATTTGTACCATCAGATGGGCCAGTTCTTCCGCCTCCTCAACCGTCTTCATAAAGGCTCCTTCTCCAACCTTAACATCCAGTATAATAGCATCCGCTCCAGCAGCAATCTTCTTGCTCATAATAGACGACGCAATAAGTGGAATCGATTGAACAGTATTAGTAACATCCCTCAAGGCATAGATCTTCTTATCAGCAGGCGTCAGATTACCGGTCTGTCCGACTAGTCCTAACTTAATCTGGTTGACGGCCTCAATAAAGTCCGACACACTTAATTCCGTATTGAAACCGGGAATTGCTTCAAGTTTATCAATGGTCCCTCCCGTATGTCCAAGTCCCCTGCCACTCATCTTGGCTACAGGAACTCCCAAGCTAGCAACCAAGGGACTCAAAATAAGCGTTGTTGTATCCCCGACGCCACCTGTGGAATGCTTATCCACCTTGACCCCATCAATGGCAGACAAGTCTAATTGGTCGCCTGAATTTGCCATGGCTAAAGTCAAGTCAGCAGCTTCTTCTACGGACATCCCTTGAAAGTAAATAGCCATTAATAGAGCACTTGCTTGGTAGTCTGGAATATCTCCAGCAGTAAATCCATTGACAAAGTGGTAGATTTCTTCCTTGCTTAAAGCCAATCCAGCTTGCTTATGGGCAATAATTTCGGTCATTCTCATGGCTATCTCTCCTCATCGATGCTCTTAGTCACGTTCAATTAAACTAACTTCGCCTTGATTATCACCAACAATAATTAAATCAGGATAATTAATAAATAAACCATGTTCTACCACGCCAACCATATTATTTAACTGGAAAGATACTTGATCGGGGCTAGGAATCATGCCTAGATTTAAATCAATAATATAGTTGCCTGAGTCAGTGATAAATAGTGAATCTCGGCCCGACTTTCTGAATTGTGGTTTCATTTGTGCATTTTCGAATTTTCTAAATAGCTTCCAAGAACCATATTGAACGACTTCCACCGGCAATGGAAAGGCTCCCAGTTGTTCCACTAACTTGGATTCATCGACAATCCAAATTACCTTGAGACTATTTTGGGCGACAATTTTTTCATGTAGAAGTGCACCACCGCCACCCTTGATACCAGTAAAAGTTCTCAAGGTCTCATCGGCACCATCAACAAGTAGGTCGATTGAATTCACTTCATCAAGAGGTAATACATTGATCCCTAGCTGACGAGCACGTTGAAAGCTCGCTTGGGAAGTCGCGACAGCAACAATGTGCTTGAGCTGACCCGATTGAATTCGACTGGCCAATTCATCAATAAAGTAGTTAGCCGTTGAACCTGTGCCTAATCCAACGATCATCCCATCTTCCACATAATCAACCGCCTTACAACCGGCAACTTGTTTAGCTAGCGACATGTTTATCTGCCTCCTTGTTTTAATCGTTTACTCACTTTTAATTATAGCATAATTTGAGTCTATTATCTCCTATAGAGACAGACGGTGAATCTTTGTTATAATAGGTTTAAGTCTATCTAGAGGAGGTTCTTATGCAAGAATTAATTTCTATTCAATGCCCAGTCTGTGACCATGAGCAAATGTTCACCCGTTATACATCCATTAATAGCCACTTAGAACCGGAACTTAAGAACAAATTGATTCGCGGTCAGTTGTTCTTATTTGAATGCGAGGTTTGTGGCGCTAGCCGGCATATTGAAAGTACCTTTCTCTATCATGATCCTGATGCTAGATGGATGATTTATCTAGCCCCCCACTATGCTAGCCAAGTAGAAGAGACTGACCAACAATTAAGCAATATTTTAACCAGTCTTGACTTCTCATGGGATGAATACCAACTCCGAGTGGTTGGCTCAATCACCAGCCTTATCGAAAAAATTCAAATCTACCAAAATGGCTACGATGATCAATTAATCGAGATCGTCAAATTATTAACCGATGGATTATTCGCCAAAGAAAAGCCAGATTGCCAAGTCTATGGCCGCTATTATTATAAGGATAACAAGGATGAAAAAATAATCTACCTTACCAATCAGGGACAACTGTTAGTTGATTTTCATGAATCTTTGGTCCACTTTGTCCAAGATAAATATGGCAAACTATTGAAGACACCCCACTTAGGCCACTTTATTCATGTTGATGACCAGTGGGCAGAAAATCTCTTGGAAGGTCTACCTGGAGACTATCAAGCTCCAACTGAGGAGGAGACGGATCAAATTTAAACTCCCTCTTATTCCTTGATTACACAAAATGAGGCAGGAAAAGTCTAATCTCTAGACCTTTCCTGCCTCTTGTCTATTCATGATATTTAGTGCTTGGCTTGGATAAAGTGCTGATCTTGAATAATGTAAGTGGGTCTCTTTTTGGATTCTAGATAAATCTTAGCAATGTAATTACCCACAATCCCTAAACACAGCAACTGCAAGCCTCCCATTCCAACAATTAGAACAGCAAGCGAAGGCCATCCCGGAGTTGGGTTACCAAAGATTAGTGTCTTAATAATAATATAAAGACCAAAGATTAAGGCCCCCAAAAAAGCCAACAATCCCAAATAAGAAGCTATCTTGAGCGGAAGGTCAGAAAAAGAGATCAAACCTTCAATCGCGTAATTAAACAAGCTCATAAAAGACCAGGAAGACTCCCCAGCACTGCGTTCGATATTTTCATATTCTAAATAGGCAACATCGAAGCCGACCCAGGCGAAAATCCCCTTAGAAAAACGGTTGTGTTCAGGTAATGAAATAACCGCTTCAACAACCGGTCGCGTCATGAGGCGATAGTCCCTTGCACCTTCAGCTAATTGAACATCAGAAATTGAGTTGTTGATCTTATAGTACAAATTAGCAAAGAAAGAACGAATAGGGGGCTCTCCTTGTCGATCTACCCGACGGGTAGCTGCTACATCATAGCCCTCTTCTGTAATCAATCGATGCATTTCAACTAACAGCTCTGGTGGATCTTGTAGGTCCGCATCAATTAGGCCGACCCATTCGCCCTGCGCATGTTCCATACCAGCTAAGATCGCTGCTTCCTTGCCGAAATTTCTAGAGAAAGAAAGATAATTGACACGGTCAGGATACTCCTCACTAAGACGCTTCATGACCTCCAGGGTCTTGTCTTGGGAACCATCATTGACTAAAAGAACCTCGATAAAAGCTTGCTTTAATTTGGCCTGTGTGTTTACAATTTCGGCCATAAATAAATCCAAACTGGCTTCTTCGTTATAACAAGGAACAATTAGCGTTATAGTATTCTTCTTCACATATTTCCCCCTAACGTCCTTCGATAAAAAGCTTGCGACTAACAAAGTTAAAGACCATGACGAACCCGGTCACCAAAACCTTTGCGAACATGACAGGTAAACCTAGCCAATCAACAGCTAGAACCATTAATAAGGAGGTAAGGGCTAAGCCGATAAGACTTAAAATCAAAAAGATTATAAACTCCTTATGTCTTTGGTCAGGACCATATTTAGACTTAAAGATAAACCGCATGCTGGCCCAATAGTTAAAAATAGTGGACACAATAAAAGCAATCACTGTTCCTATAAGGTAGTAAAGGTTCAGACCATGGTAGAGGAAGGCTAAAACCAAAAAGTCGATCAAAGTAGCTAAGCCACCCACTAGTATAAATCGAATTATTTGTTGAACTAAGGTTGGCAAAATCATTTCCTCTTTTCCTCTTTAATTATCAAAGCTATGCTTTAGATTAACAGGATGGTGGGGGAAATTCAAGGAAGTTACTGTGAAGAACTCTTTAATTATCCCTCCCTAGCCTGACTCCCAGCATCTAGGCATTCTTTGAGGATATCAATAAATTCTATCGCTACCGCATTCAATTGATGAAAGTCGTTTGTTATGTAGCCAATCTCAATCAGCTCATCTGAATCCAATGGGACTGCAATAATATCGTCGCCATTTAAGTCAGCATTGATAATCCCAGATGAAATCGTATAACCATTTAAACCAATCATTAAGTTAAAAATAGTGGCCCGGTCACTCACAACAATTGATTTATCAACCTCATAATCCGCATGAACCTCCTCTGAAAAGTAAAAAGAATTATACTTACCTTGTTCGAAATTCAAACGAGGATAAGGGGCTAAATCATCAAAAGTAACAAAGTCACGGTCTGCTAAGGGGTGATTTTGGTAGATAAAAATATGGGGCTTGGCTTTGATGAGTGGATTAAAAGTTAAATGTTTATCTAAAAGATCCTTATTAATCACTTGTTGATTGTAGCGACTACGATAAATCACTCCTAATTCACTGCGCAAACGATAAACTTCATCAATAACCTCATAAGTTCTGACTTCTTTTAGGGTCGCTTGAAAATGATCAGGGGACTGGCGCTTTAAGAGGCGAGCAAAGGCATCCACCACAAAGGCATAATGGTGACTCACCACAGAAAATATCTGTTTAGCAGGCTCCTTATCTAGGTAACGACGTTTCATCAAGGAAACTTGTTCCAAAATTTGATTGGTATACTGCAAAAATTCTTCTCCATCACTGGTTAGAGTAATTCCTCTTGAATTACGGGCAAATAAGGTAACTCCTAACTCTTCTTCTAACTTGGCCATCGCATTGGATAGAGAAGGTTGAGAAATATAGAGTGAGTGAGCGGCTTGTGTTAAGGAACGTTCGCTGGCCACCGCCTTAAAATATTGAAAGTCTTCTAAGCGCAAGGTAATCCCTCCTTAAATGAATTCATTATAGCTTACAACTATAGCTCCCTCTTGTAAATAGGTATTTCTAATACAATTAAAAATTGCGTATAGTTATCTCATAAATAAAGGAGATGATAAAAATGACAACTTATTCAAGAAAATTTCTAACCGTTGGTTCTCTATTACGACCAGAAGAACTATTAAAATACAAGCAGGAGATCGAACACCGAGACGATATCACTTATCCCTTCTATCAAGACCTACCAGGTTACCAAGAAACCGAAGAAAAAGCGATCCAAGACATCGTCTCAAAACAAGTTGCTCATGGCCTCACTGAAATCAGCGACGGAGAATATGCTCGTTCTCTCTGGCACTTGGACTTTGCCTGGGGATTACAAGGTTATGAGCGTTCCATTCAGACACAGGGTTATAAGTTCTATGAAGAAGATGAACAGGGCCACCGCCACACTTATGAAACACGCCGTGATATCGGCTTAGCCGTCACTGGTAAATTATCTGGCAAAAATCACCCCTTTATCGAGCACTTCAAACTAGTTAAGAAATATGCACCAGACACCGTAGCTATCAAGCATCCGATCGTCGCCCCTGGTCATCTATATATCGAAACCATTGGCCACGAAACAATCGGTGAGGGGCATTATTACACAAACTTAGAAGATTTCCGCCAAGACCTAATCACCGCCTACAAAGAGTATGTAAAAGAGTACGCTCAAGCAGGAGGGAGCATCTTGCAGTTGGATGATTGTATTTGGGCTAGCTTTGTTGGTGATGAAGATACCATTCAATTAGCTTCTCTGGATAGCGATTTCTCAAGCTTCGACAAAGAAGAAGTAGCCCAACACTTGATTGATATGAATAATGCTGTCGCAGACTATGCCCATGAGCTTGGACTGAAAGTTTATGCCCATAACTGCCGGGGAAATTACGCCTCACGCGCCTTCACAGACGGTGCATATTCAGAAGTTGCTGAATATTTCCTAGCTCGCCAACATTATGACCGCTTCTACTTAGAGTGGGATGATGATCGTGCAGGTAGCTTGGAGGTCTTAAAAGTCTTCTCTGACCGGCCAGAAGTTGAGGTGGTTCTAGGCGCCCTATCAAGTAAGACCGCCAATTTAGATGACCCCGACCGTGCCCTAGCCATGCTTGAAGAAGCCAGTCGCTATCTAGGCAAGGATCGATTATACCTCTCTCACCAGTGTGGTTTTGCCTCTTGCGACTGTGGTAATGAACTCAGTGAGGAACAACAATGGGCAAAAATAGACCAAGGGCATGAGATCGCCTACCAGTTTTTTGGTGAATAGAGAAATACTAATACATCAAAAAAGAGGGCCTAGGCCCTCTTTTTTAAATTGATGATTAAATCTGATCATGACCAATAATTCGAACTTCTGGTTCTAGTCTAACTTGAAACTTTTCCCAAATAACAGATTGAATATGAGCAATCATATCGGTATAATCTTGGGCCGTAGCATGGTCAATGTTCACGATAAAACCAGCGTGCTTGGTTGAAACTTGGGCACCACCAATTTGGTGACCTTGAAGACCTGCTTGCTGAATTAATTGACCCGTATAATGGCCTTGAGGACGTTTAAAGACAGATCCACATGAGGGATATTCTAAAGGTTGCTTGCTTTGTCTAAGCTCAGTCACACGATCCATCTCATTCTTAATTGCCTGAGGATCACCTTCATTTAACCGAAAACGAGCCCCCAGAATAATCGCCCCATTATCTTGAAAGACACTATGACGGTAAGCAAAATCACATTCCTCATTTGAATAGCTAATTGGCTGTCCCTCTTGGGTAATCGCTTCAACTTCAACAATCACCTCACAAACTTCTCCGCCGTAAGCTCCCGCATTCATAAAGACTGCTCCACCTACACTGCCGGGGATGCCACAGGCAAACTCTAAGCCCGTCAATTCTTCTCCTAGGGCTAGATGGGTAACGTCAATTAGACTAGCTCCAGCCTCCGCATAAATCTCAGTACCTTGACAAGAAATCTGATTCATATCACTTAAGATGAATACGATACCTTCCATCCCACCATCACGAACAATCACATTGCTCAAGTTACCCAAGACATGAACATCAACAGTCGGATCATGATCTTTAATCCAAGCTAAAACCGCTTGAATTTCTTGAACGTCTTTGGGGAGGATGATGACATCTGCCCTACCTCCCGTTTGAGTATAACTATAGTTAGCTAGAGGCTCATCTAACTTAAAATTTAAGGTTGGAAAAGCCTCGATTAAGTCTTGATAATTCATTCTAATTTGTCCACCTCGAATTCATATACTCAACTATTCTAGAGAATGCACCCGAGAAAGTAAAGCAAATTTATAGTAATAACTCCATGAGATAAGCATCAAAATAACTATGATCTTTGCGAACGTGCTTACTTAATTTACCAATCTCATTGAAGCCATAGGACTTGTAGAGACTAATTGCTCGAATATTACTCTCCATGACTTCTAAGGTAATCTTAACTAGACCGACAGATTTGGCGAAGTCAAGTAAATCTCCAACTAATAGTTTACCTAGACCAAATCCCCAGTACTCACTAATAATCACTAGACCAATTTGAGCAATATGGTCCTGGTGCCCTCGTCCATAAGAAGCCAGGTTGCCTAGACCAACAATCTGTCCATCAACTTCCACAACGAGAAGAATACTCTTTTCAGCATATTGAAAACGCTCAATAATATCTTCTTCATCTTGTAAGCTCAGTTCCTTGGGCTTGACTAGGAGAAAATCCGTTTCTTGATTAGCTTCACAGAGTAAATTTAGAATTGCTCGCGCATCACTTATTTCTGCCTGGCGAATGATGACAGATATTTCATAATCATCTTCCTTATTGACAACTTGTAGCGGCTTGATATCACTCATCTACTTAACATCCTTCCACTTCTGTTTTAACGCATCTATTATACTTGAATAGGCCGGTGAATGCGAATCAATCTGGATTCGTCGCTGATTGTCCTTGGAAGTAGCCGCCAAGTGAACCTCTAGGTAGTCTTGAGGTAAATAGTCTTCAATAAACTGGGGCCATTCAATCAGAACTAAATAATCGTCACTTAAATACTGATCCAAATCAACAGTATCTGCCCCTCCTTCTTCTAAGCGGTAAGCATCCATATGAATAAAGGTAGACCCATCCTCCAGCGGATATTCCTTGACAATTGTATAGGTCGGGCTTTTAATGGCTCGTTTAATTCCAAGCCCCTTACCAAAGCCTTGGGTTAAGGTTGTCTTACCTGCTCCAAGATCCCCAGTCAAGGTCATTACCATCCCTGGTTTCATTAATTGACTCAGCAGAGCTCCCACTTGCTTAGTTTCCTCAGCATTAAATGTGATGATTTCCATTCAATCCTCCTTAACTAAAAGGTCTAACATCCTTCTTACTCTATCCACAGTTGTCTAGTATTCTTATTATAGTCAAAAATCTCACAAACAGCGAATTATTTGACTTTGAAGCGATTTCTTGGTAGTTTATTATTAGATATTACTAATCTTAGGAGGGCTAGTACATGAAGAAATTTATTAAATTAATGTCTTTATCCACAGCAGCATTTTTACTCGTTGCTTGTAATAATGGAGGACAAGAAGCTGAGCCTGCTCAAGAATCTGTCAGCTCAGTTGTTGAGTCGCAAGATCAAGCTTCTAGCCAAGAATCCTCTTCTCAATCCCTTTCATCCGACGCTGCAGAAAGCTCTCATGATGAGGATACACAAGCAGATGATACCACTGGAGAATCAGTTAAATTTGCTTTTTATGTTAGTGGGCAAGAAGCACCCGTTGCTGAATACGATGTAAATCTAACTGAGGGTATGAATGTCTTAGAAGCGATGGAAGCTTCAAAAGATCAAGTACCTTTCAACTTCAACGAAGAAGAAGGTGTGATTGATTCAATTAACGATATTGATAATGATTACCTTTCTGGTCAAACTTGGACTTACCTCTTGAACGGTCAGTTCGCTGAAGCGGGAGTGGTTTCTCAAACTCTTAAAGCAGGAGATACCATCCAATGGTATTTTGGAACGATCGATGAAATTCCAGTAACAATTATTCCTGCTGAAGATGTTGCTGGTGACACGGACCTTACAGACACTGAAGAAGGTCGGGACACAGAAGGACCAGCTGCTCTGGAAGATTCAGAAACAGACAGTGAAGAGCTTACTAACAACTAATAACTCATACTAGACCCCACTCGGGGTCTTTTTTCATATCTCAGAGAGGCTCCCGCTAAGTTTTACTTAACGGGAGCCTCTCTGGATCTAATCACAAATGACGCTCAGCAAACCATTCAACCCATAGTCTAGCCCTTCTCTTCTGGCTGAATGAAGGCTTGGATCTTGATAGGTTGATCGCTGACTAACTTCGATCTGATGAGCAGGAAGCCCCGCTTCTAATAATAAATAATGGTTGGCCTGGGTCATTGATAGGTAGAATTTATCCTTAGTCAGACCTGGTTTAAAGAATTGATCTCTTCTCTTGATCTCACCAAAAGCTTGATAAACTTCAGGTCCCACCTCATAATTCGCCTGATCTATTGAGGGACCAATAAAAGCATGGATATCTTCCCTACGACAATGAAAGTCATCAACCATCCGCTGAATGGCTAGCGGACCAATCTGCTTGACCGTTGACCGCCAGCCTGAATGTAAGCTAGCTTGCACCTTGCGTACGGGATCGTACAACAGAATCGGTGTACAATCAGCAAATTTAATCAATAAGCCAATACCGACTTGATCAGTAATCAAACCATCTGTGGACTTAAACTGACGTCCAACCACAAATTCTTCCCCGTTGGTCCCCTTGCAATACTCGATAGCATCTCCATGCACTTGCTGGCCAGTATAGACTTGATTCACTGAACAATCTAATTGATTAACCAAGGCTCGGACATGATCAGGAAAGTGAGCTTGATTCTTTTGAAAACGAAAGTTATAAGAACGACCTCCCAAATAATGACTTAATCCTAATTGAGATAATTTAACTGATTCAACCATATAAGCTCCTTTAAAATAAAAAATCACCGAAATAGCTGATAACTATTTCGGTGCTCCATGTCAACTATTCACTTAGCAAGGCTTGATTAGCTGTAATAATGGATAGTTTGTAAACATCATCTTCCACACAACCTCTGGATAAATCTGAAATCGGTTTGTTTAGTCCTTGAAGGATGGGTCCAATTGCCTGATAGTTACCTAAACGTTGAGCAATTTTATAGCCAATATTACCTGATTGGATTTCAGGGAAAATAAAGACGTTGGCTTTACCTGCAACTTCAGAATCAGGTGCTTTTTGCTTAGCTACGATTTCTGAATAAGCCGCATCAAATTGTAATTCACCATCAATCTTGAAGTCTGGAGCCAATTCTTTGGCAATCCGTGTCGCTTCAGCTACTTTTTCTACTTCAGGAGAAGAAGCTGATCCCTTGGTTGAAAAACTTAGCATGGCTACACGTGGATCAATATCAAAGATCTTTGCAGTCTTAGCTGTTTCTACGGCAATCTCAGCTAATGATTGAGCGTCTGGATTAATATTAATCGCACAGTCGCCCATCATTAAGCGTTGACCATCTTCTTCAGAAGGTAACATAATAAAGGCACCACTTGTTAAGTTGACTCCTGGCTTAGTCTTAATAATTTGTAGGGCTGGACGGACAGTATCTGACGTTGTATAAACGGCACCACTCACTAGACCATCTGCAAGGTCCATGTAGACTAACATGGTTCCAAAGTAGATATTATCTTGAAGCATTGTCTCTGCTTCTTCTTGGGTATGTTTTCCTTTACGGCGTTCAATAAAGGTTGCTACCATCTCATCAAATTGCTCGTAATTAGCAGGATCGTAAATAGTAATTCCTTCGATATTCCAGCGGTTCTTATCTGCAATTTCCTTAATTTCTTCTGGCTTTCCAATTAAGATTGGCTCTAGCAGTTCATCTGCATTCAAGCGAATAGCTGCTCCTAAGACACGAATGTCGTTAGCTTCTGGAAAAACAATCTTAATATTTTTTCCTTTAATTTTTGCGCTTAGATCTTCAAACATTCCCATAAAATATACCTCCATTAAATAAACATGATTAATCGCTTTCACCGATTTAATTCAATCATAACACAGTTTGAAATTATTTTGTTTAATTTGAACCAAAAAACTTGAAAAGTTAAGATTACAAGCGTAAACTAAATAGGCAGGTTACATTTGTAAACTCGAAAGGAGGCACTCGTCTATGACAACTGGGATTACTGATGCAGAATGGGAAGTGATGCGGATTGTTTGGGCCCAAGAAGGTTTGACCAGCCGAGAAATCATTGATCGGGCTCAATCCGTCACTAACTGGAAAGAAGGGACCTTAAAATCCCTCATTAACCGCTTAGTTTCAAAAAACATACTGGTTAATAAAGGCCAAAAGCGCCCAGCCGAATATTTTCCTAGCCTCTCCCAAAGCAAAGCCACTCAAGAAGAGCTAGCTGATATTTTTGGCCGTATCTGCAACAAAAAAGCCGGCATGGCAATTCAAGATCTAATCCAACAAGCTAGCCTGAGCCGGGCGGATTGCCAAGCCTTGATTGATACGCTTGAAACAAAGAAGCAAACTGCTCCAGAAGAAGTCCCTTGTCAATGTCCAACCGGTCAATGTCAATGTCACCTCTGTCAGCATTAAGAAAGAAGGTTATTAAATGATTCAACATCAAGAATTTCAAATCATAGGAATGGGTTGTCAACACTGTGCCCAAAAAATTACTCAGGCAATTCAAGCGCTAGATGGTGTCGATGAAGCAGCAGTTAACTATGAAGAGGCCTTTCTAGCTGTCTCATATAATCCGACCGTGACGGCTGAATCTAGTCTTTTTGATACTGTCCAAGACTTAGGCTACCAGTTAGAGAAGTTAGGCGATTAGGATGAAGGAAACATTTACTGTCGAGGGTATGTCGTGTGCCTCTTGTGTCCAAACGGTTCAAAAAAGCCTGCAAGAAACCCCCGGGGTAACTGAGGCTCAAGTTAATTTAACCAATAACCAGGCCCAAGTAACCTATGACCCCGAAGCGGTTAGCTCAGATCAACTCAAACAAATAGTAGCTGATGCGGGTTATCACCTACTAAGCAATAAAGACTTAGCCCAAGCGTCAACAAAAGGCCATCAGTCCTTCCAAATTACTGGCATGTCATGTGCTTCTTGTGCTCAAACCATTCAAAAGGCTGTCAATCAATTGGATGGGGTTAATCAAGCTTCAGTAAACTTGGCCAATAACACCTTGGTCGTCGATTGGATCGATCAAGTCCGACCAGAAGCTGTCGAAAAGGCCGTTCAAGAAGCCGGTTATCAGGCTGAATTAGTCTTATCATCTACTGATTTGTACCAAGAAGGACAAGCTAGACGAGAACAGGAAGTCCAGCAACTGAAGAAGCGATTAATAGCGATGGCCTGCTTTACCGTTCCCTTATTTATCTTGACCATGGGACCCATGGTGGGACTCAGCCTACCTCATTGGCTAAGCCCAAGTCAGGAGCCAGCAAGAAATGCCTTGGTTCAACTGATTCTCACCTTACCCGTAGTCTATTTAGCCAGAGATATTTATCAGTCTGGACTTAAAGCCCTCTTCAAGGGGCATCCTAATATGAATTCACTGGTTTCAATCGGTACTTTAGCTGCACTCCTTCAAGGGATTGTGATGACTACCATGATCTTCCTTGAAATGGTCGAAGTTCAGGGTCACCCGCACCTTTATTTTGAATCTGCTGCCGTTATCTTGACCTTGATTACCTTGGGTAATTACATGGAAAGTATAGCTAAAGGTAAGACCTCTCAGGCCATTCAGAGTCTGATGGACCTTGCCCCTCAAGAAGCGCGTTTGGTAGATGAACAAGGGCATACATCAATGGTGCCAGTCGACCTATTAAAGGTAGATGATCTGATAATGGTTAAACCTGGAGAAAGTCTGCCCGTTGATGGCGTCATTATCAAGGGACACTCCGCAATTGATGAATCAATGATTACTGGAGAAAGCCTACCCGTGGAAAAACAAGTAGGAGATACCGTTACCGGGGCTAGTATCAACAAGACTGGATCCTTTACCTACAGAGCCACTCGAGTGGGTTCAGATACCCTTCTATACCAGATTATTTCTATGGTACAAGAAGCTCAAGGATCCAAGGCACCCATTGCCAAATTAGCCGACCAAATCTCCGGTTATTTTGTTCCTATTGTGATTAGCTTGGCTATTGTTTCCGCCTTGATGTGGGCCTTATCGGGACAAAGTATCGATTTTGTCTTAAATATTTTTATCTCTGTTCTCATCATAGCTTGTCCTTGTGCCTTGGGTCTGGCTACTCCTACCGCTATTATGGTAGGAACTGGGAATGCCGCCAACAAGGGAATTCTTATCAAGGACGGAACAAGCTTGGAGTCCATCCATAATGCTAGCGCCGTCTTACTTGATAAGACAGGAACCATTACCCGGGGTCAACCTAAAGTAGTCGATTATCATACTTATGGCGGAGATGACAAAGAGATTCTACGCCTAGTAGCTAGCGCTGAAAATAGTTCAGAACACCCATTAGCTAATGCCATTGTCACTTATGCTAAAGAAGAACACCAACTCAGCCTGACAAGTCCTGACCACTTTGAATCAATCACAGGCAAGGGAATCAAAGCTATGGTTGAAGGTCAAACTGTTTATATCGGAAATGATCAGTTAATGGCCTCTGTCACTCAAGTGGATCCAACAATCAAAGAACAAGTCCAAAACCTAGCGCAAGAAGGTAAGACGGCTATGTACATAGCCCTTAACGATAAACTTGTAGGCGTTATTGCTGTGGCCGACCCTATCAAAGAATCTAGCTACTCAGCGATACAAGAATTACAAGATTTAGGGATCGAAGTCAGTATGGTCACAGGGGATAATCGCCTTACGGCTCAAGCAGTTGCTGACAAGATGGGACTAGACCGCGTATTCAGTGAAGTCTTACCTCAGGATAAGGCCGAGCAAGTCAAGACCTTGCAAGCAGAAGATCATCACGTCATTATGGTTGGAGACGGAATTAATGATGCTCCAGCTCTAGCTCAAGCGGATATCGGTATTGCTATTGGTTCAGGAACCGATGTAGCAATCGAATCAGCTGATACCGTCCTCATGCATGACGATCTTGAAGATGTTGTAGAAGCTATTCGCATTAGCCGGGCAACTATTAGAAACATTAAGCAAAATTTATTTTGGGCCTTTGCCTACAATGTCATTGGCATCCCCATTGCTATGGGCGCCCTTTATTATTTCTTTGATGGTCCTCTTCTCGACCCTATGTTTGCCGCTCTTGCCATGAGTTTAAGTTCAGTTTCTGTTCTCCTGAATGCTCTAAGACTCAAAAATATTTAATAGTATTTAACTAGTATAAACAGTCTTAACCAAATAAATACTAAAAAAGTCGAACCTCAATCATTTAGTAAGGTTCGACTTTTTTGATATTTTAAATTCTTATTATTCGTCTAATTGCTTGTAGCATCCATCTTAAAAAGCTGAGATGATAGCCATAATGCCGTTAAATAAGAAGTAAACTCCTACCATCACAGCGATCGTAATCAATCCGGTTACAGGGTGGAAGAATAGCCAACCGCCTAAGATTAAGCCAAAGATCGCCATAGCAATCACTAGCCAAAAACGGGTATTACTCACTAAACGGATCGGGCCGGCTGTTACCATGGCCGAGATCGCATCAAAGATAAGCCAAAAGGCAAAAATATAAGGTAGAGCTACCAAGGAAGCCGTAAAGTTGAATAGGACAAAGAGTCCGATTAAAATATCGATCACTCCGGTCACAATCAATAAGGTAGACTTATAACCGGTATATTCTTTTAGGCGGCGACGGAAGAATAACTCAAATATCCCTTTAATAATCGCTGTTACTCCAATAACGGCTACCACTGCAAATAAACTGGCATCCAAATTACGAAAAGCCATTACCGCAATAATGATATAGAAGATTCCTAAAAGAAACGAACCCCAATTAAAACCACTCTCATTACGTCCAAACATTCAATCATTCCTTTCTTAAATTAAAAACATAAATACATACTAATGTAAATCTCATCTTCATACAAACAATACGGGTTCGAATTGTAACTTTTATGTAAAGATTGTTGAAAATCTGCCAAATTTACTGAAAATTACTTATAATAGAATAAGAATAGGCTTTCAAAGCTAGCTAGAAGGAGCGATACTTAAATGAAAAAAATCTACTTTGCTGCGCCCTTATTTAGTGCCAGTGAACTTCAATTCAATCAAGCTTTAACAGACAAAATCCGCGCTGAAATCAGTGATGTGGAGGTTTTCTTGCCTCAAGAACAAGGGGAAATCAATGACAAGAATGCCTACGCCGATTCCAAAATGATTGCCCAAGTTGATACTCAAGCTGTGCTATCAAGTGACCTCCTCTTTGCTGTTCTTGACGGCTTGGCCATTGACCCAGGCGTTGCCTCAGAGATTGGAATTGCTTATCAAGCAGGAATCCCAGTTGTCGGACTTTATACAGACAGTCGTCAAGCAGGTTATGACAACCCCCAAAAATTAGAAGCCTTAGCTGAGCTGGCTGAGTCCCAATTTTCTTATGCTAATCTCTACACGATTGGTCTTATCAAGTTAAACGGGGAAGTAGTCGCTTCAACCGATGACCTTGTCTCAATCCTCAAAAAGTACCTATAAGTAAAAGAAAGCATAGAAAGGGATACCATGATTTTCAAAGAAAAAGTTGCCATCATCGACATTGGATCCAATACCATCCGTCTAGTTGTTTATGGAATTGACAGTAACTACGACTACATCGAACTGTTGAATATCAAGACCCCTGCTCGACTCTCCCAATTTTTGGAAAGTGATGATCAAGGCCAGAAATGGATGAATCAAGCAGGGATCGACCGATTGGTAGAGGCCTTGAATAGTTTCAAGCAAGCCGCTGAATCGCTTGAAGCCAATCAAATCAAGTCAATGGCTACGGCTGCTATTAGACAATCAGCCAATCAAGCAGAGATCTTCCAACAAGTACAGGCTAAGACCGGCTTGACTATCGAATTAATCAGCGAGGAAGGGGAAGCCCTTTTCGGTCAGTACGCTGTGACCCATACTATGATTACCCCAACAGCTGTGACCATCGATATCGGCGGGGGATCTTGCGAAATAACCTACTTTGAGGATAAGCAACCCATCCACTTTCACAGTTTCCCCTTTGGCGTCGTCACTCTTAAGGAAAAATTCTTTAAAGATAAGGACCACAACGATCCAGAAGCTATTGATGAGCTACGAGCTTACGTCAAGAAAGCCTTTAAGAGTCTGGACTGGTTACGTCAAGCCCAGGTCCCCATCATTGCGATCGGAGGATCAGCCCGTAACATAGCTAATGTTCATCAACTAGCCAGTAATTATCCCATGGCTGGTATCCACGGCTACCATATGTCTAAAGAGACCCTCCAAGAAACCTTGGACCTATTTGTCACTAGTACTGAAGATGAGATGAGGGATATTGAAGGGCTTTCTAATGACCGTACAGATATCATTATTCCTGCTAATCTAGTCTTTCTCGAACTTTTCCGCGTGGTCAAGGCGACTTGCTTCTTAATATCTAGTCAGGGGCTTAGAGAAGGAATTATACTCAAATATATTAATAACAACTACAATACCCCACTGGATAATGACCAAATCCGCGCCCGAACGATTCGTAATTTAATTCGCGATTTGCCAGTTAATACACTCGGCGCCGACCAACAAGTCAAGTTCATCTTGAAGCTCTATCAAGAGTTGAACCGTCACCAATTAATGGCTTACAGTTTTGATCAACAAGAGGAATTAGAGTACGCTGCGATTCTCTATCGTTTTGGAGAGTTTATTAGCCCTGAAGCAGATTCCCAACACACCTTCTATTTGTTGTCTAATATGAATCTCTTCGGTTTCAGTCATCACAAGCGTTTACGCCTTGCCTTACTGGCTAGCTATCGTAATAAAAGCTTGTTTAAACGCTATTTGGAAGACTTCAAGTCTTGGTTTAGTGATGAAGAGATCCAAGACCTGCAAAAATTAGGTGGTCTCTTAAAATTTGCTAGCGGGCTAAACGATTCCAAGACTGCTGTTATTGAAGACATTCAATTGGAGGCAACTAAAGATCATAACTACCTCTTAAAAATTTATCACCATGGCCCGGCCTTAGCAGAATACTATCGAACCCATCGTTATGCTAAACATTTGGAACGGGCGTTAGACGGCAAGTTAGAACTAAAATTTATTGATATTTAATGTTTATCGACCATACAAAGGAGCATCAAGCATGGCTGAGCAAGTAATAACCCCATCTAAAACCAATAATCAAGCTGACTACTTCTTTAACCGAGAATTAAGTTGGCTAGATTTCAACTACCGAGTGATTGAAGAAGCCTATGACCCTAACAATCCCTTTTTAGAGCAATTAAATTTCCTTGCTATCGGTTCTTCAAACTTGGATGAATTCTTCATGGTGCGTGTTGCTGGCGTTTATGACCAGTATTTGGACCAAGTGGAAATAGCTGAGAATAAAACCTTAATGTCCCCTGACCAATTATTGGATGAAATATCGACCAGAAACCGACGAAATATAAACTATCAATATCAGCGCTTCCACCAAATAGTTGACGAATTAGTTAAAATAAACTATCAACTCAAGCGTTTCGACCAATTAAATGAAGAAGAAGCTCATCAAGCAGACCTTTATTTTAACGAATTTATTCTACCTACACTAACACCTCTGGGTGTCGATAGCCACCGACCTTTTCCTCATTTAAAGAATAAACACTTAAATATTTACGTGGAACTACAAAACCAGGAGAGCACGCAAGTGGCTATAGTCCCTATTCCTAGCCTCATTGATCGTTTCCTGACCATCACAACAGAGGATTCAACGGTTATTTTAATGATTGAGGATATGATTATTCATCACCTATCCCAACTATTTGTTGGCTATACAGTAACCCAAGCTTTCCCCTTTAGAATAACGCGAAATGCCGACTTTGATGTGATTGAAGATGGTGCCAGCGATCTATTAGAGTTAATTGAAGACTATGTCCAAAAAAGAAGAAATGGTATAGCCATTCGCCTTGAAGTTGATACGAGTTTTAGCAACAACTTTAAGCGAATGGATGATGACTTTATTCAAAATACTTTTAACTTAGAAGAAAGAGCTATTTATTATTTCGATGGTCCCCTAGATCTGACCTTTCTGTTTGAGCTGGTGGATGAAATCGGCCAGGACCATCCTGAGCTTCAATATCCACCGTTTAAGCCTTATCTTGATCCAAGTTTGATGGGAGAAACTATTTTTGATCAGATTAATGAAAGAGATATTTTCTTCCACCATCCTTATGATTCTTTTGATCCAATTGTCTCTTTTATTCAAACAGCAGCAAAGGACCCTCAAACCATCGCCATCAAGCAAACTCTCTACCGTGTCTCCAAGCATTCCCCCATTATTCAAGCCCTTAAAGAAGCGGCCGATAATGGCAAGGAAGTAACCGTTCTAGTCGAGTTAAAGGCCCGATTCGATGAAGCCAACAACATTCACTGGGCCAGAGAGTTAGAAGAAGCAGGTTGCCACGTCTTATATGGCATGAGTGACTTGAAGACCCATAGTAAAATTTGTTTAGCTGTCCGCCAAGAAGATAATGGTATTAAGCGCTATGTCCATCTTGGAACGGGTAATTACAATGATAAGACCGCTCGTACTTATACTGATATGGGAATCCTAACCGCCTATCCAGAAATTGGACAAGATGCTTCCGACTTTTTCAATTACTTAAGTGGTTATACCCAAAGACCCGACTACCAGCTCTTACAAGTTTCTCCCTTCGCTATCCGAGATTCGCTCTTGGATTACATTGACGAAGAGATTAGCTATCAAGAACAGTATGGCAATGGTTATATTATCGCTAAGATGAACTCATTAACCGATAAGCCACTCATCGAAAAACTTTATCAGGCCAGTCAAGCAGGAGTAAAAATAGACTTGATTGTTCGAGGCATTTGTTGCTTGAAGCCAGGCATTCCTAATTTTTCTG
Organism: Hutsoniella sourekii ATCC 700629; assembly: GCF_000518205.1. Taxonomy (GTDB): domain Bacteria; phylum Bacillota; class Bacilli; order Lactobacillales; family Aerococcaceae; genus Hutsoniella; species Hutsoniella sourekii. The sequence continues at coordinate 6,821 of NZ_JADD01000005.1, read as the reverse complement.
ATAATATTCAAGTTCGTTCGATTGTTGGGCGTTTCTTAGAACACAGCCGAGTCTACTACTTCCATCACAATGGCCAGCATCGAACCTTCCTTTCCTCAGCAGACATGATGACCCGTAATATGATCAAACGAGTGGAGATTGAGTTTCCCATTCTTGATCCCGTAATTGCTCAAGCGATTAGACATATTTTGGATCTGCAATTAGCTGACACAATGAAGGCGAGAGTCTTGCAAGAAGATGGCTGTTATGTAAGACCTGATCAATCTCAAGTGAAGCTCAACAACCACAATCAATTAATAGAAGAAGCCGCTGAGAAAAACCTAGCACGATTAGAAGAGCCTAGATCCAAGGATTCCTCTCGATTGCCAGGAAGAGCACATGGCGGAAGCACCTTCAATCATTGGCTGAAAAGAATTCTATCTCGTAAGAAAGGACACCGTAATAGTGACTCATAAGATACATCTTCTCTATACATCTGATACGCATGGTCATTGGCTGAATCGACCAAACAACGCTCATAAAAGCCTCTTGAACACTGCAACAACCCTCCAATCCTTGAAAAAACAATATCAAGAAGCTGGAGATAGCGTGCTAACTATAGACTTAGGAGACTTTATTCAAGGGTCATCCTTTGCTAGCTACTTACAAGAACAAGTAGGAAATGCTCAATCCATTGCCCGCGCCATGAACCAAGTAGGCTATGATATACAAGTTATTGGAAACCATGAATTTAATTTTGGCCTAGACTATTTGACAAATACCTTGAATCATTTAAGCAGTCAGGTTCTCGCTGCAAATATCATTAGCCAAGAAAGCCAGGAGCCTTACTTTGGGAAAGCCTATCAAATTCTTGACTTTGAAGGAGTAAGGTTAGCTATCATCGGCCTCACTACCCACTACATCCCCAATTGGGAACTTGAAGATCACTACCGTGGGATTGAATTCAAGGATGCTAAGCAGACCGCCCACTATTACGTTGATCTACTTCGCGATCAAGCTGATGTCATTGTCCTTGCCTATCACGGTGGCTTTGAAGCTGATTTACAGACCTTCCAAGCCACCGAGCAAGCAACAGGAGAAAATCAAGGGATTGAGATGGTCCGTGAAATTGAGGGGATAGATGTACTTTTAACGGGGCATCAACACAGAGAAATTGCCCAGATGAGCCAGCAAACCTTTACTGTCCAACCTGGCTACGCCGGTGAGTATGTCGGCCATGTTTGTATCGAAATGAATGGAAACGCCATCCAATCGATCACTGGAAGTCTGGAACCCGTTGATCAATCGCCTGAAGATACCCTCGTTCAAGAAGCAATGGAACCCGAATTCTCCCAAGCCAAAGAATGGCTTAATCAGCCGCTCGGACAAGCCCCGATCGAATTACCTGATCAAACTGACTTTGAGAGTAAGTTGTTAGGCCACCCTTTTGCAGAATTCTTGAATCAAATCCAACTCAAGGAAACAGGGGCTCAATTTAGTGGAGTCGCCCTCCCCAATCAAGCTTACCAAGCCTTTACTGGGGAAATTACCAATGAAACCTTATTAAAGACCTACCCTTTCTTCAACTTAGTAGCTAAGACCCAAGTCAGCGGACAAACTCTTTGGGAAGTAATGGAATACAACTTGAACTATCTTCAGATCAATCAAGCAGGACAAATAACGATTAACCCTACTTATATTGAGCCTAAGCCTCAACATTTCAATTATGACTTGTATAGCGGTCTAACCATTAAACTAGACGTTCATGATGGACAAATCAGGATCATCGACCTCATTGATGAAGCCAGCGGAGAATCGATTGATCGTGAAAAAACCTATAGTTTAGCTCTCAATCAATATCGTGCAGCCGGTGGGGGCGACTATCATTGGTTCAACCTAGACCAAGTGGATTATCTTTCCCAGGACGATATCGCTAACCTCATCAAAAAAGCTCTAAACCAGTTTAGGGATGAAAACTGGAGACAGGTCAACCATCACTATCGGCATATTCAGTGGGAGAGATGGCCCGAACGCGACCCCCACTGTTAAGACTAAAAGTTTACAAGGCTTGATCACTAAACCTTAAGTTAATTAGACTCGATCAAAAAAACACCTATCCACTTTAAGCACTCCTTGACTGCTTTAGTCAACCTGTGCAATAGGGGTAGGTGTTGTTTTTAATATGTGAATGATTAAGATTGAACTCGATCCATGACATACACGATGGCTAATATAAGGGCCACCAAGGCTAGGGGCCATAACCAGAAGCTAGAAGGCTCTGATTGATGGATGCTACTTGAAAATTCTTGTGATCGGCTCTTGACAGGATTGGTTTCTTTTTGATTTTTGCGGTGTGGGGCTAACAAGTTAGGGTATCGTTGTCTGAGTTGTGATACCGCCACGTCCACTGCACCATCCGCCTTATACAAGGCATCGACCAGTTCAATATCTGAAATCTGTTGAATATCCAATTGGGTTAGAAGTTTGGATTGTAGATAGTTAGCCTGAGCTTCTTGGACCAAGCCTTCAAACAAATCTGTATATTCAGTGAAGGCTCTTAAGAATGGATAATTAATCGGGTCCCCTTGGCGATACACCGCCTGCTCACCCCAGGCCAAGAACTTTAAATCAGGTATTTCTCGAGCAATTGCCTGGGTCATAGCTGATGAATCAATCGTTTGACTCCGAATGTAATCCGCTACAGCGTGGATTTCCTCTTGATTAAAGGCTTGGGGAAAACACATTACCAATTGGCGACTCAATAACTCTAACTGGTCTGAATTCAAGGAGTCCATCTTTATATTTTGACTATCAACGACTTGTAGCAATTGCTGATCATTGATCTTAGCCAGAGATTGATCAGAGATTGGGGTATCGTGGCGCAAATCTTCTCTTAATTGCTTAACTTGCGATAGATCACGATCTGACTGGCTAACGCCACTGGCATCCGTTAATCGCTTATTAGCATGCCGAATGATTTCTGCTAGTTCGCCAATATTTTCATGCTGATTATTGGCTTGATACACCTTAAACGATTGCCAAAGTAATTCTTGGTCACTCATTTGATCCAATAAATGACGCTGCAAGTCAAACTGATCTACCAATAACTTACGAATCCGACTAGCTTCCGTCACAAAAAATCCTGGATAATCCTTAATAAGTCGATCAAATAATTGTTCGATCGATACTTGCGGCTGGTCCTCAAGTATCCTTTCGATCATCTGGTCTTCAATTTGAAGTAATTGTTCCTGGGTGATGGGCGTCTCTTGCAGTAAATCTTCTCGGATCTCATCAAGATCTTCCACTTCACCAATCGTTGACTCGTCCTCTTGACCAGAATCCCTGTCAACTTCACTGATGAGAGATTCTGCCATCACCAATCCTTGAGAGGGAGTTTGAATACTAAAAGCTATCATGAAACTTAATAACATGATAAAAAACCAGTTTTTTCGATCCATTTAATCCCCTCCTCAAATAATCATTATAACAATCAAATGTGAATATTTACGTAAGATTCCTCAGATAAATCTTAGCAATAAGCAGTCATTTAAAGTTAGGACTTTCTAAGCTTTTGTGCTAATATTTATATGATTAACAGAGAATCGATCACTTTATAAATACTGGAGGAAACTAAATGATCAATGTATCCAACGTCAGTCTGCAATTTCCAGACCGTAAACTATTTGATGATGTGAATATTACTTTTACACCGGGCAACTGCTACGGAGTAATCGGTGCTAATGGAGCCGGAAAGTCTACATTTTTGAAGATTCTATCTGGAGAAGTAACACCAACAACAGGGTCCGTCACTATGGATCCAAATGAACGTCTAGCTGTATTAAACCAAGATCACTACGGTTTTGAAGACTATACAGTTCTTGATACGGTCCTAATGGGTTATAAAGAACTCTACGAGGTTATGACTGAGAAGAATAACATCTATATGAAGGAAGATTTTTCTGATGAAGATGGAATTCGAGCAGGCGAATTAGAAGGTTTATTTGCTGAAATGGGAGGCTGGGAAGCAGAAGCGCAAGCTAGCGATATGCTGCAAGGACTAGGAATCACCACCGACATGCACCAGCAACATATGAGAGAATTAGTAGAGGCTGATAAGATTAAGGTTCTCCTCGCTCAAGCTCTCTTTGGTAAACCTGATAACCTGCTTCTAGATGAGCCAACTAACGGATTAGATGCTCACGCGATTGATTGGTTAACAGATTTTATTATTGATTTTGAAAATACTGTTATCGTTGTCTCCCATGACCGCCACTTCCTAAACTCCGTATGTACCCATATGGCGGATGTGGACTTTGGTAAGATTAAAATCTATGTTGGTAACTACGATTTCTGGTTACAATCCAGTCAACTAGCTGCTAAACTACAAGCAGACCAAAACGCTAAGAAGGAAGAGCAGATCAAAGAACTACAAGAATTTATTGCCCGTTTCTCTGCCAATGCTTCTAAGTCTAAGCAAGCTACTTCCCGTAAGAAATTACTCGACAAGATTACCCTGGATGATATCCAACCTTCGTCAAGACGGTACCCTTACGTCGGCTTTAGCCCGGAGCGTGAGATGGGTAATGATTTACTTAGAGTGGAAGGACTTTCTAAGACTATCGACGGTGAGAAAATCTTAGATAATATTACCTTTACCTTGAACCGCAATGATAAAGTTGCCTTTTTGAGCCGGAATGATTTGGCCATGACCACCCTATTCGAAATCCTAATGGGCAAGATGGAGGCGGATGCGGGTAGTTTTGAATGGGGTGTTACCACTTCTCAGACTTATTTACCGCGTAATTCTGCCGATGAATTCGATGGTAATGAGCTAAGTATTGTTGATTGGTTGCGTCAATACGCTGATAAGGAAGAACAAGATAACACCTTCCTCAGAAGCTTCCTAGGTCGGATGCTATTTACCGGGGATGATGTGATGAAACCTGTTAATGTCTTATCCGGGGGCGAAAAAGTTCGTTGCTTACTCTCCAAAATGATGTTATCCAAAGCCAACGTTCTAGTCATGGACCAACCGACCAACCACTTGGATTTGGAGTCTATCACTGCCCTTAACGAAGGACTCATTAAGTTCGATGGCGCGATCTTAATCGCTTCTCATGACTATGAGGTCCTAAATACAACTTGTAACCGGATCATCGAATTAACGCCGAACGGTGCCTTTGACCGGATTGACTCAACTTATGAAGACTATCTTAACGACGAGAACGTCCAAGAACGTGTGGATAAAATGTACCAAACAGCAGAAGCTTAATAGACTCACTTACCGCATCTAATAACTAAATGAACCATCCCTATCTGCTCAGGGATGGTTTATTCTCTATATACCAAACAAAATATCTATAACTGACCCCTATTCGATTGAAAGTTAAGTTCTGGTATAATAAGGCTGATTATCCGATTAGGAAAGGAAGATTTTATGTCAATTGATTTAATTAAAGACTTATCGAATGCCTTCGGCCCTTCTGGCTTTGAAAGTGAAGTCAAGGAGATCGCCAAGAATTATGTTCAATCCTTTGCCTCATACAAAGAAGACAAGATGGGGAACTTATTGATAAATATGGGTTCTGATCAAGAGAATAAGGGTCCTCGAATCTTACTTGACGCACATATGGATGAGGTAGGCTTTATTGTTCAAAATATCCGCCCCAACGGTATGCTTGAATTTTTACCCTTGGGTGGGTGGACCCCTTATACCATCCCAGCCCATCTGGTTCACATCAAGACTCGCAGTGGCGAATTAATCAAAGGAGTAGTAGCTTCCAAACCACCCCATTATATGAGCGAAGCTGAAAGAAATCAAAACGTCACCATCCAATCTCTGGTAATCGACGTAGGAAGCAAAAGTAGCCAAGAAACCCAGGACTTAGGTATTGAAATTGGTAATCCTGTTGTTCCTTGTGTTGAATTCGAAAGCCTGCATCAAGATCAAATCTTACTCGGCAAGGCCTTCGATTGCCGAATTGGTGTAGCTGCCCTGCTGGAAACGCTCCAAGACATAGCTCCTATTAAGGATTCACTAGACTGTCAGATTCAAGCGGCTCTGACAACGCAGGAAGAAGTGGGTCTTCGAGGGGCAAAAGTGATTGCCAACCAAGTGGCATGTGACCTAGCCATCGTCTTTGAAGGAGCTCCGGCTGACGATAGCTTTGCTCCTGACTATCAGATTCAATCCGGTCTAGGTAAGGGACCCATGCTAAGACATTTCGATACCACGATGATCACTCACCCTGGCTTCCAAGCCCTAGCTCTTGATACTGCCAAGGAATTAAAGATTCCTGTTCAAGTAGCTGTCCGATCCGGCGGAGGAACCAATGGAGCTGCCTACCATCTTGCTCAACAAGGCATCCCAACCATCGTGGTAGCCGTACCCGTCCGCTACCCGCATACACATTACGGATATGTCGCTTATGAAGACTATCAAGCTTGTAAAGAGCTCGTGACCGCTATTCTAAAGAAAATGAATTCAGCTACTTATCAAGCCTTATAATTAAGAAAAGACCACCCCTAAGATGTACTGACCCCCAAAAGTTAGAGTTAAAAATCTAACTTTTGGGGGTTATTTTATGTCCAAAAAATATTCTTACGAATTTAAATTACAAATTGTACAAGAGTACTTAAAAGGTCGGTTAGGGTACGAGTCACTGACCAAAAAATATGACGTTTCCAGTTCTTCCTTAGTCAAAAAATGGGTAGCTCAGTTTCGAGAGGAAGGCCCGTCAGGGCTTAAGAAAAGGAAGTCAAACAAACACTATCCATTGAATTTTAAACTGAATGTATTAAGATTTAAGCAGGAGACCGGCGCTTCTTATCAGGATGTAGCT
>NZ_JADD01000004.1 GCF_000518205.1 Hutsoniella sourekii ATCC 700629 | reverse complement strand
AGCTACATCCTGATAAGAAGCGCCGGTCTCCTGCTTAAATCTTAATACATTCAGTTTAAAATTCAATGGATAGTGTTTGTTTGACTTCCTTTTCTTAAGCCCTGACGGGCCTTCCTCTCGAAACTGAGCTACCCATTTTTTGACTAAGGAAGAACTGGAAACGTCATATTTTTTGGTCAGTGACTCGTACCCTAACCGACCTTTTAAGTACTCTTGTACAATTTGTAATTTAAATTCGTAAGAATATTTTTTGGACATAAAATAACCCCCAAAAGTTAGATTTTTAACTCTAACTTTTGGGGGTCAGTACATTTTCTCGGATTTTTTCAATATAATTGACCAAGTCTTGAGCAGAAAGCTTGGGATTGTCTTCAAGATACTGGCAGGCTGCTAGGATAATATTGCTAAGGCCCAAGGTAACATTTTTGGAGTCGACTAGGTGAACTTTGGGGAAATCTTCAGATACTAGACGACAGGAATTATAAGATACAGTTGTTGCCTTAGAGTAGCCGATATACACAATTTCTGCTTCCGGATTATTAAGACTAATTTCCATAAACATTTTAGTAAAATCTTGCGGGGTTGAACCAGCTGTCTTGGCCAATTGACCTGTTTTTTGATAATGGTTTACAATATCTTGAGCGCTGACATTGACTGCGTCATCATAGGTCTGCTGATTCATTTGAACATGCATCGGAACCACCCGAATCCCATATTGACTGATCCATTTCTGATCGAGGTCCGCACCACTTTCAGTTACAATTATAATTTCTTTCATTGCAATCTTCCTTTCCAATCGATGACTTATTTTACCACCATCTCTTACTAGATGCACTGTCATTTTTAAATTTTCTTGCTTGTGAGCTTTTTGCATCGACTCTTTTGCAATCGACCAGAGATTGATAAAATAGAAGCAAGGAGATGAAAAAATGGATAAAATAATGGATTATCTAAAAAGTAAAGCATACATACTGCTACTAGCCTTATTGATTGGTTTGGGGGTTGGCTTATTAGAGACTGCCTTTGGCTTAATCTTGAATCAAGTCATCCGTATTAATGTTACTTATTATCGGGTGATGATTTGGCTGTTGCCTTTAGCTGGACTTCTAATTGTCTGGCTCTATTCAAGCTTTAGCCCAAGAAGTCAACAGGGAATGGGCTTAATTTTTGATGCGGCTAATGACTCAGAAGCTACCATCCCTAAGGCACTAATTCCTCTGGTGGTATCAGCTACATGGTTGACACACTTATTTGGCGGGTCCGCTGGCCGTGAGGGTGTTGCGGTACAAATTGGTGGGGCTCTGGGGTCCTATGTGGGGCAGGGACTTGAAGGCGGTCAAAAACAACTAAAGCCCGCCTGCGTAACCATGGGAATTGCGGCCGGATTTGCTGGCTTATTTGAAACGCCTTTAACGGGTGCGTTTTTTGCAATTGAGTTATTGTCAGCCGGTCGTTTACAAATGAATTTATTGATTCCATCCTTGCTAGCAGCTTATACTGGCTTTTCTACTAGTCACTATTTAGGATTACCAGCTCATACATTTGCGATTCCGTCAGTGGAAGGAGCCCCAATAGCTTCATTAATTATTTTATCCCTGGCATTCGCTCTTGCAACTCGGCTATTTATATTCCTTCACCACCAGCTAAAACCTTGGTTAATGACCTGGGTTTCTAATCCTTACTTGAGGATTTTTGTGGGCGGACTCTTACTTAGTTTGCTATTATGGTTGTTTAAGGGACGTTATTCTGGACTAGGGGAACCCTTGATCGAGGAGATCTTTTTAGGTGAGCAGAATATTTATGCTTTGGACTGGTTATTGAAGTTGCTATTTACAGTCTTTACCTTAGCTATTGGCTTTCAAGGTGGTGAGGTGACCCCTTTATTTACCATTGGAGCCACTTTAGGCTTTATAGTGGGCCCCCTAGTAGGAATTAATCCTCAAGTGGCAGCAGCCCTAGGTTATGTATCCGTATTTGCTGGTGGAACGCATACTCTAATTGCGCCTATTTTGATTGTTGTTGAGATATTTGGAGGAGGTGCCTTCACTTGGATGGTTCCGGTTATTTGTCTAACGTATTCTTTGGTTGGCAAGCAATCCATTTATAGTAAGCAGACGTATATGTATTAAGAATTCATGAAATTTCAATTAAATAGTAATAATTACTATTGACCAGCAAAGAAAAACTTGTTAATATTTAAAACGTAATAATTACTATTTAATGAAAGAGGAAATTTATGAAGAAAAGTATTTTAATGTTGTCAAGTTTAGCTTTATTAAGTGGTGTGCCATCGATGGTATTGGCTACTGATTCTGTGGATGAAATTCATAATCACGATCATAATCACGATCATAATCACGATCATGACCACAATCACGATCATAATCATGACCATGAGAAAAAGCCCCACCAAGAAGGTATTTTTGAGGATAGTGAGGTCAGTGACCGAGAATTATCTGATTGGGCGGGTGAATGGCAATCGGTTTTTCCTTATTTGAAGGACGGAAGCTTGGATGAAGTAATGACTCATAAGGCTGAAAGTGGTGAAATGACAGCTGAAGAGTATAAGGAGTATTATACAAAAGGTTATCAAACGGATGTTGATAAAATTAACATCACTGATGATAGCATTGAATTTATTCGAGGCGCAGAATCAGTAACTGGCAAATATGAATATCAGGGTTATGAAATTCTAACCTATGAATCAGGTAAGAAGGGTGTTCGCTACCTATTCAGCAAGGTTGATGGGGACGAAGCAGCTCCGCAATCTGTTCAATTTTCAGACCATGAAATTGGCCCCACAAAGGTTGGCCATTATCATATCTATTTTGGCGACCAGTCTCATGAAGATTTATTAGAAGAAATGGATAACTGGCCAACTTATTATCCAAATCAGATGGATGGCCAAGCGATCAAAGAAGAGATGTTGCACCACTAAAATATTTATCATACTCAACCCACTGAAAGGTTTATTCTTTTAGTGGGTTTCTTTTTAGGCTTAAAATAACAATATTAAGCTGACGGGAGGCTATTCATAGATTATAATTAATTTATCGATAGAAAGGAGCAACATTGATGGCAAAACAGTTAATAAAATTTGGCAGTCTTTTACTTGTATCGACGAGTTTTCTCTTAACTCCTATTTCTGGATTTGACCCTTTGATCTCGCATTCCCAGGTACTAGCCCAAGACTATCAGGAGGGCCTTGACTGGCCCCTACCAGAGAAGGTTTCTACTATTGACTTACATCAAGAGTGGACGGAAGTGTTAGACCAATTGCCTGAGGAATCCAGTTGGGGTCTAGATGACTTAAGACCTTACTTTGCAGACTTGACCTTTGATGAGGAGGACATGCATCCGATGATTCCCGCTCTCTTGGACCGTCTTAAGGAAGATTCAAGTCCTAATCAAGGGAAACTCTTGAAGCGTGTTTATTCTCATTCATTTATCCTAGAAGACGAATGGGACTTAAGTCCCAAGGAGCTGGCTTGGGTAAACTATATTCGTAGCTTGTGCTATTTAGCCATGGATGTTTATGCTAGAAATCAGCCTCAAGATCCACAAAATCCTGCCCAAGTCAAGAAAGATTGGTCTCAGAGCCTGAGTGAAGTTAGTCAAGCTAATTGGTCTCCAGAAGAATTGGCAGCTAACCAAGCGTTAGCACAAACGGTAGGGATCGTGCCAGAAATTCAAGGTCACTTAGCATGGGTGGAAGACGAAGGACTACCAGGCTACCTGATTAAATCGGCTGCAACACTACCCATCCCTATTGGTGATGAATCGCCACGCTTTGCTTACGAGCTTGATTCGGGACAACTCTATCAACTGAATTGGGTGACAAATGAACTGGAAGCAATTGATGAAGGCTATTTATTTGATAGCCAAAGAGGGTATGGGGTTGATTTATTTGAGCATTCAGGTGTTGAGGAGAGCGATTCAGTGATGTCACTAGATTTTTCGACTCCTTGGCCAGACTTATTGGAGTCTTTACCTAGTCAAGCAATCGAATTTGAAGATGATTTTAGTGATTATCAAAGTATAGTTTCAAACGGGTATGGAATTGGCGATAATTGGCATTCTGGCATTCAAGCATTATTCGAAGATCTTAGTCATATAATCAATGATCCCACATTAGCAGATCATAATGAGTTATTAAGGTTATATAATGATTCATTTGTAATTAGCAACCAATTAGAATTATCAAGTGAAGAAAACGAGGCTCTAAATTATTTAAGATTTTTATTGTATCGTTGCGATCTTGAGGTTTTCCAAAGAGATACCAATTATTTTCCAGAGGATGACCCGCTAAAGAATCGGTGGTTAAAATCTTATCATGATGGCATCTTGTTAGCCCAAGATACTAGAGCATTTCAGGCTATCCGCGCACTTGAAGAACATTTAGGTTATGGTTTAGGAGCGACAGATTATAATATGATTGAGGATAGTCAAGATTATTTTATTTGTCAGCCAGTTATAACTGGAACTCTAGTAGTTCCCACTTTACATTATTATCGTTACAACTTTGATACTGGGGTGTTAGAAGAAGCGATTGATAAGCCAGAAAATTGGGAGCCTGTTAATCAAGTCATCTAGATTCATTTGTTTGAAGAATAGAGAATCTTCTATAAGATAACAATATCAGACCTCTAGCTATCAAAATAAAAAATTCCCATGCTTAGGCCTCTCTATGACTTTCTTTAGAGACTTCCTTCCAGCATGGGAATCCTTATTTGATGTGATTAGAGGTATGTTCTAATTAGTTGTAGCGGACAGGTAATTTCATTATATCCAAGATAATCGAAGCTGATTCTTCAATCGAGCGGTCAGCGACGTTGATGACCGGGCAGTCCAATTGCCGGTAAAGATCATCCGCATAATCAATTTCCTGCTGGATGCGCTCAGGGGAGGCATACTTAGACCCGGTGCCAAGACCGTATTCAATCATTCTGGATTCACGCATCCGGTTGACGACCTCGACATCATTGGTTAGACCGATAATCTTTTTATGATTAATTTCAAAGAGAAGTTGAGGCGGATCATTTTCTGGAATAATGGGAATATTCATTGTCTTGTAGCCTAGGGTTCCTAAGTACATGGAAAGGGGAGTCTTACCCGTTCTAGAAATTCCAAGAATAACGATTTCTGCTTCTTCTAGGCCACTGGGATCACGGCCATCATCATAGTGCATACAGTATTCTATTGCGCGGATGCGGTCGAAATATTCCTGAGAGAGTTCATGTTGAGCCCCAGCAATGCTAGACGGTTGAATGCCAACCCGTCTTTCTATCTCAAGGGTAAAAGGTTGAATTAGGTTATAACAGATCAAACCCGTTTGGATACAAAACTTTTCGACAAAACGAGCTAAATCGTTGTCGACCATGGTCATAAAAATTAATCCTTCATTTTTTTCGGCATCAATTAGGATCGTCTTGATGGTTTCTTCGTTTGTAATGAAAGTATATTTATGTAATACTGTATGTAAATTCGGAAACTGAGCAAGAGCAGACCGAGCGACTTTGATTGCCGTTTCACCGATTGAATCCGATAGTATATAATAGTGCAAGATAGGTTCAGACTTCTTTGTACCTCCAATAATCGTTGATTCTATCATATCAGAAAATCCAGGAGATGAGAAGAATGGGTTCCCACCATTGTCAACACAATATTACATTAGAAGAAGCTATTGAAAAACTTAAAGAGGGCAAGCTAAAGGTAACACCTAAAAGAAAAGAAATTCTAGAAATTTTTGCTGAGGATAACCGTTATCGCACGCCCCAACAAATTCATTCCATTCTAGCTGAAGACCATCCGACTATGTCTTATAATACGACTTATCGTAACATATATGATTTTGAGAAGTTGGGCATTCTAGAATCGACCGAGTATAATCAGGAACAACTCTTTAGAATGGCTTGCAGTCAAGGCCACCACCATCATTTTATTTGTACAAATTGTGGCCAGGTGATTCCTCTTCATGTTTGTCCACTTGATCAAATTACGGATGATCTTAAGGATGTTGAGGTTCACTATCACCGTTTCGAGGTTTTCGGCTTGTGCCCGAATTGTAAAGATTAAGTAAGGGCAGACTTATCAATAAGCTAGCTTCTAGAGCCAAGATTAGCTGGAATATTCGATTGCCACTTGAAAAAGAAAGCAAGTTTGCTATAATAGACCATATCTTTATTAGAGAAATCTCTAATATAGGTTCAATTAAGGCTTGGGAGGAGGAAATCTAAATGTCAAAGACAGTCGTTCGTGATAACGAGTCCTTAGATGACGCTCTTCGTCGCTTTAAACGTAACGTTTCTAAATCAGGTACTTTGAGAGAAGCTCGCAAACGTGAATTCTACGAAAAACCGAGTGTAAAGCGTAAAAAGAAATCTGAAGCTGCACGTAAGAGAAAATTCTAATTGTAAAGAAACAGGTGTAATAAATGTCATTAACTGAACAAATTAACCAAGACGTTAAAGCGGCAATGAAGGCTAGAGATAAGGAATCCCTTAAGACACTGCGTATGCTAAAGGCTGCCTTACAAAATGAGCAGCTGAATCATAGTGATCCCTTAACTGCAGATCAAGAGTTAACGGTGATTAATCGTGAGATGAAGCAACGTCGTGACTCTGCCAGTGAGTTTGCTGCTGCTGGACGTGATGATTTGGTTGAAGAAGTCAGAAGCGAAATGGAAATTGTTGAACGTTACTTACCTGAACAACTTTCTGAAGAAGAGATTCTTCAAGTCATTCGAGAAACTATGGCTGAAGTCAATGCCACTTCTATGGCTGATTTTGGTCAATTAATGGGTCCCGTTATGGCTAAGCTTAAAGGCCAAGCAGATGGACAACAAGTTAACCAATTAGTTAAATCTGTTTTACAGCAATCATAATATACAACGGGTGAACTTGTCGTCACCCGCTCAAGTCTAAGCCGTCTCCTTATGGGAGACGGCTTTTCTATTTTCCTTTTTGTGCTAATAATGACATTTTAAAAATTAAATCTGTAAGATTACAAGCGCTTACACTTGTAAGATAAATACATGAGATAAATCACTAATTTTAAATAAGGAGTGTTTATAAGATGTATGAACAAAGTGCAAGTAATGTCATTAAGGATCTAAGGGAATTGCAGGCTTTAACGGCTGATCAAGACGGTGCCCACCGTGTAGCTTGGGGGCCCGTTTGGCAAAAAGCTAGAGATTGGTACCGCCAGAAGGCAGAAGAAATAGGAGCAAGCTTAGAAATTGATTCTGCTGGAAATGTCTGGACAAAACTACAAGGTGAAGATCCAAGCTTACCAGCTTTAGTTCTAGGTAGTCACTTAGATTCTGTACCTAATGGGGGTTGGTTAGATGGCGCTCTAGGTGTTCTAGTGGGTCTTGAAGCGTTAAGAAGAATCGCTCAATCAGGGAAGAAACCTAAGCGAACGATTTATGTGGTTGACTTTGCTGACGAAGAAGCGGCTCGCTATGGACATTCATGCCTAGGATCAACAGCGGTTGCTGGTAAATTTGAATTAGAAGGAATGCTAGGACGGGTAGACCATGACGGCGTGAAATTTGAAGATGCCCTTGCTGCTTACGGCGTTGACGTTTATAAGATGAATGATGCTCACCAAGAGATGTTAGAGCGCAACCTTGGTGAATATGTAGAGATGCATATTGAACAAGGTCCTGTCTTAGAACAGACTGGAAAGGCGATTTCCTGTGTCTATGGAGCTTGTGGGGTAGAACGCCACGAAATTATCTTCACTGGTCAAGCAGACCATGCGGGTTCCACACCAACAGAGTTACGACGCGACGCTTTCTTAGCAGCAGCAGAATCTGCGATTGCTTTTCGTGAAATTGCTCGTAAATACGATGCGGTATGTACAGTGGGTGAAGTTTCGGTTGAACCGGATGTCGTAACTATTGTTCCTGGTAAATGTCGAATTACCTTAGACCAACGAACAATCGATCCAAAAGATCTTCAAGCCATGTATGAACAAGCTCAAGCTGAAAGCAAAAAAGCGGCCGAAGCGAATGGCTGTACGGTTGAGTGGAAGGAAATTTATACTGTGGCTCCACAACTATTTGACGATGAATTAATAGAATTGTGTAAAGAAGCGGTTGAAGATGAGACTGGTGAGCCAACTAATATGTATTCTGGGCCGCTTCATGATGCTGTGGAAATGGCAAAAGTTGTTCCGACGGTGATGATGTTTGTGATGTCGATTGAAGGTATTTCTCATGCCAAAGAAGAAGATACCCCTGAAGATAAGATAGCAGTAGGTGTTAAAGCTTATCAGCGATTAGTGGATAAATTACTCGCTCGCTGAATAATTGTCCTCCTTAAGGAAAAGAGACCCAACAAATTGGTGGGTCTCTTTTTGTATTTAGCTAAATTGTTTACGGTATTGGAGAGGAGAAAGACCATATTCTTTTCTGAATTGTTCTATAAAATAAGAAATATGACTAAAGCCTAAGTTATATGCGATATCAGAAATAGGCTGATCGGTATAAATGACTAGTTGTTGAGCCTTCTGTAACCTAAATTGATTAATGTATTTGATTGGAGGCTGGCCAGTGTAAGTATGAAAGAGTTGATTAAGGTAATTTTTGTTAATTCCTACATGTTTTAGAAGATCTGAAACTCGAATTTGTTTATCATAATTGTTTTGAATATAGGATAAAATCTCATTGAATAGCACTTGATCTTGACTATTAAAGTCATGATCTCCTTCAAAGTAATTGATTACTTGATCGAGGCTACGAGTAATTAAACTAGCGATTGACAAATAGGGAATTGTTGCGTTCTCACCGTCAAATAAAGAACTAAGCAAGCGCTCAATCTCATTGTTAACTGGAAGTAGTTTGAAAGTAAATGGTTCCTTATTTAGAAAAGGTTTTACAATCTGTTCAAGAAGATAAGAATTGATAAAATTTATATCGAAAATAATACAAATCGCTTGGGTATCTTGAAGAGCAACCTTAGACTGGTGAAATTGGCGACTATTCATGACTAGCAGGTTTCTAGAATTTAATTCAAATCGGTGACTATTTACTTGAAAGTCTAAACTACCTTTCTTCACCCAATACAATTGCCAATAATTATGCCAATGTAGTGGAATATAATCTTTTCTTTCCAGCGAAAAACTTTGAGTGATTACGGATATAGGAAATTGATCATCAATAAAGGGTACAGCTTCCTCTAGGTCTTGGTCCAAATGGATTTGAAATTCTAGCCCATTATTTAAATATTGAGAACTAGCCTTGTTCATTCTATCACCTCTTTTCTAGCTATTGTAAAACAAGAATGAAAAATCGACTAATTAAATAGGGGGAATTAGGTTTTAAATGATAGTTTTTAGGATAAAAGTTATATTCATGACCAACTTAGCTGACTAACCAAGGATAATAATGATACTTTCTATGGCGATAACTAAAGAAAAAAGGGCTTTCATGGATTATAATTTAATTCATAAAGTGATTTCTCTCATAGCTTAATATAGGAGTGTGTCTTATGAGTAATAAACTCAAAGGGATTTTATTAGCCGGATTTGGTGGCAGTATGTGGGGCGTTTCTGGAATATTAGCCCAAATCGTCTTCGCCAATTACCCAGCCTCATCAGAATGGCTGGTAAGTACTCGTTTATTTTTTGCAGGTATTTGTATTTTACTTTATGCTGCATTTATTCGTAAAGAGGATATTACCCGCATCTTTAAGGATAAATCCGATACTTTACAATTAATATTATTTGCTGTTTTGGGTATGGTAGGGGTTCAATATTTGTTTTTCAAAACAATTGAAACTAGCGGTGCTTCTTTAGCAACGATTTTACAATTTACCTCGCCTATCTTTATTTATCTCTATCAAATTATCCGAGGAGAAAAACACCTGCGGGCCAGTGAGTTATCTCTAGTTTTACTAACGGTTTTTGGTGTGGTTTTAATTGTTACCAATGGATCCTTCGCTGGCTTAAATGTTTCCTTGATGGGATTAATAACGGGTCTAGGTTCTGCTGTAGCGGTTGCTTTCTATACTTTACAACCTAGAAGAATTCAAGGGATTTATGGTTCGCCGCTTGTCGTTGGTTGGGGCATGTTATTTGGAGGAATTGTTTTTCAAGTGTTTAGTCCATTTTGGAAGCCGGGCTTTACGCTTGACGGACAAGCCTACTTACTTCTTGCCTTGATCATTGTCTTTGGTACGGCGATGGCTTTCTTATCTTATCTATCAAGTACGGCGTATATTGAAGCGAGTTTAGCAAGTATCATGACAGCATTAGAACCTTTGCTAGCAGCTGTTCTAACCGTTGTCGTCTTTAACAAATCCTTTGGCTTCTTTGAAATTGTGGGCATTGCGATTGTGTTAGTTGCTGTCCTCATTCTTTCGAATATGAAAGAGCCAGAAACTAAGTAAAGGAGGAAGAAATTTGGCCATAACGATCAAACAAGTAAAAAATAATCATCAAACTGGTAATAAACCTAAAATTTTAGATGCTTTTAGTTTAGATAAAGTTCAATCCGTTAAAAACTTTCAAGAAACAGTGACTAACTATCAAGTGACTCCATTAGTCGATCAAAGTCATTTGGCTAAGGAGTGGCATATCGGTCAACTATTCATTAAGGATGAATCGCCTAGATTTGGTTTGAAGGCCTTCAAAGGCTTGGGTGCCGTTTATGCTGTCAGTAAATATTATGCGGAAAGACTTGGATTAAACATCGATGATGTAACTTTTCCAGAGTTGCAGGAAGCAGTGAAGACTTTAGAATCGGTTACGTTTACCTCAGTAACGGCTGGGAATCACGGTAAGGGGATTGCTTGGGCAGCTTCTTTATTTGGTCAATCGGCTAAAATTTTTATGCCTAAAGGGACCGCTCAATCAAGATTAGACGCCGTTAGGCAACTTGGCGCAGAATCTTATAAATCTGATCAAAATTACGACGATACAATGCTGTGGTTGGCCGATAAAGCCCATGAAGAAGGTTGGATCCTTATTCAAGATACGGCCTGGAAAGATTATGAAGCAGCACCTTTAGCCATCATGCAAGGTTATAGTACGATCATCTCTGAAATTGTTAATCAAATGGGTAGGTCTGCCTTTGACGAGATAACGGATGTAATCTTGCAAGCAGGGGTCGGCTCATTTGCGAGTGCAATGATTGCTGCCATCCATGCCTACCGAGGAGATAAGATGCCCGTTATTCATATTGTAGAGCCTGATCAAGCGGATTGTTTGTATCAATCTGCTAAGAGTTCTGACGGACTTCCTCACCGCGTGCATGGTGATCTGGCATCAATGATGGCAGGCTTAGCTTGCGGGGAACCAAGCCCAATCGCATGGAACATTATTAAAGAATATGCCTATGACTTCTATTCTTGTAGCGATGATGTAGCAGCTCTAGGAATGAAGATACTCGCTCATCCGCAAACGGGTGACCAGGTAATTGTCTCTGGGGAGTCAGGAGCTTTACCTATCGGGGTCTTAGCTAATACAGAAACGAGAATAAAAGACTTAGACCTTGGGCCGAACAGTCGTGTTCTCGTTATCTCTACTGAAGGGGATACTAATCCAAGCAACTACCGTCAAATTGTATCACATGCATAAAAAGGAGAAATAAAAATGAAAAAAGCTATTCAAACAAATCAAGCGCCTGCAGCAGTGGGACCTTATAGTCAAGCCATTGAAACCGACCAATTACTATATGTTTCAGGCCAGTTAGGTCTGATTCCCGAAAGTGGTGAAATGGCAGAGAGATTAGCAGAGCAAACCAAACAATCCTTTGCTAATATCAAGGCGATTCTCCAAGAAGCTGGCCTTTCAATGAATGATATTGTTAAAGTAACCGTCCTCTTAACTGATATTAATGATTTTGCTGAAGTAAATGCAATTTACGAAGAGCAATTTTCAGAACCATTTCCAGCTCGGTCTGCATTTGCAGTTCGTGATCTACCTAAGGGTGGTTTGATTGAGATTGAAGTGATTGCTTGTAAGTAATCAATAAATAATAAAATAATATTATATTATTCACATCAATATCAAGGTAGTACTAATTCATAGCTAAAATAATTAAATTCGACTCTGTAATTAAGAGATTATTTTTGGACGAACGTAAATGTTCGTCTTTTTTTGTTTTTTAAATATAGTTTAAGCATAAAATATAGCTAATTTCGGAGTGAAATAAAATAACACCTCAATTACACGAACAATAAAATAAAAAATAAAATAATTGTCTGATATTTTAAGTATATCTTGTGAAATATGTGTTATATTATGACCCTAAAGGAAAGGGGTTATGTAATGGCGGATGTTGCAGTAATCATGGGGTCTAAGTCAGATTGGCCCACGATGGTTGAAGCCTGTCGTATCTTGGATGAATTCAAAGTTTCTTATGTCAAGAGAGTTATTTCGGCCCATCGGATGCCGGATGAAATGTTCGGATTTAGTGAATCAGCTAGAGAGAATCAGTTAAAGGTTATTATTGCTGGAGCGGGTGGGGCGGCTCATCTGCCGGGGATGGTAGCCTCAAAGACTACGCTTCCTGTCATTGGAGTTCCAGTTCAATCAAGGGCTCTGAGTGGTCTTGATTCCTTGCTATCCATTGTTCAAATGCCTGGAGGCATACCTGTTGCTACGACGGCTATTGGTCAATCAGGAGCTAAGAATGCGGCTCTATTAGCGGTTCAAATCTTGAGTATCTATGATAAACAATTAGCTAAACAATTGGACCTTTACCGACAAGATCTAAAGCGAGCTTCAATAGAAAGCAGTGATCAACTTGATTAAAACAATCTTACCCGGTCAAACCATCGGCATTATTGGCGGGGGTCAATTGGGTCAAATGCTAGCACTCGCTGCCAAAGAAATGGGCTATCAAGTAGGTGTGCTCGATCCTACTCCCCATTGTTCAGCTAGTCAAGTCAGTGATTTTCATATTGAGTCTTCCTATGATGATCAAGAGGCACTGGATGAACTGGCACGTCGCAGTGATGTGATTACCTTTGAGTTTGAAAATATTGATCTTCAAGGATTAAAGTCCCTAGAAACTAATTCATATCTTCCTCAAGGCATCGAATTATTGGCTAAGACTCAAGATCGTCTAATAGAAAAACAATTTATTCAAGAAGCCGGGGCTGAAGTCGCTAACTATTACGCGATTGACACTATTCAAGATTTGCGAAATGCTCTAGCGGAAGTTGGATTTCCAGCTGTCTTAAAGACCAGACGCTTTGGCTATGACGGTAAGGGGCAAGTTGTCCTCCGGTCACCCAATAATCTTGACTCAGCTCAGAGCTTAATTGACAGTCAAGCCTGTATTCTGGAAGCTTGGGTGGATTATGCATTGGAGATATCCGTAATGGCAGTAGGGAGCCCAAGAGGTGACCTAGTGACCTTCCCAGTGGCTGAAAATATTCACCAAGATAATATTTTATTTCAATCGATTGTTCCAGCTAGGATCGAATCTGATCTGTACGCCGAAGCCCAAAGCCTAGCTAGAAAAATTGCTCAAGCTGGGCAACTCGTTGGTAGTTTGGGTATTGAAATGTTTGTAACTAAAGAGGGACAAATACTAATCAATGAATTAGCTCCACGCCCTCACAATAGTGGTCATTATACGATTGAAGCCTGTGACTTCTCGCAATTTGATCTCCATATTCGTTCGATTTGCAACTTACCTATCCATGAACCTGAATTACTTAAGCCAGCCTTAATGGTTAATATACTAGGGCAAGATTTAAAGGCTGTTTTGGATGCTAGTCCTAGTCAGCCGAGTTGGCATCTAAATCTGTATGGTAAGGGCGAGAGTAAAATTAATCGCAAAATGGGGCATGTGACGCTATTAAGCCAAGATCTTGAACAATCACTCCAAGAAGTATCATCAAGTCAAATATGGAAGCGAGGCTAGCAATGGCAAACAATAAACGAATCTATTCAGGCAAGGCTAAAGATATTTATGAGACAGACCAAGCGGGAGTCTTATTAATGGTTTACAAGAACCAAGCAACTGCTGGAAACGGTGCTAAGAAAGAAGAAATAGCCGGCAAAGGTGTTTTAAACCAAGCCATTACCAACAAGATATTCACTTATCTGGCCCAAAACGGTATCCCGACTCATCTGATCAAAGACTTAGGTCAAGGACAAGAACTTGTCAAACAACTAACTATGTTTCCCTTAGAAGTGGTCTGTCGTAACTATGCCGCAGGAAGCCTGGTAAAGCGGTTAGGAGTTGAAAAGGGGAGCCCTATTAAAGGGGGGATGGTCGAATACTTTTATAAGCGGGATGATTTAAATGATCCTTTCGTTAATGAAGCCAATATTTACTTTCTTGAAGCCGCAAATCCTGAACAATTAAAAGTAATTAATGACTTAACCCTAGCAGTCAACCAGTTATTAATTCAATTGTTTCATAAGGCAGGCTTGAGGTTGGTGGATTTTAAGTTGGAATTTGGTGAAACGGCTGATGGAGAGATTGTATTGGCGGATGAATTTTCCCCTGACAATGCCCGTCTCTGGGATGAGAAAACCTTGGCTAGTTTTGATAAGGATATTTTCCGCAATGATCAAGGGAATATTATTCCATTCTATCAAGAAGTATTGAATCGATTAGTAGAAGTTTTAGGATAATGGAGGAATACGATGTATAAAGTAGAAATTTTTGTCACTTACAAAGAATCAATCTTAGACCCTCAAGGTGAAGCGATTAAGGATGCTGTTAATCAAATGGGGTATCAAGCCGTGGAAAGTATTCGCCAAGGAAAATACTTTGAACTGGAAGTAAATAATGAAGTGGAAGATGTTGAAGCCTTAGTTGAAGCCATCTGCGACCAATTACTAGCTAATGTGACCATGGAAACTTACCGCTATACCATTAAGGAGGCATAAGATGAAATTTGCAGTGATTCAATTTCCAGGATCTAATTGCGATCATGATATGTATCATGCTATTCGGGACATCTTACAAGAAGATGTAGAATATGTTTCTTCAACTGCCACTAGTTTAGAAGGATTTGATGCGGTGATGATTCCTGGAGGCTTCTCTTATGGAGATTACTTACGCTCAGGTGCCATTGCTCGTTTTGCGCCAATTATGGAAGCAGTCAAAGAATTTGCTGCTTCTGGCAAGCTGGTCTTGGGTACTTGTAATGGCTTTCAGATTTTATGTGAAGCCGGTCTGCTACCTGGAGCCTTTCTACGAAATAAGGATTTGCTCTTTGTGTGTAAGCAACAAGACTTGCGGGTCGTCAACAATCAAACCCCTTTTACTAAGCACTTTGACTCAGGGGAGACAATAACTCTACCTATTGCTCATGGAGAAGGTAATTATTACTGTAATGACGATACTTTAGAAGAACTAAAAGCCAACCAGCAAATTGTCTTTACCTATCAAGGCGACAACCCCAATGGTTCCTTAGCTAATATTGCTGGTATTACCAATAAAGCGGGAAATGTCATAGGACTGATGCCCCATCCTGAAAGAGCAGTTGAAGCCTTAATCGGAGGTAAAGATGGGTTGAAAGTTTTTGAATCCATTCGCGATGAGTATCAAAACTTAGGAGGACAAGCTTAATGGCGACACGTGAACTAACAGCTCAAGAAATTCTAGACAAAAAGGTTTACCGAGAGTGGGGACTCACGGACGACGAATATGATTTAATTCGCAATGATATTTTAGGTCGTTTGCCTAATTTTACGGAAACAGGACTATTCTCAGTTATGTGGAGTGAACATTGCTCTTACAAGAATACCAAGCCGATCTTGAGAACTTTCCCATCTGAGGGAGACCATATCTTGCAAGGGCCAGGTGAGGGGGCTGGGATTGTGGATATCGGTGATGGCCAAGCTGTTGTCTTTAAGGCTGAGAGTCACAACCACCCTTCAGCGGTTGAACCTTATGAAGGAGCAGCGACCGGTGTAGGTGGTATTATCCGCGACATCTTTAGTATGGGTGCTCGTCCGATCGCTATTTTGGATTCCTTACGTTTTGCTGAATTAGATGATGATCGGACCAAATATCTACTCAAAGAAGTAGTCAATGGAATTGCAGGCTATGGGAATTGTATTGGGATTCCAACCGTTGGTGGTGAAATTGCCTTTAATGACTGTTATCAAGGCAATCCGCTCGTCAATGCCATGTGCGTTGGTTTAATGGATCATAAGGATATTCAAAAGGGACAAGCGGCTGGTATCGGCAACTCGATTTTATATGTTGGAGCCAAGACTGGTCGTGATGGTATTCATGGAGCTACCTTTGCCAGTGCGGAATTCAGTGATGAAAATGAAAGCCAACGGTCGGCGATTCAAGTCGGCGACCCCTTCATGGAAAAACTGTTGATGGAAGCATGTCTAGAAGTTATCCAAACTTGCCAAGAAGATTTAGTAGGTATCCAAGACATGGGAGCAGCCGGACTGGTTTCTTCTAGTTCTGAAATGGCCTCTAAAGCGGGAACTGGCTTAATTTTGAATTTAGACTTAGTGCCTCAACGAGAAACAGAAATGATTCCTTATGAAATGATGTTATCTGAATCGCAAGAACGCATGCTTCTTTGTGTGAAGGCTGGACGTGAAGATAAGATTAAGGCGATCTTTGCCAAGTATAATTTAGAAGCTGTGATAATTGGGGAAGTCACTGACGATGCTAGATATCGTCTTTATTTTAAGGGAGAAGAAGTAGCTAACGTACCTGTTGATGCCTTAGCTGAATCAGCCCCAGAATATGTCAGAGAGCAGAAGAAACCGCAACGACTTGAACAGGCAGATCCCAAGCAATACCAGCCAGTCTTTAATGACGCCAAGGCAACCTTAGAAGCCCTACTTCAACAAGCAACCATCGCATCTAAAAAGTCCATCTATCAAACCTATGACTCCATGGTTCAAACTTCCACAGTAGTAGGACCAGGTAGTGATGCAGCAGTTGTTCGTGTTAGAGGAACTAATAAGGCATTAGCAATGACAACTGATTGTAATGCACGTTATATCTATCTAGATCCTAAGCTAGGAGGTCAGATGGCAGTTAGTGAAGCGGCTCGAAATATTGTTGCTAGTGGTGGTCAACCTCTAGCCATTACAGACTGCTTGAACTATGGAAGCCCAGAAGATCCTGAAATATTCTATGAGTTGGCTCAGTCTGTCCAAGGTATTAGCCAAGCCTGCTTGAAGCTTGAGACACCAGTTATTTCAGGGAATGTCTCATTATACAATGAGAGTAATGAAGAAGCCATCTATCCAACACCCGTGATTGGTATGGTGGGATTAATTGAAGACCTTGACCATGTTACAAGCCAATTTGCCCAGGGCATTGGTGATCTCATCTACTTGATTGGCCAAACCTCAGAAGCCTTTAATGGGTCTGAATTACAATATTTAGAAACAGGGACCGTATCCGGCCAACTATTTGACTTTGACCTCGATCAAGAAAAGACTAACCAGGATACAGTTCTTCAGGCCATTAGACAAGGGTACATCAAGTCTGCCCATGATATCAGTGAAGGTGGTCTAGCAGTTGCTCTAGCAGAAAAAGTTTTTTCAACTGATTTTGGATTAGATGTTGCCTACCGTGGACCGATACGCCAAGTCTTTAGTGAAGATCAATCACGATTCCTAGTGACTGTCAGTCCAGAACAAAAGGAGAAGTTTGAAGCTACATTCGGCGAGGTCTTCCAATTGCTAGGTAAGGTGACAGCTAATGGCATCTACCGCCTTCAGGCTGAAGATGATCTTATCGAAGCGCCTGTCAAAGAATTAGAAGAACTATGGGAAGGGGCCCTTCAGTGTCAACTCGAAGTCAAGAAGAAATAATTAAAGAAGGAGACCTGTACTCCCTCTATATCGACAAAGAATCTTATGATTTACCTCACGAAGAATGTGGTCTAATAGGTGTCTGGAATCATCCAGAAGCCTCTAGGCTCGTCTTCTACGGCTTGATGGCCTTACAACATCGCGGTCAAGAAGGAGCAGGGATTGCCTGTCTTCAAGCAGATGGGCGGATGAAGGAGATTCGAGACCTTGGTTTGGTAAGTGAAATTTTTAGAAGGGAAGAACAATTTGACTATTTAAGTGGATCTTCCGCCTTAGGTCATGTTCGCTACGCCACAGCAGGTGACCATTCAATCGAAAATATTCAGCCATTCCTATTCCACTTTACTCAAGCGGACTATGCCTTGGCCCATAATGGAAATTTAGTTAATGGCTTAAGTTTAAAGCAAGAACTAGAAGAACAGGGATCTATCTTTAGAGCCACTTCCGATAGCGAGATTTTAATGCATTTAATCCGGAATAGTAGGCAGGCAACCTTTATGGAGCGTTTAAAGGAATCCTTAAATAAGATTAAAGGTGGTTTTACCTACATTTTACTAACAGAAGAAGGATTGATTGGTGCTTGTGATAGCAATGGTTTTCGTCCCTTAGTTGTTGGAGAAATAGCCGACGGTTCCTACGTTATGGCTAGTGAATCTTGCGCTCTAGATCAAGTCGGAGCCAGCTATTTATTTGATGTCCAGCCAGGTGAAGTGGTGGTTATTAATGAATCTGGTATTGATCGTTCTTATTATACCGAAGATCATCAACAGGCCATTTGTTCGATGGAATATATTTATTTTGCTCGACCGGATTCAACCATCCATGACATTAATGTCCATACCGCTCGTAAGCAATGTGGCATCCTACTGGCTCAAGAAGCTCCTGCACCTACTGCTGATCTAGTGGTCGGAGTTCCTAATTCATCACTTTCAGCCGCATCGGGCTACGCTGAAGCGAGTGGCTTACCCAACGAAATGGGCCTAGTGAAAAATCAATATGTCGGCAGGACCTTTATTCAACCCACGCAAGCCGAACGTGAGCGGGGTGTTAGAATGAAACTTTCGGCAGTATCCAAACTCATTAGTGGCAAGAGTGTCGTCATGGTTGATGATTCCATTGTCAGAGGTACAACTTCCAAACGTATTGTCACTTTGTTAAGAGAGGCAGGCGCTCGTGAGGTGCATGTCCGCATAGCAAGTCCCGCTTTAAAGTATCCATGTTTTTATGGGATTGATATTTCAAATACGCAAGACTTGATTGCAGCTAATCATAGTGTTGAGGAAATTCGCGAAATTATCGGGGCTGATTCTTTAGCCTTTCTGAGTGAAGATGGTTTGATGGATGGAATTGGCTTAAATTTACCCGCTCCCTATGGTGGCTTATGTATGGCCTACTTCAATGGAGACTATCCAACGGGTCTATATGATTATGAAGCAGAATATTTAGCTTCCCTTAAGGAAATGGAGGAAAAGAATGGTTAATGCCTATCAGCAAGCAGGGGTCAGCGTTGAGGCGGGCTACGAGTCCGTCCAACGTATCAAAAAGCATGTTGCCACTACCCATCGTCCAGAAGTCTTGAGTGATCTGGGAGGATTTGGAGCGGCCTTTAGCTTGGAAAGTCTTAACTACCAAGAACCAGTCTTGATTTCAGGAACAGATGGCGTCGGGACTAAACTCATGTTAGCAATCGAAGCGCAAACTTATGATCAAATTGGCATCGACTGTGTCGCGATGTGCGCTAATGACATTTTAGCTCAAGGGGCCCAGCCCTTATTTTTCTTAGATTATTTAGCTGTTGGAAAAAACGACCCTGAAGTGGTAGAAGCGATCGTCAAGGGGGTTTGTGAAGGTTGTCGGCAGGCTGGAATGGCCTTAATTGGTGGGGAAACAGCAGAAATGCCTGGTGTATACCGTCAAGAGGACTTTGACTTGGCTGGGTTTGCGGTTGGGATAGCGGAACGGAGTCAACTCATTGATCAAGAATCAGTTAAGGCAGGGGATATCCTCTTAGGGCTTCCTTCTTCAGGTATTCACTCTAATGGTTATTCTTTAGTACGGAAGATATTTTTCCAGGATCATTCATTTAAATTAGATCAAGTAGTTGAAGAATTGCCCTTGGTTGCTAATTTAGGAGAGGAATTATTGAAGCCTACTCGTATCTATGTTCAAGCTTTAACTCCGCTCATTAAAGCAGGCCTTGTTAACGGGATTGCCCACATCACCGGTGGTGGCTTTGTAGAAAATATTCCGCGCATGTTGCCTGATGGCCTATCCGCAGTGATTGAAGATGGATCATGGCCGGTTTTAGATGTCTTTAAATTGATTGCTAAATATGGTCAAATCTCCAATAAAGAGATGTATGAAATATTTAATATGGGAATTGGGATGGTGTTAGCAGTGAGTCCTGAGAACTTGGATGCCGCGATGGAGCTTTTAGGGGAATCCAATCATACAAGCTATCCGATTGGTCAAGTGGTCGATCACTTAGGTCATGACATTGAGATAGGCTAGGGGGGAATTCATGCGTTGTGCTATTTTTGCATCTGGTAATGGGTCTAATTTTCAAGCCTTAGCTGAAGCTTTTAGCGACGATCAGTCTGCTATTGAGATAGCCTTCTTATTTTGCGACCAAGCAGCGGGTTATGTCCTAGAGAGAGCCAAGCATTTGGGAATTCAGTCCTACCACTTTACACCAAAAGACTTTGCCAGTCGTCAAGCCTATGAAGAAGCCCTTGTAGACTTATGTCAGAAAGAAGCGATTGACTATATAATTCTAGCTGGATATATGCGGATTATTCATGAGCCATTATTGGAAGCTTATCCCTTAAGAATCATTAATATCCATCCTTCGCTTTTGCCAGATTTTCCGGGTCGCCAGGGCATTCGAGATGCCTATCAAGCAGGGGTAGAGGAGACGGGAGTAACGATTCACTACGTCGATGAGGGGATTGATACTGGACAGATTATTGCTCAAGAAAAGTTGCCTATCCTTCCAGGGGAATCTCTGGAAGAATTAGAGACGCGTATTCACCGAATCGAACACCAATTATATCCGCAAGTTATTAAAGAATTGAAAGGAAGATAAGATGCCTAGAGCTCTAATTAGTGTTTCAAATAAAGAAGGAATTGTTGAATTTGCTCGTTTTCTGCAAGAACAGGGAATCGAGATTATCTCAACCGGTGGTACCCTTGCCTGTCTAGAAGAGGCAGGAATTGATGTTCTAGCCGTTGAAGCAGTCACCGAATTTCCAGAAATCTTAGATGGTCGAGTTAAAACTCTTCATCCGAAAATCCATGGCGGTCTATTGGCTAGACGTGATCTTCCAGCTCACATGGAAGCTATCGCTAGTCACGGAATTGAAGCGATTGATTATGTGGTTGTTAACTTGTATCCTTTCAAGGAAACTTTGCAAACCCCAGAGGTTAGCCATACAGAATTAATCGAGCAAATTGATATTGGTGGTCCTTCTATGATTCGAAGTGCTGCCAAGAATTATGCGAGTGTCACTGTTATTTGTGATCCAGCTGATTATTCAAAAGTGCAAGCAGAAATCGAAAGCCAAGGAGCAACAAGTCTAGACTTAAGGGCCAAATTAGCAGCTAAAGTCTTCCGTCAAACCGCTCAATATGATGCCCTAATTGCGCAATATTTGACCGAACAAGTCCATGAGGAACAGCCAGAATCACTAACCTTGACTTACCAGCTAAAACAAGAATTACGATACGGCGAGAATAGCCACCAAGCTGCCAGCTTCTATCAAGAACTCTTACCAGCTCCTTACAGCTTGGTTGAAGCTAAGCAACTCCAAGGCAAGGAACTATCCTATAACAATATTAAGGATGCTGATGCTGCTTTGAGAATTATCGCTGAGTTTGATGAGCCTACGGCTGTGGCTCTTAAGCACATGAATCCTTGCGGAGTTGGTCGTGCTAGTACGATTGAAGAAGCCTTTGAACGTTGCTTCCAGGCAGATTCTCAATCCATCTATGGGGGGATTGTCGTCTTTAATCAGCCAGTAACACTGGCTTTAGCTGAAGCGTTGAAGCCTATTTTCCTAGAGATTATTATTGCCCCTCACTTTGACGAGGAGGCCCTAGCTATTCTCTCTAAGAAAAAGAATTTACGGTTGCTTGAATTGCCTCACTTCGACAAGAAACCGGAAGCAAGTAAAGAATATGTTTCTGTTATGGGAGGGCTATTAGTCCAGGACCAGGATATCCCGCAAGCGGTAGATGCCAGCAGCTGGCCTGCTATGGGTAAGGTTGAAGCCAAGGATGACCAAGCTCAAGCCTTAGAATTAGCCTGGAAGGTCGTCAAGCACGTTAAGTCCAATGCGATTGTAGTAGCAAATTCAGTCCAAACCTTAGGAATCGGGGCAGGGCAGATGAACCGTGTCGGTGCCGCTCATCTAGCGGTAGAACAAGCTTTAGCCAATCCACATGGCTTAGATAAGACGCAGCTGGTCTTAGCTAGTGATGCTTACTTACCAATGGCAGATACGGCTGAATATGCTGTTAGCCAAGGTATTCAGGCCATTGTTCAACCTTCTGGTTCCATCCATGATGAGGATTCAATTAAGGTAGTGGATCAAGTGGGCATTCCAATGGTCAAGACAGGTATTCGTCACTTCAGACATTAGGAGGACATAATGAAGATATTAGTAATAGGTTCAGGGGGGCGTGAACATGCCTTAGCCCGGAAATTCATGAAAGATCCTATGGTCACTGAGGTTTACTGCGCACCTGGTAATCCTGGAATGGTCAGTGATGGCATCAAGTGCCTGGATATATCTATTCAAGAGATTGAAGACTTGATAGCATGGGCTCAAAAAAATAAAATCGCTTGGACTTTTGTAGGGCCTGAAGAAGCCCTATTTAATGGGATCGTCGACCAATTTAGACAAGCAGGCCTTAAAGTCTTTGGCCCTAGTCAAGAGGCAGCTCAATTGGAATCCTCCAAAAAATTTGCTAAGGAATTACTCCTCCAAAACCAGATACCAACAGCAGAATTCAAGAGTTTTAACCAGCTTGATCAAGCGATATCTTATCTAGAAAAACAAAGCTTTCCTCTGGTAATCAAAGCGGATGGTCCGGCAGCTGGTAAAGGGGTTATTATTGCCAAAGATTTTGAAGAAGGCCAAAAAGCCTTGCAGGAGATTCTATCTGACCACCGCTTTGGCGATCAAGCGGCAGTGGTGATTGAAGAGTGTCTAACTGGACCAGAATTTTCATTTTTTAGTTTAGTAGGCGCCGGGCAGACCTTACATCTACCAACGGCTCAAGATCATAAGCGAGCCTACGACCATGATTTAGGACCTAATACGGGAGGGATGGGGGCCTACGCTCCGGTGCCCTTTGTCAGTGATAGCTTGTATCAAGAGGTTATAGAGACTATTGTAAAGCCCACACTAGAAGCAATGATTAAAGCTGGTATTCCCTACACTGGGGTCTTATACACTGGTCTCATGTTAACTGAGGATGGTCCCAAGGTTATTGAATTTAATACCCGGTTTGGTGATCCTGAAACCCAAGTATTGATGGAGTTAGTGGCAGATGATTTTGCTCAAGTGATAGGTAATTTATTGGCCAATAAACCGACTCAGATTCATCTTAAGAGTGATCAGGCCAGTGCCTTAGGAGTGGTTCTGGCTGCGGAAGGTTATCCCAATCAAGCTATCCAAGGTAGTGTATTAGATTCCTTGGTTAGTAGTAAACCTGATTCGGTCCAATTATTAATGGCAGGGGTGACTGACAAGGACCAGTCCCTGGTTTCTCAGGGCGGACGAATTCTGATGGCAGTATCAACTGCTGATGATTTAAGTCAAGCCTACCATGACGTCTATACTTATTTGGATAGTCATCCGGTAGCTCATACCTTCTACCGTCATGACATCGGAGCACAAGCGATTGTAAAGGAGGAGATAGCTCAATGATCCCACGATATTCAAGACCAGAAATGCAAGAGATTTGGTCCGATCAGAATCGTTACCAATCCTGGTTGGAAGTTGAAATCTTAGCGGCTGAAGCATGGTCAGAGCTAGGCGAGATTCCAAAGGAAGATGTTGTCAAGATTCGGCAAAAGGCTAAGTTTGACGTTGACCGAATTCTTGAAATTGAAGAAGAAACTCGTCATGATGTAGTAGCCTTCACCCGCTGTGTGTCAGAATCTCTAGGAGAAGAACGCAAATGGGTCCACTATGGTCTGACATCAACGGATGTGGTTGATACAGCACAAGGTTATCAACTCAAGCAAGCTAATGATATTATACGGCAAGATTTAGCTTGGTTTAAGGATATCCTTAAGGCTAAGGCTCAAAAATATAAATATACCGTTTGTATGGGTAGAACTCACGGTGTTCACGCTGAACCAACAACCTTTGGTTTAAAAATGGCTCGTTATTATAGTGATCTTTTAAGACAAATTGAACGTTTCGAGCATGCTGCCAAAGGGGTTGAAGCGGGGAAGATCTCTGGGGCGGTGGGAACATTCGCTAATGTACCTACTCAAGTAGAAGCTTATGTATGCCAGCATCTAGGAATACGGGCCCAGGACATTTCCACTCAAGTCCTACCCCGTGACCTTCACTGTGAATATATTAATAGCCTAGCTCTTATTGCCTCAAGCATTGAAAATATAGCCTTAGAAATCCGACACCTACAAAAGTCAGAAACACGAGAGTTAGAGGAGGCTTTTGCTAGAGGGCAAAAAGGATCCTCAGCTATGCCTCATAAGCGCAATCCAATCTCCAGTGAAAATGTAACCGGACTAGCTCGGGTGATCAGAGGCCATGTCATCACTGCTTACGAGAATATTCCGCTCTGGCATGAACGTGATATCAGTCACTCCAGTGCTGAACGAATCATCTTATCTGATACAACGATTCTTATCAATTACATGATTCGTCGCTTTGGTCAAGTTATAGAGAATTTGACGGTTTTTCCAGAGAATATGCTACGCAACATGCAAGCGACTCATGGTCTGATCTACAGTCAGCGACTCTTACTTAAACTGGTTGATCATGACTTGTCTCGTGAAGAAGCTTATGATCTAGTTCAGCCACTCACAGCCAAATCTTGGGATCAGCAAAGAGACTTCCGTCAATTGGTTGAAGCCGATACTGAAATCACTAATCGACTGAGCCCTGAAGCCATAGAGGACGCCTTCGACTACCATTATCATCTAAGTCGCGTGGATGAAATCTTTGATCGGTTGGAACTTTAACAACTGCTAAATATATACACGAAAAAACGTTAATTAACCTAACCTTCCCAAGTTAGACTCAGAGGAAAGGGAGGGGTTAATTAACGTTTTTTGTTGGATTCGCTTACTTAAGTTAAGTGAAGGTGTTTAGCCAAGTAATTGACGGATGCTTGAATGATCTCAAAAGGCACCCAGTGGTCTTGGTCTTCCCAGTAAATAAAGGCTACATGTGGATAATCTTGCTTGACCTGGTCCATTAATTGACAGTTGATTGAAGCATCAATCCAATCATCCGCGCCCCCATTATAGACAAATAATGGAAGCCCTTCTAATTGACTTAAATGATTAGACAGCTGAGAAGATTGGATCTCATCTAAGCAGTCTTGGATCAAATGGCGATCCACTTCACTTAAATTCTGACCTCTGGGTCCATTAACTAGCTCACCTAGCTGTTGACTGACATCTAAGCTAGCAATATATTGAATGGCTCCGCTTAATACTTGGCCGTACTGACCAGCAATTAAGCTGACTGTTAAACCTCCCATTGAAGTTCCAAATATTGAAAGTCGGTCTAGAGAAAATTGTTCTTCAATGGCCTGCTTCAACTTAGGAAATTCATGTAAATTGCCAAGTAAGGTCTCGGGTAATTGTGAACTTGTTTGCGTAATCTCTTTCTGGTTATCCTTGCGGCGACCGTGATGAGGAGCATCCGGTAAGACGACCTTGAAGCCGGCTCTAGCAAAAGCAATCGCCTGGGTGAGGATGGATTCTTTGACATTAGTCCAACCATGGTAACCAATAATCCAATCATTGGAAGAAGCTAATTGGGGGGCTTGAACTAATAAACAAGGAATATCTGCTAAGCTTATTTCATCGATCGTTATTTGACACATTTGATCACTCCTTTTAATGACTTCTTGGTAGGAATTGTTTTTCAACCTTGCCCAATAACCAATCGGCGGTTATGGACATCAAGGCAATTGGAATCACACCCGCGATAATAATCGAACTAGCGTCTGAAGCATTAATTCCTCTTGTTAAAACAGACCCGAGTCCCCCAGCACCAACAAAGGTACCAATAGTCGCAATACCAATAGCCGTAATAAAAGCAGTTCTCAATCCGCCCATAATAACCGGCATGGCTAGGGGGAGTTCTACTTTTCTGATTACTTGCCACTTGGTCATCCCCATTCCTCGTCCCACATCAATCAAATCAGCGGGCACGCTATTAACACCGGCTACGGTATTACGTAGGATAGGCAAGAGTGAATACAAGAATATTGTTAAGACTACCAAGTTGCTTCCTAATCCCATCACTAACATGACGACAGATAATAAGGCAAGCGAAGGAACCGTTTGGATGACATTGGCTAGGCCGATGACATACTGGGCAAGTTTAGGTCTTTTGGCGATATAGAAACCTAGGGGTACAGCCAAAAGGGCAGAAAATAGCGTTCCGTAAACGGCCATCAAAAGATGTTGGATAAACTGAGCGATTAGATAGGCGGTATTTTCTTCATAGTATTGTAAAATCTGTTGAATTAAAGATAATTGAGTCATATCAGTCAAGGTTATCTAACTCCTTTCGCACCGGTTCAAGGTAAGGCTCCTTGTCTTCAAAATAATTATTCTTGATCAACCATTCGCGAGCGACTGTCGCTGGTTCCAATAAATAATTATCAGCCGTAAAGTTCAGTCGCTGCATATCTTCATTAGAAATCTCACCAATGAGTTTACTTAAAATAGCGTCTAACTCTGGGTATCTTTCTAAGATCTGGTAAGAGGCGACCGGGCTAGCATCGTAGGGCGGGAAGAGGTCTCGGTCATCTTCAAGAACCACTAGGTCTTCAGAGATAATACGACCATCAGTTGAATAACCTAAGACCACGTCCACTTCTTGATTGGCAATAGCCGTATAAACTAAGCCAATAACCATCGGATAGAGATTATCGAAACCAAAGCCATAGGTATCGATGAAACCCTGATAGCCATCGCCAGGACGGTGGATCCAAGAATTATCGACACCTACTCTTATATGCTGGGCATAGGGTTCCAGGTCACTGACCTTACTTAGACCTTTTTCCTCGGCATCTTGCCTTCTAACCATAAAGGCATAGGTATTGGCAAAACCATAAGATGGGTAGAACTTCTGTTGGAAGCGATTAGCGAAACCTTCAACTACTGTTTTAAAGGCTTTGTCGGTATCACTGGTTGCAGGAAGCCCTAACTCCCCAGTTAAACTAGTACCTGTATAGCGGACCGAGGCAATGTTAGCATCGCCATTGAGCATGGCCGCATGACTCATGCTGGAAGAACCCATATTGGTTACGTGATTAACACGGGTTGGAATGTAATGTTCAATTAAGTACTTGTTGATATATCCCATAATTTCAGCTTCTGTTGATCCCAAACTAACGACCGATATTTGGTCGCCACTTCCGCCACTGGCTAAGCCGGGCAATTGACAAGCGCTCAGGCTTAGCACACTGACTAAGAGAATCAGCAGTCGAACGAGCTTATTCATAAGATCCCTCCTGAGAATGAAGTTTAGGTTGACTCCATGTTTCTAAGCGAGCCATCAAGAAGTCTACTAATAATGCCAGGCAAGTGACCGGGATGGTTCCTCCTAAGATCAGGTCGGGTCTAAACAAGTTCAACCCATTGAAGATCATCTCGCCTAGACCGCCACCGCCGATATAAGCAGCGAGCGTGGTCCATGCGATAACATAGACTGCAGATAGCCGAACACCGGCCATAATAACCGGAATGGCCAAGGGAACTTGGACCTTCCAAATGACTTGTTGGCGGGTCATGCCCATGCCCTTAGCCGCATCGAGCGTATTAGCGTCTACCGACTGCATTCCGAGGTAAGTATTTCTTAAGATTGGCATCAAGGCATAGAGACAGAGGGCGATGATGGCAGGTAACTTACCCACCCCAAAAAAGGGAATCATCAAGGCCAACAAGGCGAGAGTTGGAATTGTTTGAAGAATGGAAACAAAGTTGATCACTTTTTCTGCTAAATTGGGCCATCTCGTTAATAAGATGCCGGCAGGTATAGCAATCAGACAGGCAATACATAGAGCCGTTAATGACAAGACAATGTGTTCGATTAATAATCTTAGAATCTCATTGAAGTGATTAGTCAAAAATGCAGCCAAAACTAATCGCCTCCTTGATCTAACTTATCAAGTAAGGCTTCTGGGTCATCGCCCCAGACAGTCTCATAAACGAGATTCACTAAGCTGGTACGCGTGACCAGTCCAGTGAGTTGGCCACGATCATTAACCACCGGCACATTTACTTGGGCGCCCTTTAGAATGGGTTGTAATATGTTTTGCAGTAACATGTTTTCTTTCACCAGTGGAATATCACGGTTCATTACTTCATTAACAGACTGACTAATGCTATTAGCATTTGTAATATCTTGGACCGCTATTCTACCTAAGAGGCGCTGGTTGTCATCAATAACAAAAAGGCTGTCCACCCGGTTATCGCGCATGGATTTTAAAGCGGCCTGTAAAGTTTTGTTAGGGGTAATGGTCAAGGGGTTAGGGTTCATGATTTCCTTAACCTTAAGCGCATGAGTCTTGGCCTGTAGGACCCGGTCCTCGCCTAAGAATTGACGAACATAGTCATTTGCTGGTGACTGAATAATATTTTCAGGCGTATCGTATTGAATCAGTTTCCCATGGTGCCAGATGGCAATCCGATCGGCTAATTCCAAGGCTTCATCCATGTCGTGGGTGACAAATACGAAGGTCGCTTTGGTTTCTTTTTGCAAATCTTTAACCAAATGCTGTAAAGAAGTTCGTGTCAAAGGATCCAGGGCGCCAAAGGGTTCATCCATCAAGACAATCTTAGGATTAGCCGCTAGAGCACGAATAACCCCGATACGTTGTTGCTGGCCGCCAGATAACTCTGCGGGATATCGCTTCAAGTAATCTTCGTCCAACTCCACCCGGTTGATGAGTTCTTTGGCTAAGCGTTGACACTCGTTTTCACTGGTTCCTAAAAGCCGAGGAACAGTGACGATATTATCGTAGATCGTCATATGCGGCATGAGACCGATTTGCTGAATCACATAGCCAATCTGACGCCTTAGTTCTACTGCATTCATGCTGGTGGTAGCTTTGCCATTGATCAATATTTGTCCAGAGCTTGGGTCATGCATCCGGTTGATCATCCTTAAGGCAGTCGTCTTACCGGATCCAGACCGACCAATAAAGCAGACAAATTCACCTTCCTTTATTTCAAAGCTAGTCTCTTCAATCGCAACCACTTGGCCGGGATATACTTTAGAGACTCGATCAAATTCAATCATAAGCTAGATCACTATCCTTTCGATTTTCTAAATTAGAAGAAAATGTGCTATTTTAATAGTATCAATAAAAGCGCTTAATGCCAAATCAATCCCTAGAGCTTATTCCATCTAATGTAAGAATTAGTAAAGGGGAGTGAATCTGGTTTAAATTTAGGCGATAATATGCTAAAGTATGCTTTAAGAAAGTATCTAAAACTATACAAAGGAGCGTCACATTTGAACGATAAACAATTAGTTAGTCAACAGGTCATTGTAACGAATCCAGACTGGTTAATGGTTCTATTGGGTAGCCATGATAAGAATGTGCCTTTATTTGAAGAGAATCTGGACGTTAAGATTACCAATAGGGGTGAAGTGATCACCTTAACTGGAGCGCCTGAGGCAGTTGATTTGACTAAGGACCTAATGAACCAATTGGTTCAATTGCTTCAAGCGGGGATGACCATTAAGACCATGGACATCATGACTGGCATTAAGATGGCTCAAGAAGGGACACTTGATCATTTTCAAAGTCTTTATGATGAAATAATTGGTCGAACCAACGAAGGGGTAGCTGTACGGGCTAAGAACTTCGGACAACTCAAGTATACGCGTGCAGTCAAGCATCACGACGTTGTCTTTGGCATTGGACCGGCAGGAACTGGTAAGACTTTCTTGGCTGTTGTGATGGCTGTTCAAGCTATGCGCGAAGGGAAGGTTAAGCGGATCATTCTAACTCGTCCGGCCGTTGAAGCAGGGGAGAACTTAGGATTTCTTCCTGGTGACTTGAAAGAAAAAGTGGATCCTTATTTACGTCCAATTTATGACGCCCTCTATACAATCTATGGTCGTGACCATACTGAACGATTGATTGAACGTGGTTTAATTGAAATTGCACCACTAGCCTACATGAGAGGGCGGACCTTGGATGATGCTTTTGTCATCTTGGATGAAGCCCAAAATACCACCGTCGCTCAAATGAAGATGTTTTTGACGCGGTTAGGTTTTGGCTCTAAGATGATTGTTAATGGGGACGCGACTCAAATTGACCTTCCTCGAGGGGTTAAATCAGGTTTAATTGATGCTCAAGCTAAGCTTAGAGGAATTGCTCGGATTGAATTTGTGACTTTTGACGAATTTGATGTCGTTCGTCATCCAGTGGTGGCTGATATTATACGTGCTTATGGTCGCAGTGAGTCAGATCAGTAACTAATCAGCATTCAATACTTAAAGGAGGGGATAAGATGAAGCAAATGTTGGCTAGACTTCAAGGACCCAAAGCGAAAATTTACTTTTATTTAGTTTTATTAGCGCTAACGCTTGTCTTATTCCTGACAGGTTATACCAGTGTCCAACCACAAAAGCATGACTTCAAAATCAACCGAGTCTCGGACACGACGATCCAAGCTCCTAGTACGATCGTTGATGAGAGGGCGACAGAAGCCGCTCAAAAAAGAGCTAGAGAAGCTGTTCCCGCAGCATACCTTTATCAACCAAAGATTCGCGACCACCAACTTGACTTACTGAGTCAGCTGTCAACCATTATTAGTGACATAAGAAAAAATAAATATTCAACTGAAGATCTTGAAGCGATGATTGAAAGTTACCCAGAAATAACCACCTTCTTTGATCAAGTAACTTTTGATCAAGACCGGACCAAGATTCAAGAAGTTCCTTTTGGTCAACTCCAAAGAAATGAGCAGTTCTATGTTTATCTCTATGAAGTATTTAAGACCAGTGATGTCGACTTAATTCAATTCGGCACTTCGGTTAGGCGTGAAGATATTGCTTTTCTGATTCAAGTTAATGAAGAGATCTTCCAACAAACCATCAACGAACTGCAACAGTTACTTAACCAACATTTGGACAAGGAGTTAGAAGCGGGGGAGTTGGACCAATTATTTGATGAATTGGATTCAGAAATTGACCGTCGCAACTACCGCCAAGAACAAAAAGACACCATGAAAAGTCTCTTGCACCATCTGATTGTTCCCACAGTCGTCTATTCTCAGCAAGAGACCATTAAACGACAGGATGCGGCCGCTGAAGCTGTGCAACCAGTCTATATCCTTCAAGGTCAAATCATTGTTCAAGAGGGTTATATTATCGATGAACGGGCTATTTATCAGTTGGATTTATTTGGCTTGTTGGATTCAAGTTCAACGGTGATCAGTCTAGTTGTATTTATTGTCTTCCTGGTCTTGCATGCTGGCTTCTTAACGTTGCAATTCACTGACTTTTTCAAGTGGCAGGATAAGGATATTCCTATCGCTAACTATAATCTCACACTTTATAGTCTTGTAGTCGGTCTGGGCTATCTAGTCTTGAAAGGCTTTCAAATTATTGAGTTAAGTGGCTTCACTGAAGCGATGTTGGTTTTCCCGATTGGTTTGATAATTCTGTTATTATATCCTCATATTGGACATCTTTACACGCTCTTTGCCGTAATATCCTTTAACTTATTGAGTTTATTTCTTCTCTTCCGGATGGACCGGTCAGTGAGTTTGTACTTAACTTCTGCTGTTTATTTATTGTCTAGTTTGATTATTTTATTAATTATTCAAAAGCGGGAAGCCAAGCGTCGTCCCATTGACTTATATTTAGAAGCCTTGGCTTGGCATGGTTTGAGTGCCATTATATTGAGTGTGGTTTTGAATTTGAACTTGTTGGGAGACCAAGGCATTCGCAATGTTTCTCTTGTTATTATTGGTGTAAGTATTACCTTTATTATTTATTGGTTGGTTGATCCTCATTGGCGGTCCCTAGTTACTGAGAACGCTCCCTTAACCTTAAATCAGCTAGCCAACTTGAATAATCCACTCTTAAGGCATCTATTGAAGACCGCACCGGGCTCTTATAACCATTCGATGATGGTTGCCAACTTATCAGCCAATGCTGTTAACGAGAT
This sequence comes from Hutsoniella sourekii ATCC 700629, assembly GCF_000518205.1. Taxonomy (GTDB): domain Bacteria; phylum Bacillota; class Bacilli; order Lactobacillales; family Aerococcaceae; genus Hutsoniella; species Hutsoniella sourekii. The sequence continues at coordinate 94,802 of NZ_JADD01000004.1, read as the reverse complement.
TGGTGGCAACGCCCTCTTAGCTCGGGTTGCCTCCTATTACCATGACATCGGTAAAACCCAGCACCCGCTCTTCTTCACTGAAAACGTGGGGGGAGATATGGAGTCTCCTCATACCATGATGACGCCCCTGGAGTCGGCTCGTATTATTATTGACCATGTCATTCAAGGCCATCAAATTCTAAGAGACAATCATATGCCTCAAAGTATCTTAGACATTTGTCAGCAGCATCATGGAACGACCTTGGTTAAATATTTTTATTACCAGGCTAGACAAGGGGAGAGCCCTGTGGATGAGTCGGATTTCCGCTATCCAGGCCCTAAGCCCCAGACCAAGGAAGCAGCGATTATAATGATTGCGGATTCTGTTGAAGCAGCTTCTCGCAGTCTGAAATCTTATACCAATGAATCAATTTTGAACTTAATTGAAAGTATTATCCAAGACAAGTTAGATGATGACCAGTTTTCTGATTGTCAGTTAACCGTTAATGAACTTAAAATCGTCAAAGAGTCGCTCTTTGAAAATGTTGTGGCCATGTTCCATACCCGCGTTGAGTACCCAAAAGATTAGAAGAGGTGTCAAATGGAGATTGAATTAATTGATGATCAACAATATCTACAATCCGAAGAAAAGCAAGTGATTTTGGATCTTATTCAACTAACAGCTGACCACTTAGGCTTGAATCATCAAGACGAAGTTGATGTGAGTATTGTCTCAAATGATGAAATTCAGCAATTAAATCGAGAGTATCGCCAAATAGACCGACCCACAGATGTGCTTAGCTTTGCCTTGGAAGAAGTGAGTGATGAATTCGACTTGAATTTATCTCATCTCTTAGATGAAGAGATGGAAGTGATTCGTCACCTAGGAGATATTATTATTTCCTATCCTAGAGCTCAAGAACAGGCTGATGATTATAATCATTCGCTCAAGCGTGAACTCGGTTTCCTAGCTGTCCATGGCTTCCTCCATCTAAATGGCTATGACCACCAGAATCCAGAACAAGAAGAAGAAATGTTCAGCCTACAAGAAAAGATATTGAGTGATTATGGACTGGTTCGTTAAAACTTGCCGAGATATTCAAGCAGCCTTTTCTTATGCCATAGAGGGGATCAGAACCTGCATTAAAGGAGAGCGGAATTTTCGGATCGAATTATTAGTGGCGGTTATTGTGATTAGTATGGGCTATTACTTTCAAGTCTCACGGATCGAATGGTTGCTATTAATTCTTTCGATTGGGATGGTCTTAGCTATGGAACTAGTTAATTCTGCCATCGAAAAAACGGTGGACTTGTATTGTAATAATACCCGCCACCCACTAGCTAAACAGGCCAAAGACATGGCTGCTGCCGCTGTCCTCGTTCTGTCTATTGCAGTGGCAATTGTGGGTGTCATTATTTTTGTTCCGTATGTGTTTTCTTAATCGTATAATTAGAGAGAATAGGTGAATAATGAAAGATAAGCATTTTAAATCAGGTTTTGTTGCCTTAATCGGGCGACCTAATGTGGGCAAATCTACCTTGCTCAATCGCTTAGTGGGTCAAAAAGTTGCCATCATGTCAGATAAGGCACAAACCACTAGAAATCGTATCCAGGCAGTCTATACAGATAATGAGTCACAAATTGTATTCTTGGACACTCCGGGCATCCATAAGCCCAAACATGCCCTTGGAGAATTCATGTTAAAGACTGCGTATTCATCGCTTCAAGGCGTGGACTGTGTACTAGTTTTAGTCAATGCCAGTGAAAAGATTGGTCCAGGCGACCGTTTTGTCATTGATCGCATTCGTAATAGTGAGGTACCGGTTTTCTTACTGATCAATAAGATTGACCTAGTGACACCAGATGAACTCTTGCCAATTATTCAATCTTATACAGAAGAATATGATTTTGACGAAATTTATCCGATATCCGCTACGGAAGGTAACAATGTTGATAACATGCTTGCTGGTATTAAGAATATTCTACCTGAAGGCCCCCAATACTACCCAACAGACCAGATCTCTGACCACCCTGAATACTTTATTGTCTCTGAATTTATTCGGGAGAAAATCCTTCATCTAACCCGAGAAGAAATTCCCCATTCTGTGGCTGTGCAAGTGGACCGGATGAAGCGGAACGAAGATGACAAAGTTGAGATCGATGCGACGATTATTGTTGAGCGTTCCAGCCAAAAGGGAATCATTATCGGTAAGGGCGGAGCCATGATCAAAAAGATTGGCAGCATGGCCCGACGTGATATCGAACAATTACTTGGCAATAAAGTTTATCTAAATCTTTGGGTAAAAGTACAAAAAGATTGGCGATCTAGACAAGCTCAGTTACAAGACTTGGGCTACAAGCCAGATGATTACTAATTAGGATACATATTCTAATAATTAAGGGGGTGTAAAGATGCCTGAACGTTTTGAGGGGATCCCTCTATTTACTCGGCCCCATCGAGATTATGATGGGCTAGTCAAGATCTTTACACCAGAATTTGGTACCAAGATGTTCTTTGTCAAAGGAATGCAACGTCCCTCTAATCGTTTGAAGCCCCAATTGCAACCCCTGACTATCAATCAATATATTGGAACGATTAATGAGACGGGGTTGTCCTTTATTCAAGAGGCGAATACCTTAGCTGGTAACTACTCTTTGAGAAGTGAATTAAAGAAGCAAGCATACGCGACTTATATTAGTCAACTAGTGGACGCTAGTTTAGAGGACAATGTGCCTCAGATACAGGTTTACCAAACCTTGAAGCAGGCATTAAAGCTTATTGAACAAGGCATTGAAGCCAGTGTGGTGTCTATTTATATGGAGTTATTTTTACTACCATTTTTTGGCATTTATTTTAACTGGCAGGCGTGTACTGTTTGTCGCGGGCAAGAGGGGCCCTTTGATATCTCTATTCGTCACCAAGGGATTCTGTGCGCCAAGCATTTCGGCCAAGATCCCTATCGTCTTCACCAGTCTGCTAAGACGACCCATTTAGCTATCCTCTTAGCTAATGCTAGTCTTGATCAGATTCACCAAGTTGACCTAGCTCCGCAAACGATTGGAGACTTACAAGAACTGACCGACCTGATTTACCGTGAATATGTCGGGATTCGTCTTCGGTCCAAGTCTTTTATCCAGCAGATGAAGACCGATCATTCTCTAACAGAGTCATTAATTCAAGCCCGAAACAAACATAACCATAAGAATAAGCAAGAAAATGATGGTGCCCACGCTGATTGAAGCCATTAGTTAATTAGACTAGCTAGGTTTTCAATTTCGTCAGGGATTAGATAACCATTTTCTTGCTTTTTTGCTATATTTTTAATGGCTAGTTAGATAATTATTTGCCTAGTATAAAGGGGTGTACTATAATTTAAATAAAGGAGGGATGACATGTTAGCAGTCGAGCATTTGAGTAAATCTTTTGGCGATGTTCAAGCCGTTCAAGATGTGTCTTTTGAACTTGAACCTGGTTCGATTATGGGCATGATCGGACAGAACGGGTCAGGTAAGACGACCTTATTTCGATTGATACTGGGTTTTCTATCGACGGATGGTCCGGGTCGCGTGATGTGGAAGGGTGAAGAATTATCCAGCAAGCATTTCAATGAGATTGGTTATCTACCTGAGGAAAGAGGCCTCTATGACAAAATGACCGTGGAGGAGCAGATTATCTATTTTGCTCAACTTCGGGGAATGGCCAAGTCGGATGTGATTGATCGGTTGGATTCTTGGTTAGACCGCTTTGCCGTTCGCGGCAAATCAACGGACCCCATTAAGAGCTTGTCCAAGGGAAATCAACAAAAAGTTCAACTCATCGCAACCTTGATTCATGAGCCCAAGTTAATCATTCTCGATGAACCATTCTCTGGCTTGGATCCTGTTAATGCCTCCTACCTTGTGGAAGGGGTCAAATATTTAAGAGACCAAGGATCAGCTATTATCTTCTCTAGTCATAATATGACCAATGTGGAAGAACTATGCGATCATTTGACCATGGTTCATTTTGGGAAGCGGGTTTTATACGGTAGTATTGCAGAAGTTAAACAAGCCTATGGAAGAACTCGCTTGATTATTCAACATGACCAGTGGGATCAAGAGCGACTCAGTGGCTTACCAGGGGTATTAGATTGTCATTTAACTTCCAGCGGAGCCTACCAGTTGAATCTGGCTTCTGAAGAATATGGTCCCCAGATTTTTGACCTTGTAAGCCAAGGTGAATACTTACCTGTGTTTGCTCAAGTTCCTAAGACCCTGGATGAGATATTCCGTTTGAAAGTGGGTGAATCAAATGAGTAAAAGATGGATGGTAGCCAAAGAAGTCTATCAAAAAAATGTTAAAAGTTGGGCCTTTTTGAGTATGTTACTAGCCCCAGTGCTCGTTATTCTCTTTGCTGGTGTGATTGGTTACTTTACCTATCAAACTGAAATGGCCGCTAGTCAAGGTAGCTTAGCAGTCCTTGGTGCAGATCCAGACTTTCAATCAGCTTTGCAAGAAGAAGCGGATCAAATGGATTTAGTCTTTGATCTTAATGAAGATCAGGCTCGTCAAGCCTTAAAGAATAAGGATATTGATGGTTACTTAAAATTAGAAGAAGGCCACACCGCCCAATACGTTAAGCTTCAAACAGCTAAGACCTTAGACTTAGAAGCCGTTGAAGCCGTCTTAAAATCCAACCAACAATTTGATATTGCTAAAGCTATTGGGCTTTCAAGGGTAGCTTTTCAGACTCTCAATGATGTTAAACCAAATATTAAGAAGGTTGAACTATCCATTAATAAAGAAGGAGAATTGGTTGAAGAAGAATCTAGCCAACTCAAGGAAGCTGTGCGGATGGGGGTAGCCTTTGTAGCTTGTTTTATGGTCTTTATCTTTATAGCCTCTTATAGCTCGATTATCTCAGTGGAATTTGCTACTGAGAAGGGTTCGCGCATCATGGAGATTATCTTATCCAGTATGAGCGCTCGCGATCATTTCTTAGGCAAAATGATCGGCATTGGTCTGGTGATTTTAACTCATCTAGGCTTTTACGTTTTGGTTGGACTAGGAGCCTTTTACTTTTTGAGAGATCCTGAAATATTTGACAAATTATCCAGTTTAACGGCCTTGCCTTTTATTCCGGATGTTAACTTGAGTGACTTATTAAATGGGATTGGGCCAATGCTTATCTGGACAATAGTCTTTGTCTTTTTAGGCATTGCCATTTACACGGTCCTGTCTGCATTTATCGGATCATTAGTCACTCGGACGGAAGATGCCAATAAGTTCCTAACGCCGATTATCTTTATTGCTATGGCTGGTTTTTATTTGGGAATTTTTGGGGGTCAATTGGGTGATAATCTTGTGATGAAGATTTGTTCATTTATCCCCATTTGGACACCGATGATTATGCCTTTCCGGATGGCTAGCTACTCGGTTGGGAATCTTCAACTCTTTATTTCTCTGATCGTTTCTATTCTATTCTTAGTTGCCTTGACTTGGGTCGCTATTTTGTTCTATAAGACAAATAGTCTGATTACCAGTGACAAGGGGCTAATAGCCACCCTGAAACAATCCTTCCGATTATTTAAACAAGAAAATTTGAATCATTAAAATTGATTAAGTAAAAAATATTCCCAACCCGCTCTGATAACGCTTAGTTTCAGACTGGGTTGGTTTTTTAGGATTAAATGACAAACTTTGGTCATACAAATCTGTTTGTAGATTATTAAAACATAGTTTATAATGGTTTAGTATATAGAAAGAGGGATAATATGAGGTCTATTAAAGCATCAGTCCTGCTCCTTGCTAGTATCACTCTACTCGGGGCATGTAGTAGTCAAAGTAACAACCGACCCACCGTAGGTGGCGATCCAATTTTATTAGAATCTGGTGAATATGAATCATTAACCAGCGAGCGAATGGAATATGCTGAATTAAGTAACCAAGTTTCTAAGCAATTAGAAGAAATTGCAGATATTCAAATGGAGATCCGAGAAGAATTCACCCTGAATGATCAAACTTATACTCGCATCCAGTCCAACCAGGAGAAATATGTTGATTCCAAGGATCAGCGGATTCTAGGGCAATACTTGATCAATCAGACCAACCAAGCAGGCGATTCAAGCTCCCAAGAAAATTTCTATTATAAAGGCGACGAGAACTATCATCAGATGAACCAGGGATCCTGGGTGAAGAGAGAAAATTCGAGTCGAACACCAATCAACTATTTCTCAATCGTTCGATTACTGGTTGAAGATGCCAACACTTGGCAAGTGGAAGTAGATGAGTCAGGTGTGAGCGATGTCAGAAAGCAAGTGCAGGATAGCCAAATTATTCAAAGCCTTCCTTATCTGTTGGACTTACCTGTAGCCTTATCACCAAAGGCACAAGTAGATTTATCGATTGATTATCAAATTAATACTGAATCTGGCTTGATTCAAGAAGCCGTGATTACTGGTAATATTGAAGACTTGGGTCAATCCTCATCATTTAAGGTGACCGGACAAGTAACAGACGGAGAATCATCCGTTGAGGTGGATACCAATGCCGAGCCAGAAGCCTTGGATGTGGCCCCATCTTCGGACGGCTTTAATGAAGCTTTCCTAGAAGCCAACCCGACATCGGCATTAACTTATGGCGAAACCTATGTTTACCACATCAAAGGGGAGTCTGACCAAGCAGAAAGCCAACAAGTCCAGTTAGGTAACTATTGGATGGACCAATTGCATCTAGCTGTATGGGGTCAGGTCGACTCCGATGGAAACATGGACCAAGTTTCTCTAGAAAAGGATGGCCAATTAATCAAGCAAGAGGATCAGTCAGTCACTGAGACCCACTCGATTGCTTATTATCCGCAGTTTGTTAATCGATTTGTCGAGTTTAGAAGTTCCTTAGAAGAAATTGAAACTTCAAGCGACCGTCATAATGAGCAAGAACATTATATTTTCCGCGAGGAGATGAAGAACGGACTCAAAGGATTACAGACCCTAGCTGGTTCGCTGGATCTATCGCATTTAGATCGGCCAGAAGCTAAGTATTTTGTTGATTATTATATCAATAAGAAGACCTTAAAGTTAGAAAGTGTTTATCTATCGAGTATTACACCTGAAGACCAGGCGATCAATTACTTGACAGCCTTTAACTTTAGTCAATTCAATGAGGCCAATCCTTCATCCATGACCGGATTTATCGAAGCAACGACTTGGCAGACACTAGATCAAGAATAGAAAGAGTAAAACGATGAACAATAAAATAAGAGTAGGAATTATGGGATACGGTAACTTGGGTCGCGGGGTTGAATTAGCCATTAACCAACAAGAAGACATGGAACTAATTGCTATCTTCTCGCGCCGAGGATCTGAGGGCGTTCAGCCAGTTAATTCTAAAGTCAAGGTTGACTTTGCAGACCAGGCAATCAATTATCAAGATCAGATCGATGTCATGATTCTATGTGGCGGGTCAGCAACAGATTTACCGCAGCAGACGCCTGAATACGCTCAATACTTTGACGTGGTTGATAGCTTTGACAACCACTCTAAGATTCCTGAGCATTTTGCTAGCGTAGATCAAGTAGCTAACCAACACCAGCATGTAGCTATTATTTCTGGGGGCTGGGATCCTGGCTTATTCTCCTTGAATCGGGTGATTGCAGACGCTGTTCTAGCTCAAGGTGAAACCTATACCTTCTGGGGCAAAGGCTTAAGTCAAGGCCACTCTGACGCTGTTCGTCGAATTCAAGGGGTTAAATACGCAGTCCAATATACCATTCCTTCTCAAGAGGCAATCGATCAAGTCAGACAAGGTTTAGGACCCGAGCTGACGACCGGCGATAAGCATCAAAGAGAAGTCTACCTAGTGATCGAAGAAGGAGCCGATAAGCAGGCTATTGAACAAGAAATTGTTACCATGCCTGGTTACTTTGCTGATTACCAGACTCAAGTGAATTTTATTGATGAAGCCACATTTAAGGCAGATCATACAACCATGCCACATGGTGGCTTTGTTATTCGATCCGGTCAAACCGGTGAGAAGTTGGAACACAATCAAGTCTATGAATTCAACTTGACACTGGATTCGAACCCTGAATTCACTGCCAGTGTCTTAGTAGCCTTAGCGCGTGCGAGTCAGCGAATGAAGCAATTAGAATTGTATGGTGCACACTCAATCCTAGATGTTGCGCCAGCTTGGTTATCTGCTAAATCTGGTGATGAACTAAGAAAAAATTATTTATAAGACTTGAACCAGCTAGATTGATTCTAGCTGGTTATCATTTAAGGGGGAATAGAATGAATAATCAAGCCATTGGGTTAATTGATTCAGGATATGGCGGTTTAAGTCTTGCCAAAGAGTTAAAGCGTCTCCTACCTTTAGAGACTTTATTGTATTTTGGTGATAATGCTCGTGCTCCTTATGGCAATCAAGAGCTATCACAAGTTGAAGTTATGATCCATCAACTGGCTGACTTTCTAATTGAAGAGGGCGTCAAGGCAATTGTTGTAGCTTGTAATACAGGTACGGTCGCTGCCCTAGATAGCTTGGTCAAGCGGTGGGATATCCCGATTCTTGGAGTTATAGATGGTGGAGTGGAAGCAGCTGTTCAAACCACCCAGAACAAAAAGATGGGTCTCATTGCTACTAGAGGCACCATTGAAAGTCAGGTCTATCCGCAGAAAATCAAAGCTCTTGACCCTGATATTATAATTTATGAAAAGGCTTGTCCTCACTTGGTAGACTTAGTGGAGTCGGGTCAATTAAGTGGGGTTAAGGTGGACTCTTTGGTTGCCAGTCAACTTGAACCAATCAAGCAGGCTGGCGTTGATAGTCTGATCCTGGGCTGTACCCATTTTCCCTTATTGAGCCAACCGATCCAAAAATATATGGGTTCAGCTGTAAGCTTGGTTGATCCAGGGGTTAATACTATCCAAGAACTTGCCAATCAGTTAAAGGATCTAGACTTGCTAGCTGAGGAAAGGCAGGGGGAGGACCTTTATTATACCAGTGGAGATCCCCTAGCTTTTGCCAGACTGGCCAGTCAATGGTTAGCTCTTGAAGACGTTCAAGTTAGTGAAATAAATATAGGAGGAGCTTGATGCTAATGGAATTACTAATTGCCAGTCATAATCCAGGTAAAGTGGATGAATTCAAATATTTACTCAAGGACTTAGATATTGATGTTTATTCTTTACTAGATTATCCAGATCTACCCGAAATTGAAGAAACAGGAACCAGCTTTGAAGCCAATGCGCGATTAAAGGCAGAGGGAATCAGTCGCTTGACCCAAAAAATGGTCTTAGCTGATGATTCAGGACTAATGGTAGATGCTCTTAATGGTCAACCAGGGGTTTATTCTGCTCGCTATGCCGGACCTGAAAAATCGGATGCTGCTAACAATGCCAAGCTATTAGCTGAATTAGCTGGCAAGCCAAAGGAAGAACGAACCGCTCACTTTGTCACTTGTCTAGTTGTCGCGAGCCCTCACAAAGAGTCATTAGTAGTAGAAGGACAAGTCTCTGGATATATTCTTGAAGAAGCTTTGGGTGAGGGGGGATTTGGTTACGATCCCTTGTTCTATTATCCACCGTTAGATAAGAGCTTCGGCCAATTATCTGCCAGCGAGAAGAACCAAGTCAGTCACCGAAGCCGTGCCCTCCAAGCGCTGGTTCCCCAATTAAAAGCATGGCTAGTCGAATAATAGGAAAGGGAAGATAGAGATGAAATTCTTAGTTATGAGTGATAATCATGGTCGATGGCCTCTAGTCTGGGATTTAGTGTCAAACTTACGACCTCAGGTCGATTATATCTTTCACACGGGTGACTCTGAATTTGCTAGTGACGATCCAATTTGGGAGCTAGTGGATGGCTCAGTTACTGGAAATATGGATTTCGATCCGGGCTACCCAGCCACTCAGGTGATTGAAACACCCGTTGGTAAAGTTTTCTTGGCCCACGGTCACCGTCACGGGGTTAATTCAGGTCACGACGAGATCTTAAGGGCAGCTAAGGAAGCTGACTGTTGCTTTGCCTTCCATGGGCATTCTCATGTATTAAAGGCTGAATATGTGGATGGGGTCTATATTGTCAATCCTGGTAGTTTGAACCATTCCCGAGGTCCCGTTCCTTATACAACTTACGCAATTGTATCAGTTGATGATCAAGAAGTGAGTGTCGACTTTTATAATGAGGCGGGAGAATTGTTGAAAGATTTAAACCGGCATTTTCCAGTGAATGATTAATAAATAACCGTTTCACCTGAAGGTCATCAGTCTTTACAGGTGAAACGGTTATTTTAATGGAATGATTTAAGTTAGCTAGCTAGTTACTTGAGACAAGTGGGTCTTAATTATTAGTATTGACGGTCACTTCAGCCAATCCTTCGGGTACCTTGATTGCTAAACGGTCGGCAGTGTCTTGGTTAACTATCACTGTTAGGTCATCAATAAATTGAACTGGCTTCTTAGCAATATCATCTCCGGCTAAGACTTCCTCACCGAATTTAACGGCCAAGTGTCCCAAGCTAATCTCTTCAATAGCCGCTCCAGCTAGAGCACCTTGTCCGATCATCAATTCAACGGAAGAGTAGACTGGCACTTGGTCTTTATCAGTGGCGTCCAGCAAGGAATCAAAGGCAGCTGCAATTAAATTATCAGATCCCACATAGATGACATCCACTTTACTGGCTAGATCTTCTGCTACCATCTGCATCTCATTGGTAGAACTGATACCGGCAATTTCACTATCTAAGCCATACTTCTTAGCTACTTCACTGGCTTCTTCAACTTCGGATAAGGCACTGTCTTCGCTAGTCTTATAGAGGAATCCGACTTTTTTGGCATCAGGGGTTAATTTTTTTACCAGTTCAAACTGTTGGTCCAGAGAGACATAGTTGCTGATACCAGATAAATTAGCACCCGGTTCTTCTAAGCTATCAACCAAGCCTGCTCCAAGTGGGTCAGTGACCCCTGTAAAGACAACAGGGATATCGGTCTTAGCCGCTTGGAAGGCAAGGGCAACAGGTGTTGTCACAGCATAGATAATATCTGGCTTACCTTCAATGGCTTGATCAGCGATAGAACTTAGTAGATTGATATCTCCATTGGCATTATAGAAGTCAGTGGTTAGGTTGTCGCCTTCCTTGTAACCCGCTTCTTCAAGTCCTTCATGGATTCCTTGGACAATCGTATCCAGGGAAGGGTGGGAGACGAAGGTCACAATAGCGGCTTTCAAGGGTTTCGGAGCTTCTGCCCGAGCAGCTGAAGCAGGAATTAGACCAAGAGATAGGGCAATAACTAATATTAATTGAATTAATTTTTTCATTTTTTGTACTCCTTTACTGGATTGACAGACTATAGGGTACAAAAAAGAACCCCATAGTCGTAAGATAAGATCTACGGGGTCCGTAACTGGGGCCTCATAGATACAGTCTGCAGTATAAACTGGGCTGTATCCATGGACATGTCCAAGTCTACAACCTACCTATGCCAGCCTTGCCAGCTATTCATATTATTCAGTGTGAATGGAATCATGATGAGGCCTCCTTTTATTAATTGTTAATCGTATTATAATCCATATCTCATAAATGTCAACAAAAAATACCCCGTATGGTATAAAATTTATTCCACATCATCATAGATTGAACTTCTAAAGCTGATATTATTGTCTTGCAAGGCCTTAAAGAAGATTCCATAGAACTCCGAATTCTTTTGGAATTGCAGGGAATTATCCATTACAAAACTAACACGATAATTAAAAGTCTGGTCATCCCCACGAATCACACCCAAAATATTAGGCTCTTGCGCTAAGATATCTTTGTAGTCTCGGTGGATCTGGTCAGTTGTCTCCCGCATCACACGCTCAAGGTCTGGAAAATTAGTTCCATCGTGGATCGGAATTTCGATATTAATTTGACGGTTGCCCCGACTTTGATTGTTGACAATGGAGATATCCCCGTTGGGAATATAGTAGACCTCTCCGGAGGCAGCCTCCAGTTCCAAGGTACGAATACCAACATTTGTAACCGTACCGGATATGTTTTCTTGAGGTAATTCAACCAAGTCTCCCACTTCAAATTGATTCTCAAAAATGATAAAGAAGCCATTGACAATATCAGTGATAAGATCTTTGGCTCCAAGACCAATGGCCACACCAGCAATCCCAGCCCCAGCTAGAAGTGTGCCAATGGGAACGCCTAGAATTTGTAGGACGGTATAACCGTAGAAGAAGTAGATTAAATAATTAAAGGCATTTCTTAACAGTGCAGTAATAGTTTGAGCTCTTTGGGTAGAAAAATCAATGTTGCGGTTACTTAATTTAATTGAAAATTCACTATCAAAAACATTCATCACGATTCTTCTCAAGATCCAAGTCAATAAACTCACAAGAATGATTTGAATCATGATGGTAGCTAGATTAATAAAACCGTCATTCCACTCATCCGGGAAAAAACCAGATATCAATTGATAAATATTCATTTGTCCAAAAATTGGATCGATTGTTTGCATTTTATCACCTCATTATTAATATAAATCAACTATAGCAAAACAGGACCTAAAACCCAAACTGGACGATTTAAGAAAAATTTTCATAAAAATATTGATTTCAAGGTCAAACATTTGTGAAAACGCCTTAATCATGGTATATTTTACTTATATTATAAGAGTAAGGGAGTGAAGCCGCACTATGACTTTGGGTGGATTAGCAGGAATGATTGCAGCCTTAGCCTTTGTAGGATTAGTTGTTTTTATCTGCTTGAATTTATCTAAATTGTCCCAAATTATGACTGATCTTCAAGAGACGGTCCAAAGGGTCAACAGGACCTTAGACGTTGTAACCAAAGATGTTGATAACCTCTCGATAGAGGTTGAAGGTCTCTTGAATAAGGCTAATAGTTTGGTGGATGATGTTAATGGTAAGTTAGGTAAGACGGATCCATTATTTGTGGCTATCGGTGAATTAGGTGTGACGGTTTCTGACTTAAACGAGTCAACTAAGAAGATGACCATCAACCTCTTGGAAGGAATTGGCAACTCGACTAAGAGAAAGTCATCGCCACTTGATAAGTTTATTCAGTCTTCGAAAGTAATCTCTAAGGCTGGCAAGTCTTTAACAGCGCGGGAGGATGTAGCCAATCCATCCCCAGCTACTGAGGTAGGCAGTGTTGAAGGTCCAAGCCAAGTTGAGGATTTGACAGCTAGTCAACCTGTGACTGAGACAGATGTACAAGTCCAAGCTGAAAAAGACCGAAGAAGAGAAGAGAGATTAGCTAGAAGACGAGAGCGTCGTCAAAGACGTCAAAGACCAGACAGACATCCGGTTAAATCTGTCAATGAGACATCATCAAGTTTAGCCAAATATCGCCAAGCACAATCATCTAATACTGCTGGCGAAATCAAAATTAAGTAAGATATTTTTTAGAAAAGAGGAATTGTAATGAGTAGAAATGATAATAATGGTAAATTTTTCCTAGGTGCACTTTTCGGAGCTTCAATTGGTGGACTTCTAGCACTACTCTATGCGCCTAAATCTGGCCGTGAATTAAGAGAAGATATTAGTGAAGAAATTGAAGATTTATTAGTTACAGCTAATGATTACCGTGATTATGCTGTTGAACGTGGTGTTGAGTTCTATGATCATGCAGCTGAGACAGCTGAAGATATTAAGGTGAACTTGAAGTATTCAGCTGACCAGTTCAAGTCTAACATTAATGACCGTGCTGAAGAAGCTGGTCACCAATGGGATGATATCAAGGCCAACATGAGCCAAACCATGGACTCAGTTGCTGAAACAGCGGGTCATGTATCAGAAGAAGCTGGAACTTTAAAGGATACCATTGTAGCTGAAGCGAAACGTTTTGGAGCTGACGCACAGGCTGCAGGCGAAATGTTAAAAGAATCTGCTCAAGAATCAATGGATGTTATTAGTGAAGAAGCTAACCAACAAGCTCAAACAGCAGAAGCGGACGTTAAAGAAGAAGCTGAAAATGTAAAAGAAGACGCCAAAGAAATTAAAGGCCAAGCCAAAGATCAAGCGGACAAGGTCAAAGAAGATGTCAAAGAGGGCGCCGATAAAGTTAAAGAAGATGCTAAACAAGCAAAAGAAGATGTCAAAGATACTAAAGATGAAGTTAAAAAAGATTTAAAAAAATAATGATAAAATCCTAATTAACTTTAAGCAGACCCATTGAATTGGGTCTGTTTTTTCTAATTTTTGGAACAAACACGAACAATCGAATCGATAATTGAAAATAGAGAAAGTTTTCAATGAATAGTGATACGAATAGCATTTAGACATGTATAAAGCGCTTGCATATCCAGCTTTTATATGCTAAAGTTGATTTGTCCATTATTTTATTAAAGATTGAGGTGGTCTAGTGGAAAAACAAACAATAACAATTTATGACGTTGCCCGTGAGGCCGGTGTGTCTATGGCCACTGTCTCTCGTGTTGTTAATGGCAATCCCAATGTAAAACCAAGCACAAGACAAAAAGTATCAGAAGTGATTGATCGGTTAAATTACCGGCCCAATGCGGTAGCTCGTGGACTTGCTAGCAAGCGGACAACAACCGTGGGTGTGATTATTCCAAGTGTAACGAACTTATTTTATTCAACTCTAGCTCGTGGGATTGATGATATTGCGGCCATGTATCGTTATACCATTCTCATGGCTAATTCAGACGAGAATACCGAACGCAAAACTAAAGTTTTCCAGTCGCTAGAAGCTAATCAAGTAGACGGGATCGTATATATGGGCGATAGTGTCGAAGAGGACTTCGTTAAAGAAATTTCTCGCTCGAATGTTCCAGTGGTATTTGCCGGAACTATGGCAGATAAGTATGAAGATGGTTATTCAGTGAATATTGATTATCAAGCAGCCACTTACGAAATAACAAAAGAACTCTTGGACCGGGGACGCAAGGTGGCCTTACTAACTGGACCAGCCGAATACTATGTAAGTCAGGTACGAGTTGACGGATTCAAGCAAGCTATTGCTGATCAAGGAGAAAGCTATAATAGTGACTATGTCTTACAAGGTGACTTCAAGATCAATGAAGCAGCTGAATTATTGGATAGTCTGTTAGACCTGGGTGTTACGGGTCTGGTCACTGTTGACGATCAAATGGCGGCTTCTATTCTTAATGAAGCTATCGATCGTGGAATTCAAATTCCGGATGATTTTGAAATTATTACCAGCCAAAATACCATTGTGACTAAGTTAACGCGTCCAGAATTATCATCCATTGAATCTCCCCTATATGATATAGGAGCAGTAGCGATGCGGTTATTAACCAAGGTAATGGGCAAGGAAGATATTGATGAACATCATGTTATCTTGCCTCACCGCTTTGTTAAGCGAGGAACCAGCAAATAAATAAGGCAAGAGTAGACAAGTTTTACTTCTAAATCATTGTTAGAAGTAAAACTTGTCCTATGCTTTCTCAAGCGATATTCTTGACTAAATAATCTAAGATGGTAGAATAGATAAATACGGGGATGCTCTGGTTTCGACAGGCACTGACGAGCCAGTGATGCGCCAGGAAGGCAGCGTCTTCCTAAAAACGCTACAGTTAAATATAACTGCAAAAACAAACAATAATTTCGCTTTAGCAGCGTAAAACCTGCGGGCGAAGATTGGCCCGGTATCGCCCATGTACCGGATAACCAGTCTCAAATTAGTGGGATACGCCAAACTCCTTCCGTCTGGAGGAGCTGGAAGAAGACAATCAGACTCGTTGATGATGAAGCCTTGTTAATCGGCTAATCATCAATTAAATATTAAATAGAGATGACTATTGGCGTAGATTCACCGGTGATCGAGGTGTCTGGACAGGGGTTCAATTCCCCTCATCTCCATATTTAGTTTTCTACAGGTTTCTATCAGCTTTAAAGCTTGATATGAAGCCTTTTTATTTATAGTCAATTTGCTATGAATAGCTATGAATTGACGGTGATAGTAGCCATTTAGTAGCCACCTGATTATCAATTGGTAGCCACTTTCATCTCTATTTTTTAATCTTTTAATGGAACAATTGGAGAACTAATAAGTAGAGTCACGAGTTATGAGATCTCCATGCTTTCAGCAAAAATTCTTGCTGTGTCCTCATGTCTTTTAGTTGTTACATGAGTGTAAACATCCATTGTGGTTTCAATATTTGAGTGACCCAATCGTTCTTTAACAACTTCCATTCCAACACCTGCTTCAAAGAGTAGTGAACAATGGGTATGTCTTAAAGAATGAAGATTAATTTGAGGTAATCCAGCTTTTTTTTGAAATTTTTTTAGGTTTCTACTTACACTTGGATTATTCATATAAGTCAGGCTTTCAATACCTGTAAAAACTATCTCACTTGTATTTTTTTTCCTAATTTTAAAAACAACTGCTGTTGTTCAAGTTTCCAGCTCTTAAGGATTAGCATTGTATCCTTATCTAGAGTAATAACTCTTTGACTAGCTTTTGATTTAGGGGTTTGAATAACCATTTTATAGCCTTCACCAATTGATAGAGTTTTGTTGATATTGATTTCATTATTCTCAAAATCTACATCACTCCACGTTAGTGCCCGTAATTCTCCAGATCTCATACCAGAATAAATAAACAATCTAAAGGTTGCTAACCATCTTGTTGAATCTTCTTCAGAGATTACTTTAAGTAATTTGTTTACTTGGTCTTTGTCATAAAATTTTAACCCTTCATTAGTTGACTCTTTGGCTTTAGGATAGTCCAAAAAGTCGGTGGGATTCTTATCTATTAACTCTAGTTTATATGCTTTATCGAACACTTTATTCATGTAATTCACTATGTGTGCCTTGTAGTTGACAAATTGCTTAGCCCACATATTGACTAGTTCCTGCAACTGAAACTTAGTTATCTCATCTATTTTTTTATCACCCAAAACAGGTAATATGTGGTTTTCAAAAGCTTTAGTTGTTTTTTGAATCGTACTTTCTTTAACGTCGCCTTGTTTGTATTGGTCAAGCCAGATTTCATATACTTCCAAAAAGGTTATAGAGTCTTCTTCCTTTATTGGATTATTCTCTATTAAATATGCTTCAATTAATTTTGCTTCTTTAAGAGTTGCTATTCCTCTTCTTTTGCTTTGCCGTCTCTTACCTAATTTATTGTAACCATGATGAACTTGAACTGTATAGGTACCATTTGCTTGTTTTTGAATAGACAATATTGTGTATCTCCTTTCAGTTCCCACACACTCCTATGCTGGTTGGTTTACTCGAATATTTGGGTGCTTTCAAGATTCGGATTTTTTTCTCCAAATACTTTTTCATATTTTTTCTCAAATTCCTGTTCTTCAAACAAGGCTTGATTTTCATTAAAATAAAAAGTCATAGCCATTGGATATTCACCATATATATCATCAAAATCATCAAGGAGAGAAGAACGTCCTGATAGTTCAACATTTAGAGAAACTCCATTATGTCTGACATATAGACTATAGGGTGCATGAATTTGTTTCGGAACCTCAATACTTGGATCAAACTTCTTTTTAAAGCTATCTACAAGGGGGAAGTTAACATATTCCAAAACTTCAAGGGCTTGATTGTAATTATTCACAAATATTGCACAACCATACAGCTTAGAATAATCACCAGTCGTTACTAAATCAACTATTTTTTGGTCACCATCATAAAAAAATACTTTTTTATCTGGTTCATTTTTGTGATCAGGAACGATAAAATGTTCTTCACCTTTTTGGTCAAGTTTCTTCTCAAAAAAAGCTACTGTATCATCAAAGCTTTCGGGATTAAATTCTTCTTTGTTACATCCTGCCAATAAAAACAATATAAGTAAAAAAGGGAATAAAACTAATTTTTTCAAGACGATACCTACCTTCATAATAAAACCTCATCTAATTTTCTCTGATTGTATTCAATGCTCTTTTGAAGTTGATCAATTTTAAACATGTACTCCTCATGCTTATCTGCATGATTGTGCATAACTTCACTAACCTCACTGTCAAACAAGTCCAGTATTTCAAGAGCTTTATTTTTATCATCTTTAGCTAGTGATTTATATATGTCCATTATTCGATCCGAAGATAAAACACAGATTTCTAATATAAACTTATTCATATCATTTAAAATCTCATATTTTTCTAATTCAACCTCAAAATCAGAAATTATCTTCCTAAGGGTTTCTTCCTCATCCCTATCAGAAAAAATTTCATCTATAGTGGTTTCACCCAACTCTGCAATGAGTTTGAGTCTTTCCTCACTTGGATAATTATAATTATTTTCCCAGTTACTAACGACCCCTTTGCTAGCAGGTGGATCAAATAACTTACCGAATTCCTCCATACTGAGTTTTCCAGGAAGACTTTTTCTGATCTCTCTAATTTTGTGACCGATTTTTATTTTTCCCCTCATCTAATCTCTCCCTTATTCTTAAGTTACGTTATGTACTAATAATAGTCTAACTGTTCATCAAAGTCTAGTAACTTTTTATTACTAAAATTAAACTAAAACTTGATAAATATAAAAAATAGTGCTATGATACATACATGAAGTACTATGTGCAGTACCTACAGCACATAGTAGTACGCTGAAAGGAGGGATTTACATGCATCCAGTTAAATATTATAGATTGACCCTTGGTTTAACTCAAAAATATTTAGCTAAGAAATTGGGGATTTCCTATCAATCATATTGGAATAGAGAGACAGGTAGAACTAGCTTCACTGATGATGAAAAGCTTTTGATCTTAGAACTATTTAGATCTGAGCTTCCTAGTTTAACGATTGAAGAACTTTTTTTTGGCAAAAAAGTACAGAATTAATATTACGTACGCCAATTAGTAGTATAAAAGAAAGGTGGTAGTCTATGAAAATACCAATTACTCTATCTGAAGATCAATCCAATGAAATTTTCAATCAGTTAAAAAGTCTAGCACTAGAAGCATTTGATGAAGCTCTAAGTGATACTGAAATTTTAACTAAACCATTTGTTAACCAAAAGGAACTGATGGAGTTGATGGGAGTTGGGAAGGGTACGATAGATAGTTTGATAATCAGATACGGTTTACGTTATACCCAAGCTGGTAGGCAAAAAATCTTTCTAATGGATGATGTGATAGCTTGCCTGAAGGATTCACAAATAAAAATGTAATGTACGACTGCATTTGTGAATATTTAATAAAAGGAGAGATTTGAATGGAGAACAAAGAATTGTATCAAAACTTGTTGCTCAGAGTTAATTACGTTGAAGGACAGTGTGCGATGATTGCTGATAGATTCAATCAATTACTCGAACAGGTAAAACCAATGCTGACATTAATAGAAGACCTTGAAGAAGTGAAGTATGACCTATCGGATATCGAAGCTAGTCTATATCATTTTAGAGATGAAACTGAGACGAAGATCGATGAACTTGAAGATTCGATCAGTTTACTCGAATGGGAGAATTAACAAGGATTTAGAAACGAGGTGAGTAAGTAGATTGAGTTCCAGAATAAGTACTCACACAATAAAGTGTACAAAAAAAGGCACTATGGGGAAGTGCCTAAGGAATTTATGAATAAGAACTACTCAAACTCAAACAGCGATGAGGTAGGGGTAACTCTCTACCTCCATTATAACACAAAAACACTGATATATCAATATTTTGGAGGTAAATATAATGATTGATAATGAAAAAATTAAATTAAACGACCTATGGCAATTAGCTTACCAAGCTGGTAAGGATGATGGTTACGATGTTGGTTTTGAAGCAGGATTTAAAACTAGAGAAAAAGAAATTGTTGATTGGATAACTCGAGCGTTACTTGAATCAGATTACGATACTGCAGAGGGGCTTAGAAATTATTTGTTGGATTCTCTAGAGGATGTTGAGTATTGGGTGGTGTAATATTTGATAGACAACAATAAGATTTACGTAGCTATCGATGAGCAACCTTTTAATAAAAAACCCACAGGTAGTGAAATTGGAACTATAAGTAATAGATTGGTGGATCAATATGCCTATTACTCACCACAAGAGATTGCTGAGCAGGTTGGAAATCGAGGTAAAACGTTTCTTCCAGCTATCCTAAATGGAGAACGGAAAAATAATTCTTGGCTTGGACAAAGAGTGATATGTGTTGATTTTGACAATAAAGTAAATGGTGAGAAGACTCGAGGAGAGTCTTACTCATCATTAGCGGATATTCTTGAAATGGACTTCACTCAAAAATTTGCATCATTCGCTTACAAGACATTTAGCCACACGGATGATTGGGAACGATTCAGATTAGTCTTTATTTTAGACAAAACGATCGAAGATCAAGAGGCTACTAAGCGACTTAACAAACTGTTACTAGATACTTATCCTAATATAGATCGTTCTACAGGTGATTTAGCAAGGATTTTCTTTGGGGGAACTGAGGCTATAGAGGTTGATTACAGCAATGTGCTTCCCACATCCCTTGCTGATAATGTTCGCTCAGAATATGAGGCTCTCGATAATCGGGTAAATAACTTTACACTACAACCCAAATTTGTCACAGATGAAGAAATAAGTGATTATATCCAAATTGAAGCAGATAACTTAAGGGTAGAGGAGAATTGGGTATCAATAAGGTATGCATTAAAAAACAGCTTCCTTACTAGTGAACTAGATGCTAATAGAATTATCGATATCTGTAGAAAAGTTGCAATGGGTAATAAAGAATGGGAAGCCAACAATGTTAATCAGATGATGAGTGAGCTAAGAAATAGCAAGCAACCTGACAGTACATACACTTTTGGTGCTAAGGTGAAAATAGCACTTAGAAAACATTCTAATGAATCTAAGATAGATCAGTTTGATTTTGATTTACCCAAGTTCAAAGATGAATCTGACTTTAATCGGTATTTGAGAAGTCTGAAGAATAAGTATGAAGAAGATAAGAAAAAATTGACAGCGGTTGATATTGCCAACATTTTGAAAGGCAACATTCCATTTGTCAGATTTAATAATCATGAAAATTCAAGAGTGGCAATGTACCAACCCCTAGAAGGCATTTACACAGAGAATGAATCGGTTATCAGGAAAGTTATAAAAATACTGGAACCCTCTAGTACTAAAGATGTAGCAAATGAAGTGATCTATGACTTAACGTTTACAGCACCGTATGTTGAAAAAAATATATCTAGAACATTGGCACCTATGAATAACGGTATCTATAACCGTGAGACTAAGACACTTGAGGATTTTTCACCTAGTTATGTCTTCACTACTAAACTTCCAATCGATTATGTTGAACAAACAGAAGAACCTGATTGTGATGGATGGAAAGTGAGTGAATGGTTGCAGGAGATCTCATGTGGTCAAGAAGATTTTATTGAAGCAATATGGCAAACGATCTCAGCATCTATCACAGGTAATTATGGTTTAAATAAATCAGTCTGGTTCGTTGGCGATGGTGCTAATGGTAAAGGGACTATGATTCAGCTTATTATGAATTTAATTGGCAAAGACAACGTAGCTATTCTCAGATTAGGACAGTTTGCTGAAAGGTTCAATCTCCCTATGCTGGAAGAAAAGATGGTGTGTATTGGTGATGATGTGAACCCTAGAGATTACCAAAAGGATGCCAGTAATTTCAAAAGTATTGTTACTGGAGATCCAGTTATGGTTGAGCGTAAAGGAGTCCAATCATATAGTGCTCAATTCAACATGCTGGTGATTCAAACGACCAATGAGATGCCAAGGTTTAAAGATAAATCCAAAGGCATTACCAGACGTTTACTCATTTTAAATTTTGAAGCTTCATTCGAAGGTCAAGAAGAAAATAAGGACATAAAACTAAAGTACATCAATGACAAGAATATTCTGGAATGGGTGGCTTGGAAGGCAGTTAATATGAGCTTCAACGAGTTCACTATTCCAGCATCGTCTGAAAAGGCACTCAAGGAATTCCGACTTGATAATGAGCCAATCCTTCAATTCAAAGAAGAAGTATTTGATGAATACATGGCTACCCTTGGGTCTGAGAATAGCAGACATAGTGCTTTTTATCTCGAGCATAGAAAAAATAATAAACGCCTTGTGGATCCTGAAGAAAGATCTATACCAACCAAGTGTGCTTACTTGATGTATCTTACTTTCTGTACCAGAAATAATTACAACAAGCCAACGCATCGAAATTTCACCAACGATTTATTGAAAATTCTAGGCAACGACTGGATATCTAAACAAAAACGTGTGTCAGAAATCCATCAAGATCGACTTGTGCCAACATACATTAGTCATGAAACGGTTTATGTAAGTGAATTTCCAGAAACAAATTCCAATCAAAATCACTTTGTTTGGTGTGGGAAAGACGATTTATTGTAGGTCAGTAGGTCAATGAGTAGGTTAGAAAACAACAATGACCTACTAAAATATTCTTGGTACAGCAGGGGTTTGGAGACTTTGTAGGTCAGTAGGTCAAGAGACCATTAATCATAAAGGATAAAAATATTATATATAACAAATATAGATAAAGGTTTAACTGACCTACTAACCTACAAGCACACCCATTGCTGATGAAAAAGCTGATATAACAGTATTTTTATTAGTAGGTGAGAAGGTTCAGTTAACCTACAACAAACCTACTACTGACCTACAAACAATCAATAAGTTAAAAAGGAGAATAAATTTATGGATAAAGTATTACAAGTCCGAATTTTTGAAGAAAATGACCCAGTGTCACTTGAAGATGAGGTAAGTGACTTCATATCTAACCTAGACCGTGAGGATGTACTGGATCTTCAATACCAATCAAATCTTAGTACTCATTTAAGGAGTGATAATGAGGTTGTTGCATTCAGAGAAGAAAGATATTCTGTCATGATCACTTATCTTGAGGAGATTCAATAATAACTTTAAAGGAGGATACACTTGGCATCTATAATAGACAAACTGAGAGCTTGGTGGAAGCCTAGTGGTTCTAAATCTAGCTCATTATCTGAAGCTCATTTTGAAAGCTTTTACCAAGGCTCTACTATAAGCCATTTCAAAAATACCCAACCTTATGAGAGTGATATTTATCGTGCTGGTGTAGATGCGATTGCAAGGAATGTAGCTAAGCTTAAACCAATTCATTACATTGGTTTTGAGACTAATAGCCATTCAGATTTAAACCGTTTATTACAGCAACGTCCAAACGAATTTATGACTAGCTATGATTTTATTTACAAGACAATCACACTTCTTTATCTTCATAATAATGCTTTCATATACCTGCATAGGAATGGAGAAGGACACCTAGTAGGCATGTTCCCAATTAATTACTCAAACGTTGAGTTTGGAACCTATCAAGATAACGATTTACACATCCGCTTTACTTTTAATGATGGATCAGATGTAATTCTTCCTTATGAAGACATCGTTCATCTTAGGAGAAACTTCAATCAAGATACATTACTAGGTGACGATAACTCAGCATTGGATCCCTTGCTGACAGTAGTAAACATGCAGAATGAAGGAATTATACGAGGCATCCAGAATGGTGCGAATATAAGAGGAATTTTAAATTTCACTCAACTTCTTAATGATCAGGACTTGAAAAAGAAGCGAGACGATTTTGTTAAGAGTCATCTGACAATGGACAATCAAGGTGGAGTGGTAGTAACAGATGCACAAACCGAGTACACATCTATTGATAGTAAGTCGTACCCAATCGATGCTCAACAATTAGATACGATGGGTGATAGAGTATTTAACTACTTGGGAATACACAAGGATATCGTAAGGTCAAATTATACGGAAGATCAATGGGCTTCCTTTTATGAATCTATAATTGAACCACTAGCTACCCAGCTTAGCCAAGAATTCACTACTAAAATTTTTAGTGAGCGAGAGCAGAAATTTGGTAATCGAATCCACTTTGAAACAGGTAGTGTTCAATTTGCTTCCAATGACACTAAGGTTAAAAATATTAAGGAGTTACTTCCATTGGGGATTTATACTCCAAATGAAGCAAGAGCTATTTTAAACTTACCACCCATTGCTGATGAAACAGGTGACAAAAGGCTTATGACACTAAATCTAGTTGATCTTGAGACAGCAAATCAGTACCAATTAGCTAAAGCAAATGCTCAATCAGTTAACCATGATGAAGAAGGAGGCACTGATGAAGGAAATTAGACTTGCTGAAATCGAAGCAAATATAACCCATCAAAAAGATACAGATAATAGATCTGAAGAAAGGGTGTTAGTAGGTTCACCCATTCTGTACGATACACCTACTGAGATTTTTGTAGGAAGTTCTAGTTATACGGAAATCATTGAACGTGGTGCACTGGATGGAGTCAATCTGAATGATACACGCTTACTTTATAACCATGACACCAACAAGATTCCATTGGCTAGAACGCCTAAAACAATGCAATTGAGTGTAGATGAGGCAGGTTTACACATGATTGCAACCCTTGCTGATACAGAGGAAGCCAGAAGCGTTTGGACGGCAGTTAAACGTGGTGATTTATCAGGTATGAGTTTTAGCTTCACAGTATCTAGCGATGGACACACATATGATTCAAAGACTAATATTCGTAGAATTCATAAGATTGATAAGCTCTATGAGATATCCGTTGTTCCTTTCCCTGCTTATCCAACCACTTCAGTTGAAGCACGGGCAGTAATCAACAAAAAGCAAGAGAAACAGAAAATTATGAATAACTTGAAGATTAGTCTAAACCAATTGCTCTTTAAAGATTAATCCGTGGGAGGAATACATGAAAAATTTTAATAGCATAGCTGACGCATTTAATTATTGGAACAGTCGCTCACTGGAAGATATCGAGGAACGATCTAAACAAATTAGAATCGAAATTGATACGAATCCAGATGCAGATGTAGAAGTACTGAACGTTGAAGTGGAGGGCTTAAAAGAAGCCAAACAAAATAAGAAGCAACTTCAGGAAGATAATAATAAAAAAGAAAAAGAAGAACGGTCTTTGTTCAATCCAATTGTTAAAGGAGATAAAAATATGAATACTTTAGAAACATCGATTTTTGATACGCAAGAATATCGGAGTGGGTTCTTTAAAAACTTATTAAACCATCAATTAACAGCTGAGGAGTCAAAAGCTCTTGAACTAGGACGTGAAGAGACACGTTCCAGTGTATTCAATACGTCATCAGATAACGCTTCAGTGATTCCTACACAGACAATGAATGAGATTGTTAAACATGCCAGAAATCAAGGTGGCTTACTTGCTGAAGCACGCCAATTCAATGTACCAACTAATTTGCGATTACCGGTAGCAAGACCTCTTGAGACTGCACAATGGCATGATGAAGGTGCAGTTGTAGGTGGAGAGAAACTCAATACATCATATGTAGAATTCGAAAATAATGAGTTGATGAAAATATTAAGTATCTCCACTAAATTGAGAAAGACAAGTGTTTCTTCACTTGAATCCTATTTAATCGAAGAAATATCAGCTTCAACCATGGAGGCTCTTAATCAATCTCTAATTCATGGTAATGGTAAACACAAAGGTAAAGGTCTGGAAAGCATTACTTTTAATAAGGGCGAAAATCTTGTTGAGTACAAAGCAGACCTTACTTATAAAGATATCACTGAAGCTATTGCATTAATGAAATCTGGTTATACAAAAGGAGCCAAATTTGCAATGAGTCATTCAACTTTATATAGATCTATCTATTCGCTTGTGGACACATCGAACCGTCCTATCTTTATTGCAGATCCTAAAGGGGAAACCATTGGTAAGATCTTAGGATTTGACATTGTACTTGATGACAATATTGATGATGGAACTATTTACTTTGGTAACTTTAAGTATCTTGGTTTTAACCTAGTTGACGGTTTAGCTATCGAAGTCTCTACTCAATCAAGTTTTGATAGAGGTCTTATTGATTATCGTGCACTTGCCATTGCGGATACACAAGTAATTTTACCTGAAGCGTTCATCAAATTAGCAAAAGCCAATACCGCTTCATAATGGGTGAAGGAATATGCTTAAAGATAATAATATAGAAGATGGTTTCAATCTAATAGATGATACTGAGGCTATGGATATTCTCAGACTCGATACTTACGATGAGAATATCTTAACTCCCATCATACAAGCAATTCCTAGTTATATTGAGACAACAACAGGCATGAGTATTAGTGATCAATTAAAGGAACCATTAGCAAAACAAACTGCTGGCTTACTTCTCCAATTGTGGTATAACCCTGAATCCTATGACGGGTATCGATTAAATCTAACAATCGAATCATTGTTAAAGGCTCTAAAGGCTAAAGCATTTACATACGGTAGTTGATTAAAAACTCATGTACGGATACCAGTTAACCATATAACACTAACGAAGTGAGGACGTCCTTGAATATCTAATTATAAGAACAAGGGATGGAACCAGAGTACCATTCCTTGTTTTTTAATAACTAATGCAATCAATGATGATTAGCAAATGCATATGTCATTACCATTTCAATCAAGACAATGATTACAACATCGAATTGCTGACTATAAGCTTGGATTGTAGACGTGGGGGTGGACAGATGATTGTCCATGTAAACCTAAAAAATTAAAGGGAGAGGATTTCTACACATGGCTAGGGATTTTGCTAAAGGGTTCTATAACAGTAAGGAGTGGCTTACTACTAGAAAACTAGTACTGGAACGTGATCATTATCTGTGTACCATTTGTAAAGAACCAGCAAATCTAGTTCATCATATCATTTGGCTGGATCCAGTTAATATTGATAAGGATGAGATTAGATTAGGTCTATCAAATTTGTGTACAGTGTGTCACTATTGCCACAATCTTATCCATCTTACTGATGAGGTTGGTACTGACAATATGATTTCGTTTGATTCAAATGGTGAAATGATAACTACTGATAGAAAAATCAATCATCAAATACTCAAGCAATTACAAGAACAAAATTATCTTATTTCATCAAATCAAGAAAATTTAGAAGTTGTAACAAGCTCTAAGAGCTCATTTCAGTTAGGTTAATGGATAATTATATGCTAACCCCCGTCACAGGGGGCATATGAATTTTACTCCAAGACCGCATGCCCAGAAACCAACACCTCTAAAAGAAATAAAAAATAGAGAGGGGGTCAAAAATTGACTAAAGAAAAAAGCCTCGCTGAGGCACTATCCAAAACAATTGATAGTCTACCATCTACTAAGAGAATCATTGCTGATGAATTGGTTAAGGAATGTGATTATATTAAAAATCTTTTGAATGAATCACGTCAGCTCATTGAACAAGCAGGTTTGGTGAGTATTTACGAAAACGGTCAGCAAACAAATAGCAGACAGACACCCGAACAAAAAACTTATCAAGATTTAATTAAAATTTACAAATCCATGTTGAAAGATCTAGATAATCTACTCACTGCTAACGAAGTAGAGCCGACAAATGAATTACAATCTTTCATCGAAAGAGGTGAAGTCCTATCATCAACTACATACTAGAGTACGTAGAAGCCATCGATTCAGGTGAAATAGTCACCTCAAAGAGAGTCAGCAAGGTGTACAAATCACTTGCAGAAAGAATTCAAAATTCTACTGATGATGATTACAGATTTAACTTAACTAGAGCCAATCATGCAATAGAATTTATTGAACGATTTTGCAGACACAGCAAGGGGAAGTGGGGCGGACATCCTATTGATTTAATGCTCTTCCAAAAAGCATATATAAGTGCTATTTTTGGTTTTGTTCATAAAGACACAGGACTAAGACAGTACCGTGAAACATTCTTCTTAGTAGCCCGTAAGAATGGAAAAAGCACCTTAGCGAGTGCAATAGCCTTATATATGCTCATTGCTGACGGAGAATCAGGTGCTGAGGTGTATTCAGTTGCTACAAAGAAAGACCAAGCAAAAATAATTTTTAATGAAGCACACGCTATGGTTCAACAAAATGAGCTTATGTCTGAAATCATAAAGAAACGAAAATCTGATCTCTATGTACCTACAAGCTTCAGTAAGTTCGAGGCATTAGGGAAAAATAGTGATACCTTAGATGGATTAAATGCTCATCTAGTTGTCCTTGATGAATTCCATGCTTATAAGGATCGTAATCTCTATGAGGTAATGAAGCAATCTATTTCCAGTCGTGAACAACCGCTTTTACTCATGATCACAACTGCTGGAGATGTCAGAGAAAATATATTTGACGAGGTCTATAACTATGCATGTAATGTAGCTGATGGGTTAATTGATGATGAAAATTTTTTAGCAATATTATATGAATTGGATGATCGTTCCGAATGGAAGAATCCAGAAAATTGGATGAAAGCTAATCCTGCATTGGGAGTGATTAAAAAGTTAGACTATATAGAAGGTGAAGTGGAACGAAGTAAGAAAAGCCCTACCTATCTGAGGGGAATGTTAATTAAAGACTTTAATATCCTAGAGAATGTAAGTGGTACATGGTTAACTTATGAAATGATCCAAAACAAATCAAAGAACGATCTGAAGAATTGGAAGGGACATTATGCTATCGGAGGAGCGGATTTGGCCTCTGTAAGTGACTTAACGTGTGCTACAGTGTTAACCATGAATAAGTTAACCGAAGAAAGATTCGTTCAGCAAATGTATTGGCTACCTGAAGCTAGCTTAGAGAACCGTAGTCAAGAAGAAAGGCAACTGCTGAAAACATGGGCTGATCAAGGGCTACTAAAGTTAGTCGAAGGAAATAAAATTAATTATTCAGTTGTCACAGATTGGTTTATAAGTCTTGTAAAGAATTTTGGTATTACGATACCTTGGATTTATTACGATCCATGGAATTCCCAATATTGGGCAGATGAAATGACCAGTGCTGGATTTAACATGATTGAATGTCGTCAAGGGTATCGAACGCTATCAACACCAATGAAAAATCTCGAAGCAGATCTTGAAGCCAAAAGAATCAATTATAATGATAACAACTTACTAAAATGGTGCTTATCAAATACAACTGTAAAGGCAGATGTTAACGGTAATATCATGCCACAAAAGGGCATCAGTAGAACTAAAAGAATTGACGGGACAGCAAGTTTACTTGATACATATGTTGGTCTGTACGAGCACTACAACGAATTCAGGAATGTTCAGCCTAGTAATAAATTATAAAAAGGAGGAGTTTCATGGTAAGAATCAACGATAGATTATTTAGTGTAAATAGACCAAGGCATGCCATCAAAGAGAAGAAAATTGACCTGTTTGAGAAGGTTAATACTATCGATATCAAATCAGGTCAGATGAAGGGAACGTGGAAAAGAAAAGCTTCTAACCTTTGGGCTTACTACCGACAAATGACAGCAACGGAGAGTGTGATCTCAGGGAGTATGAATTATCTTACTACCCACATGTTTGTTATCAACTATAGAGATGATGTAGATGTTAATATGAGAATTAGATATAATGGAGTTATGTACGATATTAAAGCGATCGATTTGTTCGAGGATAGAAAACAAGACTTATTGATCCTTGCTGAACGTCATCATGACGTGAAATGAATCTCCATAATCTAATTATCAACCAGCATAGGAGTGTGTGGGAATAACTTGGTAGCCAATTTGGTAGCCATGGTCTCTCAAATGGCTTTGTTAAGCTTAATATTGGAGACCCCTCATCTCCATATAGTAATTAAACAAAGCTCCTTATCATGTTTGATAGGGAGCTTTTTCTTATGACGCGACCCATTATTCGCTGATGATACCAATCTGACATACTAGTTGATTGTCCAAAACATATTAATTAATTACTTAATTTCAGACTTTAGTCCCAAGTTTTAAGCTCAATATCATGTTATATTATTGGTAGATTATGCAAAGGATACTATCCTTTTGAGCTAGCCCTTTGTGGCTAGCTTTTTCTTTTGGGTCGATTTATTAGCAGAAATTATATACAATGGGAGAAGATAATTATTAGTTTGAAAGAGTGGGATTATGAAGAAAATAGCTTTTTTATCGACGGGTGGTACCATTGCCATGCAAGAAGAGGCGAGTGGACTTGCTACCAATCAATTAACCAGCAAAGATCTATTAGCGAAAGCTAATCTGCATGACCAGGAAATTGAGTTTCTCGAGATTGACTACAAGAATATTGCCAGTCCGCATGTTTTACCGGTGAATGTGATTGAAATAAAGGAATTAATCGAAGAAGCTTACCGGGTGCATGGAATTGATGGGGCTGTGATCACTCACGGGACAGATACCTTACAAGAAACGGCTTATTTGTTGGATATCACGATGGATCTAGACATTCCGGTGGTAGTTACAGGTGCCCAGCGTAATTCTTCACTCCCATCGTCAGACGTCGCAGCCAATATTATTGATTCAGTGCTAGTAGCAGCCAGTCCGGCCGCCAAAGGATTAGGAGTTCTTGTTGTCTTTGCTTCAGATATTATCCCCGGACGAGAAGCGGTTAAGACACATACATCTAGGGTAGATACCTTTAAGGCACCTGAATTTGGTCCGATTGGAACGGTCTCTAATAATCGGGTCATTATCCAGAGAAAGCCATTACTTAGAGACCACTATCATGTGGGGAAGGATTTTGCTAAGCAGGATGTTTGTATTATTCCGACTTACCAAGGACAGGATGCTAGACCCTTCTACCATGCCATCCAAGACCAGGTCTCAGGTATAATTATTGAAGGGGTTGGAGCGGGCCATGTGACTGAAAGGATGGTCGAAGGAGTGGAAGCGGCTCTGGAAGCTGGTATTGTACTAGTGATAGGTTCGCGGGTTGGACATGGTCGATTGTTTGAGAGTACCTATGGCTATTACGGTTCTGAGAGTCACCTTAGACAATTAGGCGTGATCCTGGGTGAGGACTTATCTGCTGATAAATTACGACTTAAGTTAATGGTCTTATTATCGAATCAATTAAGTTATGAGCAAATTCGAGAAGAGTTTGAAAAGGACCACTACCGGTCTTAAAAGGCAAGGAGGAAATTTATGATTACAGTTGCAGATGCGATGGGAAATATGAAATCCATCAAATTGGGTATTTCTTGGACTACTTTGTTTTTTGGCTTTTGGGTGCCGCTCTTTAGAAGAGATTGGAAATGGTTCTTTTTAATGATTATTATTAATATTATCTTGGGTGAGATTAGTCATGGATTCTACGATGATGGCGCTAGTCGTCTGCTTGGGAATCTAGCTAATATCTTGTGGGCACTCTATTACAATCGGCTCTATGCCAAGGATCTCTACAAAGACGGTTACCGCGGGGTCACTCCGGAAGCTAATTGGGCCTTGGAAGAATATATTGCTTAACATAATTTATCCGATTAGATAATTGCGATTTTGCTAATCGGACAGAGTTAAATCTCCTTGATGAAGTGGGTTTTACCAGGCTTCATCAAGGAGATTTTTATGTTTTATTTATGGCCAAATTCGCGGTAGAAGTCATATTTAACTTCAAGAAAGCGCTCAAAAGTTAATAAGAGCTGGTAGAGTACGGCTCTGGTCTCAAATTCTTGCCGATTGGTTGGCAACTGACTTTGACGGAAGATATCAAAGAGCTTGGCAATATTTTCAAGGAGCTGACTGCCAGTGTTGGAGGCATCTAATTCTGCCGATGTTTGAACAAAGATAGCTGATAGGGTGCGGTTGTGCTTGATATTCAAGTGGATGTGGGGAAGGGCTTGGGCCATTTGGGTCAAGAGTTGGTATTGCTCTTGACGCATCCTCGTATATTCCAAGTAGTATGCTTGCTTATTAAAGACCTGATTACTGTAGTCTAAGAGGCTAATGGATTCAAAATCACTTAATAAGTCGCCTAATTTGGTTAATTCGGGCTTGATTTGCTCAGTGATCTGGGTGTCTTGTTGGTTCAAGAAGTGGGCCATCATGGCTAGGATTTTGCGCATTTGCGATTCAATAGCCAGTCTGGCTTGTTCAAGGGGTTGTTGGTGGGAAGGCATCCAGAGATTGAGAATCAGAGCAACCCCAACGCCGATGACCATTAACAAGAAGCCATTCACTTGCCACTGCCAATTCCAAGTTCCAGCAGACAGGAAATGGGTGACAAGGACAGTGACCGGAGCGATTACTGATTGGGAGTGTGTCAGATAAGCTAGGGGTACAAATAGACACAAGTAAGCGCCTAAGGCCCAGACGTTAAAGCCGATCAAGTTGAAGCTTAATCCGGCAATAGCAAAGGCTAGAAAAGTAGCGACAAAGTAGGCACCGGCCTTAGATAAGGTTTCCTGACGGCTATCTAGGATGGTTAAGATACCGATGACGCCAGCAGCACTAGTATTTTGAAGTTGCAGACTTTGAGCGATCAGGATCGCAATCACAGTCACAAGCACTAATTTAATGGTTCGTTGCCAAATTGGCATAGTATCCCTCCCTCTTTGTTTATTTATTATATCATGGGCTTTCTACTTCTTGAACAAGAAAATAAAAAGGACACCAGAGACCTGATGTCCTTGAGATCAATTTAGTTAGTGGTTTGTCCTAACTTTTGGCCGGCCTTACGTCCTTGGTGAATAATGCCAGCAATAGCTGTTCCACTTCCTGGATAGTAAGATCCGATCCAGCCTCCAGCAGCTAGTCCTGCAGCGTAAAGACCTGGAATGACCTGACCAGTCTGGGTGAGAACTTGAGAGTCCGTATTAATCTTTAAGCCTCCTAGAGAGCCTAGGTTAGTGGCGCTGTTAGCCCGGGCATAGAAAGGTGCTTCCAATGGTTCCACCCCTTGAATTCGGCCGTAAGCCAGATCTTGTCCTTGCTTGGCCTGGCTGTTCCATTGATCGATAGTATTCTTCAAGGTAACGTGAGGAACCTTGATCAGATCAGCAAGTTCTTCAAGGGTCTCAGCCTTTAGAATTTGTCCGGCCTCTACTTGACTGGCTAAGGTCTCACTAGTCCAAGGTGAACCGGGTGCTTGGATGGATGAATCAGCGAAGATCATGTAGGTAGGGTGGAAGTGCTTTTTCTCTTCTTGGAAGATGGCCCGGAATTGGTAGGCATAAGTAGCATCTTCACAAACAAAGCGTTGACCGGCACCATTAACCATGATCATCGGTATGGTTGGAATCTGATTATTAGTGGCATTACCCGTTCCGCCATCAAAGTCGATACAACCACCAAATCCACTGACACCCGCGCCAGCTTCAAGACCCATTAAGATTCCGTCCCCGGTGTTGGTTGAAGCAGCTAGAACGGTATTGTAGAGGAGGTCTTGATAGTGTTGCGGGCTCAAGTCTCTGGCTAAGGCAGGGTTGTGGTCAATCGAAGCTGTTGCTAGGACCACTCCGTCGCGGGCTTGGTAAGTCTTCTTGTCATCCAAGTGTTTAAAGGAGACGCCGTGAACTTGGCTGGTTTTCAAGTCTTGCACCAAGCTGACAACTTCAGCATCATATAGGATTTCTGCACCAGCATTTTGCGCAGCCTTTAAGAGCGTTTGAGTGAGGTGGGTTCCTTGACCACCAGCACCGCCACCCTTATATTGGTGAATCCGGTCTGCATGAAGGTCTTCAGGTACGGTTGGGATGTGACTATGTCCATAGAGCGTATCCCACTCTAGCCCCATATCAGCTAGCCACTCGATATTATTAGGGGATCCTTGAGCCAGATCTCTAACTAGGGCTTCATCTAAGAGCCCGTCACCAGCTCGTAACCAGAGGTCTGCGTGCTTATCAGGTGTGTCGTCTTTATAATCAGTAAGTTCTTTTTGGTAGCGGGTGCCAGCTGCTTGAATAACGCCACCTGAACAATTGGTGGTTCCTCCGGGTATACCGGCTTTTTCTAAGATTAATACCTCTTTACCGGCACGAGCTGCTTCAACGGCAGCCGATAATCCGGCTCCACCGGACCCGACCACAATGACATCCACTGCCCTTTCAAAGTCAGCATCTTCTACAGGAATTATCGCTTCAACGTGAGAGGTATTAACAGTCTTGTCTTGTGGACTTTGGGAGGCACTTGAAGTGACGTCCACTTGAGAAGACTCTGGATCCTCCAAGGCATAGTCGGGATCACTAGCTTCTGCTTGGCTAATATGACCTTGGTAGGCAGCGTATGCCTTCTTGCTTGCTGTTAGATAAGCTTGAGAGGAGAAGGTAGCTCCAGTGACTGCATCTATTTCATCAAGGCTTGCTTGGCCTTGATTCAGTTCCTGGGTCAATCGATCAATGGCTAAGCCTCCAATCAAGGCTGAATCCTGATAGGAAGCCTCTACAGCTTGAATTTGCCCCTGGTCATCGATAGTGATATGACTGACAACCTCACCATGGAATCCATTCGCCTTACCCTGATAACTAGACATCGAAATCATCCTTTCTTAATTGTGAATATTATTACTAAGTTAAGTATAATTCTCTTGGTAAACGCTGTCAAACACCCGACAGATTCCCCCAAACAAAAATCTCCCCGCTAGCTGTCACTGGGACTCAGCAGGGAGAAGGATTGATCGATTAACTTAAGCTTGGTGAAAGCTTTGATAGGCAACACCCAAGACTAGGCCAAAGATAGCTGGAAGTAGCCAACCAAACCCTTGTTGGAAAAAGGGGAGCCAACTTTCTCCCCAAGCGATTAAGGCTTGCGCCCAGGTCTGACCTTGAATAAGGGTCGGACTAGCAGCCACTGCATCAATGAAGGCAGCCAAACCAGTAACAGCCAGACAGATTTGATAGAGTGACTGGCCTTGAAGGGAGGCAGGTAGAAAGGTCAAAAACACCAGAACAATCGCCAAGGGATATAAGAACATTAAGACTGGTAGCGAAAGCTGGATAATGGCTTCTAGGCCAATATTAGCAATAAGTAGCGAAAGGGCAGAGGCGATAATGGCCCAATTCTTCTGCGAAATTCCTAAAGGAAGTTGGCTGAAGGTCTCAGATAAGGCAACAACTAGGCCAACCGCAGTCTTCAAGCA
Source organism: Hutsoniella sourekii ATCC 700629 (assembly GCF_000518205.1). GTDB lineage: Bacteria > Bacillota > Bacilli > Lactobacillales > Aerococcaceae > Hutsoniella > Hutsoniella sourekii. The sequence continues at coordinate 60,026 of NZ_JADD01000004.1, read as the reverse complement.
AGCTATAACCATCATCAAGGTCAGTAGAATTTGACCGGGTGTTTGGAAATAGTACTGGGTAATCTGAGAAAGGGCTCGGCCTCCATTGCTAGCTACCGGTAGATAGTTCAAGCTATGACTCCCAGTTAGGGCAAGAAATAAATAGATCAAGGCCATCAAGATCAAAGTCATTGACCCACTGTAGAGCACTTCACGGGCGATCTTATTTTGCTCTTGGATACCAAAACTTCGAATGGTTTGGATAACAATCACACCAAAGGCTAAGCCAGCTAGGCTGTCCATAGTATTGTAGCCTTCAAGGAGACCAGTAGTAAAGGCGTTGTGTTGATAAGAACCCACTGGAAAGAAATGCCCAGATTGAGGGTCCAACCAACTACGGATCAAGATAATGGCTAATAAGAATAGGAAGGTGGGCGTCAAATATTTACCCACCCAGTCCATGATCTTGGATGGCTTCAAGGATAAAGTCAAAACCCCCGCAAAGAAAAGCAAACTATAGATAAAAAGCGCAAGATTTGGGTTCACTTCAGCTGGTAAGAGTCCTGCCAAGCCTACCTCATAGGAGACCGTAGCTAATCTAGGAGTAGCAAATAGGGGACCAATGGTTAAATACAAGGCCACTGTAAAAAAGTAAGCAAAGCCCCGTCCCGCTCGACCGGCCAGCTCCATGGCGGTTCCAGCTCCGCTTCGTCCCATAGCGACAATGGCTAATAAGGGAAGTCCCACCGCTGTGATATTAAAGCCTAGAACTGCAGGTCCTACTTGGCTAGCGGCATTCTGTCCTAGAAAGACCGGAAAAATAATATTACCCGCTCCAAAAAATAAGCCAAACAGCATCAGGGCTGTCACGAGCCGTTGTTGGAAACTTAATTTTTCATTCATAAAGTTCCGCCTCCTTTGTGCGTCTGTTCGATTATACTACTTTAGCTCCTTATAAAGGCTCAACTGAAAGGATTATCATTAAATCATTAGACTATCCTTTTAATTTTTAGCTGAATCTCATAATTTTTGAAAACTTTCAATAAAGAGCTGATTTTATGGTAAAATAGACCGCAGTTAGAAAGGAGGAGAGACGGATGATTGAACGCTGGTTATTACTTGCAGCTATCTTTGGTATTGGTTTTGTAGCTCACAATACAAGCTTAATGATTGCCACCGGCTTCGTGATGCTATTATTAGCAATTCCCCAAGGGCAAGTAATCATGCCTTATCTCAACAAAAAAGGAATCTCATTCGGGGTGACCATCATTACCATTAGTATTCTGATTCCAATCGCAACTGGTCAAATAGGGTGGAAAGACTTAGTAGATGCCTTCAAATCACCCTTGGGATGGTTGGGGATCCTCTGTGGCATACTGGTTGCTATTCTTTCGGCTAGGGGAGTCTCTTTAATCAATGAGAGTCCCATGGTGACCATCGCCTTGACCTTAGGAACGATTATTGGAGTTGTCTTCTTTAAAGGAATTGCTGCTGGTCCCATTATTGCTGCTGGAATTACCTATGTCTTGATGCAGGGAGTCCACTTTCTACTCCCTCAATAAAAAAGAACCCCTAACAATCAAATAAAGAATTGTTAGGGATTCCCTTGTTAATTACAGCTGACTTGCTTATTCGCCTCCAGTAATACCGATGGATTCACCAGTGATCTTAGCTGCCCCATCGGAAGCTAGGAAGACGGCTAAGGCACCAATTTCTTCAGGCTCGATGAGTTGCTTCATCCATTGAGCTCCTAAGATATGCGTTTCAAGAGCTTCTTGTTTGGATGTTCCGTCCTTATCGGCAAGATCGCCAAGTTGGTTTTGGATAAGGTCAGTATTAGTTGCTCCTGGAAGAATGCAGTTGGCGGTGATACCCTTTTGAGCATTCTCCATGGCTACGGTAGCTGTAAAGCCAATCTGACCATATTTGCTGGCGACATAAGCAGACTTATATTTGTCAGGACGGCGACCATGGCCGGATGAAATGGTGATCACTCGGCCCCATTCCGCAGCTTGCATGTCTGGTAGACAATACTTAGTCATCAGGAAGGTTCCAGTCAAGATAGTGCCAATGACTTGGTCCCAATCTTCAAGTGGGAAATCTTCCACTGAATGAATTCGTTGAAGCCCCGCATTATTAACGAGTACATCAACGGTTCCTAATTGATCGTGGATGGCTTCTAGGGTCTCTTGGACACTGGATTCGACTTGTATATCACAAGCGAAGCCATAAATATTATCATGGGTTTCACTGGCTTGGTCTAATTTTTCTTGGGTCCGGCCTAGAATGGCTACCTTATCACCATTCTCAGCAAAGGCTTGAGCGATAGCTAGACCAATTCCTGAGCCACCACCTGTTACTACGACGACACGATTTGTATTTGCCATTATATCCTCCTTATCCTTGGTAGGGTTCGACTCGTTGCCACTTGAGTTGATCTTCGGGTTTGAGCCCATTGTAGATGGATAGGATATCCCCATCAATCTGCCCGATGCGCGGCTGGCTCTGTCCTTGCCATGTCGGGTTCATGCTGACATCCATGTAGTGGGTGACTTGATTCTTAGCTTCATCCACTTCAAAGCGTCCACTATAGGCTAAGTAACCGTGAGCAGCTGCAGCCATCTCTTCTTGACTTCCTGTGTGGATATCACCGGATTCATAGGCTGGTCTGCCTTGCTTTTGCAATTGGGCTGACATGTAACCGTCTGGGTTATACATGATGAAACCCGTCGCATCTTCTCCGAAAGGATAGACGATCTGGCCATCTTCTTCCGTCTGATAGGAAACGAGGCGCCAAGTTCCAATTAATTTGTCTCTAAGTGACATGAGATTCCTCCTTTAATAATCATCATTAAAATTTAATGTGTAAACTTATTATAGGTCCAATCTAACAGCCATTCAAGAATCCTGCTTGATAGGCGCAAAAACCTTGATACAAGAGGTTTTATAATCTCAGCAGTAAAAAGACGAACATTCGCCAGATTAAAATCACTAAAGTTCATTTAATTGGTTGCAAATAAAAATAGGTTGCTTATACTAGATTTTGTTGCAGAAAGTTATCGTCTAAAGGGGGACTTATGGAAGCAAAACAAACAGGTATACAACTTAGATATCATGTCGAGGATCGGCCAAAGGTCGGCGAATCCTTGTTACTTGGATTACAAAATGTGATCACAGCCTTTGGTGGCTTGGTCGCTGTCCCAATTATCATTGCTGGAATGGCAGGGTCTGATGTTCAAGAAACAGCCTATCTAATCTCAGCAGCACTCTTTGTCTCAGGACTGGTCTCAATTATCCAATCTGTGGGTATCGGACCTAAATGGTTCAGAGTGGGGGTAGGGCTTCCGACCATTATGGGGACAGACTTTGCCTTTATTGGACCTGCCTATAGTGTTATTGCCTTAGGCGGTTTACCGGCCTATTTCGGTGGAACCATGTTGGCCTCCTTGTTGGAAGTTGTCATGAGCTACTTCATCAAACCACTGATGAAGTTCTTTCCACCCGTTGTTACGGGTTCGGTGATTACCTTGATGGGTGCGACCTTGATGTCAGCAGCCATGGATTGGGCTGCCGGTGGGGCAGGATCTGCCGATTACGGTGCTCCCTTGAACCTCTTAATCTCGGTAGCAGTTCTGATCTTAGTGGTCTTAATTAACCATTATGCACCGGGTCACATCTCAAGTTATGCGATCTTGATTGGTATGGGGATTGGCTACTTAGTCTGTATTCCAATGGGCTTGGTTGACTTGGGTCAGATAGCCCGGGCGCCATGGTTAGCTGCCCCAAGCTTCAACCGAATTGGGATTGACTTTGATTGGCGCTATGCCTTACCATTCCTATCGGGTTACCTAGTGACGGTCATCGAGACCGTTGGGGTTGTCCAAACTCTAAGCCAAGTCACTCAAGAAGAAGTTAGTGACGAAGATATTGCTGCGGGTGTCCGTGCGGATGGTGTGGGGTCAATGATTGCGCCTCTATTCGGATCCGGCCCAGCAGCTACCTTCTCGCAAAATGCGGGCTTGATTCCCCTTACTCGAAACGCTTCAAGACAAGTGGCTGTCTATGCTGGAGCAATTATGATTGCACTTAGTTTGAGTCCTAAACTAGCAACCATTATCTCTGTAATGCCACTTCCTGTACTGGGTGGGGCAGGGATCCTAATGTTTGGAACGGTTGCTGCTTCTGGTATTCAGTCACTTAGTGAGATTCACTTCGATACGCGTAACTTAATTATTACAGCTGCATCGATTGGTATTGGTCTAGGTGTTGCCTTCCGACCAGAGATTACCGCCCAATTACCAAGCTTCCTGGCTGGTTTATTCTCATCAGGAATCTCAGCTGGAACTATTGTAGCTTTAATCTTAAATATTATTCTAAAGGAAACACCCGAGCAAGATTTTGCTCACTAATTATATTTGACAAAGGGTACATGAAAATTGTGCCCTTTGACTATGCAAAAAGATAAACTAAAGGAGAATTCGTCATGTTAGAAACAAGTTTTGATTATGAACAGGTGCAACTCATTCCCAATAAGTGTATTGTTAAGAGTCGGAGTGAGTGTAATACAGAAATTAAGTTCGGTCCCCGTACCTTCAAGATTCCAGTGGTACCTGCCAACATGCAGACCGTCTTGAATGAAGAACTTGCTGAGAAGTTAGCAAGCGAGGGTTACTTTTATATCATGCACCGCTTCCAACCGGAAAAGCGTCTAGACTTCGTCAAGCACATGCTTGATAAAGGTCTCTATGCTTCGATTAGTGTGGGAATCAAGGAAGAAGAATATGACTTTGTCGATGAATTAAAGGCTAGTGGCTTGAAGTGCGAGTACATTACTATTGATGTAGCACACGGTCATTCCAACCAAGTGATCGAGATGATCAAGTATATCAAGCAAGCACTGCCAGATACCTTCTTAATTGCTGGTAATATCGCAACTCCTGAAGCGGTCCGTGACTTGGAGAATGCAGGGGCGGATGCAACTAAGGTTGGGGTTGGACCCGGTCGAGTATGTATTACTAAGGTTAAGACAGGCTTTGGTACAGCCGGTTGGCAGCTACAAGCTGTTCGCTTGTGTCATAAGACAGCTCGTAAACCTATTATTGCTGATGGGGGTATTCGCACTCATGGAGATATTGCTAAGAGCTACCGGTTTGGTGCTGATATGGTCATGATTGGTTCACTTCTAGCAGCTCACCAGGAATCACCTGGAGCGACTGTGGAAGAAGATGGTGTGGTCTATCAAGAATACTTTGGATCAGCTTCTCAATTCCAAAAAGGTGAATACAAGAACGTCGAAGGTAAGCGAATCTTGATCGAAAGTCGCGGATCCATCTTCGATACCCTCAAGGAAATGGAAGAAGACTTACAAAGTTCCATCTCTTACGCGGGTGGACGTGACCTTGAAGCCATTCGAACCGTTGACTACAAGATTATCCCAACCATCTATAACGGAGATTAATCCGTACATTGTCTGATCTTTACACAATCTTTACAATAATTCACTCGACATTTCCCTTGCTAGAAGGTATTCTATTAATAGAATCTAATTCTATTCTAATAAGTAAGGAGCTTGTAGATGGCCAAGTATGATTACCAGATGGCTTTAGATATGGCCATTCAATATTGCGAGTATATGGACATTCATTTGCATCAATTGATGAATCATCTCGACCACCAATGGATGATTCAAGATGAGATGAGAGCAGGTAGACAGACTCAGACTTATATGCTGGACTTACTTCATATTGAGATTAAGGCTGGCTTCAAGGATCTCTATACTCAGAGAGAACGATTAGAAGAACTTCTCCATGTAGTCAGAGAACACCAGTCAGACGTTCTAGGTAAGGAATTGTTCCAAGCGGTCATCTATCTCTATTGGGATAATTACTTTGATTACCGATTGGATTATGACACACCAGAACTAGTAGAAGTGATCGAAGACTTTTATATCCGCTTGACTCATATGGCGAATCTATTAGACCAAGAGTACCAACGCGTCAGACGCATTCAACCGAATGAGTGACTAATTATTAAATACGATGACAGAAAGCTACAAAGTCGAACATTTTGATGGGAGAGGATCCACTCACGTATTGGATCTTCTTGAAAACCATGCGAAATATCGGCCTTGTAGCTTTTTGCTATGGGTGGATCTGATTGTGAATTGATCTTGATTCACATAATTGTTACTATTAGATCAAATCAGTTCAGGGGGTAAGACAGTGAAAGAGATTAAAGTTTCGGCAGCAATCATAGTTGATAATGATAAGATTTACTGTGTCCAAAGAGGACCGGGTAGAAGTCTTGAAAATAAGTGGGAATTCCCAGGAGGTAAGATCGAAAGTGAAGAATCTGCAAGAGAAGCTTTAGCTAGAGAAATTCAAGAAGAACTCTTAATCAAAGTAGCTATCGATGATGAGCCCTTTGCTGAATCCATCTACGATTACGATTTTGGCCGTGTTCATTTGCATGCTTTTATTTGCCGGTTAGTGAACGGGCAACCTAAATTAACTGAACATATACAATATCGTTGGTTGGCCGTTGATGAATTAGCATCATTGGATTGGGCTCCAGCTGACTGGCCGATTGTCCATCAGATTCAAGAGGACTTTTAGAGATGGAGTTTGGTGTAGAAGCTCTCAAACAATCGTTAAATAAAGCCTTTATTGATCGCCATCAAATAGGCTCAATTTACGATCCATCCTTGATTATTAATCAACCAGACAAGGGGCAATATCTGTTAACGGTGCTGCAGGATGAGGCTTTAACCAGTCAGAGCTTTTTCTTTTCTGTAGCTTTTATCACTCAAGACGGTTTAAATGGATTAAAAACTCAACTAGCAGACTTGGCTAGAAAGGGAGTTAGCGGTCGACTCTTAACTTCCAATTATCTATCCTTCAACCATCCTGATATGTTTGATTCCTTGATGCAAATACCTAATTTAGAAGTTCGTATTTCTGAGAAAAAAGGTTTCCATGCAAAGGGGTATCTATTTAATCATCGAAACCATGACTCTCTAATTATTGGTAGCTCAAATTTAACAATGAGCGCTTTGAAGTTGAATTACGAATGGAACATAAAACTAACCAGCCTCAGTCATGGAGAAATTATTTATCAAATAGAGAAACATTTAGAATCCGAGTGGGACTTTGCTAAGCCATTGACTTCGTCATGGATCAAGAAATATCGCGAAGATTATCTTCCCATGCAACAAATCTTACAGGCGGAAGTTATTCAAGAAAAATCCTCTAATGTGACCTATATCTCACCTAATAAAATGCAGAAAGTAGCTTTAGAGCGTATTCAAGCCGTGAGGGAATCCGGAGAAAAATGAGCTCTGGTTGTTTCTGCAACAGGAACGGGAAAGACCTATTTAGCCGCCTTTGAGATTGCTCAAGCTCAACCCAATCGTGTCTTATTTGTTGTCCATCGAGAACAAATTGCAAGATCAGCCATGGCATCCTTTAAACGTGTTCTAGGAGGACCAAATTCAGATTACGGTCTCCTAACTGGAAATCATAAAGACTATCAGGCTAAATATCTTTTGGCAACTATACAAACAATAGCTAAGGATGACTATCTCACTAAATTTGCCAAGGATCACTTTGATTATATCTTGATTGATGAGGTTCATAAGGCGGGAGCTCGCTCTTATTTAAAGATGATTGATTATTTCCAGCCCAAATTCTTACTAGGGCTTACTGCTACACCAGAGCGGACAGATGATTTTAATATTTATGAACTATTTGATTTTAACCTTGCCTATGAAATCCGTCTGCAAGAAGCTTTAGGGGAAGATATGCTGAGTCCTTTTCATTATTTTGGAGTCAGTGATTATGAAATAGATGGTGAGGTTATTACTGATACTACTGATTTAAAGTATTTAACCATTAATGAGCGCGTTAATTTTTTGATTGAAAAAATAAATTATTACGGTTGTTCTGGCAACAAAGCTCGGGGTCTAGTCTTTTGCAGTCGAAGAGAGGAAGCTAGCAAATTAGCTGACGAATTTACCTTAAGAGGGATTCCCTCACGATCCTTGACTGGAGAAGATGATCAAAAATACCGTCTTGAAACCATCGAAAAGCTTGAAGCTGGTGAATTAAACTATATTTTTACAGTGGATATTTTTAATGAGGGGGTTGATATTCCGATGATCAACCAAGTCATTATGCTAAGAAACACTCAGTCTAGCATCATATTTATTCAACAAATGGGAAGAGGCTTAAGAAAACATCATAGTAAAGAATTTGTGACTATCATTGACTTTATTGGTAACTATAAAAATAATTATATGATACCGATGGCCTTAACTGGTGATGTAGGAAGTAACCGAGACCAGTTAAGAAGAGATGTCTTTGATACCCACTATGTTCAAGGCTTATCTTCAATTAATTTCGAAGAGATCGCCAAGGAAAAAATCTTTAAAGCGATTGATCAGGCTCCTCTCGATAACAAGAAAGTCTTAGAAAAACAATATCAAGATCTCAAGTATCGATTAAATCGGGTGCCAGGCCTTGCTGATTGTTATCAAAGTAAAACTGTTGATCCGTTATTGATAGCTAATAAATTTAATACTTACTTTGGCTTCCTGGTGAATATGGAGGACAATAAAAGTATTATTTCAGCTACAGCTGATGAAATATTAAAATTTATGACTCGGGAGCTACTGCCGGGTAAGAGAGTCCATGAGCTCTTGCTATTGGATCTATTAATTCACCATCAAACACAAGTTTCCAGAGAAGAGATGATTAGACTCTTCCAATCCCATCAGTTACCCCACGATGAGAGGACCATTCAATCAGTTATCAATAGTTTGGACTTGCGCTTTTACAAGGGCAGTGACGCTAAGAATTATCAAGAAGTCCAACTTTTGCATGAAATGGGTGGTGTCTATGAACTAACCGATAGTTTCAGGCTTGCTTTGGCAGATTCCTATTTTTATGATCTAATGATTGACTTACTGGCCTGTGCTCAAATGATGGCTAGGGAATATGATACAAGCCAACGACTAACCCTAAATAAAAAGTATAGTCGTAAGGAAGCCATTCGTTTCCTAGGTTGGCAGGAGCAGGTGGTAGCGCAAAATATTGGAGGTTATACTTATTCCGACGGTGAGTTTGCGATATTCGTCACCTTAAACAAAGGCGAGGATTTTCAAGGAGCCTTAATGGCTTACGAAGACCGGTTCAGGGATTTGGATCATTTGATTTGGTTTACACGCTCTCCCAGAACAATGCAGTCCCCTGAAATTGCTCTACTTAAAGACCATCAAAATTGGCGAATTCACCTCTTTATCAAAAAATCTGATGATGATGGGGCAGATTTTTATTATTTAGGAGAATGCCGATCGATTGATGGAAGTTTTCAGGAGATTGAGAAGGAAACCAGAGAAGGCAAGCATCAGAAAGTGGTTGAACTCGAATTAAAATTAGAAACTCCGGTTAACTTAAGATTATATAACTATTTAAATCAATGATAGCCACTTTATCTTCATTGATTAAATTCAAAGAATAGCCCTAACTAGACAAACTCTTACAGTTCATCTAGTTAGAGCTTTTTGTTTATTGTACGGATTGAGAGAATTCTTATCGTTGACAGGTTAACTCACAATCAAATCCACTAATTCTTGGCGGATGTCAGCATTGAAGTAGGGTTTAAGGTCAACGTCTTCAAGTGCTTGGAGAAGGGCTTGGCGGTCTTCAGCGACACCGATTAAGACCTGCTCGAATTCTTCAATGGGCTGACTACCGAAGAAGTCACCATATATAGATAGATCGCTAATCTTACCAGAGTCAACCGTCAAGTAGACTTCAATTGTACCGACGCCTTCGATTCGGGTGTCACGACTGTATTCATACTTGGGAGACTGACCATAGACCCAGTCCCAATTCAGCCATTTTTCCTGACATCGTTGGTCAATGATTGCCCAATCATTATCAGTTAGTTCGTAGCGCTTGGCTTGGGATAAGTCATCAACTCCGAGTAGCTTACAGGCAACCAAGTCATGGAAGTCGGAAGCAGAGATGTTCTGGTATTCAGGGGCCAGGTGAGGGCGAATACTTTCAACTCGGCTTCTCACTGAATCGATCCCTTTGGCACTGATCTTCTTGCGGTTAGGTGTGAGAGCTCCCATCATGGATTCAATATCAATATCTAATTGAAGGGAGTAACCCGCGTAGATCCGCTCAGGATCATGACTCATTGCCGCTCCAGAAATCTTCTTGCCATTAATGGTTAAGTCATTGCGGCCCTTCATCTCCACTTCCTTAGCCCCTAAGTCATGAAGTACCTCAATGACGGGTTGATAGAGCTTCTGGAAGTTTAAGTCAGTGTTTAAGCTATCCTTGTTGAAGAGATAACAGAAGCTAGTGTTGCCCCGATCCAGGTAAATGGCACCTCCACCGGTGTCCCGGCGGCATAACTGAATCCCAGCCTCTTCCATGAAGGAACGGTTGACTTCCTTGGCTACATTCTGATAGCGCCCCATCTGGACTTGAGGGGAGGTCGTATAAGGCATCATAATATCTTCGTCGAAGAAGAGGTGTTGTCTGACATATTCTTGCACGGCCATATCCACTCCAGGCCGGAAAACTTTCTCACCGTTGCGCTTCATTTCTATTAGAATCATAGTACACATCCTATTCCCTGTTTTTACCGTTTATTATATCAGATTGCAAGCGTTTGACTAGTTATTAGAACACGTAAAAGCTTCGACTTGAATTAATGTTTGCCTTATATTATTATGGGTTTAACTATAACAGTTTATAGGGAGGATAAATACATGACAAAATTTAAGGATTTCTTTTTTATTGACCGTGAAGGTGACACTTATACGGTTCGCATGACCCCTGAATTGCAGGATGACTTAGGAACGGTGGGTTACGTGGATTTTATCGATCAGGATCAATTAGCTGAAGGAGACAGCTTCGTGAACTTTGAGGCGGCTAAGACGGTCTTTGAAGCTCAGACTCCCTTAGCAGGACGAGTGGTCAAGCGCAATCAAGCTGCCGTTGAGACGCCTGAGTTGTTGAATTCTGCGGATCCAAGTGAGAACTGGTTGATTCAACTAGAAGATGTGGACGCAGAAGCCTACGAGCAATTAGAAGATGCCCAATAATTATTAAAAGCACCCATCTTCTGGGTGCTTTTTGTTAGTGAGGAGAAGTCATGAAGCAAAGGGATCGATTAAGATGGATGATTACTTATCTACTAGAAGAGAATGCGCAAGGGCAAGGAATTGAGATTGAGCCACTCTTGCCTTTAAAGGAAGATGAACTTTACCACATATGGCGCGGGCTGTTGAATACCCGACTTCCTTACCCGATAGGGGATGAGTTTTTGAAGGTTCAAGATGATTATTTACAAGAAGATCTGAAATCCCACACTGTAATGCGACTGTCAGACTTGGAGTCTGTAACGGATAGTCTCTACTTGTGGCAGGGGGATATTACCAAGCTAGAAGTAGATGCGATTACCAATGCAGCTAATAGTGAATTCCTAGGCTGCTTTATTCCTAATCATCATTGTATTGATAATGAGATCCAGTCCAAGGGAGGCTACCAGATTCGTCTCGATTGTTATGAGATTCGAAGCAAACAAGGACGTAAAGAAGCGATTGGTAAAGCCAAGGTGACCCCAGCTTATAATTTGCCTAGCCAGTGGATTATCCATACGGTCGGCCCCATTGCTTGGGACGGGGTGACTGAGTTCAAGAAGCGACTGCTAGCTCAAGCCTACCGGTCCGTCTTAGCTATGGCGGATGAGATTGGGGCCCAATCCTTGGCCCTATCGTGTATTAGTACGGGGCAATTTGGATTTCCTAAGGACCAAGCAGCCCTGATCGCTATCCAGACCACAAGGGAATATCTCAAGCAGACACATTCACCTCTCAAAGTGGTCTTCAATGTCTTCCTGGACGAAGACTACGCAATCTATCAAGAATTACTCAAGCAAAAGGAGATATAAATGACTAAAGAATTATGGCAAACCTTAAACTCACCAACACCAGAAGCGGGTCTTCTCTTAAGCCAATTGATTGAGGAAGCTGAAGCGATCCTGGTTGGGATTGGCTCAGGTATGTCAGCAGCCACTGGTTTCGTCTATTCAGGCCCTCGGTTTAGTGATGTCTTTTCAGATTTTATTGATAAATATGGCTTCCTCGATATGCTGCAGGCCTTTATCAGCGATAATTGGCAATCTCCGGAAGAGGAGTGGGCCTTTATGAGTCGCTTTGCGGCTTTGAATTATTTTGACCAGCCGGAAGGACTGGCCTATACCCAGTTGAAGCATTTGCTGGAAGGTCACAATTACCACATTATTACCACTAATGCCGATTCAGCCTTTTACCGGTCGGGTTATGATATGACCAAGGTCTTCCGCTGTCAAGGTGAATATGGATTGATCCAATGCTCTAACCAGTGTCACCAACAGGCTTATCCCTTGAATCCGGACTGGAATCAAGAGATGATTGACCAACAAGACCAGATGTCGGTGCCTAGCCACTTGATTCCTCGTTGTCCTAAATGTCAAGCGCCCATGGAGATTAATAAGCGTGATGCCATTCGTGATATGGTAGAAGACCCGGATTTTCACCAGCAGAAGGATCGCTATCAAGCTTTTCTAGCGGCCAATCAAGACAAGAAGCTTCTCTTGCTGGAGTTGGGGGTGGGTAAGAAGACCCCGCAATTTATTCGAGAGCCTTTTCAAAACTTGGCCATTCAGAATTCCAAGGCGCTCTATGTTACGGTGAATCCCTTGTTGTACCGCCTAGCTGAGGGGGTTCAGGATTCAACCGTTCGTATGAGAGAAGATATCGCTAGTCTGATGGCTCAAGCCTATCAATATCACAAGGAGGCGAATTAGATCATGGTTAAGCTGAGTATTCTCGATTATGCTCAAATTGATGAGGGAAGAACTGCCTATGAGGCCATTCAAGATTCAGTGAAGCTTGCCCAAGCAGCCGATAAGCTGGGCTACACGCGCTTTTGGGTGGCGGAACACCATGATGTGCCAGCCTTTGCCTCCTCGAGTCCGGAAGTCTTGATGATGCACCTTGCTGACCAGACGCAGGCGATTCGAATTGGCTCCGGTGGAGTGATGCTTCCACATTACAGTCCTTTGAAGATCGCAGAGAACTTCCGGCTACTAGAAGCAGCTCACCCGGGGCGGATTGATCTGGGCATGGGGAATAGCTTGGGTACTAGCCAGGTTAATGCTGCCCTTAATGAAAACAAACAAAAAGTTCAGAGTTACCGTCAATCCCTCTTGGACTTGAACCACTACCTAGGCAGTCGCCCTCAAGCGGATTTCCGTTATCCTGATTTAACGGCCCGGCCTCTGGTTAGCGACCTTCCGGAGATGTTTCTCTTGTCGACTAGCGTGCGTAATGCCAAGTTGGCTGGGGAATTAGGAATTGGTTACTGCTACGGCATGTTTCCCTATGCTTCAGGTGATAAGCTTGCCGTCGGAAGTGAAGCTTTCAGGGTTTACCGTGATCACTTCCAAGCTTCCAAGGCAATGCCAGAGCCTCGAGGCATGTTTGCCTTATTTGCTGCTATTGGGCCTACCCAAGAAGAGGCGGAAGATCTTGCCCAGGCGATTGACCTGTGGATGTTGGCCAAGGATGACTTTGCCTATTATTCAAGTTTCCCTAGTGTTGAGACTGCTAAGACTTATCAAGCTAGCCCTAGTGAAGGTCAACGGATAGTGGATAATCGGTCAAGAATTGTTGTGGGTACACCAGAGACGATCAAAGACCAACTTGAAGTTTACCGCCAAGCCTTCCAGGCCGATGAAATTCTCTTATGTACCATCATGCCAAGCATTGAAGCGCGAATCCAAGCAATAACCATACTAGCTGAAGCTTATCAATTAGAAGGGAGACATTATGACTCAAACCTATCAAGCCCTATTTGAACCCATCAAATTGCCTAATGGCCTAGAATTAGCTAACCGTTTCTCAGTGAATCCTATTACGACCAATTCTTCCACCCGGGAGGGCTATATTACTGAAGAAGACCTGGCCTATGCTAGAAGACGAGCCCAGTCGGCTCCCTTGCATATTACAACGGCTGCTTATATCGAAGATTACGGGCAGTTGTTTGAATATGGGCCGAGCATTCGCAATGACCGTTTTATCCCTGGCTTATCCCAATGGGCGGAGGCCATTCAAGGTCAAGGAGCTAAGGGGATTATTCAATTAACGCATGCCGGACGATTCGCTAAGACCACTCTTCAAGATTATGGCCTCACTTATGGACCCAGTCACATGCAACTACAAACACCGGTCCCTCATCAATCCTATGCCATGAGCAAGCGGAAGATCAAGCATGTGATTGACCAATATCAAGAGGCGACCCGTCGGGCCATCCAGGCCGGCTTTGCGGGAGTTGAGATTTCCAACGCTCAACGTCTCCTGCCCCAACAGTTCTTCTCCAAGTTTTCTAATCAGCGTGAAGATGAATACGGTGGTCAGTCCTTAGAAGATCGTGCCCGCTTTGGGGTTGAAGTTATGGCTGCTGTTCAAGAGGCTGTAGACCAAGAAGGGGTCCGTGATTCCTTTATCATTGGCTTTAGAGGGACTCCTGAAGAGGTACGTGGTAATCAGATAGGCTATAGTGTGGATGAATTCAACCAGTATGTCGACTGGTTATTAGAAGTCAGTCAAGTGCAATACTATGCGATTGCCAGTTGGGGCCACAACATTTACCAGAATACGGTCAGAGCCCAGGGCCCTCACACCGGTCAACTCGTGAACCAAGTGGTCCATGATCACTTCCGCGGCCGACTACCGATTATCGCTACCGGGGGCATTAATACGCCTCAAAGTGCCCTTGAAGCCCTTGAACATGCCGATATGGTCGGCTTGTCTTCCGTCTTTGTCACTGAACCAGATTTCGTGCTTAAGTTACTTCAAGGCAAGGAAGATCAGATTGACACGGGCTTGACCCCTGATAAGGTGCTAGACTTAGCCATTCCAGGTCGTGCCTTCAAGGACCTCGTTGAATTCTTTGACCTGGGAGGATCCTTGGATGACCAAACCCGGGACGAACTCAGACGACTAGCTGATCAAGCAGAGGTCTCCTACTTCAAAGACTATCAATAGAAATAAAAAAACCAGCGATCCGGCTTCCGATAATAGAAAGTCCAATCGCTAGTTATTAAATGTCTAATTATTTACGGCGCTTGACTTCAATGCGATAACCATCTGGGTCTGTTACAAAGAAGTAACTTGGCTTATCGGACAAGCCCTTTAATTCGCCAGTCTCATACTTAGAGTCCTTGCAAATTTGGTGCATCGCTTCTAGGTCATCAACAGTGACTCCGAGGTGACTGAAGCCATTACCAACATCGTAAGGTTCTGCGTCATAATTATAAGTCAGTTCCAGCTCCAGTGGAGAACCGGGTGCCTTGACATAAATAAGATCAAAGCCTTTATCCGGGTACTTCCGTTCCTGACTCACTTCAAAATCAAATAATTGAGTATAAAAATCTAAGGTCGCATCAATATCTCTAACTCTTAAGCAAATTTCAACAAGTTCTTGACTCATCTAATCGCCTCCTTAAACTAAGGCTACCATAAGCTTCTTGAAGGCGCAATTAGGATGCTTACTAGTTCGGTTACAGATTCCGATCCGTACTCCAAACGATAACCAAATCTCTATAGCTAAAACTTGCTTTTTTGCACTATTTTCAGGGATCATCATGTATAATGGAAGAGATTACAAGTAGGTAGATTCTTAATAGAACGGAAGTGTAGTGATGAACTCATATAGTAAGAATAATACACGTAATTTTGTCTTTGTATCTTTGTTTGTAGCTTTGATTATTTTACAGACCAGTGTGCCTTTCTTAGGTTTTATTTCGATCGGACCCATTTCAATGACCATTATCCCTATCACGGTGATCTTAGCTAGTCTATGGCTGGATTTGAAATCAGCGGTAATCGTGGGCCTAACCTTTGGCCTTTGTAGCTTTCTTAGAACTTGGCTGATTGGGAACCCGGTAGAGCGTTTGATCTTTACTAATCCATTAATTAGTGTCTTGCCCCGGGTTATGATGCCTATTGTAGTCCACTACTGTAAGAAATTATTAATGAAGGCAGGATCTCGAGCTCAAATGGTTGGTCTAGTAGGTGGCTTAGTGGGTAGTTTGATAAATACGGTCTTTGTCTTGGGAGCAATGTATCTTTTTGGGGGAAGTAATATCTTAAGTGCCTATGATGTTACTAACCATTCTGAATTGTTGTTGGTTCTAGGCGGTATTGTGACTGCCAATGGGATACCTGAAGCTATCCTTGCAACCATCATTACCCCATTGATTCTAAAGCCACTAACGCGGATTAAACCACTGGCTTATTGAAAGGAGATTAAGCATGCGATTAAAGGATGTTAAAGTTGGCTTATTTATCACCGGAGGGATAGCCGCTTACAAGATGGCAAATTTTGCGCGACTGCTTATCAAGGAGGGCGCACAAGTAAGAGTAGCCATGACTCCGGGAGCCCAAGCTTTTATCACTCCCTTAACCTTACAAACCTTAACCAAGCATTCAGTCTTGGTCGATACTTTTGCTGAAGAGGATCCAGAGGTCGTTCAACACATCCACCTAGCCGATTGGTGTGATATAGCCTTGGTCGCTCCAGCAACAGCTAATACGATCGCTAAGTTAGCTCAAGGATTAGCCGATAATGTGGTCACTTCAGTCTTATTGGCTGTGACTTGTCCGATCGTTGCTGCTCCTGCTATGAATGTCAACATGTACCAGCATCCGGCAACCCAGCGGAATCTGGAACAATTACGGCAAGATGGTGTTTCTATTATTGAACCTGCAACAGGTTTCCTGGCTGAAGGCTATGAGGGCAAGGGACGATTGCCTGAAGAATCCGTCTTATTGGATCACCTAGTCCAAGTCTACTGGAGCAATAATTATCCTCAGATTCTTGCCGGTAAAAAGGTCGCCATATCTGCCGGCGGAACCATTGAACGAATTGATCCGGTTCGCTATATCTCTAACGATTCTTCTGGCAAGATGGGCTACGCCTTAGCTCAAGCAGCCAAGTTATTAGGCGCAGATGTCACCTTGGTCTCAACCAAGCCTGAACTCCCCCTTCCCTTAGGAGTTAAGCCCATCTATGTTACAAGTGCCCAGGAAATGTTCACCCAGATGGTTGCTCTTCAGGAAGCCTCAGATATTTTGATCATGGCGGCGGCTGTTAGCGACTACCGGGTAGTTAATGCTTCCAACCATAAGATCAAGAAACAAGATCAAGACAGTCTAGCTATTCAATTAGCTGAAAATCCTGATATACTAGCTCATTTAGGCCAACACAAGCGTCCAGACCAATTGGTCGTTGGCTTTGCAGCTGAGAGCCAGCATCTAATAGACTATGCAAGGGTAAAGTTGGCCAAGAAGAAGGCTGACTGGATTGTAGCCAATGATATCAGCGATCCAAGCATTGGCTTCAATAGTGCTGAGAATCGAGCCACCTTATTAGGAAAAGATGGACAAGTCATTGAACTGGAACAGCAGGATAAGTTATCATTTGCCTTGGCATTATTTAAGCATCTAGGTGGCGAGGTTAGATGAGGCGTCTCTTGATTGATGGAGATGGCTGTCCAGTGGTTAGGGAAGTGATTCAGCTAGCTGAGGAATTCAAGCGACCGGTTGTGATCATTACGGATTATGCCCACTATTCGGATAAGATCTATCCTGATTGGGTAGACCATCAGTTGGTGGATATGGGATCTGATGCAGCTGATTTTCGAATTTTTCAGTTGGCTGATCCAGGTGATATTCTAATTACTCAAGACTATGGTCTGGCTTCCTTGTTAGTGGGAAAGATACGGGTGGTACATCATTCGGGAATGGAATATACGGCTGATAATCTGCCTCAGTTGCTAGAGCAGCGCCATCATGCTCAAATGATGCGCCGGTCTGGCCACCACACCAAGGGCCCTCGTCAGTTCACGGACCAAGACCGACAACAATTCAGTCAGGGCTTACGAGCCATTTTGCAAGAGGAGGAATAAGATGCATCTACTAGGGTTGGAGATTGATCTATTGCTTCATGAATCCTATTCTCTAAAGGATAAGCGTCAAATTGTTCAAAGTATCATCAAGCGTTTGCAAGGTCGCTATCATCTGACCGCTTGCCAACTGGACCAAGAAGATCTGCATAATTACGCCCGGATTGGAGTCGGAATTGTCAGTAATTCACACTCACTAGCAGTGAGTCAATTACAAAAGGCTATTGATATGGTTGAAGGCCATTATCCCGTAGATATTAGCCAAGTAATATGGATAGAATAGAAAAAATCCGCCTCCAAGCCTAGTGCCTGTGGGGCGGATTAATTCGGTCCAGCATATAATCGAGCGGGTCAATAATCGGAAGGGGACTCACTCTTTGGAGGGCCTCCTTCATGTAAGGAAAATGAGTGCAGGCCAGTAAGATTGCTCCTAATTGATAAGCTGGGACTTGAAGCTGACTATAGCTCTGGATTAATGACTTAAGACCCAAGTCTTCTATAATCTGATCTGGATCTATTCCCGCTTCAATGGCTTCAACGAGAGCCAAATGACCCAGGGTGACATTACGCCGACCCGGATACTCACGCGTTAGGATACGGTCGACCTGGTAGGCAGAGATCCCATTAGCCGCTAAGACCAGGAAATTACCTGCTTGCTTGGCCAGATCATGGTAGATATCCAAAGGAGATATGATCTCTACTTGCAGTTCATGAGCAATCGCATGATAGTCAATGGCACTTGATAGCGAATTACAATTAAGAAAATAGGCTTCGGCACCGGCTAAGCGTGAATTAATAACGGCTTGCTTGAAGCGTTCAGCCAAGTAATCGGCTGATTCATATTGAAGCCGGGTCTGTTCTTGGGGCGTTTCTGCTAGAGGGTAGGACAAGCCCTCGTAGCCAAGCTTATTGATGGATTGGATTCCCATATGGGTATCGACTGGCGTTCCAGCAAAGACTGCCACTTTCATCTTGATCACCACCTTGGCACTCATTATAATAAAATTAATCGCAAATAACCAGAAACTAGATTGGAGTGATAAAGATTTGAAAGCACCAGAACGTAGAAGGGCGATTCTTGATATTCTTGAAGCTTCAGATAAACCGGTCACTGCCACGCAATTAGCCAAGCAGTTTCAGGTGAGCCGGCAAATCATTGTCGGTGATATTGCCTTGCTTCGAGCAGCGGACCACCAAATACTCGCAACCAATCGTGGCTACCTGGCCCAGGGGAGTCAAGCTAGTTCCAAACACCCCTATCAAGGACGCATTGTCTGTTACCACGAGGCCAAACAAATGGAAGAAGAGTTGGAAATTATTCTTAATCTGGGCGGTCAAGTAGAGAGTGTGGAAGTGGATCATCCAGTTTATGGCCTGATTACCGCACCACTACAACTACGTAGCCAAGATGACCTTCATTTATTTATTCGTCAGATGGAGGCCTACCAGGGGATTCTACTCAGTTCCTTGACTGAAGGGATCCACTCCCATACCATTAGCTGTCAAGACAGTGAAAGTTTCCCGGCCATCAAAGAAGCGCTCAAAGAAGCTAATATCCTACTGGCTGATTCTTAATTTTACTGTCTTGACACCTGTCAAGTTACCACGTATAATGAACCCTTAAAGGGGGAGTTCATCCAATGCAATCATACCAATCATCTAATCAGCGCTTGCGACGAATGACAATCACAGCGCTACTGACAGCCTTGGCAATACTGATACCTATCATTATGCCTGTCAAAATAGTAGTCGGACCAGCTTCTTACACCTTAGCTAGTCATGTGCCGGTAGTCATGGCCATGTTTGTTAGCCCGCAAGTTGCTCTTTTTGTCGCTCTGGGCTCTGGACTGGGATTCTTTATTGCTGGTTTTCCAATTGTTATTGTCGCACGGGCAGTCAGCCACGTGATCTTTGCTACAATTGGGTCCAATTACATCATGAAGCGTCCACAAGTGCTACAATCGACCAAGCAACGATACTTGTATAGTGTGTGGGTCAATATCTTGCACAGTCTAGCAGAAGTGACCGTGGTATTAATTATTACGCAAGGTACTGCCAACGGCTATAATTATTTTTATTTCTTATTGGTTCTTGTTGGCGTCGGAAGCTTCCTTCATGGACTGATGGATTTTGAGATTGCTTACCAATTAACCAAAGCACTCAACCAACGGGTCAAGACACCCTTATCAACGATTGATATTTAACTAAAATAAGACACCAGCAACTTGGCTTTCTTAGCCTGCTGGTGTCTTTATTTGTTGAGACTATAAACTAAAGTCTAGAACAGGCCCACTTGGAACAATCCCATTAGGGTTAATTGTATCGTGACTCTTGTAGTAGTGGTCCTTGATGTGTTGGAAATTAACAGTCTCTTCGATGCCTGGTAAGTGGTAGAACTTACGTGTATATAGCCACAGATTTGGATAATCAATCAAGCGACGGTAATTACACTTGAAGTGACTATAGTAAACAGCGTCAAAGCGAACCAAGGTCGTGAATAGACGAATATCTGCTTCAGTTAATTGATCCCCCACCAAATAATCTTGCTTTTCCAGTAGGGCTTCAATCTTGTCCAACCCTTCAAAGACGCTTTCAACTTCTTCTTCATAGACATCTTGTTGAGTAGCAAAGCCTGCCTTGTAGACGCCATTGTTGATATGGTCATAGACATAATCATTGACTTGATCGATCTCATCCATTAAATTTTCAGGACTGTAATTACCTGGTTTGGCACCTATCTCATCAAAGGCTGAATTTAACATCCGGATAATTTCAGATGATTCATTGTTGACGATGGTTTCTTTTTCCTTGTCCCATAAGACAGGCACAGTGACCCGGCCACTATACTTACTGTCTGCAGCTAGGTAGACTTGATACAAGTAATCTGCTTGATGAATGGGATCTTGGATGACTCCTGGCCCTTCATCAAAGGTCCAACCGTTTTCGCGCATCAATGGGTTAACCACAGAAATAGAGATCATGTCTTCTAATCCCTTGAGCGCTCTTAGAATCAGCGTTCGGTGGGCCCAAGGACAAGCTAGTGAGACGTAGAGATGATAACGTCCCGCTTCTGCCTTGAATCCTGCTTGACCCGTTGGTCCAGCACTGCCGTCTTTGGTGATCCAATTTCTAAATTGTGATTGGCTACGAACAAATTTACCACCGGTTGATTCGGTGTCATACCATTTATCTTGCCACTTTCCGTCAACTAATAATCCCATAAAAACCTCCTATTATTTGATACCATGTAACTGACTTACCTTAACTATATACGATTAGCAGCTATTCATCCACTGATATGCTTCGATTTCGAACTAAATGCTACTTTACAAGGGCTAGCTATTTAGCTAAACTTAAAATGAGATTAAAAACAAGGAGAATTGCTATGACAACTATCATTAATGGTAAAGAATTAGCCAAACAACTAACGCAACAACACAAGGAAAGAGTCGCTCAAATTAAGAGTCAAGGAGCTTCGGTTAAGCTGGTAGTAATTACCGTCGGCCAGGATCCAGCTAGTAAGGTCTATGTAGGACAAAAGGAGAAGAAGGCTGTCAATCTAGGCATGGAATTTGAGTGGGTAAGATTGGATGAAGAAATTAGTCAAGAAGAGCTCCACCAAGTGATTCAAAGCTATAACCAAGCCAGTGATTGCCATGCTTTACTGGTTCAATTGCCGCTTCCTGACCACTTGAATCCCAATCTAGTCGCCGAACAAATCGCCCCACATAAGGATGTGGATGGCTTGCATCCTTATAACTTGGGACAGTTGGCGCGCAACCAGGCCCAATTAATCCCGTGTACACCCAAGGGGATCATGTACTTACTCGATCAATATGATATTGATTTAACCGGTCGACAAGCCTTAATTATTGGAAGAAGCCAAATCGTTGGCACACCGCTTAGTCTTTTGATGACCCAAGCAGATGCTACTGTCACCTTGGCTCATTCCAAGACTCAAAATCTAGAAGATTTGGCTGGTCAAGCAGATATTATCGTCTCAGCCGTCGGTAAGCCTAATGTCATTCCGGCTGCTGCTGTTAAAGATGGAGCCGTCTTAATCGATGTTGGTATCAATCGTCAAGCTGATGGTAAGTTAGTGGGTGACTTCGATTATGAGTCAATGTCAGACAAAGCTTCAGCTATTACCCCGGTTCCAGGTGGGGTGGGGCCTATGACTGTTGCCATGTTAATGGAGCAGACCATTGCTTGTGCCATCCAACAACAAAATCTTGAATTAGACTAAATCACAAGCGGAATAGGTGGTTAGATGATCAAAGTAGCCATTATTGGCATGGGAATTAGTGGCAGTGCCGTTCTAGATACCTATGCTCATTCGCTGTCTGCAGCTCAAATAAGGCATTACTTGATTGATTGCTATGATCAAGCTGATTCTTGGGGCAGGGGTTTACCTTTTCGAGCGGATGATTGTGATGTCTTAGTGAATACCCGGGCCGAAACAATCTCATATAGTTATTACCAACCTGGCCACTACGCGGATTGGTTACACAGTCAAGGCGTTGACCAAAGCTATAGCTCGCGCCAAACCTATGGGGACTACTTAAGAGGCTACACTTATCAAGCAGCCAGCCAAGTCCAAGCCAGAATCATCAACCACTGGGTTGACCGCTTGGATTACTTGGAAGACACCCAGCAATGGCAGGTCCATCCCGGTGGCCGAATTTATGACCGGATTCATCTATGTGTGGGTCGGACTGCTTATCAGGATCCATACCAGCTTCAAGGAAAGCCAACTTATATTCACCAGCCCTATCCCTTAGAGCAAGAATTAAAGTCAATTAACCAGGGCTCTAGGTTAGGTATCCTAGGCTCCAATTTAACTGCTATTGATATCACTAAATATCTAGCCAAGCAAAAAGAAGCGCATAAAATTTACTTACTATCCAGACAGGGGCAGGTCCCTGTAGCGGATGTTCTGCAGAAGTCGAGTTTAAGCTTCTACCATCTGACTATAGACCGTGTCAGGGAACGGATTAAGCTTGATAAAGGTCTGGTTTTTAGTGAACTTGACCACTTGATTCAAGCAGAATTCCAGGCGCACGGAATTAATTGGGCTCATTACCAGTCCACCAGACTTGAAGCTGGATTAGCTAGCTTAAGAGATTCGCTAGACCACCCGGAAGAAGTGGCCATCGCTGAACTTATCTTCTTACAGCTTACCCGCTTGCTTAACTTGTATTGGTCGCAAATGACTCCGCAAGATCAGGAATTATTCCTGGCTAAATATCACCGCACCAGTCAGTTAACCAAAGCCAAGATTCCGCCTGAATCGGCAGAGGGCTTACTGGACCTAGCAAATTCTAGGCAATTGGAAGTATTAGCCGGAATTCATGACATTCGGCCACTCTACCCAGGCTTCCTTATCAATCAAGCCTTGAAGTTAGATTACTTGATTAATGGGATGGGATTGGATCCAGCCATCCAAAATCAGCCCTTGCTGGCTCAACTGGCTAGCCAAGGGATTATTGAAGCCGATCCAAGGTGGGGCATTAAGATTGAAGCCAAGACTAGCCAAATTAAGTCGCCCAGATGGGGAATCTTAGCCAATGCGACTGCTCACGGTCTACTCGTTGAAGGAACTATCTATCAGGCAAATTCCATTTATATTATTCAAGCCCAAGCAGCACGAGCAATCCGGCAAATAATCAAGAATGATTCCAAGTTTGCATAAGCATGTAAACTAGCTTCAAATCATACATATCCAGGGAAATAAGGAGTTCATGATGATAACAAATTTAAAGCGCTTCAAGTTACCTTTTATTTGTTTTTTACTGGTGGTGATCATCGCTGGAATAGGAATGACTCCCTATTGGTCAGCTAAAATCAACCATTTTCTCTTTCTTCTGGGGCTATTTCATCTCACAGCCCGTAATCTATCAAGTCAACTGGGACCCACTCGGCCCATTAAAGGCTGTAAAGCCTTAACTAAGTGGCGTCTGGCTATTATTTGCTACTTGATTCCATTTCTGAGTGCCTTGATCATAATAGGACGAGCCACGGTGTCAAATTACGGTGATGTGCATGATTCATATTATGTCGCTTTGATTTTGGGCCTGGTGGTTTTTAATTTTATCTTTGCAATTACAAAGGTTGACCTGCGCGAAAGTGAGAATCTAAGACAATTGGGAGCTTTTATTTTAAAGATGTTTTTAGTTATGGTCCCAATTATTGTCTTATATTTTCTTATGGGAATAAGTATTGCCAAAGATTTTAATTCGATTAATAGGAATCGCTATCTTAATCAACTCCTAGCTATGGGCTTGTTGCCACTTTTAACGACCTTGGTCTTGCCACGATTCACCGGGAGCAAACAGAGAAGCTGGCTAACCTGGTTGGGTGGGGTTCCCTTGCTCATGGTAGTTGCTTTTCTAATTTTAGCATGGGTACAGCCCACACCTTATAATCCTTCCCAATATATTGCTTATTTGGAAGAAAGAGGGCTTTGGTCTAATGGTCACATCCAAAAGAATGCTAACTTTGATTTAACAATTCCTGAAAGAAAAGACCTTGTTTATTATACTAAAGCCATGTCTACAATGAATTTGCCTGAGGAACTGGCAGTTATTAATCAATATTATGAGAATCCGTATCATCCATCGGTTGAAGGCGAAGCTGCCTTCATTGAGAGCTTCGGTTATAGTCCCGAGTCGCTACTTACCAATAGTCAACCGCTGCTGGAATTTCCAATTGATGATCAGAGGATTCTGCTGAAGCCTGAAGAACGTGACAAAATCTTGCAAGATCAAGTGAGTCAAACCGAGTTGATCACGGTGGATTGGTCAGATTATCTTTATGATGGTAAGACAAACACTTGGCCAATAGAAATTGAGGATCAGCACTTGACTCTTGAAGATTCATTTCAAGCAAACCCAGACCGCTACATCCTCACCTTAAAAGACGACCATGGCCAGGTCTTAACGCGTGTTTCGCTATTAGACTTAATTGAAGCTAGACGTCAAAGTGACCACAATTATCTACCGGCTGATCAACTTGTTTTTCCTTTTGAAAGTCAGGATCTTGCTGGTTACTTATCGGTTCGTGAATTAGTATTTGACCCGCAGACATTGGATAACTATACTCACTTGGAATTTGCCATTAAGTCTGACCAGCCAAGTAATGGTCCGAATCAGGCCAGCTATAACGAGGAGGGGGCACTTAATATTAATGGTCAGTATGATGCCATTGTTTCCTTTAAGTCGGATCAATTTGAGGTTCAGCCTAAAGATCAAGCAGTCGCCAAAAAGGCGGAGGAGACCGGTCATCGTGATCTAATTCCAAGGGAAATGCATCGCAAGTTAACTCTTGATGATCAAAACTACTTGCTCGTTGTCAGATATGATTCTCCTCATTCATATTTGCGAATTTCCATTAGCCAAGCCGGCCAAACATTAATGGACCTGCCACTTGAAAAAGGTGATTTTCTCGTATCCTATAATGAAGTATCTCCTGAAAGCATTCACTTTAGTCAAGGTGACTTTGAAATAGACTTACTGGTTACTGGCTACTTTAAATACTTTGGAGAAACTGAAGGATACTTATTTATCAATAAGAAAAACTAAAAAGTGCTAGCCAAGCAATTGCGGAATGAACTGCCCCCCTAAAGTTGGACCAAGAAAAATCCAACTTTAGGGGGGCAGTTCATCTAGGGATAGACTATTCTTTTCCAAAGTCATAGTCATATTCTCTTTACTCTACCAAGGATACATCTTCATGCTCATCTGGAAACTGCAATAGTAGGAACAGTTTTTAGCGTTTGAATGGATTATTTCAGATTGGCACCCATTGCTTTAAGCAGTACTATTGTAGGTATAGTGTTAACAAGAAAAAGAAATTAAGACAATTCAAGGCGGTAATATCTAATAAAGAAGAAGCTAAGAAAATGTCATAGCTTATTTATGATTTTCTAGGAGAGAGGATAGATATGAAATAATCGATTAAAAGATTAATTCTTGCCGACGATTCATTACTATGCTACAATGTAGTTACTATGAACTACAAGGAGTGAAAATATGACTTCCCCAATTTCAGTTAGATTAGATGACCAACTTAATGAATCACTTGAAAAATACACGCACGCCAAAGAAATCTCCAAAGCAGAGTTTATTCGTACAGCGATTTTGGAAAAGTTAGAAAATGATTTTGATGTGATGATGGCAGACCAAGCTTATGAAGAGTGGGAGAAAGCTGGAAAAAAAGTTAAGACCTTTGATGAAATGATGGAACAATATGGCTAAATATCAAGTGGTTTTTGCTTCAAGTTTTGAAGAAGAGTTTGCTCGTTTGGATAGGGGTGTTCAAAAGCAAATCTTGAAATGGATTGGTAAGCATTTAGTCAATGTAGACTTTCCGACTACCCCTGGTAAAACGCTGAAGGGTGATTGGAGGGACTACGTTCGCTTTAGGGTAGGTGATTATCGAATAATTTCTTTGGTTGATGAAAATCTTTTCGTCATTACCAATATTCATGTTGGTCATCGAAAAGATATATATAAATAAAAATAACATCAAAACAATACGTTTAACATGCTCAAATCAATTTATACTAAATCACCGACACACGTGGAGTGCGTAGTATTGATTGAGTCTGTTCGAACTTAGTGAGTTATGCTTTAGCCGTAAGAGTATACGAATTACGGATAAAGTACGCAGTGCTCAGAATCAGCTCCGTAGCGTGAGCGTAGGTGGTTTTATAGGAGAGTTTGAACGCAGTGACTTACTCTCCTAAATGCGTTAGCTGAAAAGATCAAGGGAATAAATCGCATAATAATGAGGGTTCTAGGCGTTTTGTGAATGTCTGAGAACCTCGTTTTTTTGCTTAGAAAAGTAGAAATTTTGAACGAGAAGATCATTTGCCGGAGGAAACAGATCAATTGGTGTGATAAGGTAGAGAGAATAAACAGCGACAAAAATCCCGGCCACATCACCAATCTATGTTTGATTGATGGGATGGTCATTTGACTCCCCCTTTGACATACTGATTAATACGGCTATAGGTCTAATTTTCGAGTCCCTCTATAATAGATATGGAGGAGACTATCCTAAAGATAGCTAAGATGAGGCAATCTTTTAATTATTCATAATTTACTACTCATCAATATTATCCAATTCATTGCCTGCCAAGTCATGGTAGCGTATTAGCTGCAGCTGGTCATTCGCCAAGACTTCACCGTAGTAGACCTCGTTCAGGGGGCAAGATTGGAGTGCCAGTTGGTGCATCAACCAGGCTTCATCCTTGCCCATTAATTCATCTAAGACATCGTGATCGATTTCTCCTTGGTCAATGACCATTACTGAGAACTCGTCTTTTTTGCTGGTAGGGATCACAGTGACACTGCCATCAACTTCCAAAATCAAGTGATAGACATCAGCTATGTTATAGTATCCTTCTTGTCTAAGCAGCTTGCGAACTTGTTCCATCTTCAAATGGTTTTTCTTCAGATTATCGACTTGAATCCGACTGTGATAAATAATAAGGTCTGGCTTGCCTTCTATAAGTTGGCTGGTATTGCCAGTGGTTGCTAGGATGCGTTGTAAGACATACATGACGAATCCCCAGACCACCAAGGCAAACAGAATCTCAACCAGACTAGCCTCTGTATCATACAAGGGCTCAGTAACAATCCCTCCCAAGATCAAGGTAAATAGCATATCAAAGGGGGTCAAATCTGAGATAGCCTTCTTACCCATTAGACGAAACAAGACAAAAGCGGCTAGTCCACCGATGATCAACTTCCCAAGTATCAACAGATACTCCTGCATATCATCCTTCCTCTCCTAAGCATTTAAATCGCTATTTCAAATTTAAAGCTACCTAGGTGCTGGTAGTTTTCTATTTTTGCTTCACTTAAAGGAACATTAAAGTAATCTAAGTTATCCGGTAAAATGAGCGCTGGTTCTTGGTCTAAGGCACTCAAATCTTGGTTGACTTGCTCTTGAACCGTTTCGATGTGACGATCATAAATATGAGCATTGTCAATCGTCCAATACATAGATCCTAGCTGGCGACCAGTCACTTGAGCAATCCGTCTATGTAGCAGGTGGTACTGGACAACATTAAACGGAAAGCCAGCACAGACATCACATGAACGTTGCTTAACAAATAAATGTAGCTTCCCTTTGTCATCTACATTCCAGTTAGTCGTCCATACACAAGGTTCCAAAGCCATTTCACTCAAATAATCAGTCTCATAAAGAGTCGTCATAATCCGTCTAGAAGATGGGTTATATTTAATTTGGTTAATAATATAGCTTACTTGATCGACCTCTTCTTGGTAGCGACTGCCATCTGGACGATGTAGGGTTCGCAAAGTAGGGTGGGCTAATCTGGCACCATAAGCCGGACCGATAGTTCCGTCCTCTTTTTGCCATTCATCCCAGATGTGGCAATTTTGCGCTTGTAATTCCTTGACATCATTACTCATCGACCGCCAAATCCAGTCCATTTCACGGAAGGCGGTCTTCCAAGCCACACGTTTGGACTGTAAGATAGGTAGGCCATCTTCCGGATGTATCGCAAAGTTCACTCCATATAGATATTGAGTATAAGCTGGTTCACCATCCGCATAGACCGTGCGAACTTGGCCAGACTGTTTCATTCCATTGGTTAAAATATTATTGACGATTTCTTTATAAATTTGATCAAAACGTGTCATAAGTCACCTCGTAATTTCATTGGTTCATTTTAGTATAGCATAATTTTTTCTCAAAGGAGAGCTTGGACTGATTCATTCTCACTTCGATGATGTGCTATAATAAGTCTTGGATAAACTGTTAAGGAGGTAAAATATGTACCAGGAACGTTTAAGTAAGCTTATTGAGACACTCCAAAGGGAGGGGCAATCTGCTAGTATTCTAACCGATCCTCTGTCCATCCGTTACTTTACAGGTTACTATGTGGAGCCAGGTGAGCGATTTTATGCCTTAGTTATTAAGGCTAATTCAAGCGGAGAGTTTATCATTAATAATCTCTTTCCCAAGCCTAACTTGAATGGCTTATTGAATGATCAGATTGATGTGGTAGGCTTCACCGATGGTGAACCAGTAGTTGAGTCATTGGCTAAGCATTTAGGTCAAGGGACAATTGGTGTTGATAAATTTATGGATGCTCACTTCTTGCTTGAATTAATGGCGGCTAATAATAAGCTAAATTTTGTAAATGGATCCATCGTAACCGACGGAATCCGGGCTGTTAAGTCACCAGAAGAAATTGACTTGATGAAGCAAGCTTCTGCGATCAATGATCAAGCCATGGAAAAGATCTGGGAGTTTCTAAAAGAAGGACCTACTGAAAGACAGGCTGTAGACCGTTTGTTGGAAATCTACCAAGAATTGGGAGCAGACGGACCATCATTTGAACCAATCATTGCTTACGGAGCTAATGGAGCGGACCCGCATCATTTAACCAATGATGATTTACCGCAAGTTGGCGATAGTATTGTCATTGACATTGGCTGCATGTACAAGGGCTATGCCTCAGATATGACTCGTACAGTCTTTTATGGGGAGGCTAGCCAAGAAGCAAGAGAGGTCTATGAAACAGTGCGACTAGCTAACCAGGCTGGAATTGATGCGATCAGTAAGGGAGCCTCTTACGCTTCTTTGGATAAGGCTGCTAGAGATGTGATTATGGATGCCGGTTATGGGCCTTATTTTACCCACCGTCTAGGTCACTTTATCGGTCAGGAGGCCCATGAGCATGGTGATGTAGGGCAACACAACCCTCAACCCGTCCAAGAAGGCCATGTATTTTCTATTGAACCCGGTATCTACTTACCAGGTAATGTAGGTGTCCGAATTGAAGATTTGGTTGCTATAACAGCAGATGGCCCTAAGGTTTTGAACCATGTTACTAAGGAATTAACTATTTTATCTCTTGATTAAAGGATCGACCACCAAATAATTATTAGCCACTTATTTTTAGGTTAATCTAAAAATAAGTGGTTTTTTCTTGTTTATAATTATAAATAGGAGTAATATACAACTATAGTAAATTAGGTTAACCTAAAAGGAGGTTGTAACATGAAACTCGTTCTTGTCCGTCACGGTCAAAGTGAATATAATTTAAAAAATATTTTTACAGGATGGTTAGACCCTCACCTGTCTCCTCAAGGTATTGATGAAGCTAGGAGGGGAGGGCGGCTGTTAAAAGAATCTGGCATCAAATTTGATGCCGTCCATACTTCGCTTCAAAGTCGAGCGATTGAAACGGCCTTTTATCTCTTAGAGGAATTGGATCAAGTCTACTTGCCCGTCCATAAATCTTGGCGCTTGAATGAGCGTCACTACGGAGCATTACAGGGGCTTAATAAGGCTGTTACCGCCCAGAAATATGGCGAAGACCAGGTCTTTACTTGGCGCCGTAGCTATGATGTTAAACCGCCACTCCTTGATCAACCGATGGACGATCCTCGTTATCAAGGGATGGATCAAAGCTTGGTGCCCAGAGGGGAATCCCTAAAGGACTGCTTGAAACGTGTGCTTCCTTATTGGCAAGATCATTTGAGTGTTGATCTTAAAGAGAACAAGAATGTATTAGTAGCTGCTCACGGTAATAGTTTACGGTCCTTGATTAAATACTTAGAGGGAATTGATGACCAGACGATTCCTTCCTTAGAACTGGCGACCGGTCAACCGATTATTTATGAATTTGACGGAGATTTACAAGTATTAAACAAGACCGTCTTAAAATAAAGTCAAAAAAGGCTCACTGAAAAATTATCAGTGAGCCTTTTTAATTATTTCAAGTATTCTTTTACTGCGTCTACATAAATATCGATAAATTCAATGTATTGATCAACTTCAACATATTTATCGTGGGTATGGGCGCGAGATGGTGTACCTGGACCGTAAATAGCGAGGTCAATATCCTTAGGTACCCGGCCAAAGTTAGAAGCATCAGTGGCCCCCATCAATGGCTTAGCAGGAATCTCTTTATTGGTTGCCACTCGAATGGCTTTAACTAAGTCATTATCAACGGGACTTTCGACTGAAGGATTGTCTTGGAGAATATTTAATTCAAGTTCACCTTCATTGACTTGGTTGAGCTCCTCAATGGCTTGTTGAATCGCTTCAATAACAACTGCATTATCTGCTTCAGGAACTGTACGAGCATTAGCCTTCAAGACGGCTCGGCCACAGACAGAGTTGATCTGGTCGCCACCATTGATAACGGTATTAACGTTGATTGTTTCACCCATTTGCTCGTTACTCTTACCAGAGAAGGCTTCCTCAAATAATTCATTGGAACGATTGATATAGTCCACCATTAATTGAAGAGCGTCAATACCGTTTTCAGGCATAGAAGAGTGGGCTGGTTTACCCTTAGCAATCACTTCATATTGAAGAGATCCTTTGTGGGCATTGATAATTTGTTCAGGACCGGATGGTTCAGCAATGATAAAGCCATCTGCATCATCAACATAGCCTTCCTTGACTAATTGCTTTGAACCATACATTCCAATCTCTTCGCCGACAGTAGCAGCCAAACGTAAGGTCCCTTTTAATGGGTTGCCGGCTTCTTTGAGCTCAATCATGGCAATCACAAGAGCTGTTAATCCAGCCTTCATATCAGTTGTTCCCCGGCCATACATCTTGCCTTCCTTAATCTCGCCACCAAATGGATCTACCGTCCATTCATCACGGTCTCCCAAGTCAACCACGTCCATATGACCACTTAAGACCAGTACACGACCTTCTTCTTCACCCTTAATTTCAGCCACTAAGTTGCTACGGTTACCCTCGTAATTAACAATTTCAGAATCGATATCAAATTCTTTCAAGAGTTCTTGATAGTATTTAGCGACATCTTCTTCATTATCGTTAATGGTTTCGATTTGAATGACGTCTTGTAGAATTTTAATCTTTCTTTCCTTATCCATTAAATCACTCCTTAAATGAGATTATCTCTTATTAACAGTTTACTAAAATCAAGAGGTAATTACCAATAAAGCGTATAGTTAACTCTTTTCATGACTAAACTTTCAAGTAAAAAATGGTTACCAATAGGAATTACACATGAAAATTTAATCAATCGGCAAAATTTCCTTGACTTAATAAAAAGTAATGGTTACTATTTAAAATGCTTTTAAAAGTAATGATTACTATTTACAGAAAGGAAGATACAATGTTTCGCAAAATCATCGCAAAGCTATTTGCTATGACACTCCTATTACAGCTGATGGTACCGTCGATTCATGCCAGAGAGCAGAGCTTGAAGATCGTGACTAGTTTCTATCCTGTCTATGCAATGACAAAAGAAATTGTTGGAGACCGTCACCAGGTACAAATGATCAATTCCAGTCAAGGAATCCATGGTTTTGAACCTTCAGCTAATGATGTTAAGGGTATCTACCAAGCTGATCTCTTCATCTATCATGCGCCCATGCTAGAGTCCTGGGTGAAGAACTTGGCAGTTAACAGAGGAGATTCCAAGGTTCAACTAATAGAAGCTTCTCAAGGTCTAACCTTGGATACAGTAACAGGACTAGAAGACATGCCTGACATTGAAGGCCTGTCCAAGGAGAGTACCTATGATCCTCATACTTGGTTGGATCCTAAGTTAGCTGCTCAAGAAGCTAAATATATCGCTGACCAACTAGGTGAATACGATCCCGCCAATGCTGATTACTATCAAAGGAATGCTCAAGCTTTTTACGATCAGGCTGATCGTCTAGTCACTGAATACCAAGCCAAGTTTAAACCAATCCATCAAAAGACCTTTGTCACTCAGCATACGGCTTTCTATTATTTAGCTAAGCGCTTCGGTCTAAAGCAATTAGGAATAGCCGGTATTTCGAATGATGTTGAGCCTTCTCCTAAGCAAATTGCGGAGGTTCAAGCCTTTGTCGAAGAGTATGGGGTCAAGACTCTATTTGTCGAACCGAATGTTAGTCCAAAGAGTGCTGAGGTTGTTGCCAAAGCCACTGGCGCTGAGATTGTGGAATTGAGTCCACTGGAAAGTGATCCCCAGAACAGTGAATCCTATTTAGATAATTTACATCATAATTTAGAGAAATTATATCAAGCCTTAAAGGCAGAAGGAGAGAATAAATAACTATGCATAAACTTAAACATTTAAACCCTAAATTCTTAAGTCGAGCTGCATTAGCAACCTTACTTGCTGTGGGTGCTCTGCCTGTCCTACCGAGTGTCTTGGCAGAGTCTAGTTCGCAGTACAGCGTTAATTATATCGAAGGAGCAGATGAAGATTCAGCCAAACAAAGCCAATCTGCTGAGAAGATGCACGATGCTCAAGGAAAGAGCCAGGAAGAGATTAATCAAGCAGAAGGGATTGCCGCTGAACAAATTGTAGTCACGATCTCTGAAGAAGGGTATGTCACTTCCCATGGTGATCATTATCACTACTACAATGGTCTAGTGCCTCACGAATCATTTATTAGTGAAAGCTTATTAACTGACAAGGATTATACTTACCAAGAAGCTGATAAGGTGAGTGACTTAGCTGATGGAGGTCAAGTAGTTAAGGTCAATGGTGAGTACCGGGTCTACTATAAAGATCCCAGCCAAGCAAACAACTTACGGACAGTGGAAGAGTTAGTTCTTCAATCACACGGTATCCATCCTGAAGATGCTACTAATATAGTCAAGCTTCAAGAAGAATTAGAGCTTTCAGAAGCTTCGATGATCAAATATGAAACTGAAAAAAATATCGATCAGATCCTTAAAGAAGCCAAGATTGACGGTCCAGCAACGGTCGTTTACTTAACTGAAAAAGAAGTCGTCTACCTAGTTGGGATCGATCTCTATGTGATCCCCGGAAAAGTCAAAGCTGACGCTAAATTTAGCGAACGTCTACTGGCACCCAGTGATTACCAATTAAATAAAGACGACATCCTACAAGATATCGAAGGAGGGCATATCGTTAAGATTGGTAAACATTGTTATGTTTATTTATTTGACTCCAAGCAAAAGGACAATATTGTTTCCAGTGATACCATCAAACAAGAAGCCAAAAAAGCCTATCAAGCTATCGAAGCTAGTGGCGAATTAGCAGACCGTCAAGCTAAGAAAGAAGAAGCAGCAGCTGGAGCTGTCCTAGGCGCTGGTACTAGGGATGGATCAGGTCGCTTGGTCGCTGATGATGGCTATGTTTTTAGTCCGTATGATGTGATTCGCGATGCAGGTTCTGGCTTTATCGTGCCCCATGGAGATCACTTCCACTTCATTCCCAAGGCTCAGCTCACTGCCGCCGAATTAGAGATTGCCTATCAAGTGCTTGGTGGCGGATCAAGTGCAGCTAGCCAGACCAATGCAGCGAGTAATACAGCCAACAAAGAAGGTCTATCAGGTAGCCATCTATCTGGTCAAGCCAATCCGAGTGGACGCTATCATGCTAAGGGATCCTATACAACAGATGATGGTTATGTATTCACCGTGGAATCCATCGTGAGTGCTGATGGATCTGGTCTGGTAACTGCTCACCATGATCACTTTCATTATGTACCTTTTGCTGATTTGAGCAAGCAAGAGCTACAGGCTACTCAAGACTACTTGAAGCGTCAGTTTGGAATAAACCGTAATTTAGTCCAAGAATACGCGCCTACCCGTCAGAACAGACCTAATCCTAAGCCAGCCCCTGTCCAACCAAGTGATCAAGCCATCAACCCAGATACCAGCAATCAAAAGCCCGCTAGCCCTAACGAGAAACCATCAGCCTTACAAGAAGCGCTTAATAAGCTTTACCAGTTGCCGGATTCCAAGCGCCACGTAGAAGGTGATGGCTTAGTCTTTGATCCGATGACCATTACTAAGGTGGTCTCAATCAAGGGGGAAAAGGCCTATGTTATTCCTCATGGAGACCACTTCCATACTATCAAAGATAGCCAATTAAGCGAACTTGAACGTCAGGTCACGCAGATGGTCATTCAAGAAAAAGGATTGGATAGCCATTCCAAGTCAGAAAAGAATCAAGCAGCTAAACCTGGAGCCAAAGACGAGGGCAAACAAACAGACAAGAAAGAGACTGACCAAGCAAGTGATTCCCAAGCTCAAACTAATCCTAAGCAAAAAGTAGACTTCTTAAGCCTAAACATTAATAAATTGCCTAAAGGAAAAGACGGCAAAGTCTACACAACTAGCGACGGCTATCGCTTTAGTCCCGAATCTATCTTATCTTATGATCAAGAAGGACTGGTAGCTCAGCACGGTGACCATACCCACTATATACCTTTAGCTGAGCTGGAAGATAGTGAGTTAAAAGCAGCCTCTGACTATATCAACCGGTCTCAAAATAAAGTCCAAACTACCAAGCCAGCTCAAGGAACACCAGAACAAATCCAACAAAAGCTAAATTATGTGGCTGCCTTAGTTGGACTATCCAAAGACCAACTAAAATTAACCGGTAACTTGGTGATTATTCCTCATGGTGACCATACCCACACCATGGACTTGGATGAAGTACCATTGGTCTTAAGAGCTGATCAATTCCCAAATGCCGAAGCCTACCAAAATCACTTGATTGCCCTAAAAATTAATCAGGCCAAATTAAAAGCGCCAAATAGTCAAGTGATTCGAGATGGTGACCAGATCGTACTCGTTGATCCATCCGGTAAGGAAAAACGAATTCCCTTAGCTGATCAAAAGTTACCATTTGATTATCAAGAAGCCGATTTCCAAAACTTAAAACGTCCGGAAAAAAGCAAACAAGAAATTGAAAAAGAAAAACAAAGAGAGGAAGAAGCTAAAAAGGCCGCTCAAGAAGCAGAAGCTAAGGCTCAACGTGAAAAAGAACAACCGACTGTTCAAGCCATGAAAGACTTCTTAGCTGGGCATTACCAAGTAGCTGTGGATCAAATCCAATTCTTCTCAGACCTATTCATGATTCCTAATCGGAGTGGAGATCCTGACGCTGAAAATATTTCGATCCATCGTGACCAAGTGGCCTTAGCCATGAAAGGCGACTTAAGTGTTCTTCCGCCTATCCCTGCTAGCCCAAGTCCAAGCGTTCATGAGGAGGTTCAAGAAGCGGAAGAGGCTAATGAGGTTATCAATTCGACAATTCCAGAAGTAACAGATACGCCTGCTCCTGAAGCCACCGAATCCGTTCTACAAGACGCCAGCACGCCAACTGGTCCTGAAGAGAACAATGAAGCAGCAACTGAAGACAATGAACTGCTAGCCCAATAATAGGACTCCTAATAAGCTAATCCCACCTTTCTAGTTAGAACTAGTAGGGTGGGGTTATTTTTACATAAAATTTACATAAACTTTACAATCACCTGGTAAAATAGGAGCTAGAATAGAGAGCGGGAGAATTTATCTTCCAAATAATTGTAAGGGCTTCCATGCTAATAGAAAGGATTGTTTTCTATGAAGTTTAAGCGAATTTTAGCTTGGGGAGTAGCTTTAATAGTCGTTCTAGTACTTGCTTTTTCCATTTTTATTGGCTACCAAGTGTTTACTTCATCAACGAATATTGTTGCTAGGGCAGATACCTTAGAAAATGAGCAGACGATGCACCCAGATTATACTCGTTTAATTGAACCCTTGAAGCCTGAGCTAGGAGATTTGCCGTCCTTCAAGGGAGATCATGATATTCCTTACCTAAGACTAGATCCAGACCTTCCCAAGGGAACCCTGATTATGGTCCATGGTCTAGGAGGCACCAAGAAGATCAACCCTCAAGTCATGAAAATATTCTATGATATGGGTTACCGGGTTCTTAGCTATGATCAAAGAAATTCGGGTGAGAACCAAGCAGATTACAACACTTATGGTTGTTTGGAATCTCTGGATTGTTTGGATATGATTCAATTCGCTAAAGGAGAATTTCCAGATGAGCCAATTATATTGTGGGGTGAATCCAATGGAGGCGCCACTGCCATTCTAGCTGCTAGTCAGGCCAATGATTGGATTGACGTCCTGATACTCGATTGTCCCTTATCCGATGGTTCAGAACTGATCCGTCAAGTTTTTGCCCAAATTGAACAAGACAAAGGTATCCCGAGTAGCTATCTTAATTGGTGTGGCGACTTATTCACTCAACTCAAGATTGGAGTCAGTTATGAGGACATGAATGTTTTAGATGAGGCTAGCCAATTGACCATGCCAGTCCTTATTACCAGCTCTAGCATTGACCAAGTCCTTCCTGTCCATATGAGTCCTGATATTTACCAAGCTATCAAGCATTCTGATAAAAAGTAGTAACGTTAGATTCCTATGGTCACTGTCAGTTTCCCACTCAGAATCCGGAAGCTTACCAAGAGGTTGTGGAGTTATTCTTGGAAGATAAGGATCTAAATCGTTAATCCAGGAGGGAGCATTCTTATGAATTTTAAGCAAATGGTTCAAAAAATTATCTTTCGCTTACTAGTAAGTAGTCTCTTTTATGCCTCTGTGATCTACTTTACACGCAATCAGACGGATATGGTAAGCCTGAAGTCGCAGCGAGCCGGGCTACTAATCGGCTTAGTGATTTTTTCTTTTGCTGTTATTTATGATTATGATGTCTGGTCATTGAAGAGAAAATTGTTGGTTCATACAGGCTGTATGGCTTTAACCATTTTCCCAATCCTCATTTATAGTGGCTGGTTTGAATCAAGTTTAAAAGGTTATTTATTAGCCTTGGTTTCATTTATTGGATTTGGTGTTATATTTGCTAGTATTGGTTATCTTATCAGCCGATTTATCGATCAATTCAAGCAGAAATAGGGGGAATGACATTTGGAAAATTACGCCCGCCATTCGCCATTTATTGTTAAAGTGTTTAAAGATAATACGATACTCTCCGTATCTTTTACAAGTGAACACGGAAGATTTGTGCAGACTTTTGTGTGGGGCTTATCTTCAGTTAGCACTGGACTTGAATTAAATTCCTTAAACAGAAAGGGTATGCCAAGACATGTTAATCAAAAAAAGGGATGTGGGCATTAGCAAAGCTTTACTGGATTCAGTGAATCAGATCTCATATAGGATCAGTTTTGTATTTTTATTACACTTTGGTATGGTATCAGTTGCTAGAATATTTGTTAAAAGGGAGAGTTCTTTACAACTATTATCTTATCCGCTGCTATATAGCTTATTTGTAGGCCTAGCCATTATCCAGAGGCGTTGGTCCCGGATAAATACAGAGTGCTCTAACTATCTTAATTTCAGAGAAGGGGTTATTTATTTCTTTGCCCAATTTTTTAATCTTCCAATTATAATCGTAATTAAAATAATTATACTTCGTATGGGATGGCCAGAATACCCAAATAGACAGGTCATTTCATTTGATGAGGATTGGCGACTATGGATCATTTTTCTTGTTGGGCCCATTATGGAAGAAATCATTTTCAGAAAGCTGATTGGCGATCGTTTATTGCCAGATAATCCTTCTTATTTTTTGATCTTGTCAACTTTTCTGTTTGGCTTGGCTCACTTGCAAACACTAGACTTAGGCTTGTTAATTGCAGCTAGTTATAGTGGCTTTGTTTGGTCCTTACTGTATTTAAGGAGTGGTAGCTGGATCTAAGTTGCTAGCTTTCACCTCAGTCAAAATTTTCTAACAGGTTACTTGGTCAATTATTTGATCAATCACAACCACGTATTGGTTTTACAAATTTATCTACTTGTGTTAATTCTAACTTCAATCCTAGCTTTGACAATGATGATCTATCATCGCAAAAGATTGATCCCATCCATCCATTTGCTGGAAGCATGTCGATTATTTATTCATTCTAAAGGCTTGCTGTATGCGATTTTGGTATTTATTATGATCAGCTTGATCAGATGAATTGGTCTTCCAAAATAATTTTTATGATAATATATAGAATGTAAGCCTTTTAACAGACGTTAAATGGCTTTTTTAGACAATTATGAATGTAGCCCTTTAACAAAAGTGTTGGAGGGCTATTTTATTTTAGAGATGGAAAATGAACATATTGTATACAGAAAGATGTGATTATTATGAACGCTAAAATAATAGCAATCGCCAATCAAAAGGGCGGTACAGGAAAAACAGCAACTACGATGAATTTAGGGTATGCTTTGAGTGAAGCTGGAAAGAAAGTACTTGTTATAGATTTTGACCCACAACACAATTTAACAAACTATTTAAGCGATCGAGATCACGAATTTACTATCGCTGAAGCGATTAGCTATGAACTTCAAGGAGATTCCTTTCCTAGAACACCAATTTATAGTTATGAAGAAAATCTAGACTACATTCCTACGACTTTAAACCTATCAGCAATAGATATGCAGCTAATTACGGCTAATGCTAGAGAATACATATTGTCTGATATCCTTGAGAAACTAGAAGTCAAAAGTGAATATGACTATGTCATTATTGATTGTATGCCCGCTTTAAATACTCTACTGATAAACGCTTTAACGGCTGCGGATTCCGTAATAATACCTGTTGAAGCAAGCTACGGAGCATTTGAAGGGCTTGGGCAATTATTTACCTATGTTAACATGGTGACCCAAAGACTAAACCGAGACTTAACTGTGGATGGAATTATATATACGAAAGTAAATAACACAAAAATCGCCAATGAGGTCAGAGATCGCCTGAAAGAATGCTATCCTGAACTACTTTTTGACAATGAAATAAAAGAACTTACTGAAGCAAGAAAGTCCTATGCCGAACGTATTCCTTTAAGCAAAATGCAAGGAAGCCGACTAGCTAGTGATTATGCTAATTTAGCTAAAGAACTAGTAGACCAGAAAGGAGCCTTGATAGAATGATAACCATTGAATCAATGTTCCAACTAGAAGAACAAGCTTTGGATTTAAGAGAATTAGATGTAACCTTAATTGATCCTTATCCTAACCAACCTTTCAAGCTCTATAAGGAAAACAAGCTAAAGGAACTGGCAGAAGATATTAATAGAAACGGACTCATTAATCCTGTTATAGTTCGACCGGTGGATAACAGACGGTATCAAATGCTAGCGGGACATAACCGACTAAATGCTTTTAAATATTTAGAAAAATCTAAAATACCTGCCTTAATTAAGCCATGTTCTGATGAGGAGGCAATGATAATAGTTACTCAATCAAACCTTCTACAAAGGCAAAAGCTATCCAATAAGGAAAAAGCATTTGCCTATAAAATGAGACAAGATGCTATGAAAAAGCAAGGCGAACGAAGCGGCAATAGCAATGAGCCCTATTCCTCATTAGATGAATTATCTAAGACGGAAAAAGAGTCTAGTAGAACCATCGCAAGATATATTCGAGCAACAAAGCTGATTCCAGAACTATTAGATCTATTTGATGACAATAAAATATCACTTCCAACAGCAGATCAGCTAGCCAGACTTAGCGATGACCAACAAAAATCAGTATTTAATTATAGTCAACGAAAAGACATAAAAATTAAGACGGCAGATATAAAAAAGATCGCAAAGAACTTTAGTCATGGAACCCAACTAACAGAGTATGATATCGAAGATGTGGTTAACAGCCCAGAAAAAAATACATCTTCACCAAAACCTTCTATAAGTGTAATTGTTAAAGCAGTCGAAGAAGCAAATGACAGATCACTTAGTAGCCAAGATATAGTGCTTATAAAAGACGTCATTAAAGTTCTTGATGAATTAGATGGACTTAAATACAAAATCAAATTATCCTAATAACAGGCGGTGATTATCATGTCCATTTGGGAAGAGTATACATTGGAAGAAAACCTCTATTGTTTCTCAAGTTATTTAGTTAGAGGATTAATTACACTTGTTAGAATTAGTGGCTATCTAGTCAGGTTTCCGTTTGCATGGATTAAAAATATAGGCTCAACAAGCTTTCTAATTTCATTTATGTTAGGCGGACTTCCTATTCTACTATTGTTATCTGCTTTGCCATTTATATTTTTCCAGGAGGCTCTAGGACCAAGAGACGATTCTATGGAAGAATTCATTCGAGCGTCTAATCGCAAAGGGTTCTTTCTTGTCTTTGTGGTGATTGGATTCTTTAGTGAACGGTGGGTCATTCCGCAACTATATAAACTTAGCGCATTCTTATATGCTCGAAGTGGAAGAAAGGTGTGATAATTTGGTCGCAAAAACAAACGATTTCTTTAGTTCAAAGTTTCAATGTAGAGAGTGCGGGCATATCATCGCCTTGCCACGCTATACAGCCCGAAGACGAAAGAAAGATCATATTAAACATATCTATTGTATCGAGTGCAAAGAACGTACAGAGCATCAGGAATTGTCTGAAATGAGCACCATGTATGATCGAATTCAATCTGAAAAGAATTAGGAGTTAAAAATTGAATAATAGAGGATGTTTAAGCAGCTTGCTTTCCAAAATAATTGGAGCAATCTGCTTATTTTATATTATCGGATTTATATTTGAATCACTTAATCGAGAGATACCTGACATATTTTGGGGGATTCCTTTCACACAAACATTATCGAGAATAACACGAACATTTTATTCAGCCACTAATAATCAACTAAGAAGCATTATAGGATATTTGAGGTAGGGGATTAATATGATAACCACTTTTAAAGGGGTAACAATGGAAGTAGGCGATCTTTATAAAACTGGCATGATGGACACGATTTATAAGGAAGTAAACCTATATTTCCCACGAGAAATCATTGAAGATAAAAAATATGAGAACCTAAAATCTATCGACATTCTTCTTTATAGCTTTTTGCTCGGTATGACATCAATCTTTGACGCACTAAGCATTCATGACCAACAAGGGCAAGCCATGGCTCAAATACCGAACGAGTTCTTGATCGAGCAACTAAATATAGGGTCAAAAACGACCCTGTTAGAGTCAAAGAAAAGATTGGAAGAAAGCGAATTGATCGCCACTATTCCAACTGGTAGAGGCAATATCTACTACACAAAACACTATGACGAACTTAGAGAGGCGGTGGGCTAAATGACGGAAGAGAAAAACAGTTTTAATAAAATCTCTCTTCATTCATACGCAGGGCAACAGTATTACCAACTGCCAAAACTCTTGGTTCATGGGAAAAAATATAAAGATATATTGAAGCCTGATGATATATTAGCCTATGCGCTGTTGTATGACCGACTAAGGCTATCGCAGAAGAACAACTGGGTGGATAAAGAAGGCTATTGTTATCTAGTTTATACAACCACACAATTAATGGAGGCATTAAATGTACGGTCTAGAACAACTTTATCGACCATCAAAAAGAGGTTGAAGCAAGTCGAACTCTTAGAAGAAGCCAAAACAGGCAGAACGAGTCGAATCTACTTAGCCTATCCCGAAGCTGCAAACGAAGAAGACGCAAAATATATCATAGAATTAACTAACTTGCCTAAGGAAGATTTGAGTACTTGGAGTGAAGAAGAAAGACGAAATAAATCTATACAAATGGAAAATAATGACCATGCAATAAAATACAAAAACGAAAAAATTGAAGCCGAAAATTGTCCCGAAAATCAGGATAAAAACTTCCAAAAAAACAAGCGTTGTCCAAAAATTGAACATCGCTTGTTTAATCCCAGTAATACAACATTTACAGAAGTTATCCACAGAAATGAAAAACAAGCGTTGTCCAAAAATTGGACATCTGATGTTCAAAAAATGGACACTAGTAATAATGAATTAGTAATAGATAAATCATTAGATCAATCATTAGATCAAGGTGACTCACAAAATTTTAACAAAAAAAATAAAAATAAATTGGGAGAAATTTTAGATGAAAATTCACCTGAAATGATTCAACAATATTTACGAGATTTGCATGATCAATTTCACCCACAAATCATTTCCGCCTTATCATTTTTATCAGACTATGAAAATATTTATGAATTAAGCAATACCATCCAACGAGCTTATATGGATTTAGTCAAAGGCAAGTTTTCGGTAGCAAAAGATTTAGATAACGGATCAAAAGAGACGATCCAAGGGCTATTAGCTAGTAAGTATGATCTAGTAGCACACGATGACTTTGCTTGGGCTATTCATGACAGTCTTCTTAGATCAGCTAGATATATTTATGGCAACAGGATGAAGCGCTCCATACAAAACCATGAGGCTTACTATTACCATAACTTGCAGCAGGCGATGGTTGATTATGCGATAAAAGGTGTTAACTTCTCAGCTAACAAAATCGATTCTGTTTAGTTAATTGCTATTTATAGGAATTAAAACAGGAAGGGATGAGAGAATGAATAAATTAAATGTTATGGAAATAGTTAGTCGTCTATTCTTAATGTTAGGACCTTTATTTGTAGCTATTACAGCTTCTTTAAATATTTATCTTAGCAGACAACAGCTACCCTTAAGCATAAAATGTAACGTCATTCCTTTTTTAAAAATTGGAATTTTAATTTATATCGCATATGTGAACGGTGCTATCAATAGTACGAAGACTATGATCTCATACTTTTTCTTAAGCCTTGTCCTATTCGTAATCGGTAACGTGTTATTGAAAA
Organism: Hutsoniella sourekii ATCC 700629; assembly: GCF_000518205.1. Classification (GTDB taxonomy): domain Bacteria; phylum Bacillota; class Bacilli; order Lactobacillales; family Aerococcaceae; genus Hutsoniella; species Hutsoniella sourekii. Next base: position 16,631 of record NZ_JADD01000004.1, on the reverse strand, counting down.
AAACGACTGCTCAATACAAGTCGGACAATAGCATTAAAAAAAGTTATTATTACCTTTGTTCGCAGTCGGTAAGAGTGTCGTGCTTTGTCATTGAAACGTTATTGATTCTCACGATACCAGTGAATAGTAACATCCTAACATTTTATGGGTACATTCTTATTCCCTGTTTAATGCTTATCGGGGTCTCTATTGGGATATTCAGCTTTATAAGCTATTGCAAACACCTCGGATTAGATGAACCGCTAAAGGTTTGGGAAAAATTCTATCCCGCAATGGTTTCAAATATCAACCCTTTTAGATAACTCTATTACAGCAACTAGAGTCATGACTAGACTCAAAGTATCAACATCAAGAAGTATTGCAGCACATGATAATGGAATAAGATAAACTAAAACTCTATACAACTTCTCTTTAAGGGACGGCAAAAAAGGAAAAACAATAAGGCAATACATCCCCCATACAAATAGCCAATAAAACCCAATAATCAATAAGCCCATTAAGAAGATGAAAAAACTATTTAAAGAGAGGCTTAAAAAAGAGGACAAAGCACTTTCGGGGAAATAAAGAGTCACTAGATTCAGCATTGGCAACACCTGAACAAAACAATAAAAGCTAATTATTATGCCTAACATTATCCCGAAATACTCTGCGGCGTGGAGTCGGATGATAATACCTTTTAACCGCTTTAAACCATTGATTAACTTGTTAAACTGACGCATAATAACACTCCTTATCATAAAAGTTACGAGAGGATCGGTAAACAATGTCACTATTCAGCATAAACATCATATTATCAATGTGTTTAGCTACAAAAATACTTATGACCGCTTTTGAAAAGTTAGGGGAAACACTTCCACTTATAAATGATGAAGACCCAAGAGTAGGCGCAATATGGGCTGCCTTCTTACACTTTGCGCTAACAATTATTCTTGGCTCTTTAATAGTTTAGTTATTATATCAGTTCAAAAGCCTAGCGACATTTTAACTATATTTTTCATAAACAATAGCTTGAGCACTCTACCAATATTAGTTACGACAAATTCATTAACATCTGTAGAAAGTTCATCAACCACTTATTCAAAGAAACAAGAAATAAAAAGGCTATTATTGATACTTAAGGCAACAACAATGTTGAGCGCAATAACGACATCCTTAAGTGGTCTAATTGTCGCAATAAAACTAATTTTTTTAAATGTTCTAGGTGGGAAAGCGCACACAATACACTCAAGTGTAGCAAATCTAATATTTGTTATAAATTTATTTACAATTTTTACCTTTTTCAAAATAAAGAAAAAACAGATAGATCCAAACAACTATTTCGATGATCTAGCGATAATAAGAGATGAATAGAACCTGGCAACCCTATTTAGTTTAATATTCTATGTCTTTTTAGTTAGGTCATTTCTTTGATTTAAATCGCTAGCTCTATCAGTCAAAAAGGTAAGTATGAAAACAAAACCTGCGAATAACGCACTAAACAGATCTAGGTAATCCACGGGTATAGCAACAACCATAATTATAGAAAGGATACCCATAAAAAAATAAGGTTTACGCTTATTAAAAAGCTGCTCTCTATCAGGTTTGAGACTAATTATAAGATAATGGAGGAAAAATAAAACAAGAGTCGTCGCTGCCAGTATAAGACAAATTGAAACTAGGACTTGACTCCATTGTGTAAGAAACACATGAATGGCAGTTTTTGAAACCTTGTCGATTGAGAATAGAATGGAAAAAAGAAATAAACACACAGATCCAAGTAGCCCAAAGGAATAAAAACAGATATTGAATTGACCCCCAGAGTCCTTTTTACCTTTAATCATAATAAATCCTCCAGAATATTATTTTATAAATATATAAAATAATATACCAAACATAGAATTGAGGTGACATCTTGGATTTTATCTTAAGCTTTGTCAGTTGTTTCGTATTGCTACAATTCTCTCTGTTATTATTAGATCTATTCAGTGACAGCTTCCTTGATAAAACAGAGGAAATAGTAAATTCAGCACCCTCTTTAAGCATATATAAAAGATTAAAGTATTGGTTTGCTACCCACTTAAGTATCACAGTTTTTTTTGGAACCCTTATCTTCTTAAATGTCGTAAAGCTAAATGACACAATAACGACAGCGTTAGTTTTTTTCTATAACGGACTGATAGCCAATCTAATAGCGGCATCTATGACCATAAACCACAAGAGATTCCGAAAGAAAGGGATCACAGAAAGAGATTTGAAAGAATTACAAGAAAAGTGGATATTTAACATTATTTCCGCAGGGGCGAGTATTCTAATCAATATAATAGGCGGAATTATATTATCACTTCACTTTGTTTGGCAGTTCTATTTAACATCTTCCTCTGACATGCCGACCCTATCGTTAGATATAAGCTGGTTTGCAGACCTACCTCTAACTATTGTGTGCACCAACATAGCACTAATGCTTGCCATAAACAAAGTAAAAAAAATGAATTTAGATCCAGAAGAACTGCTTGAATATAGCGGAAAGGTGAAAGAAAACATAGATGAGTCTAAATAAAATGATTAAATATTGGGCTTGCCCTGTTATAACTCTTGCACTCCTGATCTTAGGAAGCGGGCAACTAACAGAATACTCATTGAAGAAAACCTATGAAGATACCTACAACGCTTACTATGACACCATAGGTAAGTATTCAATACCTGATGGATTTAGCTTAAATCCTGAACTAAGTGGAATCCCACAGGTACCTAATGACCAGACTTATGTTGAAGTCAACGGAAATATACCCTACTTCAACAATCAAGATGTAACCGCTACTGAACCATGGATTAGCCTAAGTCAACAGGATCATTTAGGACGAACGCAAGCGGCGAATGCTGTTTTAAGTGTAGACCTTATGCCTGCTGATAATCAACTAAGAAAAGATCTTAGCGAAGTCAAACCTAGTGGTTGGCAGCAAGCCAACTATGAATTTATCAGTAATGGCGGTTGGTTATATAATCGATGTCATTTAATCGGCTATCAATTAAGCGGACTCCAAGATGAACCTAATAACCTTATAACTGGCACAAGATGGTTCAACGTTGAGGGGATGTTACCTTTTGAAAACTTTGTAGCTAACACGATTGAAGAGGAAGAACAATTAGTTAGATACCGAGTAACCCCAATATATGAGGGAAGCAACTTACTCGCAAGCGGTGTTTTAATGGAAGGCTTTTCAATCGATGATAATGGCGAAAGCTTGCAATTCAATATCTTTGTTCCGAATAGACAACCTGGTGTCGGCATTGACTATTCTAATGGAGACTCATGGACAACTTACTACTAAACAATAATGGTCTAATGAAGAAAGATAACCTTTATTTCAGCTAATAACCATTGAAAGGATGTGATAACCATTACAAAAAACGAGCGGATTATATATAGGAATCTAGTTGATATTCTGAACTATACAGCGTTTACTTTGAACTTTAGATTTTACCTCATAAAAGATTACCTTAACACCATTTGTCAAGAAGAAACATTTCCTAAACAAGCAAGTGATAGACACCTCCGACTTCTATCGGAAGCGCAACATGCTTACTTTCAAGAAGATGAAGAGACAACCCTTAGGAAGCTCTTAGAATACTTATATTGCCACCAAACAGAGGATGATTCCGCTAGCTTACCGATCTTCCATTTGTTAAGCTTTATGCAAATCATACTCAAACAGGGGAAGAAGACATGAGTCCTATAAAAAAGTATCTCAAGTCCATGATAGAAGAAGTGATAACTGAACGTTCAGAATTTATGCACTCCAAGTCACTCAATGACCTAGCAAGGGATAAGCAAAGACAAATATATATTGACGCTATGGAGAGCTTAAATGACACGCTGAATGCGCCATATGCTTTGAAAGAAGGGGAGACCCGCACTCAAGCGCTGGTGAATGCAGTCGATTTTCTGTGTCAGCTCGTCCGTCGAGATGTCGTCACTTCTTTCAATGCCTCAAATATCATTTACCGAGAGCGATTATTCTTTGACTCTTTGCCGTTCTTTCCTATCAACCAGTCCGAACAAGCAGACTTTCAAATGGTCTCCATTGAGAAAGATCTAATAGCCATTCCTTGGAATTACCAACGGACATTGAATATAAGCAATCTCTTAAAAGAGCAGCGCTTTTCCTGTCATCCTACTAACCATCGCCTTTTTTACTTTGTCGAGCTAGATTTATTAGTTGCCCTAAATGGCTTACACAGCCTAGCTTATAGCCATACCACTAAGAAAAAAGGCGTGGTATCAGCTGAAATCATGGAGTTTGAACCAGGCTTCCATAAGATTTTTACTGATGGCTTATACTGGTATGACAGTGAAAGCAAAAAGAAGATAACTAACACCTTAGCTAAAGAAGAAGTCATTGACGTAAGGCTAGCCATTCTTTTTTCCTATTGTCAGAAGCTGGACGAATTGAAAAGAAAACTAAGAAATGAGGAGAGAGATAAGGAAGAACAGACAACGCCCCAAGATAAAAGCCCATACTGGATTCTCATAGATTCCTTCTTAACTATGCAGGGTTTTACACTAGAGAAAATCTGTCACCAGTTAGAATGGGACTATGAAGATGTGAAGAACATTCGCCAGAAGAACCTAGACTTATCATTTGATCAAACATGTCAGATTGCTAAATTTCTAGGTATTCCTTTAACTGGTTTATCCGCTTATCATTAGCATAAATAAATAGAAAGTGAGGAGGCAGATAATGATTAGCTACCCAATAGCAATACTTATCATGATAATAAATTCTTTAATCACTAGGCTATTGCTAAATACAATAAGAAAGAGAACACAAAAGTATCAAGAACGAAGTGGGAAGTTAAAAAATGAAGTAGCGGAAATGCAAATAAAACTCCCCATCACACCATGGGAAGTAATTGAAGAGAAATGTTTAGAGAAAGGCTGGAACTTAAAAGAACTATCAAAGGTTAGTGGAGTGGACATAGGCTGTTTAGAAAGTCTCGAATACGGCACTAACATTTATCCCGATAAACATGATGGCAAGAAACTATCAGATGTACTTGAAGTAAGCCCGATAGTTTTCAGAGAGCCTAAGTAGATGGGACGCTCAAAAGATCTTGCTTTTCATGATTAGAATCAAGGTTCGACATCCTCTTTAAGTGAATTTAAACTATCATAAAACTTTGCTCGGCAAGCTTCGGCTTTATCTAGAGTTCTCATTAGCACATTATCGTTTAGAAAAATATAAACGCTAAAAAATAATATGACCACATCTAACCAGTCGACCCTGACACAAGTTAATATTGGGAATAAAATAGAAACAAGAGCAGATCGCTTTATATAGTCTATGACATTATGTTTAACAAAACATGTGCAGGCATCTAATGCAAAATAGAGCAACAAAAAGAAAGAGACAAATAAAAGCATGAGTAGCAGACACGGAATTAAATTACTAAATGCCACATACATAAATACATGGAAAAATGTATCCTGAAAACGGAAGTATACGTGCTTACTATAAAAGAAAATTAAAGCAAAGACTAGAACAGCTAAAGCACAGAAATAACTTGCGATCAGAGGATTTTTCTTATTATCCTCTGATGTATTTAAAGGAGACATCGCTTCAATTAAAACTCTTAAAACACTTAAAGCACACTGTTTTACTTTCGAAAGGAACATAGACAACATCTTAATCACCTCTATAGCTAATTATACAATAATTCGTTAGAGAAAGGAGTCGTTCAGTGGAGACAATTAAAACCTTAACGTCACCAGAATGGCTGACAATATTTTATTCAATCATTTGTTGGAGATCATTTATTAAATGCTTGAATAATGAGTTATGGGAAATAAGAATGCAAGAAAAGATATCGCTGCACTTATTAAATAAGTTAAGCATTTTTCAAAAACGATTGGAAAGAGAAAGAGAAAATAGCCAAGTCTTGACCAAAAGCAAGAAACAATTAAACCAACGGTTTAGAACAACCAAATTCCGAAAGTAGGTGAAATTTAAAGTCTGTGCAGGAAGAAACGATAATATCGGAAATACTCAAAATAATGCCAATTATTATTCTTGGCTTTGCACTATTTTTCAGTAGGGTTCTATGGGTTACTACATCAGGCTTCCAACGAGATTGGAAAGATAGTGTTAAGGAAAGTGAAGAAATAATCGAAAGTATAAAAAGTCAGGAATCACAATAAAAACAGATGATTAGAAAGTGGCAGCTCGCAGGGAAAACAGCTAATTAAATGTCAAAAAACTTGGAGGGGTGTATATGGTGATTTTAAAAAGGAGCAAGCGAAGAGGTTCACGAAATGGGTGATGAATGATGAAAACTAAACTGACAAAGAGGATTGAATCAGCTCTTTATTTTCTAAATGATCCCCTGAAATCGGCTTGTGCGCTTGAAGTTAAGATTGGTCGGAATAAAGGAATGCCAGATGGTAGTGAAAGAGTTGATTTTATTTCCATGGATACGGACGGTACTATCAGAGCATACGAGATTAAGGTCAGTAAATCTGATTTACATAGTTCAGCTAGTTTATCTTTTGTAGGAGACTATAATTATCTGGTTATGCCCGAAGAGCTTTATGACAAAGTGAAGGACGATAGCTTCATTCGAGAGTTACGTTTTATGGGAATCGGCATGGTCGTTTATGACGTTGAGACCGATAAATTAGAAACAGTCAAAAGAGCGAAGAAGAAAGTTGTCGATGTGGGGGAGCGTATGACTATTTGCTGGTCTATGATGCGTTCGTTATATAGAGAGGTGAATAAATGGATGATATTAGATAATGAAAACAATTAAAACAGATGATTAGAAAGTGATATCTCGTAGTAACAACAGGTAATTAAATAGCAAACAAAAACAATGCAACTAACAGTTTCAAAAATGGATGTAAATAAACGAATAAGACATCATAAACAAGATTAAGATGAACAAATATGATAATATTAAAGTGCGCTTAAATTAAAGTGTAATTAAAGATCAATAAGAAAAAGGATTGATTACTATGCTTATGGGAAAAAGCTGACTTCATGCCAGCCTGGCATGAGGAATAAAAGACTATTAGATAGGATTTATCAATTAGGAGGAATAAAAATGAATAAAAAAGTAGTTATCGGTGCTATGTCGGTTGCAGGCGCTATTACAGTTGGCGTATCGCAAACAGCAAATGCTGAAGAATTAGTCGAAACAAACCATGAAAATCCACAAGTAACAACTGAAAACCAAGTAGCAACTAGTGAAACAGAAGTGACTGCTGCTAATGTAGCAACCGCCTATGACGAGTTACAAAGTGCCCAAGGGGAAGTGGTAGCGGCGGAACATGCCGTTAATCAAACGGAAGCAAAGTTTGCTGAAGTAAGTCAAGAACACGAAAACGCTAAAGCAAATCAAGCAGAACTTGAAGCTTTAGACCCAACACCTGAAGCGATTGAACAAGCAGAAGCTAATGTCGCAAGTATCGAACAGGACTTGAAAACCTTAGAGCAAGAAGAAAACCAACTGCAAGAGAAGGAAAAATCAGCTACAAGCCTTGTTAACGAAAAACAAGGAGAGGTTACGAGAGCAAGTGATCAAGTAAACCAAGCGCAAGCAGATGTAGACCTTGCTAATAAAGAAGTTGAATCTGCCCAAAAAGCCCTCGACGAATCAAACAGACCGCAAGCGGAAGCAAAAGTTCAAGAAAAAAATAATGAGGTTAAAAAAGCTCAAGATAATGTAGCTGCTGCACAAACTCATCTCGACCAAGCGAGAGAACATGACGCTAACCGTGCAGACAGCATTAATAAGGCTAACCGAGAATTAGAAGGTCAACAGCAAAAACTGAAGGTAGCTAATGACAAATTAACCCTTGATAAGACCAATCTAGATCAGAAAGAATCAGAACTAACCAAAGCTAATGTTTCCTATCAACAAGCAGAAGAAGCATTAAAAACGATAGATGTTCCAGTCATTAAAATATCTCAAGCATATCTTGATGGACTCAAGCACTATATCACGGTGGATGATGGTCCCGAATCTACTAATCGCATGATAGAGTTAGCTAAACAATTTGAAAAAGATAACCAATTCAAAGTGAAAGTAGATCCAAACGCACCAAAGTATGATGTAACAAATCTTCCAAAAGAAGTTTTAACAGAACTCACCTTATTTGGTGCTAACATCATCAATCAGGTTAGAGAAAAAGCAGGAACAGGAAAAGCTTATGTAAGTCAAGGATCAGTACAATTGGGAAAAGAAGTTGCGGATCGCTACACGACAAATAATGAAGACATATTAAAAATAGGTCACCACCAACCTTCTTTAAGAGGGGGAGCAAGCGCTGTTGGGTTGCCAGAGGGAACTGTAGGAGAAGAAATAGCCCCTGATTATATAAAGGATGAATCCCCTAAATTGAGCCTAGGAGAATTGAAGCAGAAGGTATATGACTCGTTCATGCGATTCATGGTATCAGACGTTGAGTACCATCATGCTGCAGGAATGGCTAACTATGATATTTTTGAAAGTGACCCACTCGGAGATCCAGAATATTTCGGTTTTGGTATTTCTGTAACAAAGAACAAACATAATAATTATAGACCTAGCTACCATTTTGTTACAACATCAGAATCATGGGCTAATCATAGAGATTCAACCTTTAACACAACACCAGTTCCTGTAAAAGATGAAACCCAAATCCAAGCGAGATACCAAGAAGCAAGCCAAGCCCTCACAAGAGCAAGAAGCAACCGAGATAATGCCAATAAGCAATATATGGATCAAAAACAAACGGTCGCTAGCTTAACTAATCAGATCAATAATCTTTCAAATAGAGTGGCTAAGTTAAAGCAGAGTGGAAATCTGACACCGAATGCTCAAAAGTTACTAGCGAGTTCACAAGAACAATTAGCTCAAAAACAAGCGGAACGTGAACAAGCTCAAAAAGAATTGGACTTATTTGACCAAAATCAGGAACAGAAAATTCAACAGCTCGCTCAAGCTAAGGCGAAAGTAGCCCCACTTGTTCAAGCTTTAGAAGAGAAGAAGATTGTATTGAGCGAGAAAGAAAAAGAGCTATTAGCAGCTGAATCAAATGTGACTGAAATCCAAAAACAAATTGCTCAAATCAAAGAACAACAAAACAATAAAAAACTAGCATTATCAGAAGCAAAAGATCTTCACTATAAATTAACCAACTATGATCAGTTATTAGCACAAGCTAAAGATAATGTGCTAATAACTGATCAAGCTGTTGATAGTGTCAAAGCCGAGTTATCAAAGCTCAATACTCAATTAGCACAGGCGAAAGAGAATGAGAAACAAAAGCTAGGCAACTATACCGCCTTAAATAATAAATACCAAGAACGGATGGCGAAACGCAAGGAAGAGCAAGCGCTAAAAGCCCAGTTAAAAGAGGACGCAAAACGACTTGCTGAATATAAGGCAGAAAAAGAACGAATTAATAAGGAAGCTGATGTCGTCAAAGCAACCGCCTTACCAGAAACTGGTGAAGCTAGCCAACTTGCATTCACATCTTTAGCTACTTTACTCTCCACTCTAGGATTAGGATTGTTCCTACCACGGAGAAAAGAAAACCAATAACTAAAACTTAATACCAGAATAAGAAGGTAGTAAACCCCCATGTTTACTACTTTCTTTTTTTACCTTTAAGGAGGTGAGGCTGAACATAAATAAGCCTTGTTTCTAATAGATATAAAATTAAAACATTGAAAGTAGGAATAAAATGGAAATTAAACAGAAATATGCTTTGCGAAAAGACAAAAGATATGGATTGTGTAGTGCAGTAATCGCAACGGCTTTGATTAGTGGTGTTACACTTCATGCTAATCATGCCAGCGCTCAAGAATTAGAAGCGACTGCCCCTGAAGGTACAGGGCTTCCTGCTACTAATTTACCAGAAGCACAACCTGCTCCTACACCAGCTCAAGAAACATTGGATCAAGCAGCAACAGCAGGAACACAAGGTACAACAGAAATAGCAGTTGACAACACTTCTGTTGAAGTAGCTGCTGAAACACAAAAAGATAACCTAGTCGTAACCGAAGAAACCAAAGATCTAGGTGTCGCTCAATCGGAAGAAGAACTTTCAAATAAGAGAATCGAGATTGAAAAAGATCAAGAAAAACAAGTAGCTGAAATTACAAATAAAGGAAACCAATATCAAGCTGAAAAAACACAGCACAATAAAGAGATTGAAAAGTACAATCAAGAAAAAGCTCAATATGATCAAGAAAAAGCCCAGTATGACAAAGACAAACAAAAATATGATCAGGACAAAAGTCAATATGACCAAGATCAGAATCAATTTGTAGAAGACTTAAACCAATATAACAATGATAAGCAAGCCTATGATCAAGCATTACAAAAATACCAACAGGATCTTGTGACCTACAATGAAAGCAAAAAACAATATGATCAAGCAAAAATTGAACATGATCAACAAGTGGCTGAAGTCAATCGGAAAAATCAAGAAATCGCTGAATATAACCGAAGACAACGAGAAGCTTATCAATTGGTTGCTGATAGAAATAAAAATAAAATCTATGTAGAAGGCGTGAAGAACCCTGAAGACCACCCAAGAGGATATGGCTACCAAAATTACTTCTCTCCTTCTGGCAGTTGGACGAATAGAAAGTCACAGTCCATAGGCAGTTTTGCCGCCTTTGTCGCAGAAGGACAAATCAATCGACCTTCCGACTTTGAGAATAATTACTCTATTTATTTCTATGAACCTGAACAAAAAATCAAAGAAAGTAATATTATCAAGAGTATCAACTTCTGGGATGTCCCTATCACTCCTTTAAGTGGAGGATCAGTTAGCACATTTTCACCTGGTGAAATTAGCTATAACACTGGTCAATCATCTAGACGTTATAAAGTAAGAAGTGGTAGCTGGTACCGTATGCCAAACGCTGTCACACTCCAAGATGGGACAAGACGTGATCTTGACTTTAGACTCACCCAAGCTGACGGTAACTTTGCTAATGATTATCTATACCTTTGGAACGACAACAATATCATTAATTACCGCTCTGCTAACCATGGACAAGGTGACCCAAGTACTATTACAGCCATTTATCAAGTGGCAGGACATAATAACGAAGATTTCCTTTGGGTCAATGCTGCAGTTGATATCGACTTTGGACAATACCTCTACTATGATAAAAAGACTACTGATGTGTTATCAGTAGGTGGTGGTCTCTACCATTATGACGGAATGTTTGGTAATGATGCATTTGTGCAATCCGATAAAGATCTTGGATGGACGTGGGGCAGACATACTGGAAGCTCTGGTCTTCGTGGTAAAGAGTCAGCTCCTGATGGTATTGCTGTTTTTGTAACATATGGCTCGACCTATTGGAAGAAACTCCAAAACTATAATGGGGGAATTACAAGCGGAATTGCAGATGGAGACTTTGCCGTTAAGGTAAATTTCTCTGTCCCGACACTCAAAGAAAGAATTCCAATAACACCTCCAACATTTAATGTAGTAGACCCAACCCCACCAACGCCACCAGTGGAGCCTAATGCACCAACACCACCTGCACCACCATCAGACGAACCAGCTAAACCAACGGTTACAATCTATGACTATCGTCTAAGATATCAACCAGGAAACGTGAAAGATGTAACCAATACAGATGGTGTTATTATTAATGGTCATAAAGTTCCTAAGGGATCAGAAGTGAGATGGGTACTTAATAACGATGTGTTGAAGAAGAACCGTGAAACAATCGTTTCTTACACCATGGAAGACGCATTACCAAGCGGATTTGAAGTAGACAGAGAGAAGACAGCACTCGCAACACCTGCTTATACCTTATCGTTTGATCCAGAAAAAAATACCGTAACCTTTACAGCAACCCAAGCAACACTTAATGCTTTCAATGCTGATAAGACATCTCAAATGTATGTACCTATTGCTACTATCGTAGGGCGTGTGTTAAACGATAAGGCGGTATACGAGAACAGATTCTTAACAACTATTCATACACCAAACAATAATAAGATTACTGTCCCATCTAATAAGGTCATTGTAGAAACACCAGGTGGAGACAATCCTATCGACCCTGTGAAAACGAACAAAAACCAAGCAGGCATTATTATTAATGGGAAGCCAGTTGTGGCAGGATCAGATAATCTCTACACGTTAACGTGGGATCTTGATCAATATAAAGGAATTAAATCTACTCAAGAAGCTATCAGAAAAGGGTTCTATTATGTAGACGATTACCCAGAAGAAGCTGTTGTTCCCAAGACTCAAAGAGTGTCTATTACTGATAATCAAGGACAAGCGGTTAGCGGAATCACGGTCAACAATTACAACTCATTGAGTGAGGCTCCTCAAGAAATCGTTGATATGCTTAAAAATGCTGATATTGCTAACAGATTGAAAGGGTCATTCCAAGTATTCAGTGTGGATAACCCTGAAAAGTTCTTCAACGAGTATGTTGTTAAAGGAATCAATCTAACGATTGTTACACCGATGACAGTTAAAGAAGAGCTAGCTCAATTAGGCGCTACTTATAAGAATAATGCCTTCCAAGTAGATTTCGGTAATGGTTATTACACGAATGAAGTCACTAACAATGTTCCTGTTCCTGATCCACAAAAACAAAACCTTAATAAGGATGGGGTTAATATCAATGGAACAGTCGTACCAGTAGGAACAACCAATGTTTATACCATGAAATGGGACTTCAAGGATTTCAAGGAAGCAACGATTGATCCAGACGTGATTGCTAAAGGACTCTTCTTCGTTGACGACTACCCAGAAGAAGTCGTAACCATCGATACCAACAACGTTCGTCTAACTGATCAAAACGGACAAGCGGTTGAGGGCGTTTCATGGAAAACATACCAGACAATCGCTGAAGCGCCAGAACATCTACAAGAAGTTCTAAGCACTTTAAATATCAAAGGCGCTTTCCAACTGTTTACAGCGGATGATCCAACTGCCTTCACTGAAAGATATGTGAAGACAGGTTCTGACATCACGATTCAAGACCCAATGGTCGTTCACCAATCACTACACGGTCAAGTTGTTCGCTACGACAATAAAGCCTTCCAAATTAATTACGGAACCGCCTTTGAAACGGAAGTTGTAACCAACACCACGCCACCTGTAGACCCAGATAAACAAGCAGAAAATACAGATGGTGTGAATATCAACGGTACAGTTGTTTTAGCAGGCGACACCATTAACTACCAATTAACTTGGAATCTTGACGGCTACAAAGGCATTAAGGCGACTAAAGCAGATATCGCTAATGGATTCTTCCATATTGACGATTATCCAGAAGAAGCCCTAAACGCTGACGCTAGTAAAGTGATTGTCGTTGACCAAAATGGGGAAGCTGCTATTGGACTAAACAAAGTAGTTCTAAATTCTATTAATGAAGCTAGCGAAGCCATTCAAGAAGCATTCCGCAAAGCAAATTACGCACCAAAAGGCGCTTTCCTACTAACTTACGCTGAAGATCCAGAAGACTTCTATAACCGTTATGTAGTCACAGGAACTAATCTCTATATCACAGCACCTATGGTAGTTAAAGAGTCTACTAAAGATAGCGGACAAATGTTTGAGAACCAAGCAGTTCAAATTGAATTTAATAATAAGTCGGCTACCGATGTCGTCCAAAACATTGTTCCAGACGTTGAACCTGAAAAAGATAATTACAATACCGATCAAGTATTGATCAATGGTAAACCAGTCTTAGTTGGATCTACCAATAACTATAAGGTGACATGGAACTTATCGCCTTATAAAGGTATTAAAGCGACCAAAGACACTGTAGCTAAAGGCTTCCACCTATTCGATGATTATCCAGAAGAAGCGGTAATTATTGATACGGATAATATTGTTATTAGAGATAATAACGGAGATTTAGCAGTCGGAGTTACTGTGACACAATATAGCGAGATCACCCAAGCACCAGAAGCGATCCAAGCGCTCATTCAAGCGAACGGCTATCAATTTAACGGAGCTTTCCAAGTCTTCAGCGCCCAAAATCCAGTTGACTTCTACAACCGCTATGTGGTAACAGGAATTGATTTGATTATTGAAAATCCAATGGTCGTTAAGAAAGAAGCTGAAGGTAAGACTTATACAAACACAGCCTTCCAAACCGATTTCGGGCAAGGATATCAAACAAAAACGGTTGAAAACAAGGTACCAAAACCTGATCCTAAGAAGGAAAACCTGAATGAAAATATGGTTGATATCAACGGCAAGACTGTTGCTGCTGGTTCTGTTAACGTGTATAAGTTAACTTGGGATCTAACAGACTATCAAGGCATTAATGCCACAGTCGATGAAGTAGCCAAAGGCTTCTTCTACTTGGACGATTATCCAGAAGAAGCGCTAATCGTTAACGCAGGAAGAGCAACCGTTACTGACCAAGACGGACAAGCGGTTGAAGGTATTACAATCAAAACTTATAGTGAACTGGCTGAAGCACCAGACTGGATTCAAACAGCTATTGCTAACAGCAATATGACCATCAAAGGTGCTTTCCAAATCTTCAGCGCTGACAATCCGAAGGACTTCTACCAAAAATATGTTCAAACTGGACAACGCTTGACTATCCTAACGCCAATGACTGTTAAGGATGAAATGGGAGTTACTGGTGGTAGTTATGAAAACACGGCTTATCAATTTGATTTCGGCTTAGGCTATCAAACAGAAACAGTCGTTAATAACGTCCCTACTTCTGAACCTAAGAAGGAAAACCTCAATCAAGCAGGCGTAAATATTAATGGTAAAAATGTCTTACCTGGTTCCGTTAACGTCTACAAGTTAACGTGGGACTTAGATCAATATATGGGTATCTATGCTTCAAAAGAAACAATCGCTAAAGGATTCTACTTCTTTGACGATTATCCAGAAGAAGCGCTATTAACCAACCCAGAATTGATTACTATCACTGACATGAATGGTGAACCAGTTACAGGTATTACTTATACGGTTTATAAGAGTCTTCAAGACGCACCAGAAAACTTGCAGAACCTACTAGCAAATAGTGGTATTCAAGGGGCTTTCCAAGTCTTTAGTGCGGACGACCCAGAAGACTTCTTTACCAAGTATGTCTTTACAGGCACAAATATTGTGATTACTAACCCGATGACAGTCAGAAAAGAAATGGCTGAAACTGGTGGCAAGTACACGAACAAGGCATTCCAATCTGAATTCGGAATCGTGAAAGAAACGGATGTCGTTGAAAATAACGTTCCGAAGATTGAGCCTGAAAAAGATGTCACTATCGATGTTGGCGGTGACTCAATCAATAACGGTATTGTTGAGTATGGACAAACCTTTAACTACCGCCTAGTAGGAGCAAGTCTTCCTTCTAACCGTTCAGATGAACTATTCGAATACCGCTTCATTGACGACTATCAAGAGTCGCACGATCGGTACGATGGTATCTTCAAAGTCTTTGCACTTAAAGATATTAAGCTAAAAGACGGAACAGTTATTCCAGCTGGTACCGAGATCACGGAATATGCTAAGCAAACGCATGATGAAGCGAAAGGAATTGTAGACATTGCCCTAGACGAAGACTTCCTAAGAAGCATTGATCTAGATTCTGAATTCCAAGCGGAACTATACTTGCAGATGACTAGAATCAATTACGGTTCTGTAGACAATGAGTTTACAAATGTGATTAATGGGGTAGAGGTACTATCAAACAAAGTAACCACCCATACACCACAACCAGATCCTGAAAAACCTGATCCGCAAAAACCAAGCAAAGGTTTACTTCCAGAAACTGGGGAAGGTTTAAATAGTTACCTATCCTTAGCAGGTTTACTAGCACTAGTAACAGGAATCTTTGGCTTTAAGAAAAAGAAAGATGAAGCAATAGACTAAAAGGCACAAAGACTAATCAAAAGTTATACAGTTTTATCCCATCATAGATGGCAATCAATTTAGCCATCTATGATGGGTTTGTTTTAGGTAGATGTTTATAGACCTTAATAGCAGCTTCACAGGGGGTCTAAATTCTAAAATAAAACATAGACATAGCAAATATTGACATAACGAATGATAAACAACCACTATTGATAAATCCTATATTATTTAGATCCCCTGTGAAGCTGCTATTAGGTCATTCTTTTAAACGAAAAAACATATTTATTTATAATCATTAAAATCTATTTGTGAAACAATAAAATTTTAATTATAATAGAGTTGGAATTACAATCTGCTCTATAGACATATTGCCACGCTGGCAAGAAGTCAACCTATCTTCCTCTAATCAGAGGGCATAGCGCTTCCCAACCTGAAAGTTTTACTTACGACAACTACTTTCTTTCTGATAGATTGTAAAATTAATTGCGACAAACAAGAAAACCCATAACAGGTTCGTGTAAAATGTTAGTAACCACAAAAACACACACGGAGGACCTGTTATGAGCTACAAACATCTTACCATAGAAGACCGTTCAAAAATAGAAGTACTTTATCATGAGGGCTATACAGCTAGTCAAATTGCTCAAGCCATTGGGCGACACCGCTCAACAATTTATCGTGAACTTAAACGTGTTCAATCAGCTAGTTATGATGCCCAACTGGCTCAAGATAACGCCACTGAACATAAATCTCTTAAAGGACGTCGTCCTAAACATACCCCTGAGTTAATTCAAGATAT
>NZ_JADD01000003.1 GCF_000518205.1 Hutsoniella sourekii ATCC 700629 | reverse complement strand
AGCTACATCCTGATAAGAAGCGCCGGTCTCCTGCTTAAATCTTAATACATTCAGTTTAAAATTCAATGGATAGTGTTTGTTTGACTTCCTTTTCTTAAGCCCTGACGGGCCTTCCTCTCGAAACTGAGCTACCCATTTTTTGACTAAGGAAGAACTGGAAACGTCATATTTTTTGGTCAGTGACTCGTACCCTAACCGACCTTTTAAGTACTCTTGTACAATTTGTAATTTAAATTCGTAAGAATATTTTTTGGACATAAAATAACCCCCAAAAGTTAGATTTTTAACTCTAACTTTTGGGGGTCAGTACATCCTTACAAGATAAAAAGACCGGCCCTAAGACCGGTCAAACAGGTATAATTAGTTGCTTGATTCTGATGATTCAGACTCAGCTTCAGCTTGGGCATCTTGCTCGCCCGCTTCACTAGTCGCCTCAGATTTTTCTTCTTTGGCTTCTTCAACTGGTTGCTCAGTTAATTGAATTAAGTCGCTAACAGCATCTTCTAAATCTTTATCCTTTACTTCCACACCCGCATCCTTAATTAATTGTCCAAGTATACGAGCTGTAGTTTGTGAATCTGTAAATTGAGATTGAACATAATCTTGTTCTACTTCCTCACGCACTTCATCCAAAGGTTTCTTCTCACCGTTGTCAATGGTTTTGATTACATGATAACCGTATTGACTCTTAACAGGCTCCTGAGTTACCTCGCCATTGCCTTGAGCTTTAACTGCGTCCTCAAATTCTTTAACCATTTGGCCTGATTTGAAAGGTGACAACAGACCTCCATTTTGAGCTGTTGAATCTTTTGATACTTCTTTAGCTACTGCGTCAAATTCTTCGCCATTGTTAATTCTTTCGATAGCAGCCTTGGCTTCATCTTCCGTTTCCACCAAAATGTGTTGAGCTTCCATGGTTGGTTGATATTTTTCTTCATAATAGCTCTTGATGGCCTCATCAGACATATCTGTATTTTCACGGACCACTTCTTCTAGCATCTTTTGTACAAATAGAGAGTAAGTATAATCTTCAACAGTTCCTAACTGCTGGTAAGCAAGTAATTGTTGGAATACGTCTTCTCCACCTGCTTCCTCCATCTGCTTAGCGACTTCTTCTTGAGCTGCTTTGCGATGGGCTTCTGGATCTTTTACTGCTTGCATCAGAACTTTTTCAATGATCATCGTTCTTAGTGCTAATTTTCCTGCTGTAGTTTTCATCGCTTGGTAGAAGTCGTCTTGAGTAATTTCTTCTGAACCCACCGTTGCAATGACATTTTCAGCTGCCAGAGCTGGCATTGTAGGTGCAAGAATTGTTGACCCCATTAGGGCAGTTACTGTAAATTTTAATAAAGTTTTCTTCATATTCTGATTGATACTCCTATCTGGACTTATATTTAGTTTCTTACAAGTCATACTATATCATATTTACTTTTGAATTTTTGTAAATTAACATAAAGTTAACATTTTTTTCAAGATAGCTAGGACTTCTTCACATCTTCAATATGATCTTGCAACTGGTTAATATCAGCTTGAATGCGACTAATATGTGGCTCAGTTTCTTCTTTGAATTGTCGAACGGCATCGTCAAGATCACGGCTCAAAGTACTAACACTCTTTGAACCTTCTTGTATTAGCCGACTGGTTGCCTGGGTCATATTGTCTAACTTATAACGAAAGTCATTAATATCCTCAGTTGTTTGGTCAATATATATCTTTAGTTCACGACGTGTCTGATAACCAGGTCTAGGAGCATTCAAAAGACCTGCTAAACCGCCAAAGACTGCACCCCAAAATAATCCACTCGAAAATCCTGCCATAATAACCTCCTATTTAAGTTGCTTACTAATCTGCTCTGCTCTATTTTGAAATTCTTCTTGACTATAATTGTCTGCTTGGCTGACAAATTTGAGTGAAAAGCCATCATCTTCACTATAGCGTGGAATTAAATGGATATGCGAATGAAACACTGTTTGATAAGCTAATTCACCATTGTTATTAAGGATATTGATACCTTTTGCATCAGGAAAAGCGTTAAGTATAGCTCGGCTTATTTTTGGTAATCGGGCAAAAACTTGGCCTGCCAATTCTTCATCATAAGCCATGATATCAGGAACATGTTTTTTGGGGATAACTAGCGTATGACCAGGGGTCACCTGCGATGTATCCAAAAAGGCATAAACATAATCATCCTCGTAAACCTTAGCTGATGGGATACTTCCCTCCATAATTTGACAAAAAATACATGTTGACATACAAATGCCTCCTATCTGATCTCTTCTATATAGAATAGCATAAATAACAAGATGAATAAACGATTAGGAATATGATAATAAGAAAAAAGCCTGTTATAAACAGGCTTTAAAACATTGATCTTAATCATTGACACCAATATTGCTAAAAGGTTATAAGATTTCCAATTAATGATGTCATTTTGGGAAAATTTTGGGCAAAACGCTATAAACCTTGATAAATCAACCTAAAATACATCTCCGGAGAGAATCGAACTCCCATCTCAAGAACCGGAATCTTGCGTGATATCCATTACACTACGGAGACATAACTATTACATTATAAACCCATAGATAAGATTTTGCAAGTCTTAGATCAAGTAATCGGTCTCTTAATAAAGCTGACCTTCCGCTGCGGTCAAAAACAAAGTTTGACTTAGCTCTTGCTTGGATCCCGTCTCTTCTTTAGCTATCAATCCATAAATCGGAGCATAATAACAATAGGAGATGGATTGGTCATTTTGATTTTGGACCTTTACTTGGAGGACATCTTGGTAGATTTTTTCTCCTAACTGGTAAGTGGGTAAGAGGGCAACAATTTCACACTGATTTTCATTGTCATAACCAGACTGGTATCGAGTGCCTATAGCTAACTGATTAGGAAGAATTAAGGATTGATATTGATCAAGCGCTTCAGGGGAGTACCGAAGATCTTCTACTTCATAATACTCAGGGAAAGCTGCTAATTCATAAATGCCTGAAGCCTTCACTTGATAAACATAAGCAATGACTTGCCCGTCTTCATAGGTAGCTGCCACCTGGAAGATCCCTTCTTCATCCATACTGTATTCTACAATCATCGTCATTGAATTCTCAGGTGATTGATAAGAATAAGTAATAAAGCGACCAAAGGGAACAAAGTCAGCAAAATTCACCCCTTGACTTGGAAGAGACGCGCTTTCATCCTCCCTAACAGAGGAGAATGCTTCGTCAGATCCACTAATACTCTCACTAGTTGCTGAAGTATCCGAACTTAAGAGTGATGATTCACTCCACTTTTCTTCGCTCAGTAAAGAAGAAGAGTCTTCACTCGTTTCTGGCTCTAATTCAGATACCTCTTCCGCTTCAACAGGAACAAAATTAGTGAAAATAGACATAACCATCAAAATTATGGCGCATTTTTTTACTAGCATGGACTCCCCTCCTTATTCTTGACCTCGATAGTATACCATACCTAATTAATAAGTGTTTGAGACATTTAAGAATTTATTAAGAAGATAAAACTTCACAAAATTAAACTTCTTCAATCTCTGAAAATAACAGATCCTGAACTTCCTCAACCATCGCTTCTAATTCTATTTCTTCATCAATTAATTCCTCATTGGATGCCAAATATTGAATATTATTCAAGCGAATTAACCAACGAGTTAGCTCAGTTATGGTAGCCTGATTCAGTTCTTCCACCCAATATTGGAGCATAATACTGGAATCAGCTCCACTAGCTAAATCTAAGTTCAAAATACCATAATCAGTCATAAAGGCAATAAATGCTGAATCCTGATAATCAGTGATCAAATAATCTTGATCCCCAATTTTTAGCTTGCCCCCGGCCCTTAGATCAATGAATTGACCGTTTAGAAGCCATTGACTCACCCAGGGATCCTCAGTTAAAATTTCAAAAAATTTGCTTGATTCAAGCTTATTATCAAGTTCAAGACTAATCGCAAGCCCATCATTAAGCGCTAGGTCATCTAAATGAGAGTCATGGGAATGACCACAGCCACATGAACAATCATGATGATGGTCGGCATTATTTTGGTGACAAGTGCATTGATGTTTTTCTTCCATTTGCTTATGCTCCTTTAAATTTTGGCTTATAAAAACTACGTCGGTCTAGAGGAAAGATCTGACTACTGTAGTCTCCAGCTTCAGTAAGCTGAAGTGCATCCGTGATCATATTAACCTTGGCATCCATATCATCTATATAATGAATGATTTCAGCTTCCAGTAATTGCGGTAACACTGGACTACCATATTCTTGTTTACCATGATGAGATAAGACCATATGCTTGAGCAAGATGACCGCTTCCGTATCCGGATTGATGCCTATTTCTTCACAGGCTTGGTCAATCATTTCGCTAACAATTACAATGTGTCCCAATAATTGACCTTTAAGGGTGTATTCAGTTGAGATTGGACCGCTTAATTCAATCGTCTTACCAATATCATGAAGAATAATACCACCGATCAATAAACTTGAATTAAGTTGTGGGTAAATAGCTAATAAGGCTTTAGCAATTCTGATCATCGTTAAAGTATGCAAACTAAGACCACCAGCGATCGCATGATGATTTCTTTTTGCAGCAGGATAAGTGTAGAAATCATCACCGACTTGGTGCAATATTTTACGTACAATTCTAGCGATGTTAGGTTCTTTGATTTCAAAGAGAGCTTCATCTAACTCAGCCTTTAAATCTTCTCTTGATACATCAATTCTTTCAACATATTGTGTTGGGTCATTAGGTTCACCCTGCTCAGCCAAACGTAGACCTTCGATTTTAACTTGTGGCCGTCCTTGATAAGTATCACGAATGCCCCTCAAAAAGACTACCCTTCCCGGTTGAAAGGTAGCGATCTCCTTTTCTGTCGCGGACCAATACATACCATCCATGGCTCCTGACCGATCTTGGAAGCGAAAAGCAATAAAGGGATTACCATTTCGAGCAGTTCGCACATCGGCAGCTTTAATCAAAACAAAAATACCAAATTCTTCACCGTTATTTAATTCAAACAATTGAGTCATTTAATCACTCCTTAATGCTTTCTTCTGTTTCTATCTTGCTAGTTAACTGCTCTAGATTGATCTGCTGGCTGTTATCAAAACTATCGATTGCTAATTTATCAAAAGTAAAGAATAGAATTTGAAAATCACTGGCAATTTTTTCCAGTGTTTGATAGATACTAGCCTTGCGCAAATCATCAAAATTAACAAACACATCATCAATAATTATCGGTAATTGGACCATTTGCTTGGCACTCATAATAAAAGCTAATCTAATAGCAACATATAGTTGCTCTAAGGTCCCTTGCGATAACTCATAAGGTTCGAAATAAATACCTGTAAATTGACGAACTTTGATGCTCGATTTATTCATCTTAATTTGATCGTATCGTCCCAAGCTGAAACGTTCAAATAATTCAGTCGCTATTTGATTCATTTCTGGTAGAGGGTTATCAATTCCCTGCTGCAAGGTTTGATAAATCAACTCAGCGGTTAATTTATGACTGGCGTATTCAGTGATCACTTCAACTATTTGACTTTTCTTATCTTCCAAGTCTTGGACTAGCTTAGCGTAGCTACCATCTTCTTCTAAGCGAGAAATATCCACTGATAGATTGGCTCTATTATGAAGATGAGGAATTAAATTTTCCTTGCTTTCAGCTAATTGTGATTGGATTGTTTCATCTTTATCCTTAAGTGAATGACGATCTTTGATTTTCTTTAAGGCATCAATATGATCTTTAATTTGATCCTGATAAACATCCAAACTCCGGTCCAGCTCTTTAATTTTTTGATTTTCACTAATCTTATGTAATAGATCCGATAAGCTACTAGCCTGACTTTCTTCTAAAAGCTGATCGAGGTCTTCTTGACCTTGATTCATTAATTGTTGGCTTTTATCAAGATCTTTTTGGGTCTGCTGAATGCGTTGCTCAAGTAGCGACTGTCGCTGTAACTCTTGAACCAGGCTAGCTTCAATCTTTTCAAAGTGTCGAATGATTCTACGCGTATCAGATTCATTCTTATCCAATGGGAAACGATCCAAAAGGGGTTGAAGACGTGTTCGCCAACCAGTGATTTCAGATAATAACTGATTTCTAGTATCATTATACTTATCTAAGCGATCTTTTGCTCCAAAATACTCTTGAACCGGATTCGTTTTGAGTACTTTTTCAGGATCGGCATCAGGGTAAAAACCAAGTTTAGATAACCACTCCGTCTGCTTGCTTTGAACGGTGGTTAAGGCTTGCGTTTGCTTTTCAATAGTCGCTTGTTTATCGTTTACTTCAATTGCTAGAGCTTGAGCTTGGTCAATATAATTTGATAAGCGATCTTCAAGGTCTTTGATTTGCAGATGAAAATCTTTTTGATGGTAGGCTTCAGTCAGTTTTTGATGACGATAGTAAGTATAAAAGCCCCATCCTAGCGAGCCAATAAGGAGACAAACAATCAAGCCCCACAACCAAGCTGAAGGTGAATCCTTCAACAATTGATAACCGGTTAGCCCCGCAACTATTACTAGAGCGACTAAGCTCGGTAAATATTGTAAGGGATTGGTCTCCTGAATAAGCTGAGCTTCTTCATTTACTTTTTTACTTTCTAGAAAAGCGATTTGTTGATTGGCAATTTGACGATTATTTTGCTGTTCTTTTCTTTGTTCTTGGTAGACTTCTTTTTGAGCCTGTAAATTGGATATTTCTTGATCAATTTGTTCCTTTTCAGCCTGTAAGTCAAGTCCTTGTTCAAGAAGTTTGTTAAAGTCTTGATCAAATGAAATTTTTTCAGGATAGAATTTACCCTTTTCTGCCAATTGTTTCATCTGATCCTTGGACTCAGCAATTGATTGTTCAACTTGTTCAAGCTGCGTTTGAACAATTTTTATCTCTTCCGTATCTGATCGCCATTTTTTTCGGTCTTCTTCGTGATTATTGGCCCACACAGATCGCGTCAGTTTTTTTTGCTCTTCTTCTAGCATTTGTAGTCTCTCTTGAAGCTGAATCTGATTCTCCTTGGCATCAGCAATTGTGATGTTAGCTCGATCAATCCTGTTTTGACAGTTATCAGGGACAGGTGTGTAGACCAGACCTTCGCGTTCTTTTTCAGTTGCTTGTTTTTTTAGATAGATGTCATAACGTTGAATCAATTGATCAATATCTCTTAATTCCTGTTCGAAATTGTCAATTTTTTGATTGAGATCTTCTATTATCTGCTCTTCATTCTGAAGTTGACTCGTTAATTGATTATAAGTTGCCATATTCGCTTGCTGTTCATCTACTGCCTGGGCCAGGGTCTCATATTCATTGAGGAGTTGATTTAATTGAGGCTTACTTCCATTACGTTTGTATAAATTGGCTGCTAATTTTTCTTCTTGTTTAGCTAGTTCTAAAAACTTATCACTACCTAAGGTGCTGATTCCTAGAAAGTAATCATTTAAATCCTCTAAACCAATATTTGATAAATTCTGTAAATTGGCTAGAGTAAACGAATAGAAAGTGTCATACAAGTCTTCATCGAGGCCTGCCAGAAGTTGTGATAAAAGATTGGGGTCAAGCTGGTCCCCTTCCAGGCTATTTATTTTTAAACCGTCTAAGGTTCGCTCAATCCATAAATCTCCATACTCCACATCAGAAACCAGCAAACGACCCCCGTAACGGTCCCCGTCTCGTGGTTCGTAGCGATTTTCTTGGTTTTTCTTTTTTCTTTTACTAGGAAAGCCAAACAGTATACTTCGAATAAAAGATTGAATAGTTGATTTTCCGGATTCATTTTTCCCGATAAAAAGTTGTAAATCATGGTTTAACTCAAAACTTTGATTTACCCATTTTCCATATCCATAAATTTCTATTTTATTAATCCGCATCTTCAAAGCCCTCCTGATTCATTCCTAATACTTGAGTAATTCGGGCCTGAGCTTGATTACTTGCTTCTTCCTTAATTAAAGGATCTGACGTAATATCACTTAAACGGCTCATTAAAATCGGATGACCAAAGAGGTCGGCTAACATGTCCTGATAGGAACTTCCTTCTTCTAATGAAGCCAGACTGGCTTCAAAAGACTTCTTAAGTTGGGGATCATAATCGAAAGAGTCCACTAGTTGGTCATAGCTTAACTCTAATTTTACTAACCAATAGGAATTGCCCTCTAAGTCGCTAGGATTCAATAAGGGAATGAGATCCTCACTGATGATCTGCTCTTGAATCTGGGGATCTAATCGTTGAGCATTATCCAAATAAAGACTCAATAAATAAAGCTTTTTTGTTGAAGAAGCCACTTCACGATAAGTGGATAACCACTTCTTGCAGGCCGCTAACAAATCAGGGATTTGCCAATCTTCTTGGCAGTCCAGGCGACCCACTTGCCATTCTATCGACGACAAAGAAATAAATTCACTTTTTGTCGGTTGATTCTTTTCAAGCGTGACTAAATAGCCTCCTTTGTCACCTGTTTCTAGACGATTTCGTCCTTGAGTGGTTCCACTATATTGAATCAGAGGTTCTTGATTCAGCACTTGATGCTGATGAATATGACCCAATGCCCAATAATCATATTGGCAAGCCAGTAAGTCCTTAACTCGAAAAGGAGCATACCGATCAAAAGATGGATTCCCTGAAACTTGGCTTCCATGAAGGATACCAATCGTATAATCAGTCTCACCTTTGGCACGAGGATATTCAACTGCTTTGTTGCTCTCAATCCACCGCTGGTTGTAAGAAAAACCGTAAAACCTTGCGCTAAGATCATTACTGAGTCTTAAATCGACAGAGTCAATGGTCTGTGAATCTAATAAATATACATTAGTCGGATAGGTCATCTTTGGTGAATGACTATTAAGGTAATCGTGATTACCGTGAATCATCACCACGGGGATATCGGCTTGTTCCAATCGCTCGAGTTCTTGGATGAATTGGTGTTGGGCATAGATCGTTTGACGATCGCTATCATAGATGTCCCCTGCTATAATAACTACATCCACTTGCCGATTGATAGCTACACCTATAGCTTGGCGAAAAGCTTCGTAGGGGGCTGCCAATAGCTTTTCCCGTAGAAGTGAATTGGACTGGCGAATCCCTTGAAAAGGACTATCTAAATGTAAGTCCGCTAGATGTAATAACTTCATTTTAAGCTCCTTTCTTTAAATTTTAAAATTAATATAAAAACCAACCGCAGTCTTAGATAAGACTTACAGCTGGTCACTTGCCATACAGAGCCTATTGAGGATCGTTTTCGTAAAGTTCTACTAAAGGTCTGGTAATAATTTTATTGATGTCATTAATTGTCTGGCTCACCAATTCTTCACTTTGCATTAGCTGACGAATTAATTCATTTTGAGTCACTTTCATTGATAGTTCCTGAATTTGGCTAATATCTTGATCTGAAAGTTCCTCGCCACGCATTTGCTTTTCTTGATAGGTTTGGGTTTGCTGTCTGAATTCATTGAATAATTCATTAGCTTCTTGATTATCCAAAATAGCTCGATGGGCTTTTTGTAAATTTTGGAAAGCCTCTAGCTCTCTTAAATCGCGTTCTAATTGATTGGCTGTATCATATATGTTATTTGCCACTCGCATATCCTCCTTAAAATCTAAGTACTCCTTCATATTATCAAGGAATCCATGTATTTTCAACTTTTCTTGCTTTAATTAAAAGGCCAATTAAACTGCACCCAATCCCGCAATTCATCAACAATCACCCTTCCGTTGCTTTCAATTTCTTGAAGAACACCTGGTAGCTCTTGTTCCACCCATTGACTAGCCTGGTCCAGTAATTGTCCAGTTTGATCTTGCCAATTGTTGGATGAGATTGAATTAGTAGATTCTTCCATAGCAGAAGCGGGCAATAAGTTGAAGGGGGTCTGATTAGAGTAGGTCATTAGTTGAGTGGTCTGGTAATTAAACAACTGTCCCATTCCGCTAGGCATAATTTGATCCAGAGATTGATCCCCAATCTCATCTAGCCCAACCCAAGAAACAATAACAAAGTCTGGCGTGTAGCCCACCATCCAACGGTCCCTAGTATCAGTGGATCCTTCTGTTGTCTCCGTACTCCCCGTTTTTCCTGCTAGTTGACCAAAATCAGGGCCAGCTCCATAACCTGTACCATATCCGCCGTAACTATCAAGCATCATACTAGTCATATCAGCTGCAATGTTCTTAGTCATTACCATATGCTTGGCCGGCTTCTCATTTTGATACACAACATTACCTGCTGCATCTAATATTTTCCTTATAAAAAAGCTATCTCTGCGGATACCTTGATTAGCAAATGCACTATAGGCATTAGCTAATTCTAGTGGAGTTACCCCCTTACTCAAGGCCCCTAGGGCGAGTGTTAAATTCTTATCTTCTTCTTTGAGAGGTATGCCAAACTGTCTCAATTTTTCCACTGCTTTATCGATCCCTAATTCATCGAGTAAGTGGACAGCGGTCGTATTCTTACTCTGAGCTAAAGCATAATACAAGCTAGTTTCCCCGCTTGGTTCAGTATAGTGATTATAGTTTTCAGGTTGCCAACCATCATAAGACTTGACTTGATCGGGTACTGTTGAATGGATCTTATACCCCGCCTCTAAAGCAGGAGTATAAATAGCCAAAGGCTTTATGGTAGATCCCGGCGCCCGTCTCATATCAACTGCCCGGTTAAAGCCACGATATACATATTCGCCCCTGCCTCCATATACAGCAGCAATACCTCCCGTTTGTGGGTCAATGACGACACTAGCACTTTGGACTAATGGCTCCCCCTCCTGACTATCGGGAAAAAAACCGGGTAGCTGGTAACTTTCATCAATAGCCGATTGAAATTGAGGATTCAAATTAGTAAAGACTTGGTAGCCTTTTCCGATAAGGTCATCTTCAGGTATGCCAGCTAGCCTTGAAGCTTCATCAATAACCGCGTCAAAATAATAAGGAAATTGATAGTCATCCTCCACTTCAAAATTTCCATAAACATTGATTGGTGCTGATTGGACATACTGGACGTCTTCTGGAGATAAGAGGCCCTCCTTGCCAAGTAAATCGGCCACAACATTTCGACGGTCAATTGCAGCCTGGTAGTCATCAACCGGATTAAATATTGAAGGTCCCTTCAACATTCCTGTTAATACCATACTTTCGTTCCAATTCAAACTGGCAGCACTATGGCCAAAATAAGCCTGGGCAGCATCTTCAACTCCCCAAACCCCGTTACCAAAATAAGCGTGGTTGAGATACATTTCCAAGATTTGATCCTTGTCATATTCTTTTTCTAATTCCAAAGAAAGAAATAATTCTTTTAGTTTTCTTTGGAACGTTTGATCTAATGATAAAAAGGCATTTTTGGCTAATTGTTGGGTGATGGTAGACCCGCCACCACCAGAGGTATCACGATTTAGTAATAGTCTGACAAAGGCCCGACCCATACCAATCGTATCAAATCCACCATGCTGATAAAACCGCTTGTCCTCAGTGGTCACTACAGATTGTTTCATCTCATCTGAAATAGCGGACAAATCGACATAAGTTCCTTTTTGCCCATTCATAGTACCTGCAACTTGGTCTTGATAATCATAGATGGTGGTCTTAGATACCAAGGCTTCCTGAAGTGTATTCACGCTAGTCGTCTTGGCTAGAACAACTAGATAGGTGGATAAAGCTAGGGAGAGGCTCATCGTTATAAAAATTAGCCACTTCCAACCTCGATAATAGGTCCATAAATTTTTAAAACCTTGCCACATTTGTTGTCTACGAGTCAATCGCTGCTTTGGAAAACTATTGGTCTTGTTTTCTTGAGACATTGACTTCCCTCCCCTACTAGAAACATACTTTATCTTATCATACTTGAAATAAACTCAATTAAGCTAGTTGTTTCCCTCTTTTACTTTAAAATTCTAGCCTGTGAAAGATTTGTGAATTTATCTTAAAAAATTATGACCATCCCAAAAACCAGATTAGAAGTCATCTAATCTGGTATAAATGGTTAGCTTAATATTAATTACATTAGCTGTCTAATAAACCTTGGTAAAGTTGAAAATACTCCTGGGCAGGTCGCTCCCATGAAAAGTCGCGACTCATTGCTTGATGAACCAATTTTTGCCAAGCTTCAGGTTGATTATAGTAAACATCCAAAGCCCGGTAGATGGTCTCTAGCATAATATATGAGTCAAACTGGTTAAATGAAAAACCTGTACCGGCTCCCGTATATTGATTATAAGGCTCAACGGTATCTGCTAAACCACCTGTCTCATGAACTATCGGTAGGGTACCGTAGCGCATTGAAATCATTTGAGATAAACCACATGGTTCAAAAGCCGACGGCATTAAAAACATATCCGCCGAAGCATAAATTTGTTGAGCCAGTTGAATATCAAAATCAATACAAGCCCGCATTTTATCAGGATAGACATCCTGGAAGTATCTAAATGAATGCTCAAACTGTGCTTCACCAGTTCCTAGAATGACTACTTGCACCTCTGCTTGCAATAATTCATTCAGTCGCTCTTCAACCAATTGGAACCCTTTCTGATCCGTTAACCGACTAACCACACCTATCAGGGCGACGTCTTCTTTTTCAGGTAGACCTAGTCGTTTCTGAAGGGCTAGTTTATTAAGCTTCTTACCCTTGAGATCATCAATCGTAAAGTGGTGAGGAATTAGCTTATCATCTGCTGGATTATTGATATCATAGTCAATTCCATTAATAATCCCACGAACTTTCCAATGATTATGGCGCAGAGCCCCTTCCAAGCCTTCTCCAAAGGCTGGAGTCATAATCTCATATGCATAGGTAGGACTAACCGTGGTTACTCGATCAGAGAAGTTGATACCACCTTTTAAGAAGTTAACCCGGTCATAATATTTCAAGCCGTCCTCTGTAAAGGTATTATACGATGTACCGAAAACATTTTCTAAAATCTTGGGCTCATAAATTCCCTGGAAACGAAGATTATGTATTGTTAAGACTTTACGAATATTTTGTAATCGATTTTTCCAATGATATCGGTCCACCAGTAGAACAGGTACCATAGCGGTGTGCCAATCATTACAGTGAATAATATCCGGAATCCAGTCAATAACTTCAAGCATCTCAATGATGGTCGTTGCAAAAAATCCAAACCGTTCACCATCATCCCATTCACCATATAGACTCGCCCGGTCAAAGTAACTTAAGTTATCAATGAAATAGTAAACAACTCCATCCATCTCAAGTTTCTTAATGCCACAGTATACATTTTTGACACCTAATTGAAAACGAAAATGAAAAACTTCTTCTAATTGGTCCTTATATTGCTGTGGCATCTGCATATAGTTAGGAAGAACGACACGAATATCGATCCCTTTTTTAACCAATTCTTTGGGCAAGGCATAGGCAACATCGCCTAAGCCCCCTGTTTTGAAGAAGGGTGCAGCTTCTGCTGCCGCAAATAATACTTTCATGTTACCTCCTAAGCTTGAATGTGAGAGCCTTTTTCGATAACAATAATGTTATCTGGAGATCCTATCACCTTTGCTCCAGGTGCGATGGTTGTATTTTTATCGATAATAGCGTATTTAATTTCCGCTCCTTCACCAATCTTTACACCCTGTAAAATCACACTGTTTTCAACACTCGCGTGCTGTTCGATTGTCACACGACGGTTAATAACTGAATGATAAATATGTCCATAAACTTGAGTATCAGTAGCTACGATACAACATTTAGCATTAGAATCTCCACTATAGTAAGTAGGGGCACCATGTTTAGACTTGGTTAACACCGGAATACTACCATGGAAGAGCGAATTAAACTGCACCCGGTCTAACATATTCAAGTTAGCTGCAAAGTAATTATCAATGGAGTCGATAAAGGCTGTATAACCAGTATATTCATAAGTGTTAATCGTATAATCATTGATATAATGCAAGATTAAGTCATTGATAGACTTATAAACTTGATCTTCAAGCGCTCTTTCCATCATTTCAAAAAGAATATCAGCAGAAACAATGTATTGATCCAATGAAACATTCACCCGTGGCGCATCAATGGCATCACAAAGGGGAACAAATCCTGCTAAAGCATGCCCTTCAGAAAATTCAAGAGCCATATTTTCATTGACCTTAGCGGATAACTCACTGGATTCAGCATTGTGATAGACAACAGTTACATCTGCATTGGTAAGCTTGTGTTGTTGAACCACTGAGCGAATATCCAAATTATTAATGATATTAGAACCAGCAATATAAACATACTCTGCCTTAGATCTTTGCAGATAAATACGATGATTATAATAATAATCTTCATGTTCTTCTTCGATCTTGTACTGATGTTTCCAGTCTTGTTGTGAGAAGGTGAAGACTCCTCCTCCAATATCTGATTGTAGGTCCCAAGCGATACCTGACCGAATATGGTCATAGATCGAGCGCCCGGATCCACCAATAAATAAGGCTACAGAATCAATATTTGCATAGGAAATATCTGATAAAGCAAAATCAATAATGCGGTAACGCCCAGCAAAGGGTAATGAAGCAATAGGACGATTATTAGTCAAAGGTTTTAAGTGATCATTATTTTCCGTTAAATTAATAATTGCTGCTAGTTTACTGTTCGCCATCGTTCTTAGGCCCTCCAATCGTTTCGTTAAATCCTACAACTGCAATCTCATCTCGGGTTCCGATGACATTCGCGCCATCTGCAATAACTGCGCCCTCTCCAATAATGGCATATTCTACTTTACAGTTTTCTCCCACTGTTGTTCCACTCATAATAATTGAATGGTCTACTGAACTGTTCAAACCAACCACAACATCTTGCGAGAGAATTGAATGAGAAACTTGACCTGCAATGAAGCAACCGTCAACAACGGTTGAATGTTTAATTTCAGCTTCTTGAGTCAAGAACTGCGGTGGAGTAATTGGTGTTGAGGAATAAACACGCCATGAATCCTTGGTTTGATTTAATGGATGATCAGGGTCGAGAATTTCCATATTTGCTTCCCAAAGGGATTCAATGGTTCCCACATCTTTCCAGTAGCCATGGAAGGAATAAGCAAAACAATTTTCCCCATTCTTCAAATAGGTTGGAATGACATCATGTCCAAAGTCTTCTAATTTTCTATCTTTTGCAGCATCTTCTACTAGATAGCGGCGA
The DNA here is from genome assembly GCF_000518205.1 of Hutsoniella sourekii ATCC 700629. GTDB lineage: Bacteria > Bacillota > Bacilli > Lactobacillales > Aerococcaceae > Hutsoniella > Hutsoniella sourekii. The sequence continues at coordinate 120,432 of NZ_JADD01000003.1, read as the reverse complement.
AGCGTTGGCCAGCTGAAAATATAAATACCCATCGAAGCTAAGTTCGATTTAGGCTCTGCCGGTTTCTCTTCGAATTCAATAATCCGATTACCTTGGTCAGTATTCATAATACCAAAGCGAGACGCTTCCTCCATCGAAACAGGAAGTACACCGACGGTTAAGCTAGCATTGTTTTCCTTATGGAAATCTAGCATTTTTGAATAGTCCATCTTGTAAATATGGTCACCTGATAAAATCAGAACATATTCCGGATCCAAGGAGTCAATGTATGAGATATTTTGGTAAATAGCATTAGCGGTCCCTTTAAACCATTTTTCACCATCTGCACTTGAATAGGGTTGAAGGACCGTAGCTCCACTATTACGTCCATTTAATCCCCAAGCATCCCCACGGCCAATATGGTCATTTAAGATTAAAGGTTGATATTGAGTCACGACCCCGACATTACGAATATTAGAATTAGCACAATTACTCATCGCAAAGTCAATGATTCGATATTTACCACCAAATGGAACGGCCGGCTTAGCAATATTTTTAGTTAATACACCTAAACGGGTTCCTTGCCCTCCAGCAAGAATCATACCGATTAATTCATTTTTCATGTAAGTATTTGAACAAGGCTGGCTTGTTCGTCTCCTTTCTATATAATTGATTACCTTTTTTTACCACGTTTTCTTCTCTTTTGACGAGACGATTTTGCTTTAGCTTTATCAGCTGACTTGGTTTTAGATGGATCCTTAGGATTCACTTTTGCAACAGAATCCTTCTCACTATGGTCTTGAGCTTGTAAGTCAATTGTCTCCGGCTTAATAAAGAGTGCAGCAAATCCTGGAACAATGAGCTCAATGGATTGTTCAAAACCATCACTAGGAGCAGCTTGACTGGTTAAGGTTCCATGCCTATGCGTCCATCTGCCACCAAACTCTTCTAATTCAGAATTCAACACCACCTGGTAATTACCCGGATAAGGCACTCCAATCCGCTTTGGATTTCGTTCCACTGGTGTAAAATTGAAGACACAAACCATGAAATCATCTTCTTGGCTGGACCTTCTCAAGAAACTTAGAACGCCTTCTTCCAAGTCATCCGCATCTATCCCTTGCATCCCTAGTGGATCATGATCCAATTCATGTAAGGATGCCTCAGCAAGACCTAAATGATTTAAGGTTCGAATATAATATTGGTATTCTTTATTAAATTCCTGCTGCAAGCCAGCCCAGTCAAGTTCCTCATTGAAACGCCACTCTAAGTACTGTCCAAGTTCGTTGCCCATGAAGTTTAATTTTTTACCAGGTTGGGCCATCTTATAACCATAGAGCAGTCGCAAATTAGCGAATTGGTCACGTCTTGATAATGGGAACTTATCCAACATCGACCGTTTACCATGGACCACCTCATCATGAGAAAATGGCAAAATATAGCGTTCATTGTACTGATACATAAAGGCAAAGGTGATTAAACGAAGACTAGCTGGCCGATAAACTGGATCTAGCTCAATAAATTTAAGGGTGTCGTTCATCCAACCCATATTCCATTTATAATCAAAGCCTAACCCTCCTTCTTCAACTGGATGAGTAGCCCCTTTCCAATCAGTACTTTCCTCCGCCATGGTCAAGACGTGAGGACATTCTTCATGAATAGTTTGGTTTAATTTTTTGATAAATTCGACCCCTTGTCGATTATGGTTAGATCCATCCTCATTAGGCGTCCAAGGTTTATCATCAAAATCAAGGTAGAGCATATTAGTTACGGCATCCACCCGAATACCGTCCAAATGGTATTCTTTCAACCAATACATGGCATTCGATATAAGGAAACTTTGAACTTGATTTTTACCAAGATCAAAATTTAGTGCTCCCCAGCCCACATTATTAGCTTTATTACTATCTTCATACTCGTAACAAGGCGTTCCATCAAAGTAGGCCAGACCATTACTGTTGCGCGAATAGTGTCCAGGTACCCAATCAACCATGACACCAATCCCGTTTTGGTGAGCTAGATCGACAAAATAATGAAGGTCTTCCGGTGTTCCATACCTACCATTTATCGCATAATATCCAGTAATTTGATAGCCCCAAGAAGCATCTAACGGATGTTCCATGACCGGCATAAGTTCGATGTGGGTATAGCCCATATCCTTTACATAAGGAACTAAGGCATCGGCAAGTTCGCTTAAATTATATTCACGGCCATCCGGGTGTCGACGCCAAGAACCAGGGTGAACCTCATAAATCTGGATGGGCGATTTAAATAAGCGTTCCTTATTTTGATTAGCCATCCATTCTTGGTCAGCCCATTCCAATTTTGGTAAGTCCCAGACAATCGAAGCATCTTTAGGACTGATTTCATTTCGATAAGAGAAGGGATCTAATTTGTATTCAACATGCCCTCGACCGTTATCAACAGCATATTTATATTTATCCCCTTTAATATCTCCTGAAAAATAAATCGTCCAGATGCCACCGTCCAGGCGATTCATACCTACAAGGTGCCATTGGGTGAAGTCACCTTGTATGCTGACATTATTAGCATTGGGAGCCCAGACAGTAAATTGGTATCCTATCTCTCCATCTACTACTCGACGTTTACTCCCCAAAAACTTATAGGCGCTTCGATGGACGCCCTTATTGAAGTAATAAATGTCATCCATTATATTATCTGGAAGCTCAGACTTAATATTCATTGCATTACCCCCTTCACGGATAGATGGTTGTAAGCGCTTAATTTAATTGATAAATTTTTTTTCGCTTTCTTTTGTTTTCATTATACCCTATAAGTGATAAATATTCTAATTTTTTGTTAATTTTTTTCAAAATTTTTTCACTTATTGAAATTAGTTGACTACCGGACTAAAAAGATTGAATTGATTTCAAGACTAATCTGTTTTGCTTACATTATTTTTCAAGCGATGATTCCCTCAAAATACTCTTCCTATCTCTGAATTAAATGGGACTATATTGACTTTTATTTTTTATTATATTTTAAGCTGTCTTTTACAAGCATTAAAAAATTCAAGCGTTAGTTACTGAACCTATTGTATAAATATCATTAGAATATAAAAATAAAATCCTTAGGTAATAGATAATCTATTACTTAAGGATAAAAAATCATAAGAAATAAAATGAAGGCTTAATTACTCATCACTTCTAGACGGTAACCATCTGGATCCGTAATGAAGAAGAAAGAAACAGAACCATCAGATAAACTTTTCATTTCAGTTGTCTCATAACCTGAATCTTTGGCTTTTTTGTAAGTTTCTTCTAAATTATCAACGCCTAAGGCCAAGTGAGAAAAGCCATTACCGATCTCATATGGGCCACCATCATAATTATAGGTAAGTTCTAATTCAAAATCTCCACCGGGTACAGTTAGGTAAGATAATGTAAAAGCATCTTCTGGAAAATCTTTTTCGCGGTTAACTTCAAAATCAAAAACTCCCATGTAGAATTTCTTCGAAGCTTCTAGATCAGCGACTCTTAAACACGCATGTAATAATTTTTGTGCCATAATCATTCTCCTTATCTCATTTTACTTTAAATATAACAAACTAAAACAAGGAACTCAAAATATACGCGGTTAGATTTCCATCGAATCGAAAGCATACGGCACCAAGTCAGCAATCGTTAATTCTAAAATTTCACCATCAGCACGCGTTAAATAAACAGGGGTATCTAAATCACATAATTCAACCAATACTTGACGACATATACTGCAAGGGGGTAAGTAGGAATCAGTATCGCCACAAATAGCAATTGCAACAGTAGATTTGGGAGCGTAGCCTTGAGCAATTGAACTATATAAGGCTGATCTTTCAGCACAATTTGTAGCTCCAAAGGAAACATTTTCTACATTGACCCCTTGAATAATCTGTCCATCCTTCATTCGAATGGCAGCTCCTACTGGAAATTTTGAATACGGAGCGTAAGCTAGCGCCCTCACCTCGCGAGCCGCATTAATTAACTCCTCTACTTGTCTATCCATACCTTAAAGTCTCTCCAAATCTGTTGTATCAAAAAGTAATAAATCACTACTTGTTAGTAAAACGGGAATGCCTACCCTTCCTAACTCTTTCGCCGAATCAAACTCTTCTCGTTGATCTCTTAAAGACAAGAACTCCTTGAGATTAGCCATGGAATCGGTAATGTTAACAGCTTGATAGTCTATTCCAAATGAATTTAATGCCTTCTGAAACTCTGGCGTATCAGGACATTTATCACTAAAGTAAAATTTTGCAACCATCATCGGTCCCTCCTTTCTTCTATTTTAATTTAATCTCTTGGCTTGTCAATTGCCTTAATTTCTTGAATCTAATGATTTGAAAGGCTAGAATAATAACATATCTTTTAGGAGGTTATTATGTCAAAATCTATTACTCACACTGACGAGCTTAATCAGTCTCAAAGTTGGTGGTTACGATTTATTAAAGGCGCTTTTATCGGTTCTGGATTCATTATTCCGGGAATTTCAGGTGGGGCCCTAGCAGCTATCTTTGGTTTATATGAGCGAATTATTCGTTTTTTAGCGAATCTCACGGACAAGTTTATTGAGAATGTTTTATTTTTTATTCCGGTTGGTCTTGGGGGTTTAGCTGGCATCGCCGGATTATCATGGGGTGTTTCCTATCTTTTGGGGAATTACTACACGATCATCCTCTGGTTTTTCGTAGGAGCGATACTTGGAACTTTCCCGGCCTTATGGAAAGAAGCTGGAGCTAAAGGTCGGGATCGCCTAGATATCTCAGTTATGGTCCTATCCTTTTTCTTCGGGTTAGCGGTTCTCTATATGGGTAATCAACAATTTACTAATTCCATCGATGCTAACTTTTGGTCTTGGTGTCTGTGTGGAGGACTGATTGCATTAGGCGTTCTCATTCCAGGCTTAAGCCCTTCAAATTTTATCGTTTACTTAGGTTTATACCAGCAAATGGCTGATGGGTTTAAGACGCTAGACTTTTCTGTTATTATACCAATTGCAATTGGTGGTTTAGTTACGATTTTACTTTTCGCTAAGTTGATCCAATGGATTTTCGATCATTATTATAGTCAATTCTTCCACTTTATCTTAGGGGTAGTAATTGCTTCTACATTAATGATTATTCCAACTGATTACCAAGGCTTTACATTTGTTCAATACCTTCTATGTCTTTTGATGCTAATTCTAGGAACCGCGCTTGGTCATTGGATGGCGCAACTAGAAGAAAAATATAAATAAAAGTCTTTTAAGAATTATTTGATTTGTTTTGATGATTTAAGTTTTCCATTTATTTCTTGCGCATACATAAATAAATGGAAATCAAAACAATTAAATAATTCTTTTTTGTCAATTTTATACAAGCGACTACCCCTTTTAGAGATACTAAAAGGATTCTTTCCTTTAAACTATGATTATATTGACTTTTAAATAAAACTGGTCTTATCGAATATTCATGGTATAATATAATAAAATAATAGTTTTTTAGAATAAGGAGATAACTATGGCAAAACTAGAATCCTATGTTACTAAGGCTTTCAATAAGCCTATTCGCGAATGTTCGGATGCTGAACTTTATAAGGCGATTCTTGATTTAGTAGCTGACCGCTCAGATGGCTTGAATACCCACCACAACCAAAAGAAAAAGCTCTATTATTTCTCAGCTGAATTCTTAATTGGTAAACTACTTTCCAATAACCTATTGAATTTGGGTATTTACGACGAGGTCAATAATGAATTAATAGCTAATGGTAAAAGCTTAATGGCGATTGAAGAAGCTGAAAATGAACCTTCTCTTGGTAATGGCGGTCTAGGACGACTGGCTGCTTGCTTTGTCGATTCAATTACCACTTTAGGTATTAATGGTGATGGCGTTGGTTTGAATTATCACTTTGGACTTTTCCGTCAAGTATTTAAAGACAACAACCAAAAAGCAGTTCCTGATGCATGGATCACAGAAAATAGCTGGCTTAAAAAGAACAAAAAATCATACGAAGTTAAATTCGGCCGTTTTAGTTTGAATTCAACCCTTTATGATATCAACGTTTTAGGCTACAAGCATAACAAGCGGAACCGTTTACGTTTGTTTGATCTTGATTCTGTCTCATCAGACATTATTGAAGAAGGTACGATTCACTTTGATAAGGGAAATATTGAAGAGAACTTAACCCTATTTCTATACCCTGATGACTCTGACCACTCAGGTGAATTATTACGTATTTATCAACAATACTTTATGGTATCCAATGGGGCCCAATTAGTTATTGAGGAGGCTATCGAAAGAGGATCTAACGTCCATGACCTAGATGAATATGCCGTTATCCAAATAAACGATACTCACCCAGCACTAGTTATCCCTGAATTGATTCGTTTGATGATTACAGACCATGGTATTAAATTCGACGAAGCAGTCGGTATTGTTAGACGCATGGTAGCCTATACCAACCATACGATTCTAGCTGAAGCCCTAGAAAAGTGGCCGATGAGTGATTTAGATTTGGTATGTCCAGATGCTGCCCATATTATTAGACGATTAGATGAGCTAGTTCAAAACGATTTCCCTAATAACAATGCGGTTAAAATCATTGACGAGCATGGACGTGCTCATATGGCTAATATGTCTATTCATTACGGATACAGCATTAACGGCGTGGCCCGCCTTCACTCTGACATCTTAAAAAATACAGAATTAAAACACTTTTATGATATCTATCCTGAAAAATTCAACAATAAAACTAATGGGATCACCTTCCGTCGTTGGATTATGGACTGTAACCCTGAATTAGCTACTTATTTAGATCAATTAATTGGGTCAGAATGGCGTACTAATTCAGATCTGACCCCATTACTTGACTATCAGGATGATATTAGTGTCAATACTAAATTAAGAGCCATTAAATTTACCAATAAACAAAGATTAAAGGCTTGGTTAGACGTACATCAAGGTGTTGAAATCGATGAGCATTCAATCATTGATATTCAAATCAAACGTATCCACGAGTACAAACGTCAACAAATGCTAGCCCTTTATGTCATTCATAAGTATTTCTCAATCAAGAGTGGCAATATTCCAAAAACACCTATCACTATTATATTCGGAGGTAAAGCGGCCAGTGCTTACACAATCGCGAGAGATATCATCCACATGATTCTCACCCTCTCTCAGATCATTGATAATGATCCAGATGTTAATAAGCACTTAAAAGTTGTCTTTGTTGAAAACTATAACGTAACGGCTGCTCAATACCTAATTCCTGCCGCGGATATATCCGAACAAATCTCTCTAGCCTCTAAGGAAGCTTCGGGTACAGGAAACATGAAGTTTATGTTGAATGGCGCCCTAACCTTATGTACTCTAGATGGTGCCAACGTAGAGATCGCTGAACGCGTTGGACGAGAAAATATTTATATCTTTGGAAAGCAAAGTTCTGAAATTGTGGATATTTATGCTAATAATAGCTATAACGCTCACGATTACTACTACCGCGAAAGAATTAAGCCTTTAGTTGACTTTATTTTAAGTCCGGGTATGCTTTACCTAGGAGATGAAGAAAGACTTCGCCGTCTACACAGTGATATTTCTAACAAGGACTACTTTATGGCCTTAATCGACTTAGAAGAATTCATCGATACAAAAGAAAAAATGTATGCTGATTATGAAGATCATGATAGGTGGACCCGCCGTGTGATTAAGAACATTGGTGAAGCAGGTTACTTCTCAAGTGACCGCACAATCAATGAGTACAATGAAGATATTTGGCATCTAGAACAAGAAAACAAGGCTATCAAGAAATAAATAAAAATCGGACTATCGTTTGAAACGGTAGTCCGATTTTTTTGAGGATAATAACTAAAACAAGCTCAACTGATCTTCATCTGGTAAACCATCTAAAACACCATGTTCCGTGAGATAATCAATAATCGTCTTGGATACCTTACCTCTTTTTTGTAAATCTTCTTTTGAAAGGAAGCTTGCCTCTTCTCTAGCTTTAACAATTTGCTCAGCAACATTAGTTCCCAAACTTGGGACTGCGCGAAACGGTGGAATCAGAGAATCCCCTTCAATAATAAAGTTTTTGGCATCTGATTTTTCCAAATTAACCATCTGGAAATGATAACCACGTTCCAACATTTCATTAGCGATCTCCAATTCAGTAATTAAAACATTTTCCTTGTTAGTGGCGCTAAAACCTTTGTCTCTAATTTCTCTAATTCGTCGTTTGACCATTTCCTTGCCTTGATACATTGCAACCAGGTCAAAATCCTTGGCCCGAACTGAGAAATAAGCAGCATAATAGAGCAATGGGTGGTAGACCTTGAAATAGCCCACTCTCAAAGCCATGATGACATAAGCTGCCGCATGAGCCTTAGGGAACATGTATTTAATTTTTAGACAAGATTCAATATACCATTCAGGTACCTCATGCGCTCTCATTTCTTCTTGCCAATCATCAGGAATTCCCTTCCCTTTACGAACACTCTCCATAATCTTAAAGGCTAGTCCATCGTCTAGGCCATAATGAATTAAATTAACCATAATATCATCACGACAGCCAATAACCTCCGCAAAAGGAATCACATTATTACGGATAAGTTCTTGAGCATTTCCTAACCAAACATCTGTCCCATGGGAAAGACCTGAAATCTTTAATAATTCAGCAAAAGTTGAAGGTCTTGTCTCTGCTACCATGCCTCTAACAAAATTAGTTCCGAATTCTGGAATGCCCAGCGTTCCAGTCTCGGAGTAAATCTGTTCAGGGCTAACCCCTAGGACTTCAACTCCTTGGAAGAGTTGCATGATTCCAGGATCAGTGACATTAATGGTCAATGGATCAATACCGGAGAGATCTTGGAGCATCCGAATCATTGTTGGGTCATCGTGACCTAGAATATCCAGTTTCAAGACATTCTCATCAATAGAATGGAAATCAAAGTGTGTGGTCCGCCACTCGGCTCCTAAGTCATCTGCGGGATATTGAATTGGTGTAAAATCAAAAACATCCATGTAATCAGGAATAACAATAATCCCACCAGGGTGCTGGCCGGTAGTTCGTTTGACTCCTTCAATTCCATGAGCCAACCGTTCCTTCTCGGCTTGGGGTAATTGACCACCCGTATGCTCCAAATAACCTCTTACATATCCAAGGGCTGTCTTTTGTGCGACTGTTCCGATAGTTCCGGCTCGGTAAACGTAGTCTTCACCAAAAAGCTCTTTGGTATAGGCGTGAGCTCGGGCTTGATATTCACCTGAAAAGTTCAAATCAATATCTGGAACTTTGTCACCATGAAAACCTAAAAAAGTCTCAAATGGAATATCCTGTCCTTCACGTTTTAAAGCTTTGTGGCAATGGGGACATTCTTTATCCGGTAAATCATAACCTGAACCGTATTCCCCTTCAGTAAAGAACTCATTGTAATGACAATCCGGACAATAATAATGAGGGGGCAAAGGATTCACTTCTGTAATTCCTGTTAAAGTAGCGATCAAACTTGAACCTACGGATCCACGAGAACCAACTAGGTAGCCATCTTCATTTGATTTGAGTACTAACTTTTGCGAAATCAAATAAATAACAGCAAAACCGTTGGATATGATCGAGGCCAGTTCTTTTTCTATTCGATCTTCCACTAATTGAGGTAATTGATCGCCATACATTTGATGTGCCACTTTGTATGAATAGTCAGTAATTTCTTGCTCTGCCCCTTCAATCTTCGGAGTATATAAATCTGATTTGATGACCTGAATCTCATCAATTGAATTAGCAAGAGCTTGAGGGTTCTCAATAACAATCTCCTGAGCCACTTGACTACCTAAGAAGGAGAAGTCTTCTAGCATCTCATCAGTTGTTCGAAAATGCAATGGAGGTAACTTGACTTGACGGTTTGCGTTGACTTTAAGAGATTGGACAATAACTTCTCGGTAAATACTATCTTTAGGATCGAGGTAGTGAACATTTCCGGTTGCAACCACTGGAATCTTCAATTCCTTACCCAAGTCTATCATCTGTTGTAACAAAGCCTGTAAATCTTCTTGAGATTTGATCCGCTCTTCGTCAATGAGTTGCTGATAAGCCTGAGGGGGTTGCACTTCAATATAGTCATAATTTTTGGCTAATTTTAATGCCTCATCATAGCCTTTTTCTAACAAGGCCGAGAAGACCTCGCCTTCACTGCAAGCTGTACCAATCAATAAATGCTGACTGTATTTGTTTAACAGGCTTCTGGGTACTCTTGGTACACGGAAGAAATAATTCAAGTTAGATTCAGAGACTAGCTTAAAGAGATCTTTGAGTCCTTCTTGGCTCTGAACAAGTAAGCTAGCGTGGAAGGGACGGGCCTGTTTGTAGGCATCGTTTTGCCCCATAAAGTCATTGAGTTGCTGATGATTAGTGATATCATAATCCTCCCGGGCCTGCTCCAACATTTTATAGAGCAAGTAACCGGTTGTCTGAGAATCATAAACGGCACGGTGGTGCTGCTCAAGTGGAATATTATAGCGTTTAGCCAACGTATTTAACCGGTGAGCTCTTAGCTCTGGATTTACTAAGCGTGATAATTCCAATGTATCAATGACTGGATTTTTAGCTTCTTCCATACCTAAATTCTTGTAGGCCTTATTAATAAAACCCATATCAAAACTAGCATTATGGGCCACTAAAATACTTCCTTGGCAAAATTCTTTGAAGTCTTGCATAACCGAATCAATATCCGGTGCGTCAGCTACCATGCTATTAGATATACCAGTTAAATCAGTGATTAAAGCTGAAATTGGGCGATGAGGATTAACAAAGGTTTCAAAGGTATCTACAACTTCACCCTCTTGCATTTTCACCCCGGCTAATTCAATAATAACATCATAAACCGAAGAAAGACCTGTTGTTTCCACATCAAAAACCACATAGGTAGCCGTATCAAGTACTTGATCGGTTAAATTATATGCTACCGGCTCGCCATCATTAACAACATAAGCTTCCATCCCATAAAGCACTTTGATGCCGTGGGCCTTACCTGCTCGATAGGCTTCAGGAAAAGACTGAACCGTTGCATGATCAGTAATAGCTACTGCCGGGTGTCCCCACTTGGCAGCTTGAGCAATAATATCCGTGGCAGAGTTGGTTGCATCTAATTGACTCATTTGAGTGTGAGCATGTAGTTCTACTCGGCGTTTACCTTCTGGTGCTTGATCTTCTCGAACCATCTTAGGTTTAATATTTCTAACACTTCGAGGTCGAAAGTACAGTTCCGAAGTATAATTATCAGGAACCATATCTCCTTCTAATCGGATCCAATCTCCTTTATTATAGAGATCAAATGAAGAAGCCTTGATGCGTCGTCCTGAGATCAACTTAACAGTAACAGAACTGGTATAATCAGTGACTTGCATTATAAGCAAGATGTTCCCACCCTTAAGTTCCTTAGACTCTTTGTGGAAAATATAGCCCTCAATAATCTGACGATATTGATTATCCTCCAATTCATTCATAGGTAGGATTGGACCATTGGGAATGTCCTTACCAATCGGTTCAATTTCTTGATCTATTGGACTGATTTGTGCCAGTTCTTCTTTTCGTGATTGAGCTTCTAAGGCCTGCAAAAGATTTTCTTCATCTTCTTGGGATTGGCGGTCTCTAAATGAACCGATTTCCTGGTCTTTGAGAGATTCATCCAAATAATAATCAATCTCTAAATCACTGATAGCTACTTGTTGTAAACGTTTCATTAATAGTGGATGATACTTGTTGATTAATAAATCTACTGAATTTTGACTAGATAAGCCGACACTAAGTTTTCCATCGTTGTAAGTATAGTTAGCGTGGTCTAAACATGCCTTAATGAAGGGCTTTTCTTTATAAAGACTAGATAGCATAGCAAACCAATAGTGTTGGATTACTTCTTGATCCGGAGAATCTTCGTCGAATTGCCAATAAACCTCAATGTCTCCAACTTCATGGAAGGCTGATTGAATCTTCTCTTGAAAGATTTGGTAAGCATCTGGATGGATCCGTTTAGGATTTCTTAGATAGAAGTGCCAAGCCTTTGACTGAACCATTATATCAACTTTTACTACACTGGCTGCCTGTAAGTGGTCACGTAAATCTTCATTATTTAACTGAATTTGATCTAAAAGCACCTTAAATAAACTTCTTTTATCTTCCAATTAATTGTTGACCCCTTTCGATAAAAGAAAGGATGCTAAGGCTAACCATAACATCCTTCTCTTATTAATTAAATAAACGACTGATATCATTCCAAGTAACTAGGACCATCAGAATCAAGAGTAAGATAACACCAATGAGACTAATGATTCCTTCTTTTTCCTGACTTATTGGTTTACCTCTGACCAGTTCAATTAGATTAGACAGAATCTTACCACCATCCAATGCTGGTATTGGAAAGAGGTTGAGCATTCCGATGTTAGCTGAAAGCATACCCAAAAGCTCTAAAACTGAAAGCCAACCAAATTGAACAACCTGATTAGTCATTTGCGCCATAGCAACCGGTCCACCCAACATATTTAAGTCAAAGTTAACAAATATCAGGCGATAGATGGCTATTACAATGGAAGTCATAATGGCCCATGTGGTCGTAAAACCATACTTAATTCTAGAAAATAAGTCTTTAGACAGACTTTGGGTAATGCCAATTTGTCCATACTCTTGTCCTGTCTGTTCCTGGGTAACCGACCGAGTTTTAACAGTTAAGCTTTTTTGCTCTCCTCCACGTCGAACCATTAAATCGAGTTCTTGGTTAGGATGTGGTAATATTTCGCCTTGAACATCCGACCAAGTTTCAACTTCGACACCATTAATTGACAAAATCTGGTCGCCGGCTACTAGACCAGCTACTTGAGCTGGGGAGTCTTCAATCACTTCCCCTATAACATTACTGCCACTAGGTATTCCCGGCAATAATAGACCCACAACAATAAAAGTTATGACAGACAAAATAAAGTTATTCATTGGTCCAGCAAAGTTAGTCATTAATTTATGACCAACACTGGCGCTTTCATAACGAGTAGATCGAGGAGCCACTTGAATAATTGTTCCATCTGCTTCAATAATTTGAGCATGATCCGATACCTGATATCTAATTAAGTCGTCGCTATTTTGAGGATAGGCTTCGATAACCATTTCATCCAGTAGGTCAACATAATCTACCCGAACAGGTAATTGATTACCATCCGATTGATCTTGCAGATTGATCGTTACCACCTGATCATCCTGACCAAATTCAAGGCCCACTTGCATTCCTGCTTGAATCTCTTCCTCTTCATTCACCCCCGCCATACGGACATAACCGCCCAGTGGCAACATTCTTAGGGTATAAGCTGTTCCGTCGGATCCTTGCTTACTAAATAATTTGGGACCCATGCCAATTGCAAACTCCCTAACGCGAATCCCAGCTCTCTTAGCAAAATAAAAGTGTCCAAACTCATGGATGATTACGATTACTGAAAAGATTAATAAAAAAGTTAAGACTGTCGTCATTTACTCACTCCATCATCTAAGAAAATATATTCAACCACATCATAAAAATAAAACTGGTAAAAATCATACTATCAAAACGATCCAGTACTCCACCATGACCCGGCATAAAATTACCCGAATCTTTTACCTTGAAATGACGCTTAATCATCGATTCCACCAAATCACCTAACTGCCCCATAATTGACATCACAATCGTCAAGATCCAAACATTCGTTAACATGACAAAGTTTGGGTTAAATAAGTTAACATAAATGATCCCAATAACAGTTGATAAGGCTATTCCTCCCAGAGATCCCTCAATGGTTTTATTGGGCGAGATGTGGGGTGCCAATTTTCTCTTGCCAAATTGACGACCAAAGACATAAGCGCCAATATCAGTCGACCAAACCACTAAGAATTGGTATAGAATAGTTAAGATTCCTAGTTCACGAATTTGAACCAAAAAACCAAATCCATAACCAATATATATCATTGCAAAAATAATACCCGTAATATCAGCAAAAGCGATTTTCTGGTTCTTAATGACCATAAGTAAAAGTAGAAAAACAGTCGACAGGTAGAAAAAATAATCTAAATGAATCGTAGCTAAGGGTGCGGGCAATAAATAATTTGGAATTAATAAGGCTAGCATGCCAAACGAAGCAATTAGACCAATCCCATAATCCATAAAACTTAAGCCACTCATCTTAATAAATTCATAAATAGCAACGATTCCTAACACAGCCATACAAAATGCAAAATAGCCCCCACCTTTAATGACAAAGGGGACAAATAAAATAATTGCAATGATGGCACTCACTAAACGTTGTCGCATATTATGCTCCTTAATTAAATTATTTTAGCCGGCCAAAACGACGATCTCTTTGAGTGTAAGCAAGTACCGCCTCTTCAAGTGCTTGTCCATCAAAATCTGGCCACAAAATATCAGTGAAATAAAATTCACTATAAGCTAATTGCCACAATAAAAAGTTACTTAAACGTAACTCGCCACTCGTCCTAATTAAAAGATCAGGATTGGCTAGATCACCATACCGACTTGTTTCTAAATGATCAGCAATTAAATTTTCATCAATTGCTTCTGAGTCTAACACACCCAGTTGAACCTCTTTGGCAATATTTTTAACTGCCTGGGTAATCTCCTGCTGGCTACCATAATTAATCGCAAAATTTAGGATTAACCCCGTATTGTCTTTGGTCTGGTCTAATACTTTATTTAATATGTCATGAGTGGACTCGGGTAAACCAGCGATATCTCCCATTACTTGAACCTTTACATTATTTTCCATAATCTGAGGTAAAAAGTCAGTAAAAAAATCTTTTGGCAAGTTCATTAAATAATTGACTTCTTCCTTAGGGCGAGCCCAATTCTCTGTGGAAAAAGCATAAAGTGTCAATATTTTTATGCCTAATTGATGGGCTTTAATGGTGATACTCTTAATGGCTTCGACTCCCTTACGGTGGCCCATTACTCTTGGCATGAATCGCTTGGTAGCCCAACGGCCATTGCCATCCATTATAATGGCTACATGATTGGGGATTTTTAATTCTCTATCCATGAAACGACTCCTTCATGATTGATTACTTGATTAATTATAACAAACTAGAGGAAAAAAGTATCCCTTTTACCGGATAATTTATCCTAGCACTTGATAGCCTCTATTCGATTAGATTTATCCATAATAAAAAAGCCAATGGCAGGCATTGGCTTTAGTTAAAATTAGTCATTCATAATTTCTTCTTCTTTTTCTTTTGTAATTGCTTCTACTTGTTTGATAGCATCATCAGTGATTTTCTGGATATCTTCTTCAGCTTGACGAAGATCATCTTCAGTTAATTCGTTATTTTTTTCAAGTTTTTTCGCTTCATCAATCATATCTCGACGAATATTACGGATGCTAATCTTAGCATTTTCTTGCTCTTGACTAACTACCTTAACTAATTCCTTACGTCTGTCTGTCGTTAAAGCCGGAATTACTAATCGAATGACGTCACCGTCATTGTTTGGTGTGATTCCCACATCACTTTTTTGGATAGCTTTTTCGATTTCGCCTAAACTTGATTTATCGTAAGGTGAAATGACCAACATTCTAGCTTCTGGAATCGTAATGCTTGCTAACTGATTTAATGGCGTAGGCACCCCATAATATTCCACTTGAACTCGGTCTAAAATACTAGCATTTGCTCTACCAGCACGAATAGTAGCTACTTCACGACGATAAGCCTCAACTGATTTCTGCATACGGTCTTTTGTTTTGGGTAATAACTGGTCAGCTGACATAAATAAATCCTCCTTGATGTGATTATATTAGATTAATTATAGCAAATTTTTCCCGATAAATCACTCTACTAGTCCCTAGAAACAGTCGTTCCGATATTTTCGCCTAATACCACTCGTCGAATATTTCCGGGCTCGTTTAAATTGAAAACAACTAGAGGAATGTCATTATCCATACTTAGGGAGCTAGCTGTCGCATCCATCACTTTTAGCCCTTTGGCAATAACATCAAGATGGGTTAGATTTTCATATTTAATCGCTTCTTTGTTGATAGATGGATCTGAATCATAGACCCCATCGACATTATTTTTAGCCATTAAAATAACGTCAGCATTAATCTCAGCGGCTCTCAGGGCTGCCGTCGTATCAGTCGTAAAATAAGGGTTCCCTGTACCACCAGCAAAGATAACCACACGATCTTTTTCCAGATGGCGAATCGCTTTACGACGAATATATGGTTCAGCTATTTGACGCATCTCAATGGAAGTTTGCACACGGGTTGGAACATCATTATTTTCAAGAACATCTTGAAGACCTAAAGCATTCATAATCGTTGCTAACATGCCCATATAATCAGCTTGAGCACGTTCCATACCCATCTCTTCACCTGTTGATCCTCGCCAGATATTACCGCCACCTACGACAATAGCAATCTCGACTCCTAAATCATAAATATCCTTGATTTCTTGAGCCATCATTTGGATGGTAGCTGGATCCAATCCAAAGCCTTTACTCCCTGCAATAGCTTCTCCACTTAATTTCAAAACAACGCGCTTGTACTTCGGTTGCAAAAAAGCCACTCCCCTTCTTTGTAATCCTAACATTCCCTAAAAAAAGCCCCAGTAACTGGGGCAAATAAATTATTTCATTTGTGAAGCAACTTCTGCTGCGAAATCTTCTTCACGTTTTTCCATACCTTCACCAACTTGGTAACGAACAAATTTTGTTACGGTACCATTCTTGCTAGCGGCATATTGACCAACTGTTTGGTCACCATCTTTGATGAAAGGTTGTTCCGTTAAGCTAATTTCAGATAGGAACTTATTCATACGACCCTTAATCATTTTTTCAACGATATTTTCAGGCTTGCCTTCGTTTAAGGCGATTTCTTTTTGAATTTCTTCCTCTTTATTATATACATCCTCAGGAACTTCATCACGATTAACATAACGAGGATTAATAGCAGCAACGTGCATCGTAATGTCACGAGCTAAATCAGAGTCCGTGGTTCCTTCCACTAAAGTAAGAGCAGCAATCAAGCCACCATTATGTAAATATTCACCGAAAGCATCATCATCTGATTTTTCCAATAATTCAAAACGGCGGAATGAAATCTTTTCACCGATTTTATTGGTGGCTTCTGTCACTAAATCAGCAATTGATTGGCCATCCACTTCTAAGGCTAAGGCTTCATCCATATTAGCTGGTTTGTTTTTAGCAACGGCTTCAGCAATAACTTTAACATAATTTTGGAATTCTGCGTTTTTAGCTACGAAGTCAGTTTCAGAGTTCACTTCAATAATAGCAGCAGTATTTCCATCAACATAGGTAGCAGCTAGACCTTCAGCTGCAATACGATCTGCTTTTTTTGCTGCTTTTGCTAGGCCTTTTTCGCGAAGAAAATCGACTGCCTTATCCATATCTCCATCAACTTCGGTTAGGGCATTCTTTGCATCCATCATCCCTACACCTGTCATATCGCGCAACTCTTTTACTTGTTTAGCAGAAATTTTTGCCATTCAATACTCCTCCTCAAATTTTAAGTCATTTAACAAAAAACTGACTTAATACAGGTCCAAGGTCAGTCCCTGTTGATAGCCTGAATTAAGTCAGTTACATTTATAATTCGATTATTCTTGGCCAGCTTCTTCTTCTGAATCGAATAAGTTATCAAAGAACTCTTTATCAGATTGTTCTTCTTCACCAGCATCTTGACTTTGACCTTGGTTACCTTCGATAACTGCATCAGCCATAGCTTGTGTAATTAGCTTGATAGCACGGATCGCATCATCGTTTGAAGGGATAACATAGTCTACAACATCCGGATCACAGTTAGTATCCACCATTGCTACGACTGGAATTTGAAGTTTCTTAGCTTCGTTGATCGCAATATGTTCTTTACGAGGATCAACGATGTAGATTACGTCTGGTTTACGTGGCATATCTTTAATACCACCTAAGTTACGTTCGAGACGCTCTAATTCCTTGCGCAATTCAAGAACTTCAAGGTTTGGTAATACTTCAAACATACCGTCTTCTTCCATTTTTTCAATTTCTTTAAGACGCTTGATACTTGTTTGAATTGTTTCCCAGTTAGTCAATAGACCACCTAACCAACGGTGGTTAACATAGTATTGACCTGCACGTTTAGCTTGTTCTTCAATTGATTGTTGAGCTTGTTTCTTAGTTCCTACGAATAAAACGACAGCTCCATCAGCCGCTTGATCACGCACAAAATTGTATGCATCATCTACTAATTTAACGGTTTTTTGTAGGTCGATAATGTAGATACCATTACGCTCTGTGAAGATATATTTCTTCATTTTTGGATTCCAACGACGTGTTTGGTGACCAAAGTGGACACCGGCTTCTAATAACTGTTTCATTGAGATTACTGACATTATAATTCCTCCATTTGGTTTTTTTCCTCCGCTTGCTTCGCCTAGCTCTTAAACTCCCGTGAGAAAGCACCTTAAGAGTTATCCAACAAGCGTGTGTTTTGGTTTAATACCGTCTATTATCTTACATGAAGCACTGGCAAAAAGCAAGACGGTAAAGTCGCTTTATCTAAATATTCTCCTAAGCTTCAATCTGCTCGTTCATTTTGCCTGCTCTTTCGCGATATCGAATATTATTTTGCAAGAGTTTGTAAAGTGCCGAAGCAATAGGAACACCTAAAAGCATACCCATCACGCCCCACAAACCACCGCCAACTGTAATTGAAGCAAGAACCCATATAGATGGTAGACCAATCGAATTACCAACCACTCGAGGATAGATCAAATTACCTTCAATTTGTTGAACAACCAGGATAAAAACTAAGAAGGCTAAAGCTTGAAGCGGAGACTGCACAAAAATCAGCAAGAAACCTACCGCCCCAGATAGATAGGCACCAATAATTGGTATCAAGGCAGTGAACCCTGTTAAGGCTCCGATCATAGTTGCATATGGAAATTGAAAGATCCACATTCCTACTGTTACCATACTTCCAAGAATAAATGCTTCAATAACTTCTCCAGTAATAAAGTTTGAAAAGGAATAATCAAGAACATCTAAGACATAGAGAATCCGTTTGTTCCACTTAGGTTGAGTATAAGCACTCAAAAATCGTTTGAATTGCTTGCCTAATTTTTCTTTTGATACTAGTAAATAAATAGCAAACATCAAAGATAATAAAAAGTTAACCAAGAAGCTAAATAGAGAGGTTACTGTAGAAAGGGTTGTTCCAATTAAATTTCCAGTCATATTATTGATTAAGTTAATCGCTCTTCTTACAATTTGTTGCCAATTAAAATCAATTTGTCCAATATAATCCCCAATAACCGGAATCAATTCTCGGTTCTTATTCAACCACATTTGCAATTGATTAAGGACTAATGGAATGATTCGAATAAATTCTTGAATAACTGAAATTAATTGCGGAATAATTAAGCTCATCACGATTACAACTGTCATTGCTACCACAATAATTGCTAAAGTAATAGCCACCGGCCGTCGAGTTTTCTCTACCCAATCCTCTTCGCTTTCAGGGAAATAATACTTTTCAAAGAAGACCATCAAAATATTTAGGATATAAGCCATTCCTGCTCCAATAAGAATCGGACTAAGGATAATAACAACTTTATCTAACCATTGCCTAATCCAGTCAAACTTTAAAACCAATAGAATAATGACGCCCGCAATGAGCAAATATTTCATGATTAATCGATCTAATTGTCTCCAATGATTCAAATAATCACCTCTTTCTAATGTATTAAATAAATTATAGTGGTTTTTTCTTTTGAAATAAAGATAAAGCCACTCTTTATCCCTTAATTAAAGCTAGCTACCCCCTTAAATAATAAAATACCAGGCTGAAGCCTGGTATTAATTTCTTATTTAGCAACTTCAATCGCTCTTGTCTCACGAATGACCGTTACTTTCACATTACCTGGATAGTTCATTTCAGATTCAATACGTTTCTTAATATGGTAAGCTAATTTCGCTGCTTGTGGATCATTGATCTTATTCGGTTCAACAATAACTCTCAACTCACGGCCCGCTTGAATTGCGTAACTATGATCGACTCCATCAAAACTGTTCGAAATTTCTTCTAACTGTTGTAAACGATGAATATAATTTTCAAGAGATTCACTTCTAGCACCCGGTCTGGCAGCAGACAAGGCGTCAGCTGTAGCAACAATAACCGAAATGGCATTGGTTGCAGGAATATCACCATGGTGTGAAGCTATCGCATTGATTACAGTTTCGTTTTCTTTATAACGTCTTGCAATTTCAGCACCAATTTCCACATGGGTTCCTTCCACTTCGTAATCTAATGCCTTACCTAAGTCATGTAGGAGCCCCGCTCGCTTAGCCATATTCGTATCTTCTCCAAATTCACTCGCAATATAGCCAGCTAATTTTGCAACTTCGATACTATGTTTCAATACATTTTGACCGTATGAAGTTCGGTAGGCCAAGCGACCAACTATCTTGATTAAATCAGGATGCATCGAATGAATGCCTAACTCAAAAATAGCTTCTTCGCCCATTTCGCGAATCTTCTCATCAATTTCTTTGCGAGCTCGTTCAACCATCTCTTCAATTCTAGCTGGGTGAATACGCCCATCTTGAATTAATTTTTCAAGTGCAATCTTAGCAATTTCTCTACGTATCGGATCAAATCCACTTAATACGACTGTATCTGGAGTATCATCAATGATCAAATCAATTCCAGTTAAACTTTCAAAAGTACGAATATTTCGTCCCTCTCGCCCAATGATCCGACCTTTCATATCGTCATTAGGTAAGTGAACAACGGATACCGTATTATCTGTTACAACATCTACTGATGTCTTTTGAACTGCTGCTAAAATAATATCTTTAGCTTTACGAGTGGCCTCTTCTTTGGCTTCTTGTTCTCGGTCCCGAACCATCACTGCTAAATCATTGTCTAGTTCAACCTTTGCTTCTAACATAATCGTCTGACGCGCTTCTTCTCTAGACATCATGGCAACCCGTTCAAGTTCTTCCTCTTGCTTAGAGATGAGCGCCTCAACTTCTTGACCTCGTTGTTCAAGATGATTAGCTCTTTCAAGAAGATCCTGTTCTTTGGTTTCCATATTCAATTCGCGTTGATCCAAAGTATTACTTTTTGTATCTAAGTGTTCTTCCTTTTGAATCAAACGTTGTTCGGAACGAGACACTTCCATTCGTCGTTCTTTTAACTCTTCTTCTATTTCATTACGGTACTTTAAATTTTCTTCCTTCGCTTCAAATAAAGCTTCCCGCTTCAATGATTGTGCTTGCTTAATCGCATCATCTACAATAGTTTCAGCATTATTTCTAGCATTATCAATTTGGTTTTTATCTGAAATATTCTTAATAAGAAAGCCAACAACTATCCCAATAATCAATGCAACGATCACGAAGGCAATTGACATAAAGTCCATAAATTCACCTCCGAATCTATATTGAATAATTTTTAAATTGGATATTTAGCTATGTATTTCTACATAAGACTATCATACTTTTTAATTTAAAATTAGTCAATGAATTACTAAGTGAAATCAATCGATGATCGCTTTGATAGCTTTGAGCGAATTATTTAAATAAGCTAGTCTAGGAAGTCCCAAACTAGCTTTCATATTAGTCTAATTCTAATTGCGTTGCTTCTTCGGCTGACTCTTCTGCTTGTTCATCTTCAACCTCTTCACCAATATTATAATGAGCCCGCACCTTTTGTTCGACAATCTTTTTGATTTCCGGATTATCAATCAGGAATTGTTTAGCACTCTCTCGGCCTTGTCCAATCCTTTCTTCACCGTATGAATACCAGGATCCAGCTTTTTTAATAACATCGATATCCGCAGCCATATCAACAAGTTCACCTTCTTGTGAGATTCCTTGGCCATATATAATATCGACCATGGCTTCTCTAAATGGAGGAGCGACCTTGTTTTTGACCACTTTAATTCGAGTACGATTTCCAATCATCTGACCTGAGTCTTTAATTGTTTCAGCTCTTCTGACTTCCAACCGGATCGTTGAGTAGAACTTCAAAGCGCGCCCACCAGGCGTTGTTTCAGGATTACCAAACATAATACCAACTTTTTCCCGGATTTGGTTAATGAAGAAACAGATTGTCTTAGTCTTATTTACGGCTCCAGATAGTTTACGCAAAGCTTGAGACATTAAACGTGCTTGAAGACCAACGTGGGCATCTCCCATCTCTCCTTCAATTTCTGCTCGAGGAACTAGAGCAGCTACAGAGTCAATAACGATAATATCAATCGCACCGGAAGCAACAAGTGCATCGGCAATTTCAAGTCCTTGCTCGCCTGTATCCGGTTGAGATAGAAGCAATTCATCAATGTTGACCCCCAAATTTTTAGCATATTCTGGGTCTAAGGCGTGTTCAGCATCAATAAAAGCCGCCACCCCACCATTCTTCTGCACCTCAGCGATCGCATGAAGGGCAACAGTCGTCTTACCTGAAGATTCGGGTCCATAACACTCGATAATCCGACCTCTTGGGTAACCTCCAACTCCTAAGGCAACATCCAGTGCTAAAGATCCGGATGGAACAGTTGAAATTTGGGTATCACTCTTATCACCCAACTTCATAATGGCTCCCTTACCAAAGTTTTTTTCTATATTTTTTAAAGCCATATCTAAGGCTTTTTGTCTTTCTTTATCAGCCATAATTTACCTCCGATTCGTAGTTCTATTTCATTTTATACTTATACTAACTAATAAGCAAGCAAAAAGGGAACGTATGTTCTAATTTTCTCTGTTTTCAACTAAATCTTTTAGGTAGGTTAATATTTCTGTCTTGGCTACATCTTTAACGACTTGTCTTGGTCGGCCGGTAATCGTTAATTCCTTAGAAACAGTAGGATAGCCCTTTTGAGCAATCGCAATAAAAACCGTTCCTGGTTGAGAGCCTTCTAGCGGATCCGGTCCTGCTACCCCAGTGAGGGCTAGACCAAAATCCGTTTGGGCTTTCATTTGGATAGCTTGTGCCATGGATTGGGCTACTTCATGACTAACCACGGTATATTCATTGATTAAGTCTTGCGGCACACCCAGCAAATGAACCTTTGAGGGCGTTTGATAGGTTACCATGCCTCCATATAATACCTTTGAGGCGCCGGGTACGCGGGACAAGGATTCCATTACTAATCCACTGGTTAAACTTTCCGCGGCAGCAAGTGTCAATTTTTTTTCAGCTAAAAATTCAACTAAATACTTTTCAATGGATTGCTCTTCGCCATAACCAATAAAATATTCGGAAAGGATTGTCAATACTTCTTGGGCCATTGATTGATTTAGTCTGTCAACTGACTCTTGATCCTTTCCGCTTGCTGTAACCCGAACGGTGACTTTTCTTGGTTGAGCATAGATAGCCAAGGTTGGATTAGATTGTTCAGCAATCAAATGATCTAGTCGATCAGCCACATTTGATTCGCCTATCTGGTGAAAATTTAAATACAAGGAATCAATAATTTCATGACTAGCATTTTTCTCCTTAAGTAGGGGGAGCAATTCTTTTTGCAGAACCTCATTCATCTCAAAAGGAGGACCTGGAAGAACCACATACATTTGATCTTTTTGATTTGTGTAAGCGAAGCCACAGGCAAGACCTGCTTCATTATCTAGAGTTAGACCATTTGATATGGTTAGACCTTGGCGGAAGTTGTTAGAGGTTGGTTTTCTCCCTCTTTCAGCAAAATAAGTATTAATTTTTTCTATTTGCTGGTCGTCCTCAATCAATGTTTCTTCCAGATAATCTGCTAAGACATCCTTAGTAATATCGTCTTGAGTCGGGCCCAAGCCACCCGTTAAAATAATTAAGTTTGACCGGCTGGAAGCTAGTTCAATTGCTTCACGCATCCGATCAGGATTATCACCTACCACTTGTTGATAGTAAGTTCCGATACCAATTTCTAGTAGCTTCTTAGCAATATCGCTAGAATTAGTATTAACAGTATAGCCCATTAACAATTCAGTGCCCACAGCGATAATTTCTGCTTTCATATTATCCCCCTATTATATAAATACACATTTTTTTCAGTTTTACATTATTTATTTTATATTTTTAAACATAAATAAACAATCCAAGCAACTTGCTTGGATTGTCGATAAACTAGTCGACGTCGTAAAAGACGAAGCGACCATGATAAAAGTAGTCTAAACCAGAGTAGACCGTAAAGAAAAGGCAAATATAGAGAAAACAATCAGCAATGGAGAAAGGTAAATAGGTGAAACCTGCATTATTAAATAAATAAAAAATAATCGCTAACATTTGCGTGGTTGTCTTAATTTTTCCTGGTAGGGCCGCAGCTAATACCTTTCCATTGGATCGAGCCAAAAGAACGCGCAAGCCTGTCACTAGCAATTCCCTAGAAACAATAATAATAACCACCCAGGCAGCTACTTGTCCTTTTTGGATTAAGAGTAGCAGAGCAGAAATAACTAGTAGCTTGTCAGCCATGGGATCAAAAAATTCACCAAAGGCCGTAATTAATTGGTACTTTCTGGCCAAATAACCATCTAAATAATCGGTCAAACAAGCAAAGATAAAAATAATACCCGCCACTAATTGCTCCAGCGAAAGAAGAGCCCCTAAAAATTCAACCTGACCCC
The DNA here is from genome assembly GCF_000518205.1 of Hutsoniella sourekii ATCC 700629. Lineage (GTDB taxonomy): Bacteria > Bacillota > Bacilli > Lactobacillales > Aerococcaceae > Hutsoniella > Hutsoniella sourekii. The sequence goes on along the minus strand of NZ_JADD01000003.1, from coordinate 95,850 downwards.
AATTAAAATCTACCATCATTAAAATTACAAAGATCGGAATCAAGCACATTCTTAATATTGTTAATTTATTAGCTATGTTCATAAAAATCCTTCTTCTAAGGTGCTAAAACAGCAGGCCCTTCATACGAAGTAGCCGCTTGTTCTGTCTGGGTCTCCTGATCAACTGCTTCAACTTGACTCTCATCCGTCGGAACATCTAAAGCAATGGTTTCTTGACTAGCTGGATTGTCAGTAGGATTCGAAGCATCTTCTTTTTGGAAGGTGAAAATCTCAGCAGTATATGGATTAAGTGCCTTCACTTCTACACCATTCACATAGACTTGACCACCTTCAGGATACCCCAAGCGAATTTGTACTTGTCTCACGCCAGCAGACGGTTTATGTTTAACGGAATCATCAGCACTAATAGTCGTATCCTGAACAATACGATCATCTTCAAAGACTCCAACCCAAGCAAATGAATTTCCCTTAACTTCAAATTCATAATCCTCTGGATTACCATCCATCAAATAGATTGATTCACCTGATTCTGAGGTCTGAATTGTTAAGGTCTGATTACCAACTTGAATTTGATTTTCTGCAAGATTTGTATTGGATGATACCACGCTCGTTCCTTGAGAAGCAACTTCCTCATCGCTAACCTCAGACGCACTCTCAGGACTTAATACACTGACAGCGGTTGTTGTGATTTGACTTTCTTGCGCCACTTCCTTGTTCTCGGAACGGGATATCTGTTGAATAGCCATTAATAACATAGCCATTATCAAAATAATAATTAAAACCAATCCTGCAATGGGTGCATAGGATAGGAGAACCTCAAAGGTTGACTTTTCAGCAGAATTATTGCGTTTGAGTCGAGACGGCAGATCGTCTTGTCCGTCTTGAACCAGAGGCGTTTCTTCCTCATCATCCAGACTATCAGCCTCGTATTCGAGTAGTAGCTCATCACCATTCAATCCCACAACATCTGCATATTGCTTGATAAAGGCACGAACGTAGAAGCTTCCGGGCATCGCTTCATAGTTTCCTTCTTCAATCGCTTGCAAATATTTTTTTTGAATTTTTGTCATTTGTTGTAAGGTATTTAAAGTGTAACCCTTCTCAATTCGGGCCTTTCTCAATTTACTTCCTAAGTCACTCATAATCTTACTCCTTTATCATGATACATCTAGAGAACATTATAACATATTCTCATTAGAAACATATCTAACTGGGTCAAAAAATTAAGAATCTTTAAAAAGGTTGCCCAATCACATGAGACCATTTTCCTGAAGGAATATATTCTAGCCCGTATCTAATCAAATCCTCTAGTTGTATGGTTGCTAATATATCGGAAGCTCGTAGACTATCATACCCATTAAATTGGCTATCTATCAAATGATAAGCAATCGATTCTAAGGAATTGAAATCTTGCAAGAGATCTCCCCTTTCACCTCGTATGAGGCTTTCTAATTTTGCTTGGGTTAAATCTGGGCTATCTTGCCAAGTGGATACAGCTTCTTGAATAGCTTTCTGTAAAGCCAATGGATCCTTACTTGTACCAATGGCTAAAAGATAGTGACCTTGGTCTTGGCAAATAATGGCAGAGGCAAAACTATCATCAATCAAGTCTTGCTCGTACCATTGATGATAGTAGTTTGAACTAGGTCCTAATAGTAGCTCGGCAAATAGTTGCCCTATAATTATTTCTTTCAACAAATCTGAACCTGACAAGTCGACTGGTTTCATCCGCAAGCCTATTGCCAACATCGGCTGGCTCACCCTTAATGAAATCTCCTTACGATCTACTTGATCAGCTGGAAGGTCTAATTTCATTACCTGTAGGGAGGATTTTTCAATCGTTTTGTCTCTTTGATGTTTTTCAACCATGTCATAAATTTGAGCAGGATTAACCGCTCCTACAACCATCAGTGACATGTTTTCAGGATGATAGAAGGTCTGATAAGCCGTCATTAAATCCTTGTAGGTCATATTTTGAATCGATTGGGCCGTCCCTATAATATCTTCACTCAAGGGATGATTTGGATATAAGGCCGTCATTAATTCTTGATGAAGTCTCGTCGTGGGTTGATCTTGATACATTTTCATTTCTTCAAGAATGATCCCCTTCTCCTTTTCAATCCCATCAGCTGTAAAAGAAGGCGTTTGGACAAAATCGAGTAATTGTTTCAAATTTAAGTCTAATTCATAGGATCCTGAAAATAAATAACTGGTCTGTTGCTTGGAAGTAAAGGCATTAGCGTTAGCACCATGCTTCATAAATAAAGAAAAAGCGTCCAAGCCATTAGGACCTTCAAATAATTTATGTTCTAAAAAGTGGGCTGCTCCAGCTGGCACTTCAAAAGAGTGATCATTGGAGGGATCTATTAACCACCTATCTAAGGAGCCAAATTTTGCAGATAGAACCCCATAAAAACGATGGTAATTAGCTTTGGGTAAAACTTGAAGATGTAAACCATTACTGATTTGATAACGATAAACGGTCTCGTCTAACAATGGATAAAATTCTTTATTCATGAATGGGCCCTCCTTCTAAGAAATAAGCGCCTTGAACGGTTAAATTTGCCAAGAAATCATGAATTTGATTGCTATTAATTTGCTGAATTACTTGTAAATATCGATCCAATGAATGGTCTTCTTCAGGGCGAGTAAATTCACTAAATAATAAGTCCGTCTCATTAGATTGAAAGTCTCTGGCTTGAATATTATTACTCTTGAAGGTTAGTTTAACATCGTCCAAGGTCAATCCTGAAGCTAGATCTTGGACGAGTTCCTGACGCTGGGCTTCAATTGCTCGATAGACATATTCCCCCTTATCAAAAGGGATTCCAGCTGAAACAAGAAGTAATTGACGCGTCAAATTAAGACTGGAATGTATACTATAAGCAAGACTTTCTTGTTCGCGAATCGTCATAAATAATCTTGATGTGGGTAAAGCGCCAAATAAGCCATTAGCGACAAGGGCCAGAACCCTTTCTTCAAAGTTCAATGACTTAGGTATTCGGTAAGCCATTAATAAATTTCCTTGTTGAGCCTGGATCTTTTCTTTCTTGAAACCGATGGGCTGATCAGGCAGAGGGATAATATTAGATTGAAAATCAAGTTCTAGATCTCTGGATTGGACTGGCCAACCATTAATCCAACTTTCAAGTTGCTTTTGCTCAAATTCGCCGTGAACCAATACGACTATATGACTTTTTGTGAGCAATGTTTGATAAGCCTCTTGAATATCCGATGAAGTGATGGCTTCAACGGCTTCCTTAGTGCCAAAAGAACCAGCCGCAAGAGATTTATCCGATTGATAAAGTGTATCTATTAATCGCCTTGTCACCAATCGAGCTGGTAAATCTTTCAACCGGTCAATATATTGCAATAAGAGTGATTTTTCCAGCTTAAATCGCTTGTTAAAATTGGAATTTTCTAGCGAAAATTCTTGATTAAACAATAGTTCTTCTATCAAGTTAAACCAAGGCTCAGTTAAGTTATCCTGGACAAGCTTTTCTCTAATAATGGTACTTGAAAGGGAAACTTCATAATAATTGCCCCGTCTTTGACCTGAAATAGACAGGTCAGCTCCATACAAGTCAGCAAGAATCGCTTCAATCTCTGACTTACTTGAAATCTCTTTAGATCCTGCTTCCATCATCCTAGCTAGCAAGGTCATCTGACTTGCAGTTTGAATGGTATAGGGGAGCAAGAACCGGATTGAGATTCGTTGAGTTTTGTATTTGGTTGAAGGCTGAAAGATTAAATAGCTTTGGTTCTTAAGTTGTTTCATTGATTCACTCCTAAAAAAGAAACCAGTACTCAAAGTACTGGAAACTTTTATTGATTTAATTTTCTCTATTTGCTCTTAATGTACGTGGTACCGTTAGCAGCAGGTCCAAGTGATTGACCAACCACTAAAACCAATACAACTATTGTAATCACATAAGGCGCAATTTGCAAGTATACAGATGGAATACTATCAATCACTGGAAGTTGAGAACTGATCACCGCTAAACATTGGGCAAATCCAAAAAATATAGCTGCGCCCATCGCTCCTAAAGGATTCCACTTTCCAAAGATCATGGCTGCCATCGCCATAAAACCTTGACCCGCAATCGTTGAAACAGAAAAGTTTAGCGAAATGGATTGAGCTAAGACTCCGCCTCCCATTCCACCTAGAAATCCAGAAATCAATACCCCTGCATATCTCATGGCGTAGACATTGATTCCTAAAGTATCAGCTGCCAAAGGATTTTCTCCCACCGCTCTTAAGCGCAAACCAAACCGTGTCTGATTCAAAATCAGCCATGCTAGAATAGCCAGCAAGATCCCCACATAGGCAGGTAGAGAAGTGCCCTTGAAGAAAATTGGACCAATAATTGGAATTTGCGCTAGTACTGGAAAATTAAAATAGCCGAACGATTGACTGATCATTTCCGTTTGGCCCTTGCCATCAAACATTAAACGCGTTAGAAACACCCCTAATGCAGGAGCAATTAAATTCAAAACCGTACCAGAAATAACATGGTCCGCTCTTAAATGAACCGTTGCTACCGCATGAATGCTCGCATAGACAAGTCCAACTAATCCGGCAATGGCAACCGCAATCCATGGCGTCCAAACACCAAATTGGTCGGCTAGCATCAAATTACTAATAACAGAGCTAAAGGCTCCCATGACCATAATTCCTTCCAAACCGACATTTACAATCCCACTACGTTCACTAAAAACACCGCCTAAAGCAGTGAAAATTAGTGGGGCCGAGTAAACGAGCGTTGAGGAAACAATAAGTGATAATGTGTTAAGCATCTTGGCTTCCTCCTTGATTTTGGTTAACTTTATGCATGTGAGCACTCTTATCAAAGAAATAGGTGATCACATAATTAGCTCCCACAAAAAAGATAATAATACCTGTTACGATATCAACAATTTCACTAGGAACCCCCGCTGCTAGAGGCATCAGATTCCCTCCTGTTTGCAAGGCTCCAAGAAGTAAGCTAGATAAGACCGTACCAACCGGGCTCAAGCCTCCAAGTAGGGCCACAGCCATCCCATCAAATCCGATAGCCGGTGCAACACCTTGAGTCAGGAAGATATTTCTAAATTCTCCCAAACCATTCATGACCCCACCTAAGCCAGCTAGAAGGCCTGATAAACACATTGACAAAATAATATTTCGCTTAGCATCCATTCCAGCATAAGAAGCTGCCTGAGGATTCAGCCCAACGGATTTCAATTCAAAGCCAAGCGTGGTCTTATTTAATAGGATTGATACCAAGATAACTGCAAGAATAGCTAAGAAGATCCCCCCATGAAGGGTGGAGCCCCCACTTACTTGAGTCAACCAATCGATTCTCAAACTGGCATTATCTGAAATAAAATCCGTGGCATCTGCCCGATCAGTGAGAATATTACGGATCAAATAATCATTTACATAAACCGCAATGTAGTTCAACATTATGGTTACGATCACTTCACTCGTTTTGAAATAAGCCTTCAAATACCCAGCAATTCCAGCCCAAAAGGCCCCTGCTAGCATCCCAATAACAATTGATAATGGCAGTAAGATGAATTTAGGTAAATCTGGAAAAGCCAAAGCAAAGGATACCGAAGCCAACCAGCCCATGAGAGCTTGGCCTGCCAGACCGATATTAAAGAATCCGGCCGTGTAGGCAACAGAGAAAGCTAGACCCGTACAGATCAAAGGAGTTGCAGCCCTCAAAGTTTGGCCGATGTTAAATGGAGTGCCAACTGCACCCTGGATTAAAGCCTGATAACCGGTCCAAGGATGGTAACCAGAAATCCACATAATGAAGGCTCCTACCAGAAGACCTATCAAAACAGATAATAGAGAGATTAATAATTTTCTCTGTCCATTTTTATGCATAAACTTGTCCCCCCTGCTTTAATCTCGGGATATCTTCTAATCTTGTCCCCGCCATCAACAAGCCTATCTCTTCTTGGTTGGTTGAGGATGCTTCTAGGTTTGCGACGATCTTTCCTTCATACATAACTAAAATTCGATCAGATAAGTTCATTATTTCATCCAGTTCAAAACTCATTAGGAGAACTGCCTTTTGGCTGTCTCTTGAGTCAATAATGGCTTGGTGAATAAACTCAATCGCCCCTACATCTAAACCACGAGTAGGATTGGCTGCTAAGAGCAGGTCTGGTTTTTGAGAGAGTTCACGGGCGATAATTGCTTTTTGTTGATTACCACCGGAAAGCGAACGAATCGCTACTTGCTCAGATACAGTTCGTACATCAAATGCATTGATTAATTCTTTGGCCTGCTTAGTCATCGGCGCATCCTGAAGTAAACCATGATTTGCATAGGGCTCATGATAGTAATCCTTGATCAATAAGTTCTCTTTAACGGTCATATCTAATATTAAACCATGCTTATGGCGATCTTCAGGGATATGGGCTAGACCAGCTTCATTAATTTGGCGCGGGCTTAAGCGAGTCATATCTTGATCTTTAAGACTCAACTTACCACTTTCAACAGGTAGAAGACCATTTAAAGCCAACATCAACTCGGACTGGCCATTGCCATCGATTCCAGCAATTCCTACGATTTCGCCTGAGCGAACTTCCAAGGACAAGTCATTGACAGCTAAGAGACCTCTTCCATCCTTCACCTTAAGATTTTCGACTTGAAGGACAGTTTGTCCAGGATGGGCCACTTTCTTTTCAGTTTGAAAAGAGACTGATCGACCAACCATTAAGCTGGCTAGCTCTTGTGAATTGGTGTCTTCAATCCGGCAAGTAGCCACTGATTCTCCTCGGCGAATAACCGTACAGCGATCAGCAACCGCCATAATCTCTTCTAATTTATGAGTGATGATTATGATTGATTTGCCTTCAGCGGTTAGGGCCCGTAAGGTATCCATTAAGTCATCGATTTCTTGAGGAGTTAAGGCAGCTGTAGGTTCATCAAAAATTAAAAGGTCAGCCCCACGATAAAGAACTTTTAAGATTTCGATTCGTTGTTGCATGCCCACGCTAATTTGCGAAACTCGAGAGTCTAAATCTACTTCTAAGCCATAACGATCAATGAGGGATTGAACTTTTTCTCTGGCCTCATCCTTATCTAACCAGCCAAATTGATTGGGTTCTTGACCCAAAATAATATTTTCAAGAACAGTAAAGGCATCAACGAGCATAAAATGCTGGTGAACCATACCAATTCCAAGTCGGTTAGCTTCATTGGGTGAATCGATTGTCACCGCTTGACCTTTAATAAAAATTTGTCCGGATGAGGGCTCTAATAATCCAGACAAAATATTCATCAAGGTAGATTTCCCAGCACCATTCTCACCTAGTAGTGCATGTACTTCCCCTTGATACAGATTTAAATTGATATTTTTGTTGGCATAGAAACCATCAAATTCTTTGGAAACATGGGCCATTTCCATCACTATTTCCTGTGGCAAAATTGTCTTCCCCTTCCTTAAAAAAGACCGAACCCACACATCTCGTGGTGTTCGGTCCGCAATTTTCAATTAATTTTTTGGTGTTTCAGGAACTTCGATTTCACCATTGATTAGTTTTTCTTGGTATTCTTCCACTAACTTGAAGACATCATCGCTTAATTGTCCGCGGGTGATTCCAACACCACCATCTTCAAGACCAAATTCACGGTAGCCAGCCTCAAAGTTTCCAGCTTGAGCTTCTTCAGTTAGTTGCTTAACTGCAGCGCCGACCCCTTTCAAGGTAGAAGTAAGGGTTAAATGACGTTCTTGTCCATCCACTTCCACAATACCTTCAGCATCTTGGTCTCTGTCAACGCCAACTACCCAGATCTTACGTTCTGGATCATTTTCTACTAAATGTTTGGCTTCAGCAAACACTCCGTTACCAGTTTCTCCCGCTGCTGAAAAGATGATATCAACATCATTGGCATACATCGCTGCTGCCATTTGCTTACCAAGTGAAGCATCATCAAAGGATCCTGCATATTCAACATTTACTTCAATATCCGGATTAACAGCCTTAACCCCTTCTACGAAACCAGCTTCAAATCGGTCTAAGATAACACCTTCTACCCCACCGATAAAGCCAATTTTATTTGTTTCAGTGGTTGACGCCGCTGCAACTCCAGCAAGGAAAGCTGCTTCATGGTCTTTAAATTGAGCTGATACAACGTTTGGAAGATCTACTGTTGCATCAATAATTCCAAATTTTTGATCAGGATTTGCTTCTGCCACTTCTGCTAAAGCATTCTCTAACTTGAAGCCAATCCCAAAGATAATATCAAAATTAGCTGCCATTCCTGAGTTTAGATTAGTGATAAAGTCTGAATCACTATTGGATTGAAGATAATCGTAACCTTGAGGTCCTTTTTCTTTTCCATTTTCTTCACCCCAAGCAGTTAGCCCTTCCCAACCACTTTGGTTGAAGGATTTATCGTCAACACCGCCAATATCAGTGATCATCAGTGCAGAAAAATCATCCTCAGCTGCTACCATTACAGGACTTAGAGCTCCTAAAATTGCTGAAGTAGCCATCAACGCCTTAAATTTTTTCATTCCATTCCCTCCCAAATTTTTAACCTAAAATAATTATATCGATTATGCCAATGGATAACAATCCAAAGAAATATTCCACCTTCATTTACTGGCGAACGTTCGTGTTTTACTAATCGATTAGTACTTTTCTTGGCTTGCTGCCATCTTGTCCACTGACATAACCAATGGCTTCAAGATCATCAATCAAGCGCGCGGCTCGATTATAGCCAATTCTAAAGGACCGTTGCAACTGAGAAATTGAAATGGTTTCCTGTCCCTTAATTAACTCGATTGCATCTTCAAAATACTCATCTTCAGAGATTTCGGCCTGCTCCATCTCTTCTTCACTAACGATCATATTTTCATCATAGTCCGCTTCTCGTTGGGCCTTAATGAAATTAGTCACTCGCTCCACTTCATCATCTGAAATAAAGGCTCCTTGCACTCTCAGGGGTTTGTTCATCCCCATCGGTTGAAAGAGCATATCTCCTCGGCCTAGTAATTTTTCAGCCCCATTACTATCTAGGATGGTTCTAGAATCTGTCCCACTTGACACTGCAAAAGCTAGTCGTGACGGAACATTTGCTTTAATGATCCCTGTAATGACATCCACAGAAGGTCTTTGGGTGGCAATAATCATATGTATGCCTGCCGCACGAGCCATTTGCGCTAAACGAATAATCGAATTTTCTACTTCGTTACTAGCGACCAGCATCAAGTCCGCTAACTCATCAATAATGACCACAATCTTTGGTAACTTTTGATAACCTGTTCCCTCTTCTTTGTTAACTTTTTCTACATAATCATTATAGCCTTCTTGATTTCTGACCCCGACTGAAGCAAACAACTCATAGCGATGCTCCATTTCTTGAACTACCTTGTTCAGCGCTTGGGCTGCTTTCCGTGGATTAGTGACCACTGGACTTAGTAAGTGAGGAATATCGTTATATAAATTTAACTCGACTTGCTTGGGATCAATCATTAAGAATTTTACTTCTTCAGGACGGGCTTTCATGAGTAAGGAGACGATAATAACGTTAATTCCTACAGATTTACCACTCCCTGTAGCCCCTGCTATTAGCAGATGGGGCATCTTGGCTAAGTCCGCTAAGCAGACACTTCCTGAAACATCTCTCCCCAAGGGAACTTCTAACAGTTTATCAGATTCAAGCCCTGCTTCCACAACCTCATGGAAAGAAACCGCACTGACCTGCTTGTTAGGAACTTCAATTCCTATTAAGGATTTTCCTGGTATAGGAGCTTCCATTCTGATATCAGGTGCCGCTAAAGCTAGGGCGATATCATCTGATAGTGATACAATCTTAGAAACTTTTACACCAATGGCAGGTTCTATTTCATACTTGGTTACTGCAGGACCTAAGTTAGCCTTGACCACTTTAGCATCGATATTGAAACTATCAAAAGTTCGTTCCAACTTCTCAATATTGTGGTTAATATGTTGATATTCTTCTGATTGGTCTGCGACTGGTCTTTTAGTTAGTAAGTCCAGACCTGGTAGTTGATAGCTCCCAGCTTTCACCTTATTTTTAGGGAGTGTTTGGTGGCTAGTGCTTTCTTCTTCCCTCAATAGTTCATCCCAGTCATTACTACCTACTTGGTGCTTGGTATGAGCGGCATCTTGCCAATGACTAGCCGCTAATTTTGGTGATTCAAAGTCTGGGTTGAAGCTGCTAGATTCCTCTTGAGCTCGAGAGTCCTTTTGCTGGTTTGTCTCTGCTTCATCTTCATCTAGTTTAGAGTGATTGTCCTGAATGTTAGTCTGATTATAAGTGGGAATTACTTGATTATTAGTTGATATTGGAATGTCCTGATAATTATTATGTTCATTGAATACTTGAGAAGGACTGGAATTGACTTGTTGATTAATCGAAGAATCAATACCACTGTCCATCTGATCAAAATAATCCATATCCAAAATAACATCTTTTTCACGACGTTGTTTAGCAGCTGTTCGAGCTTTAGGAACTCCTTGGTTGTAATCTTTCCATTCCTGATTCTTGTCTTCCTTAAAAGCTGGTTGGTAACGGTGATGATAGAGGTCCTCAGGACTTGCTTGTTTATCTCTTAGAAAACTTGATTTTATTCGATTAAGAAAACTTGTTGAATTTTTTTTATTTTCTTCCCCTCGATAATAATTTGTCAATTGATCATATCCTTCTTCATTTAATTCCGCTTCTGAACCAATTTCAGAATGATCGCTTGCGTCGTCATCAACACGAGTATCTCCCGGTGCCCCGTACTGAAAAACTTCTTTCATGTGACTCAAGCTAGTTCGGGATTTTTGGCCCATTATTCTTAAGTAGTGACCTAGGGATTGAGTAGCTTGGATTAGGTCTCTGTGGCTAATTCCTACTAATAAACAAAAACCGATAAGAAAGATCAGAACAAGCAATAAATAGCTCCCCATAAATCCTAATAATGGCGTTAATAAGGTATAAGTTGAAGCACCAACTACACCACCACCGAGCGGTTGATTAGCTTGTCCCGTTAAAAAGTCATCCTTAAATAAATCAATGACTTGACTAATCATACGATAACCTTGTGCTCGGTAAGGACTAAACCTTTGAAAATGAAGAAAACTTGCTAATGATAAAGTTACCAAAGAAAAACCTAAAAGCCTTGGCCAAGCTATGATTGGTCTACGTCCTTTGATAATCATATACAAGGATAGAGAAATAATTGCTACCATTATTAGTGGGTAGAATTCACCAACAACAAGCCGATATAGATTCGTTATCATCATCCCTAAAAATCCCCAATGCAATAAAGCCACTGTGTGGATAAACAATAAGATTAAGCCAGCAATTACATAATTTAATTGATAAGTTTTAGCCGATTGACTTCTTGATTGTTGTGACTGTGCCATTGATTCCCCCCTCGCTAGTCGAATAGGTATTTGCTATAATAAACCAAGATCTAGTATAGCATGATGATTGAATTTTTTCGAATAGGATGATAGTAGATGAAGACATATGAAATACTTTTTACAGGCCAGGTTCAAGGGGTCGGTTTTCGCTTTCACGTTCAGGAATGCAGCCGCCATCTTCCTGTCTATGGAACGGTCAGAAATTTGAGTGATGGTAGAGTCAAGGTCATCGCTCAAGGCGATCAGGGATCTATCAGAGAGTTTATTCGACTGATCAAGATACCCCGACACCGAATGATGAAAATCAAGCAAGTTGAAGTCCATGAAATTGAGCTCGCTAAACAGTATCACGACTTTAGAATTATCTATTAAAGACTCTTTTATTTTCATTGAAAAATTAATGCAAGTTCAGTATAGTTGTCTAGTATGAATATTTGATGATGGAGTGAAGATATGAACAAAAAAACGAAAAGATTATTACAACTTGCAGGTTTGCTGATGCTAGTCTGCTTAGTGATGACTGGTTGTGTCTCATATGACTCAGCTGGTAACCCTTCAGGTTGGGTCTATGAATATATTGGGCGACCAATGGCGCATTTTTTAGACTGGATTGCTAACCTCTTTGGCAATAACTACGGAATTGCGATTATTATCGTGACCATCTTAACTCGAATCCTTATGATGCCAAGTTCTATGAAGATGACTAGGGATTCCATGATGTCTCAGGCTAAGATGAAGTTTGCTCAGCCTGAAATAGATGAAATAAATGCAGAAATCCAAGCCAGCAAGGATCCTAAAGTTCAAGCAGAACTACAAAATGAATTAATGGGTGTTTACAAGAAATACGACATTAACATGATGGGAGGACTGGGTGGATGCTTACCACTACTCCTTCAGTTACCAATTATTTCAGCGGTATATGCCGCCATTCGTTCTTCTGAAGCGATTAAACAAAGCACCTTCCTCGGGATTCATCTAGGAGAACGTAGCTTGGTGATCGTCGTTGCAGTCGTTATTGTTTACGCTCTTCAAGGCTGGTTGATGACTAAGACCATGCCACAAAGCGATAATGAGCAGGCTGCTTCTACTAGCCGAACCATGATGTTAATGAATCCGATCATGCTTGGTTGGATCTCTTATTCTTCTGCTGCTGGTTTAGGTCTTTATTTCTTAGCTGGTGGAATCTGGGCTGTTATTCAACAATTATATATGAATCAAGTGGTACGTCCAAAAGCCCAGCAACAAGTTGAAGAAGAAATTGCCAAGTACAAGCAACAAATCAAACCTCGTAAAAAACGAGTAAATCCTTCTCATGAAATTGATTCAGATCGACTGGTTCCTACAAAGAAAAACAAAAGACGTAATGAAGGTAAACAAAATCGCAAATAATTAAAGACTATAAAGCCCTCAGAATTCGATACGATTTCTGAGGGCTTTAAATTTTAGAAGCTATCTCTTTCGGCTTCAATTTTTAACAATTTATTAATGGTTTCAGTGTTTGTTATCAAGGGTAGTTCGATATAGAAGATCGATCCATGATTAAGTGAACTGTCTACCCAAATCTTACCACGATAGGTAGTCACCAATTGTTGCGCAATACTCAGACCTAATCCATTACCACCCTTATCTCTTGAGCGCGCCTTATCAACCCGGTAGAAACGACCAAAAACCTTATCTTTATCTTCTTCACTCATGCCTTCGCCAAAGTCTTGTACAGCAATTTCAATTTGGTTAATGCTACGACTAACGGATAAATGAATTTCCTGACGATCGGTGCTATACTTAACAGCATTATCGAGAAGAATAATTAAGATTTGTTCAAAGTGATTACGATACATCCTTACATATGCCGGTGTTGAATCCTCATCGCTATCCAAGAAAATATTAAAATCAGGGTATAAAATAACAAAATTATTATACACTTGCTTGGCTGTGGAGTATATTTCTGTGATCGAATCTTTATAGTCCACATCTACATGGTCAGCTCTTGACAGGTCCAGCATTTCTTGAACGAGTCCCTTCATGCGTGTGATCTCTTGTAGAGAAGCATCAATGGATTCAGCTAAAACCTTTGGATCATCCTTACCCCATCTTTGTAACAGCTTCAAGTGTCCTTCTACAATAGCAACTGGGGTCCTCAACTCATGCGAGACATCTTCAACAAATTGCTTTTGATTGGTTACATAGCTATCGATTTTATCAAGAAGACGATTCACATGCAGACTTAAATCACTCCACTCATCATCACTTCTGGGTTTACGTACTCGAATATCGGATAGACTTTCTTCTTCTACTAAGTCCAGTGAATTATTCAAATAAGTTAAAAATCTCAAGAAACGATGACTTAATAAAAATGAAGCAATTAGAGTCAGAATCACTGAGACGAGGATCAAATAATTAATCAAACGATCCTGGTCGTTGACGAGGGCTAACAATCTTCTAGGATGGGCATAGTATTCAATTTGTAAGGCATTCTGCGGGTAGTTATAAGGGAGCAAGGTCCGAACTCCGACCAAATATTCCTCGCCATTACTTTCCACCCAGCCCCATTCATGGTCAGGTTCAAGTTCAGGCAATGAGACAGAGGGCCTCGTTTGATAGAGAATTTCATTGTTAGGGCTTTTGATTACGATTGTCACTTCATCCAAAGACAATCGCTTCAAAGTCTGCGTCAAGCCTTGAAGATCTGTTCGGTCTTGAGACAAGTGATTGATCATGTAGTTTTGAACACGAATGAAGCTCTCTTTTTCTTGCTCTTGATAAGCTTCAATCTGGATCTTGTGTGAGTAATGAGAGTAGGTCTTTAATACTAGGAAAAATAGGGAACTAAATATTACAAATAAGAAAATTCCCCATTTCCAACGCAAGGAAAGGGGTTGTTTTCTTTTACCATTAGAATCTTTCATCATTAAGTTCTCATTACATAACCAGTTCCACGAACCGTTTGAATATAAGATTCTTGATCAGGCTTATCAATCTTATTACGCAAGTAACGAATATATACATCGACGACATTCGTTTCCACTTCAGATGTATATCCCCATACCTTATCTAATAGAACATCTCGCGATAAGACCATATTAAGGTTTTCCATCAAATAAAGAAGCAATTCATACTCACGCTTAGTCAGCTCAATCACTTCTTTACCGCGTCTAACAACCCGGTTGGCCTTTTCGATGGTTAAATCGCGGTAAGTAACAGTTGGCTGTTGAGTGGCTCTCTGCTCTTCTTCATGATGAATACGGCGGAATAGGGCCCGTAAGCGCGCCAATAATTCCTCAATAGCGAATGGTTTAACAATATAATCATCCGCTCCTTGATCAAGACCAGAGACGCGGTCAATCACAGAATCTCTAGCAGTCATAATAATAATCGGCGTGTCTTTGACAGGACGAATCCGGCGACACACTTCAAGACCATTCAATTCTGGCAACATCAAGTCTAGAAGAATGACATCCCAATCCTCCTCCAGGGCAGCTTCGAGTCCACTGCGGCCGTCATTGCAGACCATTGTTTCATAGCCTTCGTGTGCAAGTTCCAAATCAACAAACCGAGCTAAATTATCCTCGTCTTCGATAATTAGTACTCTTGGTTTTTTTTCTTTAGTCATGCTACTCCCTCTTTCTATATAATTTGATTGATTTCACTAACCCAAGTTTACACAATTTCATTAGAAATATCCACTTTTTGACAGGTCTTACTCATATTTTTCACATCTTATAGGTTGAGTTGCCAATCACGCAAAATTCTAGTACAATCTAAAAAAAGAAAACATTGGAGATGTAAAAGATTGAGTAAAAAATATCAAAAAAAGAAAAAATCTCGGATGGATCGTTTAGTAAAAGTATTGGCTCTTAGCATTGTACTCGTCACCCTCGCTTCAATTGTTATGAGTCTAGGTCTATCTATTTATTATAACTTATTAGCTAAATAAGGGCCCTATCGGCTCACACAAATCCAAAAGCAAGAATGGTTCGGTTAAATCAATATTTAATCGAACCATTCTTGCTTTTAATTAATAATTAAATATTACTCTTGGTTTTACCTGTCCAAGATTCAAAACCATCCTCTAAAATATAGATCTCACTATAGCCAGCTTTGCGCAATTGATTCGCCGCACGAGACGCTTGAGTCAGATCATCATCATACAGATAAATAGGCTTGTCCTTTCTCAGCTCGCCCAGTCTTAGCTTAAATTGGGATGAGGGTATATTTCTGGCACCTAAAATATGTTTGGCGTTAAATTCAGGCTCTTCTCGAACATCAATGACCTGAACACGTCTAATATCTTTAGCTAATTCATATTGGTTAACCATCTCTGCTGATCGCTTTCGCATAACTAACATGGTTAAATAATAGATTCCATAAGCCAAACTTGCGATTACTAAAATAGCCATTAAAGCATAAATTAAACTCATTAAATTCTTCGACCTTCTTCCGTTACTAATTGATTAATTAATTGGGCTGCCCCCAGGACACCCGCTTGATTTCCAAGCTCAGCCAAGCGAACACTCGTCGCTGCTCGCAGGGGTTCAAATACATAAGGGTAACAATTCTCCTTAACCTTACCTAACAAGAAGTCACCTGCATTTGAGACGCCTCCACCTAGTACAACAATAGCTGGGTTGAGGATATTGATGATGTGAGAGATAGCTAAGCCTAAATAATAGCTATAGAAATCAACCATTTCCATAGCAAAGTAATCTCCCGCCTTGGCCGCTTCAAATACATCTTTAGCCTCAAACTTCTGATTATCACGCACCAGCTGACAGAATTCAGATTCACCTTCATAAGATGCTTGATAATGGTGGACTAAATTGATTAGACCAGTTGAAGAGGCTAAGGCTTCCAAGCATCCTGCCTTCCCACAAGTACAAGTAATCGGGCTGTCTGGTAAGATAGTGATATGACCAATCTCTCCCGCACCTCCACTTGATCCTTCTACGATCTTTCCATCAACAATTACGCCTCCGCCAACACCCGTACCTAGTGTAACCATCACCAGATCTTGAACCCGATCACCAGCTCCCAACCACTGTTCTCCTAAGGCTGCGACATCTGCATCATTAGCTATTGCAAATGGTAGCTGAAAGGCTTCTCTAAACTGAGCCCCAACTTCTTGTCGGTTTTTCCAATTCAGATTATAGGCCCCAATAACCGTCTCATCTTGGGACGAAACTGTTCCCGGCGATCCCATTCCAATACCAAGTAAATCTTGAGAATGAATATCTAAATTCGATAAGGTTGAACGAATTGAATCTATTAAATTGGGAACAATCAAAGAACCCTGATTAGACTTATCGGTATCAACGATCCACTCATGCTCAATCGCTCCGTCTACCCTAATAATCGCTAATTTAGCAGTAGTACCACCTAAATCAATGGCAATAATTTTATCTTTCATGACTCCTCCTAATAAGTAAAACTCATTTTTCCGTATCCCAGTATTACAAAGGAAATAAGAACAAGCAAAAGCATCGCAAAGATTGAGACCTTACTGATCGACTTTTCACTGGTACTAGATCCCAATACAAACGTAACTATAAAGCCATACAAGGCACCGCCGAAATGCCCCCAATTGTCAATCCCAGGACTTAGAAAACCATTGATAAAATTAATCAATATTAAGACCGAATAGCTGGTCGCGCGTGCTTGTAAAAATTCTAAGTGGCTATTCATCTTAGCCAGGCCAATGTAGGCTGCAAACATCCCAAATATAGCTGTAGAAGCCCCTGCTGAAACAGCCCCGGATGAAAAAACAAGCGAGAATAAGTTTCCTCCAATGGCTGATACCATATAAAGGATTAAAAATCGCCAAGGTCCGATAATCTTTTCTAAATCTTGACCAATAAAATAAAGAGAAATCATATTCATCAGCAAGTGAGTGATACCAATATGAATAAAGGCTGCTGATATAAGTCGCCACCATTCACCTTCTATCCAGACTAAGGGGGCAAAATTCGCTCCCATCTTCATCAAGACCAGTGAATTTTCTGTCGTACCAAATTTAAAAAGCATGAAGAAATAAACAGCAAGGTTGATAACTAATAGTAAATGAGTGATATAAGTTTTAGATTTCAAAACGGTCCCTCCTGCAATGAACGATTTGCCCTCGATGTATTAATAGTTTGTCAACTGGCAAATCATACCGGTCTTGGCTCCAAGATGGGGCTTCAAACACTTGTACCGGCAGAACCAGGGATAATGTAGCTACCGAGTTTTGGGCAAGGTAACGATCATAATAGCCGCCACCAAAACCAATTCGATTGCCTTCCAAGTCAAAAGCCACACCAGGCACCACCAATAAATCTATTTGAGCTCCCTCAATCATCGGACACGATGATTTGGGTTGGCGAATTCGTTTTTGAACTATCTCAATATGGCTATCCCCTTGATAGAGGTGGAAGGTCATCTGCCTATCATCTTGAATACGCGGCAAATAAATTTCTAAACCTAAGTCTAATAGCCTTTGCATCATTGGATAGGTATCAATTTCAGGATGAAAGCCGTAGTAAAAGCCAATTTTTCGAATTTTATTTTGCTTCACATAATTTAGTAAATACTCAGATAAGTCAGCTTCCCATATTTGACGCTGACTAGGATGTATATCACGCAAAAGATCTAAAACTCGGCAACGAATTGCTTTTTTATTTTCCATAAGCGCCTCCTTTGCCATACTAGACACATTCTATCATATTCAATTAATGATAACCACGTTTAATAACAAAGACAATGATTGACAAAAAAAGCTACCCAATATTGGGTAGCTTAAAATCATGAGCTTATTTTTTCACTTCACGGTGTAAAGTTACTTTGCGCTCTCTTGGGCAATATTTTTTCTTTTCAAGACGGTCTGGGTTATTACGTCTATTCTTAACTGTCAGGTAGTTACGTTCACCACATTCAGTACATTCCAAGTTAATATTTACTCGCATGTTCAAACCTCCTAATGTCAGATATTTTCTTCGTTTAAATTAAGAATACTAAATTATTATAGCAAATAGCCTTTTTACTTACCAGTCTTTTTTAAAATATTCTCAGAAATTTAGCGAATTGATCCAGCTTTAATATTGGAATTGCATGTTATATCTGTTAAAATAGTTAATGATTACTAATAGAAAGAGGTGTCCTATGGATATTTGGATTTTAGTCATTATTTTAGTTGTTATTGCTATCATTTTAATGATTGCATCCTTCTTTGCAGATAATGATCTAGATGAAGTAGAAGAACAAATTGATGAATACACAGCTCAACAATCAGAAGAGTTATTTACTATTAAGCAACGCCTAACTGATTTAGAGCAATACATTGCTAGTGGTGAAGGACAAGATGTCTTAGTGGCCCAACCTGCTGAAGTTGAGATGGTATTAGAACCAGTATCAGCTGAAGCCCGGGATCAGATTATTCAATATTATTCCCAAGGATATACAATGCATGAAATTAGTCAGTCGGTTAACTTAAATACCTTGACCATCCAAAAAGTGGTCGATGACTACATTGAAAATCGTTAATTTGAAAGGAAGTGTCGAATGAATAGACAATCATTACGTTCCTTAGGTATCGGCTTCCTAATTGCTGCAATTTTGACTGGCGCATTTGCTATCTTTGCCCAAGGAAACTCTCCGATGGGAACAAAAGTCAATCAACTCGTTTCTAACTCTAACGCCGAATCGCAATTAGCTTCCCAGGAAAAAGAAATTATCTCGCTTAAAGATGAGAATGCTTCTCTTCAAGAGGCACAATCTGCTAATCAGGAAGCTAAACGTAGTTTAAGTGAGCAATCTTCTAGTTCAACTACCGCTCAATCAAGTTCAACGGCGAGTCTAGCGTCTAATGCTAACCCTAACGATGAGAGCAATACTGAAGAAACACCGGAAAACGCAGGTGAACCTGCCCAAGCTCAACCTGAACTTGATGGTAGCTTTGAAGTGGTCAGTGGACAAACCTCTTCAGAAATTGCTAGTCAATTAGAAGCTGAAGGCTTCATCAATTCTGCAAGTGAATTCCAAGCCTTAATCGATGAATGGGGACTCGATGCAGCTATTCAAACTGGAACCTACGAATTAAACTCTGATATGAGTATCCATGACATAGCTTCTATTATTACTAATGGTGCCTATTATTACTATTAATTTATCTATTTAAACAGATCAAATACATAGCTTAATAATTAAATCAAAAAGTCGTACATTTTGTTTTAGTGGACTACGGCAGATCCCATTGAAGGGATTTGCCCCGTCCCTGATTGCTAACAAAATGTGCGGCTTTTTTAGGAAATTATTTGTAACACTTCAAAACTGTCGGAAGTTATAAGAATTTTTAAAGTAAAAACTCCCTGCTTAGCAATCCAATCCAGTCATCATTGATTGTCGGTTTCCTAAGCTGGGAGTTATATTTTTATTACGAAGCGGGTTCTTGGAAAGTGGATAGATAAGATTCAATTTGAGCTTTCGTATCACTCTTAGAACCAAAGTAAGCATTCATCACTCGGTGAGCAATTCGGGTTGATTCACGTCCCCAAGACGCTTCTTCAAGGTAAGGAACAATAACACTAATCGCAATTTCAGGGTTCTCAAAAGGTGCATACCCTACATAAGTCGCATTAGTTACCGGTTGATTAGCAGCGTACTTGATTGGACCAGCATAGAAGGCCTCGGTCGTACCAGTTTTAGATCCGACATGGAGCGGATAATTTTGGAAATAGTATCTGGCCGTTCCGTCATTGGTATGTGATACTTGATACATCCCATCTTGAATCCGTTTCATAGCTGCCGCATCAATCGGGATAACGTTCATCACTTTCGGTTCAATATCTTCTAGAACATCCCCTAAGTGACCATTGGCATCAGTACCTCGAATTTGTTTAACTAGTCTTGGTGAGTAACGAATACCCCCATTAGCAATAGTTGAGACATATTGCGCCATTTGAAGCGGCGTGTAAAGGTCAAACTGACCATAGGACAAGTCTAAGGCAGAAACTAACTGGTCGCTATCTGGGCTGAATCCTTCCGATTCATTCGGAAGGTCAATTCCTGTCTTGGTTCCTAGTCCGTACTCAGCAAAGTGACCTCTCAAAATATCGATCGTTGAGGCTTTAATCGTCAAGCCACCATCACGTTCATACTCGGTTTGTCCCCCAATACGCATCGCTAGCTTGATCATATAAATGTTTGAAGACTTTTGTAAAGCTTCAATATCATCAATCTCCATCCGTCCGGATCGGTTGAATACAGAGGACTTCTCCTGAGAGGCTTGGAATTTCAATGGCTCATCGATAATGCGATTATTATCTAAGCTAATCACACCTTCTTGGTAGCCCATGGAAACCATGGCGGGCTTCACTGAAGATCCCATACCATAACTTGTATTAATTGCACCTAAGGCATCATCAACGATTTTGTCATAATTATAGGAGTCGGTTTTTTCATCGTATTCAAATCGTTTACCAGCTACACCTAATACATCCCCATTTTTAGGATTAATAGCCGTGATGTAGACTCGGTCATTGAGGCCACGGTTGGTCATGTTTTTTAACTCATCTTCAGCTATTTCCTCAATCTTCTTTTGAAAATCGCGGTCAATAGTCATGACCAAATTGTCACCCTTGCGCCCCTCATAAATAACTTCATTTGATAAGATATCATCAGCAGAATTGGTAACAATATTGTATTCAGCCTTAGTTCCTCTCAAAGCATCCTCATATTCTTGCTCTAGATAAGAAATTCCGACCCGATCATTCATAGCATAACCACGCCCTAAGTAGGTCTTGGCTTGTTCACTAGGTAAGCCGAGCTGTTCGGAAGAAACCTGACCAAATATGGATCGTAACATTTGTCCTTCAGGGTAAGTTCGTTGCCAGTCAGTACCAATTGTGATCCCTGGTAAATTCCCCAGCTGTTCACTCACCCTAGCCACTTCCTCTTGAGTTACGTTCTGGTTCTTAACCGTAACCGTTGACAAGGCATAGGCACCATTCATCCGGTTAAACAAGACAATAATCTTTTTCTCAGCATCTGAAAAGTTTAAATCTTGAGAATAAATATGATCCAATTGAACTTGATAGAGTTCCGGTCCAGGTAGTTGCTTTTCGTCTTTACTAAGTCGGCTATTCACTAGATCCTCATTCTTCACTAAAAAGTAATCTTTCATCTCCCGTTCAGTTAATTGAGAGATAGGCACTTCAATCAAGGAAGCCAACTCTGTAGCTGTCTTAATTAGATCTTGAGAAGAGACTTGAGAATCCCGGTCCCGGGTAAATAGAATCGCCAATTCCGGCTGATTACCTACCATGATCCGCCCTTTACTGTCATAGATCATTCCTCTAGGTACAGAGCCGGTCGACACGGTCGATTCCGTTCTTTCCACCATCTTAGAAAAAGCAGCCCCGTTATATAATTGGAGATATCCTAAACGAACAAAAAGAGCGCCAAACAGCAAGAAGGCAACAAAAAATAGCAAGTTTAATCGTTTAGGGATATGCGATTGATTTTTATTTTTTTTGATTTTATATCTTGGCATTCTCTCACTCGTTTCTATTAGTCTAGTCACACTTTTAGTGACATCTAACCTAGTATATCAAAAGATCCAATTAATTATAGCAAATAATCCTTCCTTTCACAAAAAAATCAAGATTCATTTAATGATGCTTTAGTGAACTTGACTGCTTTTTTTGCTATGATAGTTGACAGTGAAAATAGAGAGGTGAAAATATGTTTTACAAATTGAAACCATACTTTATAAATTTTGCCTTACTTTCCCTCATTTTAATGGGAATAGCCATCTTCTGCAAATTTATACCCTTTGGCCATGAAACATTATTAACGGTTGACTTAGGCCAACAATATATTGATTTTTTTAGTTTATTTAAAGAAACTTTAACCAAGGACCCTACCATGTTTTTATATAGCTTTCAAAAGGCCATTGGGGGTGAGATGTTGGGCCTTTGGGCTTATTATTTAATGAGCCCTTTTAATCTCATTCTACTCTTCTTTAATGAAAGCAATTTCGATATGGCTGTCACCTTGCTTACCTACTTAAAAATTATTGCTACAGGTTTGAGTTTTCAATATTTTGCTCGCCATAAATATCAATTACAATTTCCAATGGATACTGTTTTTTCTTTAAGCTATGCCTTGATGAGTTATATGGTTGTCTTTGTCCTGAACATTATGTGGTTAGACGGTTTGGTCCTACTTCCGCTTATTGCTTTGGGCTTAGACCGATCACTCCAGCAAGGTAAGAGTGGGCTTTATATTACTAGTCTTGCCCTAATGCTAGTTTCTAACTATTATATTGGCTATATGATATGTCTCTTCCTAGCCATGTATGCCATTTACCTGATTAGTGAAAACCAAGTCAAATGGAACTGGAAGCAAAGCTTAGGTCAGTACTTAATTTTTATCAAAAACTCCCTATTAGCTGTTTTATCCGCTGCTGTCGTTTTAATCCCTACCCTTTACTCGATCACTAAGAATAAGGGAGCCAATTTAAAATGGGAGTTTAACCTAGAAACCGCCCATGGTATCCAAGACGTTCTATCCAAGATGTTTATTGGAGCCTTTAATTTCGATGAAATGTCATCAGGTTCTCCCAATCTCTATGTTGGAGCCCTAGTCCTTGTCTTGCTTGGCATTTATTTTTTAAATCGCAAAATCAAATGGTCCGACAAGATCATTGCTGGTTTAATTTTTCTAGCCTTTTTTATCTCTTTCCGGTACCGAATTGTTGACCGAATCTGGCATGGGGGGCAATTTCCCATTTGGTATCATTTTAGATTTTCATTTACAACCAGCTTTTTTATGGTTGTTCTAGCGATTCAATCTTATGTGAAGCGACCACAATCCTATAATATTAAGAAATTATTGGCAATCTTGCTTTCGTTTAGTGGTGTTTGTATTTTTTACTTATGGATCAATGCCTATAGCTTCCTAGAGCCGGTAAAGATTTTAATTACACTAGTATTCTTTATTACTGGTCTAATTATCTTACAAGCCCCCAGCCCATCTATTAGATGGAAGGAAGGCTTATTGCTCCTATTGGTCAGCGTAGATCTAGCTGGAAATGCTGCTTTTATATTAAATGAAATGTCTTATGTCGACCAATCCAAGTTCAGAGACTACACTCAGTTATTGGATCAGGCAGTCACAGGCTTGCGACATGACGAATCTGACTTTTACCGCATCAACAAGACCTTTATGCGTACAAAAAATGAAGCCATGTATAGTCATTACAGTGGACTTGACCACTTTGGTTCAACCATAGAAGCTCACGTCCCACGTCTTTATGGTCATTTAGGCCTACCTGATGGCACCGGATTTGCTGTCTATACTAATGGAACTTTATTCACAGATGATTTGTTTAATGTTCGTTACCTCATTGACAAAACCGCCAACGCTTCATATTATACCAATGATGACCAGTATCAACTCTATCAAGAAGCAACAGATTTAGATAATGAAGCCTATCCGATTATTCAAGAAGCTGATCGTTATTTAATCAGAGAAAATATTGACAGACTAGGCCTGGTTATGGAAGTTAGCCCAGATATCGTACTTGAATCAAGTCAGTTTCAAGAGAATCTCCCGATTCAAAACCAGGAATTACTCTTAAGATTGATTGACTACAATGGTAGCGGACAACCCTACTTCCAAAAGCAAAGTTTTGATTCTGTTGAATATGACCATGTAGAAGTAACTGATCAGGGCGACGGAGACTATTACACCTACGCTAACTTAGCAGGAGATGATCAGGAAGCAAAAGTCACCCTTAACTTTACTACGACCGATCGACCTTATTACTTCACCTTACCTAGTCAGTTTAGTGGTAAAAATGTCGAGCTTAAACTTGATGGCTCCAAATATAATTTCTATGGAACCTTTAGAAAACGCCAGCTTACCAATGCAAGTTATCACCAAATGGGCCAGCATGCCTTTAGTTTCAGCTTAAAAGAAGACGAATTAAAAGCCAATCTAGTCCATCTTTATTCATTTGACGAAGAGCGGTACCAGCAGATGATTGCAGAAAAAAAAGATCAATTATTTAAAGTAGACCACTTTTCTAACACCCATATCAGTGGTTCTATTCAAACGAATCAAGACCAAGGCTATTTGCTGATGACCATTCCCTATGACGAAAGTTGGCAAATTCAATTGGATGGCCAAGCGGTCGAACCCCTACCCGTTTTGGATGATACTCTGATGGCTATCCCCGTAAACAAGGGATTCCACCGTGTCGAATTAAGCTACCGACCAAAAGCAGTCATTTATGGTGGTCTAACTTCCCTTGCTGGTTTCGTATTAGTCGGGCTCAATGCTCTTTATGAGAAGAAGCGTTGCAAAACATTCCAGAATTAGTTACTATAATTCTACGCATATAATTAAAGGATGATAAAATGAAGTTTCTCTATAACTTATTGACCCAGGCTTTACTAAAGCCTCGCTATTACGTAGAGTCTGTTCGCATCAAGGGTTGGTCTTTGATTCTCCTATCCTTGATTGCTACGCTATTTATGACTACTACAAGTTACAAACAATTAGTGCCTATCATTAGCCAACTAAACCAAGACAGCCAGCATGTGCAAGAGTATATTCCTGACTTTTCTTACCAGGAGGGTGAGTTGAAACTAGCTGAAGGGAATAAGAGTCTTTATTATTCTTCTCCCACCTTCCAATTAATTATTGACTCAAGCATTGAAAGTCAAGAGGATGGCCGCTCAATCCCTATTTCAAGCCAACGTAAGCAATTAATTGAAGCGGACAAAATGTTTACCCTCTTACTTTTTAAAAATAATGCCTACTTTATTACGGGTGGTATCATTAATCAAATTCCTATTTATCAGGAATTATTTAAGAATAATCAAGCCCTAGTCACAGCTTTAAATGTGATGGCAAACCAAACCGACCTGCTTAAGATCTATGGTTTTATCATGATTTTTGTGACTTGTTTTATAATTTATTGGTTGCAAATTCTTATTCTTTCAAGTCTAATCTTTATCGTATTTAATCGACGCCTGTCCAAACCTATGAATTTCAAGCAACGTATTAAAATTGCTGTTGTTACCTCATTTGTTCCAATTATCTTGGCACAAATTGTCACTTGGCTAATCCCAAGCCTTCACTTTGGCTTTGTAACCATCGCTACTACTACCATTGTCATCCTAATCTATAGCTTCCGGAGCCATACCTACTTCATTGTTCATCTTTTGACGAAAATGGAAGACGATGAAGATGATATGTATCAGAAGTTAGTAGAAGATGAAAAAGAAAATTCTCTCTATCACCAAGTCTCTAAAGATAAAGATGATCAGAAGAAGGATACAGATTCTAAAAAATAATCACTTGAAAAAAATAGCATCTCTCAGTTTGAGAGGTGCTATTTTCTATCAGATATACTTGTTCAATAATCAAGACAAAACATGAATAAAAGCAAAGATAATAAAAATATTAAAGAAATCAATAAAGAGTGCTCCTACAATAGAAACTGCTAGAAAAGCCAAGGGGCTAGGACCATATTCATCGGTAATTGATGTCATACAGGCCATCGCATTAGAAGAGGATCCCATTCCAAATCCTGCAAATCCAGCTGTCATGACCGCAGCATCGTAATTTTTCCCCATCAGACGGTAGACAATAAACCAAGCAAAAAGCAAGGTCAGGACCATCTCAGCTAAGAGGACAAGAAGCATTGGTAGCGCGATTTCAAGAACGGTCCAAAGTTCCAAACTAACCATGGTTAAGGATAAAAATAAGTTCAAGGCCAAAGTTGAACCAACATTAATAGCAGGTTTATCAACAATAGCGTGCTCGCGGTTATCTGAAATATTTCTTACAATCGAAGCAATGATCATCGGACCAATATAAACCGGAAAGCTCATTCCAGAAGCAATAAAGCCTAGTCCCCAATTAATCAATTCAGTTAAGTAAGTTCCTAGAAACATACAAATAAATGTCAAATAAATCATTTTGGCTACGCGATCAGTTGTTAAGTAATCTACTTCCTCGTGAATTTTGATTTTTTCGACTCTTTGGGCGCTAGCATCTAAATCTGTGGAAGAAAGTTGGTATCGTTGAACTAAACTTGAACCAATAGGCCCTCCAGAAACACTCCCCATTATGATGCCCATTGTAGCTGCAATAACACCCACAGATGTCGCACTTGATAAGCCTAAATCAGCGATAGTTGGCGAAACAGCTGCTGCCGTTCCTGGCCCACCTACCATTGATGGTGACCCGAGTAGTAAGGCAATTAAAGGCTCGATACCCACAAGACTCCCTAATGAAACTGCTAAAATATTTTGAACAATAATAGCAATAACTGAAATAAGCAAAAATTTAATGACAATATTTTTGGATTTTAACAGGGCTTGAAAGCTGGCATCAAATCCGATAGTTGTAAAATAAATTACCATAAAAAATGAAGACAATGATGTATCTAACTCAAAGTTGACTAGATTAAATAATCGTAAAAACATGTTAATTACTGCAAAAAACAAGCCTCCGGTAATTGCTGCAGGTAAAGAATAAGCTTCCAAAATTGGAAATTTACGGCCCAACCACCTGCCAAATAATATAGTTAATACGGCGACTCCCATTGTTTGAATGAGATTTAGTTGAATTGTAATCATGTTATTTCCTCCAAATTTAATATTGTATGTTAATTAATACAATTTTAACATAGGAAATCGGCTAGATAAACTAAAAAGTATATCTAGTCTGCTAAACAAGAAAACGCTGATCTGAAAGATGAATCAGATCAGCGTTTAAAGAGAACGACTAAAGATTATTCACCGTAGGCTAATCGGCGACGCATTCTGGTTGAGAAGGTCTCAACGATTAAGACTAGTAGAATCAAGCCAAGCAAGATAGCTCCAACTTGATTCCATCGGTAGGAGTTAATCGCAAACATAAGTGGCGCTCCAATACCCCCCGCTCCCACTAAACCTAAAGTCGTAGCATCTCGAATATTCATATCAAATCGATAAATCAATGTAGATAAGAAGCTAGCTGAGAGTTGAGGAACGACACCAAAACGAATTTTTTGCCAGACTGTCGTCCCCATTGATTCAAAAGCTTCCAACACCGATCCATCGATATTAGCAATGGCTTCTGAAAATAGCTTAGTCAACATACCAATTGAAGTAAAGGTCATAGTTAAAACCCCAGCAGCAGGCCCTGGCCCGGTTACTCGGATAAACATCAATCCATAGACAATAGCTGGCATCGTTCTAAGCATCATAATTAGGAAATTAACCAAAAAAGCTAACCATGACGGGACTATATTAGAAGAAGCGAGGAAGGCTAGCGGTAAAGCTAATAAACCACCAATAATTGTACCAATAAAAGCGATACAAACGGTCTCAAACAAGAGATACCATAAACCTCCATCACTAAAATCCGTCAGCATCTCCATATCAGGTGTAAACAACCCTTTTACAATCGATAAGGCCACTTGCCAACCATCACCATTATAGTTACTTAAATCAACGACAGAAGAAGACCAAATCAAGCCAACAATCACTAAAACCGTCACAATCGTTTGAATGAGGCGATAGTTAGGCTCTTCATCAAATACCTTTTTAATTCTATCCTTAGACATACTCATCCTCCTAACTTAAGCGACGTCTAGCCCAACGGCTGATTTGTTCAATGATAAATACAGTAATTAAGAGAGCAAATAAAATCGTCCCCACACGATTATAATCACGCCAGCCAATATTTTCATTGATAATAAGGCCCAGTCCCCCTGCTCCTACATAACCGAGGATAGAGGCATAACGGACATTACCTTCAAAGTTAAAGAGGCTCGTTGAAATATAGGTAGGCATAATTTGTGGAATAATACCTCTAAAAAAGGCTTGGAATGGAGTGAAGCCCATAGAAATCATTGCCTCATGAGCTCCCATGTCCACGGTTTCAATCGCCTCATACATAATTTTCCCTACATAAGAGAAAGAGAATAAAAAGATAGCAACCGTACCGGCTAAAGTCCCCAAACCAAAAATGTAAGTAGCGATTAGTGCGGACACTAGAGTAGGAATCGTACGAATAAAAGTAAAGAGTAATTTGACTAACCAATTGATAACATTATTGTCCACCATATTGGAAGCGGCTAAGAAGGCAGCAGGTAGAGCAAACATGGCCCCTAAAAATGAGCCAAATAATGACATCTTGATAGTATCAAGCAAGGGTTTAACTACTTCTGGTAAGTATCCCCAATTAGGCTTAAATATATCCTTAATAATATTTAAAATGTTACGTCCATTTTCCATAATTTGTTGTAGCGAAAAGTCAGTGACATTCAAGGAAACTACAAGTGCAATTAGTAATACAATAAGAATTAGCGGAGTTCTCGATTTTTTCTCAAGCACAACCTTACCATTAGCTAAGGTATGTTTATGTGGCTTGAAAATTTTATCAAATAGATTCATGATTATCCCCCTAATCCACAATTATTTCATCAGGATTACCATCGTAGATTAAATCCAAGACGGCTCGGTCTACTTGATCAGGGTGCCCTTCAAAGACAACTTCCCCTTTTTTGATTCCGATGACTCTGGTAGCATATTCTAAGGCAATATCCACATCGTGAATATTTAAGAGTATCGTGATACCGTCTCTTTGATTGAGTTGTCTGAAATACTCCATTACTTGTTTAGAAGTAATAGGGTCTAGGGAAGCAATCGGTTCATCCGCTAAGATAATACTTGGATTTTGAACGATAGTTCTAGCTAAGGCCACCCGCTGCTTTTGTCCCCCCGATAGCTGATCCACTCGTGTGTATGCTTTATCAAGAATATCTACACTATCCAAAGCTTCTAAAGACTTAACCTTCATTTCATCGCTATAAATCCCTAAAATTTGTTGCCAACTATTTAACTTAGGTACAAATGAAGTCAGAACATTTTGCTGGGCAGTTATTTTCTCGACTAGATTAAAATGCTGAAAAATCATACTAACATCTTGACGGAAACTTCTTAATGAATCGCCTTCTAAACTCGACACATCTTGACCATTAACAATTAAGGACCCACTAGTGATTGGGTGCATCTTATTAATCGTACGCAATAAAGTAGACTTACCTGCCCCAGATCGACCAATAATAGCCAAAAATTCACCATCTTCAATCGTTAAATTGACATTGGAAAGCCCTTTATAGCCACCAGGATAAACTTTATCGACATTCTTGAATTCAATCATAATTTTCTCCTCTTCAATTCTAAATAAAAGGACCGCATTAATTCAACGGTCCTAATATTTAATCTATTCTATTGACTGATTTTAGTTCATTTCACGAAGTAATTTTTGAGCTTCCCTTTCGACATCATAATCTTCTGGGTTTGCTTCCACATAGCCTTTATGAGTGTATACATCAATAACTTCCTTACCTTCTGGGGTATTACCGATGTTAATCATGGCTTGTTGAATAGCTTCAACTAATTCAGGCGTTAGCGTCTTAGAATTCTTCGATACTGAAATAGTGTCATTCATCATTCCCTTAGTAACACCAATGACATCTACATCCGTCCAAATATCATTCTTACCACCGAATTCCCCTTGCCATTGATCAGCGTAATCAAT
The DNA here is from genome assembly GCF_000518205.1 of Hutsoniella sourekii ATCC 700629. Classification (GTDB taxonomy): domain Bacteria; phylum Bacillota; class Bacilli; order Lactobacillales; family Aerococcaceae; genus Hutsoniella; species Hutsoniella sourekii. The sequence continues at coordinate 65,889 of NZ_JADD01000003.1, read as the reverse complement.
ACGAGCATCAGCAAATGTCACTAGAACATCTACTTGACCAGAAGCTAAACGAGCAAAGGCTGAAGCATATGAATCAGATTGGACAGCTTTTTGTAGATCAGATAAGGTCTTACCATCAAAATTTTCACGCATCCATAATGAAGGATAAATATAACCAGCTGGTGAAGAGGTCCCCATTACAGACCAGTTAGCTGAGTTGATGTCATCCCAAGTCAATTGTTCACCCTTATTAATTTTGTCCGCTAATTCGCGTCCTTTTTCGGATGGACCGGCTAGAATTAAACCACGGTAGTAAGTTACTTGATCTTCCGTCTGCTCAGTAGGCTTGTTTTCATTCCATTCCTTAGGATCTTCAGAATCAATGGATAGACCGTCACGGGTAGCAGTTAAGATAACTTCAGCCCCGTCATCATAAAGAACATAAGTCCCACCTGGAATAAAACCGATATCAACAGTTCCAGCTGCTAAGGCTTCACCGGTCGCTTCATAGTTTGTTCCAACTGAAATATCCACTTTGCCAACTTCGTAACCTAGATTGGCTAACTCTTGAGTTAGTAAATCTGCTAAAGGTTCAGTTTCAGTCAAGATCTCTTGAGGATCTCTGGATGGTACAAATTGTACTTTTAGTTCATCCACTTGAGTTTTTTCTTGAGCATTAACAAGGGGTGTTGTTAAGAGACTCAAACCCGCTAGAGCAGCCAAACTGCCAGTAAAAAATTTCTTGAAATTCATATGCGAATTCCTCCTTATATTTTATACACTCTTATTATAAACGATTATTGTAAATTTTGTGTAAACTTTACGTAAATATTAGGTAATATTTTACCCCTTTCTAATTTGACCATTAGAAAGGGGTAAATCTATTAATCAATTGTATTTACCGGAAATAATTCAGGATCGAATTGCGATTTTTTAAACATATCGATTTCTTCTTTATAGGGAGCGACTTTCTTCTTAGAACCTGGCTCTAGGGTCAACCATGGTGTTTCTAAGATTTTCGGTATTTCCTTAAATTCGCTTAGATGAACGATTTGATTTAAACAGTCAAAACCTAAGTGACCATAACCGATATTGGCATGGCGATCTTTATGGCTAGCGATGGGATTCTTGCTATCATTAATATGAATCACTTGAATGCGATCAAGCCCAATGACGCGATCAAACTCTTGTAGAACTTGATCCAGCTGATTTTTGATATCATAGCCAGCATCATAAACGTGACAAGTATCAAAGGTTACTGACAGCTTCTCATTATGAGTGACACCGGCAATAATTTCAGCCAATTCCTCAAAATTTCTTCCCAGCTCTGTCCCCTTGCCTGCCATAGTCTCAAGGGCAATTTGAACCGGTAGACTAGGGTCAATGACCTCATTTAGACCATGAATAAGTTGGTCTAAGCCCTTTTGAACACCTGCTCCCACATGAGCGCCTGGGTGAAGGGTCACTTGACTCGCTCCAAGAGCATGAGCGCGTCTCAACTCTTCTTGCAAGAATTCAATTGCAAAGTCATGATAGCCTGGCTTGGTTGTATTAGCTAAGTTAACAATATATGGCGCATGAACGGTTAAAGTTTCAATGCCAGTAGCTCTCATATATTCATGCCCTTCACGAATTCTAAAAGAATCAATGGATTTACGCTGAGTATTTTGAGGAGCCCCGGTATAGACCATGAAGACATTCGCCCCGTAGGAAGCCGCTTGCTTAGCCGCTCCTAGCAACATCTCTTCACCCTTAAAAGATACATGAGATCCGATATACATTGACAGTAACCTAGTCCTTTTTAGGTGCTTTGACCACAAGATTTAATTCTTTTAATTGTGAGCGGTCCACTCGGTCAGGTGCATTAGTCATTAAATCAATTCCACGGCCAGATTTAGGGAAGGCGATGACTTCACGGATATTTGGTTGACCAGCAAGGATCATAACCAAGCGATCAAGTCCAAGTGCCAGACCTCCATGAGGAGGGAATCCATAGTCAAAGGCTTCTAACAAGAAGCCAAATTGACTTTCTGCTTCAGCAGGTGTAAATCCAAGTAGTTCGAACATTTGCTCTTGCATTTCACGCGTATGGATACGGATGGATCCGCCACCAATTTCATAGCCGTTTAAGACAACATCGTAGGCATTAGCTAGAGCTTGACCTGGATTTTCTTTGAGTTCAGCTACTTGGTCATTTTGTGGTGAGGTGAATGGATGGTGCATAGCTACATAACGCTTGGCATCTTCATCATATTCTAGCAGTGGCCAATCCGTTACCCAGACAAAGGCCAGTTCTTTAGGGTCATATAAGTCATGAACTTTACCAAAATAATTACGAAGTTCGGCCAAAGAATTAGCAACCACGCTGGCTGAATCAGCCATAAAGAAGATAATATCTCCAAGCTCTGCATCTAAAGCCTCAACCATCTCGTCATACAAGCCATCGATATTAAAGAACTTAGCAATAGGTCCTGTAAAGCCTTCTTCAGTCACTTTAGCCCACGCTAGACCTTTGGCCCCATAAGGTTTAACAACAGAAATCAAATCATCTGCAGTCTTACGCGTATAACTATCAGCCAGTCCCTTTAAATTAATGGCCTTAACTTGGCCACCTCTTTCGACTGCTCCCTTAAATACCGTGAAATCAGACTTAACTACGACATCAGATACATCCTTCAACTTCAAGCCAAAACGAATATCTGGTTTGTCAGTTCCGTATTGGTCCATTGCTTCTTGATAAGTAATAGTAGGAAAGGCTTGTTCAATCTTTTCGCCTCGAGTAGTTAAGACAACTTCCTTCAACATTCCTTCAACAATCTCTTGAATTTCTTCTTGACTCAAGAAACTTGTTTCTAAATCGACTTGAGTAAATTCAGGTTGACGATCCCCTCTTAGATCCTCATCTCTAAAACAACGAACAATTTGATAATACCGATCAATACCGGCACCCATCAATAATTGCTTAAACAATTGAGGTGATTGTGGCAAGGCATAGAAGGCTCCCGCTTCTCTACGGGTTGGAACTAGATAGTCTCTGGCTCCTTCAGGAGTAGATTTTGTTAGATAAGGGGTTTCCACATCAATAAAATCCAAACGATTCAAATAAGAGCGAATAGCTTGAACCACATCATGACGCAAGCGAATATTAGCCAGCATTTCTGGACGACGTAGGTCCAAGAAGCGGTGGCGTAAGCGAACTTCCTCGTCTGTTTCAATAGCGTCTTCAATATAGAAAGGTGGCGTTTTACTCTTGGCTAGAACATTTAATTCTTGAGCCATTAACTCAAACTGTCCTGTCTTCAAGTTCGGGTTTACTTGATCGCTAGAACGTTCAATTAATTCCCCCGTTACTTCAACCACATATTCACTTCTTAAGTGGTCAGCTGCTTGAAAGTCTTCATCTGAAAGGTTTTCAGCGTTAAAGACAACTTGACAGATACCTTCGCGATCTCTAAGATCGATAAAAATAACTCCACCTAAGTCCCGACGTCTTTGAACCCAACCTTTAAGGGTTATCACTTGGCCGACGTTAACTTGACTTACTAAACCTGCATACTGGCTTCTCTTCTTCATAATAATTAATAGCCTCCTTTAAAAAATTCATCAATCACGGAAGTGTCTTGGGTAAACTTGCGATAATAGCTGGCAAAATCTGAAAGTAAATCTGATAACTGAACATCAAAAGTCTTCCCTGTTTTTTGATTTTTAATGGTTAATTGTCCTGACTCTAATTCATTGCTTCCCACTGTAGCAACTAATACCGCATTCAAGCGGTCAACGGTCTTGTACTGAGATTTCAAGCTACGACCCAGATAATCACGTTCAGCCGAGTAACCTTCGCCTCTGGCTGCTTGAACCAATTGTAGACTCACTAAATTAACTTCATCACCCAGTCCCAAGACATATAAATCTAAAGGATCCGGTTCTGGGATTTCAACTGACTGTTGATCCAATAAAAGTAACAGTCTTTCCATACCAATGGCAAATCCAAATCCAGGAGACGCTGGGCCACCTAATTGCTTAGATAATCCATCGTAACGTCCCCCACCACAAACGGTTGATTGAGCACCAATCGAATCATCTTCAACAATAATCTCAAAAATTGTATCTTGATAATAATCAAGTCCACGTACAATGGTTGGATCTACTTGGAAGGGAATCTCTAAGGCTTGCAAGTAATCTTGAACCGCTTGAAAATGAGCTTTACTTTCTTCTCCTAAATAATCTAAGATTTTAGGCGCATTAATAGCTAACTCTTGATCTTTAGGATCTTTACTATCAATAATCCGCATCGGATTGGCCGATAAACGATTTTGTGAATCGGGACTTAATTGTTCCTTCAGTGGTGTAAAGTAATCAATTAGAGCTTGTCGATACTGAGCTCGCTCCTCATTTTTACCCAGAGAATTGATGTAAATCTTTAGGTTTCTAACGCCTAATTCTTGGAAAAAGTCCCAGGCTAAAGCGATTGCCTCAACATCTGTTGCTGGGTTAGAACTTTCGAATACTTCAACACCCAATTGATGAAATTGACGTTGACGGCCAGCTTGGGGTCTTTCATAGCGAAACATGGGGCCCATATAATATACTTTATAAGGTTTAAGGTATTCTGGGCCAAATAACTTATGCTCAACATAAGCACGAACGACAGGAGCTGTTCCTTCCGGTCTAAGCGCTAAATGCCGATCGCCCTTGTCATAGAAATCATACATTTCCTTGGATACAATATCACTCGTATCACCGACCGAACGGGCAAATAATTCATAAGCTTCAAACATGGGTGTTCGAATTTCATGGAATTGGTAACTATCAAACAAATCACGAGCCAAGTCTTCAACATACTGCCAACGATAGGACTGTCCAGGAAGAATATCTTCCGTCCCTTTCATTTTTTGAATCACACGAATCCTCCTCTATTAAAATAAAAAATCCTACGGCAAAATCGCCATAGGACGCTGTCGCGTGGTACCACCTATTTTCATAGTAAAAATACTACCTTAATCGATAACGCCGAATAGCGGAATAAGTTTTGCTTATTCATCTCCATAGTGTCTTCATCTCCTATAACCTCTCAGCAAACGGTTATTCTCTGTCATTGAGACTACTTAGCTACTTCATTGATATTATTCTTTATTAATTTACCGATTTTACCCCTGATTGTCAAGAATGAAAGCCAAGCTAGGGCGATTTTTAGGCTATCTATTTAATTAAGATTAAGTTACAATATACTATGTATATTATACTTAGTATCCAAGCAACCGCCTATTATTATCCACTCCCCTTTCTATTAATTATAGGCTATCTATTTAGACAAGGAGTGATTAGCATTAGTCAAGTTAAATCCATTCTATCCAAAATCTTTACACAGAAATTCTTTCCTCCGATTTTGACCTTAACGATTCTATTATTCTCTTGCATAACCCTAAAGGTTATGACCTCTAACTCGAGCATTACGATTAGTCGACCCGGCTTAGTACTAAGAAGTAAGCCAGCTACCAATGCTCAAAAAATTGAAGACCTATCAGAAGGCCAAGAGATTTACTTGATAGATCAACAAGACCATTGGCTTAAAATTCAAACCAAAAGCCACAAAGGCTGGGTGCCTCAATGGCTAATTGACCATCCGGAGATTCAAACCGATCAAAATCTCGCCCTCATTACAAAAGGTGAGACGACTTTACATAAAGAAGCCGATAGTCAAAGTGACCGCCTAGCTGTTATACCAACTAATACCGAATTAATAGCCAACTTTGAAGCAGGTGGCTGGATTCAAGTCGATTACAAAGACCAAATCGGTTACGTCCAATTACAAGAAGTAGAGTTGATGGACCAGTCTCAAGTCAAACGTGAAAAGCCTGAAAATCAAACTGAACCCCAGACCGACCTGAGTCACTTGGTTATTGTTCGTCAATCCAACCAAGCCTTCTTAAGCCAACCTGATATTAATTCAGAAATTATTTATTCTCCTCATTTGATGCAACGATTTAAATTTATTGAGAGTTATGATTCTGCTAGTGGCGAAGAGTTCTACAAGGTTGAAGATGAGAACGGTAATATTGGATACCTGGAATCTCGGATTGCTGCTTTTGGTAATGCTTCGAATAATCATATTGGCTCAACGGACGCCAAATCAATTGCAGAAGCAACTATTGTCATTGATCCAGGTCATGGAGGGAGTGATCCCGGAGCCATAAGTGATGATGGACAGACTTACGAGAAAGAAGTCGCGCTTAAGAGTGGCCTCATGTTAAAAGAAAAACTTGAAAAATTAGGGGCCCAAGTCGTAATGACAAGACAAGAAGACCGCTTGGTAGACTTCCCGGATATAACAGGAACCAGCCAAGAAGCTCAAGCCGATATCTTTATCAGTATGCACTTTGATGCCTCACCTGTAGCTGATTGGCACGGGACAACCACTTATTATTTCCATGAAGCTGATGAACCCCTAGCACGAGCAGTTAATAACCGGCTCAAAGAATTAAATCTGCCAAACAATGGAATAAATTTTGGAAACTATTATGTACTCAGAGAAAATACACGCCCGTCTATCTTGTTGGAATTAGGTTACATGTCTAATCAAGAAGACTTAGAACAAATCCGGTCAGTCGATTACCACGACGCCATGACAGACCAAATCATTGCTGGTCTTGAGGATTATTTTTCTGAGAAATTAGAAAATTAATAAAATAAGCGACTGGGTCCTTTATTAGGACTTCAGTCGCTTATTTATTATAAATCTTTATTTTGTGAGTCAAGGATAATGGTCATCGGACCATCATTGACTAGATAAACCTGCATATCTGCTCCAAATTTACCTTCTTCAACATCAAAACCTAAATCTCTTAATGATTGGTTAAGCTTGAGATATAATGACTCTGCTAACTCTGGGTTTCCGGCCCGCGTAAAACTAGGTCGATTGCCTTTTTTTGTGTTAGCGTACAAGGTAAATTGACTGATCGACAATATTTGTCCTTCCACAGCTGCTAAATCTAAATTAGTCTTACCGTCTTTATCTTCGAAAATCCTCATTTTTGAAATCTTTCGAGCCAGATACTGAACATCCTCTTCACTATCCTCTTGGCAAACTCCCACCAATAATACAAATCCTTGATTGATGGAGCCGACCACTTGACCTGCGATTTCGACTCGCCCTTGTGATACCTTTTGAATAATGACTCGCATAGGATCTCCTTTCTAACTTACGACTCGTTGAACCCGATAAACATCTGGGATGTTACCTAATTTATTCATTAAATCCTTTAATTGTTTGGTATTGGCGACAGAAACTTTTATATTAACTACAGCATTACTATTTTGATCCGATTTACCATTTACACTAATAAGAGACTGGCCCGTATTATTGACCATATGAAGAATATCATTAACTAAACCATTGCGGTTAAAGCCAATAATCTTAATTTCAGTTTCGTATTGTTCTGTCTCATCTTCCTCATTAAACCAGTGGACTGCTATGGTCCGATTAGATAAATCTTCTTCCCCTTTAAGGTTAGGACAATCACTGCGATGGACAGAAATCCCTCTCCCTCTGGTGATATAGCCAATAATATCATCGCCAGGAACCGGGTTACAGCAGCGGCTCAAGCGAATCATTAAATTATCTGCCCCTTCAACGACCACACCACTATCATCAATTGTCCGCTGATGAGGGCGGTGACTTTGCTTTTGAATGGAGCTAGGATCTTCTGGGACCTTCTCTTCTTCAGCTCTTAATCCTAGATAATTAACAATATTTGTAGCTGAAATTTCTCCCAAACCAATCGCCGCATACAGATCTTCCATCGAATTAAAGTTGAAACGAGTTTTTAGATCATCCTCAACCCGTCTCTTTTCGATTTCTTTCATCGTATGGCCATTTTTCTTTAGTTCTGTTTCAAGTTGCTGCTGACCGATATGGGCGTTTTCTTCTTTGTTCTCCGTTTTGAAGTAACGTTTGATCCGGTTCCTAGCCTTACTGGTCGCCGTAACTTTTAACCAGTCGCGACTTGGTCCTGGGGAATTCGAATTGGTTAAGACTTCAACTATATCGCCGTTCTTAAGCTTGTAATCCAAGGAAACAATGTTTCCGTTTACTTTGGCTCCTACCGTTTTATTACCAATTTCTGTATGAATATGATAGGCAAAGTCAATTGGACCGGCTCCTTTAGGTAACTCAATCACATCCCCATTAGGAGTAAAGATATAGACTTGGTCTTTAAAGATATCCTCTTTAACAAAATCCATAAATTCGCTGGCATCTTTAGCTTCATCTTGCAGTTCCACTAAATCTCGGAACCATTTTAGTTGCTTTTGAATATTATCTTCGGTCTCAATTTTTTCAGTGACACCTTCTTTATAAGCCCAGTGGGCAGCCACCCCATATTCTGCCACTTCATGCATTTGGTGGGTACGAATTTGAATTTCCACAGGCTTTCCCTTAGGGCCAATCACTGTCGTATGAATGGATTGATACATATTGGCCTTAGGCATGGCAATATAGTCCTTGAATCGCCCAGGCATCGGCTTCCATTTTGTATGAACCGCCCCTAACACCGCATAACAATCTTTGACCGTATCAACTAATACCCTTACCGCTAGTAGGTCAAAAATATCATCAAATTCTTTTTTCTGATCAACCATTTTGCGGTAGATGGAATAAATATGCTTGGGTCTACCGTACACTTCGGCTTCAATATCCAGTTCACCTAAGGCTGATTGGATTTGTTGAATAGTCTCTTGAATATAACCAACCCGTTCAACGCGTTTACTATTCATTTTCTCAACAATTTGGTAGTAAGCTTCTGGATTGGTGTACCGCAAGGAAATATCTTCAAGCTCCCACTTAAGATTGCTCATCCCAATACGGTCTGCCAGGGGAGCGTATATTTCAAGCGCTTCTTGAGATTTTTCAACTTGTTTTTCTGGCTTTTGGAATTTCATTGTGCGCATATTATGTAGACGGTCGGCTAGTTTCACGATAATAACCCGCATATCCTTTGCCATCGCTAACAGCATCTTGCGGTGATTTTCAGCTAAAGCTTCTTCCTTACTTTGAAACTTGAACTTCCCTAACTTAGTGACACCATCCACTAAGAATGCGATCGAATCAGAAAATTCAGAGCGAATATCTTCAATGGTATAGTCCGTATCTTCAACCACATCATGGAGAAATCCGGTAGCCACTGTATCTGGATCGGCATGCATTAATGCGAGGATACCAGCAACTTGAATGGGATGGATGATATAAGGCTCCCCGGATAGACGATATTGATCTTTATGGGCTAGTGTGGCCATTTCTAGTGCTTTTTCAACTTTAGCAACATTGGAATCGTTCATATATTCCTTACATAGATCAATGACTTCTTGACCGGTTAGATCACGTTGTTGGGCCATAATATCCACTCCTCAATTATTGTAATTATTCTATTATAAAGTAAAAATAAAGTGAATACAATCACCCAGCTAGTAAAGATGATATCAAAATTCCCTTATGATTATAGCTTATTAGAATTTAGCCTCCAGCCAAACTAATTTTGGCTGACGATTGCAATACCTTTAGAAGCACCAATTCGAGTGGCTCCCGCTTCAATCATTGCTAGAGCTTCTTCTCTATTGGATACGCCACCACTGGCTTTAACGCCATAATCTTCACCCACCGTTTCAGCCATTAAACGAATATCTTCTATAGTAGCACCACCAGTTGAAAAACCGGTTGAAGTTTTAACATAATCGGCGCCCGCTTTTACACTGGCTTGACAAGCCTTAACTTTTTCATCATCTGTTAAGAGGCAAGTTTCGATGATAACCTTGACAAGCGTATCATCAGAAACCGCATCAACCACCGCTTGAATATCCTCTTGAACCCCTTGCCAATCTCCATCTTTAGCTAAACCAATATTAATGACCATATCAACTTCATCAGCACCTTCCGCTTCAGCTAGTTTAGCTTCATTAGCCTTGGTCAAAGAAGCATTGGCTCCCAAAGGAAAGCCTATAACCGTACATACTTTAACATCAGAGTCTGATAATTCTTGCTTTGCTAAGGTTACCCAACAAGGCTGAATACAGACTGACATAAAGTCATAGTCCTTAGCTTCTTGACAGAGCTTGATAATCTCTTCTTTCTTTGCGTCTGCTTTCAATAATGTGTGGTCGATATATTTTGCTAAATTCATGGTAATTCTCCTTCTTATAATTCATATTGATAACTAATAGCACTCAACAAATAAACAGGTGCTGTTTCAGCTCTTAAAATCCGTGGACCTAAACTCACACTGATGAATCCGGCTTCCTTCAAGGTCTTCACTTCTTTATCACTAAGGCCTCCTTCGGACCCAAACACACATAAGATGCGACTTGAAGGTGGTAATTTTTGTAGGGCTTGCTTTAATTGACTATGTTGCCCTGACTTAGCCGTTTCTTCATAGGCAATTAATTTCAAATTAAAGCTCTGGCTTTCATGGATTAAAGTATCCAAGGATTCTAGGTAGGATACTCTTGGGATGAATAGTCGATGGGATTGCTCTGCGGCTTCTTTTGCAATTTTTTCCAATCTTTCAAGTCGTTTGCCTGCTTTTTTCTGATTCCATTTAACAACATCGCGTTCCATAGCCACTGGATAGAAGGTGTGGGCCCCTGTTTCTGTTGTTTTTTGAACCAACCAATCTAATTTATCATTTTTAGACAGTCCGCAAGCAATCGCTACTTCAACCGGTAATTCACTGGATTCCTGATCCAACTTTTCAAGTACCGTCGCTTGGATACTAGCCCCATCCACTTGGCTTACTTCTGCCAGCCATCTCAACTGCCTAGTATCGACCACTTCAAAGCAGTCCCCAACACGTACTCTCATCACGCGACTAAGATGATATTGATCTTCTTCAGCTAGCAAAACCGAAGCTCCTATAGTTAATGATTCTGTTACAAAATATTGTTGCATTAATAATCACCCGGCTTTTGAAGAATAATGCCCACCCAATTTTGATACTGATGGATTTGATACAGGTCAAATGGGTATTTTTCTAACTCCAATAAAAGATCCTCTGCCTTCTCTTCCAAAATACCGCCAATAATTAAGTAGCCACCAGCTACCAATTTCTTATAAGCATCTTCAAACAAGTTCACCAAAATATTAGGCACAATATTAGCAACAATAATATCAGCTTGATAATCTTGTCCTTCAAGAAGATCATTAACTTGAAAGTCAATCTTAGCTTGGTCGATCAAGGCTTGGATATTGTCATTGGCACTTTGATAGCGCAAATTATCCTTGGCACTCTCAATCGCTTGAGGATCTAAATCATAACCGTGAACTTCTCGGGCTCCCAGGCTCGCTGCAATAAAGGATAAGATGCCCGATCCTGTTCCAACATCAAGCACTAATTCTCCTCCACTCATCACTAATTCTAAGGCTTGAGCACTCAGCTGAGTGGTCGGATGCGATCCCGTTCCAAATGAAACTCCCGGATCTAGGAAGATTAATTGCTCACCCGGTCTACGCTTATAGTCATCCTTTTTCCAGATAGGAACCACAGAAAGAAAACGAGAGATCACTTGAGGCTGGTAGTAGTCCATCCAATTTCTTTGCCAGTCTTGATTGGCAAAGCTTTGACTGGTCACTTGGTAGTCTTTTCCTTGAACCCATGGACTAAGTTCCTGACAACAAGTCTCAATCAGTGCCGATGGATCCTCTTGAAAGTAGCCGACAATTTCTGTCGCATGATCTAATATTTCTTGAGGCAACTTTTCAGGGATTTCCCCAAATAAATTGGGATGATTTTCTAAGTAGCCTTGAGCATAGTTGACTTGGGTACCTAAGGCCCCTAGGTCGAATAGCACTTGACTGATCCCCTCAATGACGATAGCTTCCTTGCTATCTATTGTAACTATTAGTTGATAATATTCATTTGACACTTAATTCACTCCTAATCCATATAAACTCGACTATAACTATAGCGATGTCGGTCCATCATCAGTTCACGGTGTTGATTAAATTCTTTGTCGTTCCACTTTAATTGAAAAGTTCCTGATTGATTTTGCAAAATAAATTCCCACCATTGGCTTCTGGAGGAATTGGCAATAATTCTTAAATATTTAACAATGACAACCAGCTCCCCATACGGAATACCTAACTGAGGATCCACCGGAAAAGCACAAAGACACCGATCTCTATTGGGAACCAAAATATCCGGGCGATAAAAATATATGTTAGTCTCAAAAGGGACCGGATCCGCATGAACTTCTTGTCCCTGCTGGTCAATAAAGGTGATATGATGAGGGTTATCAAATTGAAACTGCAAGGTCAAAGTTAATACAGGAGAAGACTGCTGCCCTTCTACTAACCATTCACATTGAAAATAAGCCTCATCCATGAGTAAGATCAGCACATCTTTTAAATTGGTAATCTCCACGCTGCCCACCTTCTTTCTTCTATATTATTATGACTGAGCTGACTGCTGATTTCAATTTATTTCAAATCCTTCTTAATCGAATAAATGATGAAATAAAATCCCAGAAAAGTTCTTTTGATATTTTAGTCAATTCATAGTACAATTGATTGTGGCTTATTAAAAAACAAACGCATATCTTATTTAGTAAATACATGAGGTGAGGAAATGGCTGATAAGAACTTAACAGCAAAAGATATTTTACAAAAAGAATTCTCAAAAGCAGTGCGAGGATATAACACGGCTGAAGTTGATGAATATTTAGACAGCATTATTCGCGACTATGACTCCTATCAAAAGGACGTTGTTTACTTAAAAAACGAAAATGAGCGTTTAATCAGTAAGGTTGATGAATTAAGTAAGCAACTTGCTTTAGCTAAGAAAAACGCGCCAGCAAGCCCTGGCAGTGGGGTCACAAACTTTGATATTCTTAAACGCTTATCTAATTTAGAAAAGCATGTCTTTGGTTCTAAAATTGATTCAACAGATAATACGATCGATTACACAGAATCAACTAAATTCTAAGGACACTTGTAAGTAAGCTTATGGTAATTGCGGCAGTATGCTGAGGAAAGTCCATGCTCACACAAGCTGAGATGCTTGTAGTGTTCGTGCTTAGCGAAACAATAAGCTAAGGTATTCATTTAACGGCGGCAGAACAACCTAAGGTCCATCTAAGGTTCAGTAAGCCATAAAGTGCCACAGAGACGAGTCTTAGTGGAAACACTAAGAGTGGAACGTTGGTAAACCCCTCGAGTGAGCAACCCAAACTTTGGTCGGGGCACTCTTTCCAGTAGGAATTCAACCAAAGAAAGAGATACACAGGCGTGTATAGATAGATAATTACCCGGATTAAGTTGGCCTAAACTTAATCTTGACAGAACATGGCTTAAATAAGTTTACTTAATAGGCAAAAGAGCTGGAATTCCAGCTCTTTTTTTAATACAAATTTCCATAAGTATAAGCTTCTTTCATCGCTTCAACAAAGTAGCCATCTTGATTTAAAGGTGTTGGTTCATTCAAGGATAATAAGAAACTAAAATCTGGAATAACATCTTCCACAAAAGGATAGGCTGACTTGGAAAGCTCTTGAATAAGTCTCTTAAAATAAGGTATCAAATTGGGGTCTTGATCACTTAGTAACTGGTCACACTCTCTCAATAAACGCTTATAAATAGGCATATTGGTAAGTTTAACTAGACGTGACAAATCCAACTGATAAATTTGACCAAACCAAGAATAGGTCACTTCTTGACTAACCCCTTGATCTAGCAACCATTCAAGCATTTCTGTCTTTAAGTAATTAGCAAGCTGGTCATTAGCTAACAACTCCAGTATCACAGGGTAAGCATCCAGACCCAGTCGCATCAAGTGTCTCAGATCACGCATAATTGTTTGATCTTTTGAAGCCAGCAGACTTTCTAGCACGCCTTGGTAGGAATTTGAAGCTGTAGCTTGAGCGAGCTGGCGCTTTAACCCTAGTAATTGATGGGCTTCTTGAAAGTAGTCATCCAACCATTGATCTTCTTCTTGGGATACTTGTAGATATTCTCGAACTTGATATAATTCAATTAGATAGTCTTCCGGATGGACTTGATTGAATAAGGTCTCCAACCAAAGTTTGAGCCGGTCCTGGTCTTCATAGATTTGTTCAGAGTCTAAATACCACTGATCAAACAATTGATAAGCCTGGGTATATTTATTTTGTTCAAGCAGGCTTGTGATCCAGAGATTAAACACCTCTGGATCTTGATTAGCTTGGTATAATTGCTCTAAGTAATAACAAGCTTGATCAAGCTGATTTTGCTCCAATAATAATTGAATTTTTAAGAATTGTTCATACTCATTTAAATGTTTACTCAAGATACATCCCTTTCTCACTCACTAGATTGGAGTTCATATGATTACCCTACAAACTGACGCTGCCTACCAAGCCAAAAACAAAAGTGCCGGACTTGCCGGCATCTTAAGCCATCAAGGTCAAAAAGAGACCTTTCAATATTTTCTTACTGAAGTGGACGATAACCATCAAGCAGAATTTCAAGCACTCGTAAAAGCCTTGGATTTGATCGAGCGTATGGGCTGGCATTCCGAAATCATTATTATCAAGACGGACAGCCAAATTTTGGCTTCAAGTATCAATAAAAGATTTGTCAAATCCAAAAGCTATCAGCATTTACTAGCTGAAATTTTGCATTATTTAGATAATTATTCCGAATCTATCATTACTTGGGTTAGCGAAAATGATAACAAGCAAGCGGACTACTTAGCCAAACAAGCCTTGCATCAGCAGATTTCATCTTCTCAACTTTAAGCTTGGGACCAATATTGATAAAAGTCAACTTTAAGTGGACCATTGTATAATTTTCGTTTCTTGGTTGCTGGTTCACCATAATATTCTTCAAAATTTTCATCACTCGTGAGTATATATTTACTCCAAGTCTTCATCGGTCGATAAATATCACCCATTTGTCGATAAATCTCGTGAACTTGGTCCTCATCCAACAAGCGATCCCCATAAGGAGGATTGGCTATGAGAATACCATATTCTTTACTCGGGCGATAATCAGCTACTTGCATTTGCTTGAAAGTGATGCTCTGTTCAACTCCGGCTGCTTTAGCATTTTCTTGAGCCATCTCAATCATCCGGTGGTCGATATCTGCACCTAATATCTCCAAATCAACCTCCCAATCAATTTCGGCCTCCGCTTTTTGGCGGACAGCTTGGCTGGCTGATAAAGTTGGATCTAATAAATGCCATTTTTCAAAAGCAAAGTCGCGTTTTAATCCCGGCGCAATCTTGTGGCCCATCATGGCCGCTTCAATCACAATCGTTCCCGAACCACATGTAGGATCATAAAGAGGCCGATCTGGTCGCCACGTTGTCAACATAATAAGAGCAGCCGCCATATTTTCCTTTAAGGGTGCTTCTCCCTTAAATTGGCGGTAGCCTCGCTTGAAGAGACTCTCACCACTAGTATCTAAATGAAGTTCCACTTGATTTTTTCTAATAACTACTTCAATAGGATATAAATGACCTGTTTCTGGGAGGTGTTGACGACGATGGTAGAAGTCCATTAGTTTTTTACTGATAGCCTTCTTCGTTATCCGTTGAACGTTTGGAACACTATGCAGCTGACTTTTAATCGAGCGCCCTTTCACTGGGAACTCCCCATCCAAGGGGATAATATCCTCCCAAGCTAATTCATAAACTTGATCAAACAGCTCTTCAAAAGTGGTCGCTTTGAATTGTCCGACAATAATTTTGATACGATCAGCTGTTCTTAGATAGATATTGGCCTTGGCTATGTCTTCAATGCTTCCTTGGAAGCGAACCCGACCATTCTCTGTAGCTACTTGATAACCCAAGTCCTTAAGTTCTCTGGCTACTAGCGCTTCTAATCCAGCACCTGCTGTAGCAATTAGTTCATATTTTTTCATTTCATCCTCCTCAAATAACTAATATCATATTAGCTTGCTTGAACAAAAAAAACAACTTAGAAAGCAATTGCTCCTAAGTTGTTTAAGTTACATTTCTAGATCTTCAGCTTCTTTGAATTCGTTCTGGTCCTCCATAATTATGATATGGTCATCTTCTTCTTGGTGAGGAAGGCTAATAAAATCTTCAATATCTTTAAAATTAACAATCGTCCGATCTTCCATAATATCCTGCATAGAAGCATCTGAATAAGACCAATAAATCTCAACTACCGCACTATTAGTTAATAACTTAATAATTACTCCTGCCATCTGATTGTCCCGGAATCGGAACTTTATCTGGTCACCAAGCTCTGGTCTAATGGATTCTTTAACTTGATCGATCATTTCTTGCCCAACTTCGTATTCTACTTCAAGTAAAGTGGCAATACGAGATTTACTTGTGCCACGTCGCAATTCCTTTTCAATGATTTCACGTTGCTTTTTGGAAACTTTTGACTTTTTTGCCACGCGTATCCCTCTTTCTCTTAATAAACCAAACAACAAATGAATAGAGTATTAGAAATATTCGCTATTTATACACTATATCGTTTTCATTATATCATATTTTTGATTTTTAAGCTTGAATAGGGCTCAACTTAATTCACTAGTAGGCGCTTACGATTGGGAACATATACTCTGAGCACTTGGGGTTTAACCTCGAGCCGTAGGGGCAGACAAGGGCCTGGATCACCATCAACGTTCGTATCTACTGATGAACTAGATGCCTCCATTTCATCAATTAAGAAGAATTTATCTTCTAAGAATAACATTCGATCTGGATCTGTCTCCAAGATCCCTCCTTGAAAGATACTAGTAACAGCTTCTAAAGGATTAGCCCCCTTAACCGCAATTAAATACATCTTGCCGTCATTATATTTGGCTTGAGGATTCATTAATTCAATTCCCCCAACACTATTCGTTAAGCCTACCAAGAGTAGGTTCGTGTGAAGCTGTCTGACTTGTCCTTGACTATCGGTCACCTTTAAGTGATAACTCTTATCAGAGAAGAAGGCTGAGACCCCATCTTTAATATAAGCCAACACACCCAAGCGATTCTTATCTGAGGAATCTGTATTCATAACCGTCTCTGGAATGGGTCCAATGGCTACCACATTAATAAAAACCCGGTCATTGACCAAACCCACATCCATCGTATCAATTGACATATCCTTAAAGCGTTCGATCGCTCGATCGGGGTTCATGGAATATCCCAAGGCTCTTCCTAGGTCATTAACCGTTCCAAGTGGAACAAATGAAAAGCAAGGAGGCCTTTCCCCCTGCATGAGACCTTCAATCGTCTCTTGAACGGTTCCGTCCCCGCCAAGGCAGATCACAGAATCATAGTGCTCTAATTCAGCTTGTCGCGCCCAGTGGAAGGCATCTCGGTCACCTTGAGTTTCTTTGATGGTCACTTCGGATTGATAGTGATCCATCAACAACTGTCCCAACTTCAGGCCGTAGTGACTGGCGTGCCCCTTACCGGCGACTGGATTCACAATAATCAGCACACGCTTAAACATGGTTGGCCTCCTTTCTATTTAAATGCTTTATTAATTTTAGCATATTTACATAATCTTTGAAAAAAATAAGACTAAATATCTAGAAAAGATCAGATAAAGTATGACTAACAGGCTAAATCTTGTTATTAAAAAATCTTTTAAGTATAATATACCAGTGAAAAGCCTTATGCAACGATAGATTCAGAAGGAAGGTGACTTATGACTGACCAACCATCCAATCATACTCAACGCAAAAGCCGCTATTCTTCTAAAGAAGAAGAAAGAAAGGCTATCCAGTTACAACGATCCGTAAAAAAAGTGCGTGGAATCGAGCAAGAAGAAACTCAAACCAGTCGACCGCTTCCTAGTCCCGATGAAATTGACCAAGAAAGAAAAAGAAGAAGAGCCACTGAACAGTCTGAAAACATTGACTTAAGCGAAGAAAACTTAACCTATCAAAACAAGGTAAAGGCTAAGGAGCCTCAAAGCTCGGATAAGAAAAAAGAAAAAAGAAAAAAGAAAAACAAAGCCAAGATTAACTTGCAAGATAAGTGGATTCGATTCCGAAAGAAAACTAAAGATGAAGCAAGCAATCCCTACTCTCTTTCTCAATATGATGGTAAACAAAAAACTTTGTTTGGATTCAATGTAACCCTTAACATTTTAGGTAAGCTGTTCTTATATCTCCTCCTACTAGTCTTGCTAGGAGCTGCATTAGTGGCCGGAACCGGCTTGGGCTATTTTGCCAACCTAGTCGGGAATACAGAACCACCTAGCCATCAAGAGATGTCTAAACAACTGGGACAATTAGACCAACAAAGTACTCTTTTTTATAATAATGGCCAGCCGATTGCTAATGTCCAAACAGACCTAGTACGGACCAATATCCAATTAGACCAGGTCGCTCCAGATGTTATCAATGGATTTTTAGCTACTGAAGACGAATACTTTAAGATTCACAAGGGAATTGTTCCCAAAGCAATTATACGCGCGGCCCTACAGACCCTCTTAACGGGATCAGGAACAGGGGGGTCCACTATTACTCAGCAACTGGTCAAACAGCAGATGCTTTCAAATGATGTCACATTCTTTCGTAAGGCCAATGAAATCCTATTAGCATTAAGAGTTGAAAATCATTTTGATAAAGATGAAATTTTAACGGCCTACTTAAATGTCTCCCCTTTTGGGCGAAATAATAAAGGAGAGAATATAGCTGGTATAGAAGAAGCTGCTCAAGGTATCTTTGGTAAATCAGCTAAGGATGTCAATCTTAACCAGGCAGCTTTCCTAGCTGGTCTTCCTCAAGACCCATACTCCTACACTCCTTACCAACAAGATGGTCAGCTTCGTGAAGACCTTTCAGCAGGTATCGAGAGAATGAAGGAAGTCTTATTTAGGATGTACCGCGAGCAATTCATCGATAAGTCCACTTATGAGCAAGCCTTAAATTATGACATCGCACAAGATTTCATCGCCCCTCAGGCTAGACAAATTGAACGCCAATCCTATCTTTACCAAGCAGTCTTACACGGTGCCATCGAAAAAATTATGCACCTGAACATCGAAAAGGACGGTTATACTTGGCAGCAAGTTTATCAAGATGATGATTGGTATAACGATTATTATAATCAGGCTGAAAAAGAGATTCGAACCAGTGGCTATCAAATCTATTCGACTATCGATAAGGAGATTTATGACCAATTACAAGTTTCAGCCAAAGAATATGAGGACCAATTAGGTGTTACCTACGATGGCGTCTATGTAGACCCAGAAACGGGTCAAGAAACTTACTACGTAGAAAAAGTCCAAACCGGTCTTGTAATGATTGATAATCAAACCGGAAAAGTCCTCGGTTTTATTGCAGGTACTGATTATGAGAACAATCAAATTGACCATGCCTTCCAGATGAGACGTTCACCTGGATCTACTATTAAGCCCCTAGCCGTTTATGGTCCGGCAATGGAACACAATATCGTTAATCCAGCAACAATTGTACCTGATACGGCCTTTTATGAAGTCTATGAAGATGGCAGTTCTTGGGCCCCAACTAACTATGGGAACTATGTTAGCAATGAATTTATGTCGGTTAGAACGGCTCTTTATAAGTCGGATAATATCCCTGCTGTTCGAATCTACCAAGAGCTCTTAAATCAGAGTGTTCCAATTATTGACTATTTAAGCAAAATGGGCTTTAACACCGTTGATTCTTACACCAAAGAAGACACTGAAAATCTCGCCTTCTCACTGGGTGGTGTTACGACGGGTCCAACAGTCTTTGAGGAAACTCGCGCCTTTTCTACCTTTGCTAACGGAGGAAATTACCACGAAGGCTATCTTATTGAAAAAATAGTGGATTCAACTGGTAATACCATCTTCCAACAAGAAGCAGAACCGGTTCGCGTCTTTTCCGAAGATACAAACTATCAAATTTTAGATATTCTCAGAGATACGATGACTCAAGGAACGGGTCGAACAGCCAATGAATGGTTAGAAGTTCCTGGCGACTGGATTGCTAAGTCTGGAATCAGCGAAAACTCAAAAGATATTTGGATGATCGGTTCGACCCCTACTGTTACCATTGGATCTTGGATTGGTTATGATAGTCGTTACCAAGATTATTCAATTGATATCAACGATGGCTACGACCGAGAAAGTGTCCGCAGCCAGACCTATTGGGCCAAGATCGTTAATGATATCTACCGTATCCGGCCGGATATTTTTGGCTCCGACCAACAATTCACACCACCTTCCAGCGTACAAAAACAAACAATTCTTGAAGCAACCGGAACTTTACCTGGTAATATTACGATTAACGGTAATCAAATTAGTATTACCGGCCCAACCCGTGAAGATTGGTTTAAGGTTACCCATCCAGCTCCGAGCCTGCATTATGATTTTATGTTTAATGCAACCGATGAAGATCATGCTCGTTTCTGGAGTGAATACTTAGACAAAGCGAAAAAAGAGGCAGAGTTAAGAAGACAAGAAGCTAATAGCTCTAGCCAAAGCGATCAGAATTCATCTTCTAATCAAGATGAATCTGTTCACCAAGATGAAGCTTCACGTCCTAACCCAGATGGAGAGAGTCCTCCGGTAAATCCAAATCAAGTAAGCTCAATTGAAGCGGAGATTGTAAGCTAGATGTTCGTTTCATTCAGAATTCAAATAAGCCAGCAGAAATACAATCTGCTGGCTTATTTTTATTTAGCAATTATCTTATTTGTAAAGAGGATATTGAGCCGTTAAACTTAAAACTTCTTGAGTAATCTGCTTACGTTTTTCTGAGTCCTCCTTGGCTTCCAATGTTCTAATAATCAAACGTGCCACTTCGCGGCAAGCTTCTTCATCGAAGCCACGAGTTGTAATAGCTGGTGTACCAATCCGGATCCCACTTGTCACAAAAGGACTCCGTTTATCAAAGGGAACTGTATTCTTATTGACGGTTATTTTTACTTCATCTAATAATTCTTCAGCTTGCTTACCTGTTAAGTCAAAATCAGAGACATCAATTAACAAAAGATGATTATCAGTCCCACCTGATACCATACGTGCCGGTGAATCTTTAAATACTTCAGCCATGGCTTTGGCATTAGCTACCACTTGATGAGCATAATTTGTAAAGTTTTCTTCCAAGGCTTCCTTTAAGCATATGGCCTTAGCGGCAATAACATGCTCTAAGGGACCGCCCTGGCTTCCAGGGAAAACAACACTATTCAACTTCTTAGCGTATTCTTCCTTAGCCAAGATCATCCCACCACGAGGACCCCTTAATGTCTTATGGGTTGTAGTAGTAACAATATCTGCATAAGGAATCGGACTCATGTGGCTACCACCGGCTACCAAACCTGCAATATGAGCCATATCAACCCACAAAATAGCACCACAAGCATCCGCAATCTCACGGAAACGCTTGAAATCAATGGCTCTTGGATAAGCTGTGTAGCCTGCTATAATTAACTTAGGTTGTTCAGCAACCGCTAAGTCTTGGATAGCATCATAATCCAAAGTCTCGGACTCAGCATCTAATTGGTATGAAATAACCTGGTAATCCTTACCGGAAAAGTTGGCCGGGCTTCCATGCGTTAAGTGCCCGCCATGGTCCAAGTCCAGTCCCATATACTTGTCTCCATGATTGAGCATAGCTCTAAAAACGGCCATATTTGCCTGAGAACCTGAATGTGGCTGAACATTAACATACTCCGCCCCAAATAGCTCTTTGGCTCGGTCAATTGCCAATTGTTCAATTTGATCGATATACTCACAGCCCCCGTAATAGCGTTTATTAGGGTAGCCTTCAGCATATTTATGAGTTAAGATACTACCATTAGCCAATCTCACTTCTTCAGAGGTGAAATTTTCAGATGCTATTAATTCTATGTTATCCTCTTGTCTTTGCTTTTCTAATTCGATTAAGTCAAAGATTTCATGATCGAAAAACTGTGCCATTTATATCCCCTCATCCTCTTTTAATTAATCAAATAATACACAAAGTAAGAATTTTAGTCAATGTTTCTTAGAATTTAATTTGAATCGGTCAAAATTTTTAATGTAATTTGTTATACTGTGTGATCAAGGAGGTAAATATGACACTCAAAAAACTTTCCTATTTGTCTTTTATCTTACTTTGCTGTTTAGTCTTGACCATCTTTCTGTCTTCCAGCATGACCTACCAAGAACAATCACTGGTAAGCCAATTAGCTTCTTGGTGGCCCGAGCAACCGGGCTACAATTACTTAGCAAAAATACAATTTGTCTATGGAGGCCAACCGATTAGTATTGCTTCCAGTAATTATTATGCTTTTATTGAATTCTTTATCCGAAAAGGCGCCCACTTCTTGTTATTTGGCTTGATCGGTGCGCTCATATTTACATGGTTGACTCCCTACATTCGCCCCCTAGCTCTAAATGGATTCATTAGTGTCTGGCTCGTCTTCGGCTATGCTAGTTTTGATGAACTCAGACAAGCCTTAAATCCTGGTCGAAGTGGCTTAATAAGCGATGTTATTCTCGATACAAGTGGAGCCATCACTTTTATTTTACTTTCATATGTTATTATCAAGCTATTTGTAATAAAGGAAGACAAGCAAGTCAAGGATCCACATAAGGATGATCCTAAATAATGAAGACCCTATAAGCGAAACCATTACTAAGTAGTCTCGCTTATAGGGTCTTCATTATTTTAGTTAGATCTAGCCTTCTGCTTGATTCATTTCTGAGGCCAAGTCTCCATAATCAATGGAGCTTTCCATGAATTCCTGATGGTCCGTGGCAAAATTTTGCACCAATTGATCAATCGTTTGAATTGAAATTCTGGCATTCATGACTTGATGGTCGAGAACGTGGCCACCAAACTTTCTATCAGCACTAATAAAATGTGAATGATAACCAGCAATCGAAACCCCGTCAAACAATTTGGGGGTATATATCCCCACCACTGTCCCTTCCAAATTATAGGCTTCAAATTCTGGTTGAACTTTTGTCGCTTCAATGATTCTTGGATAGGGCTTATTTTGTTTTTCAACTGCACGGGTTTTTACATATTGGAAAAAGCCATCAATACGAAACACTGAAAAAACATTGGGACTCTTGACCTTATCCGTCAAAGTATTTCTCAAAATACTTAAAGAGCTAATACCATTCAAATTAATACGGTGGTCCGGCTCAAAAAAAGATACCGCCGCATAGGGAGTCTTCTGACTAGGTTCAACTTCTAGAACCTCCCCACTGGATTTGATTTGGTAAGCTTGCCCGTCAAGGACAATCAGTTCTCCATCAAAAGCATGAAAAGACCCGATGCCAGTATCGCCGTGCTTCAGTAAGTCTTCGATAGTCAATGTTCCATCAAAATAACCGGCCATTAAATCCCCTAAAGTCTGATGTTGAAATAGTTGCTTGGTCATTATAATCCTCCTAATAGAGTATATTTTGCCGAACTTGAGAGATAAAATAAAGTGAACCTGTGACTAACAACATTCGATTCGGATTATCCTTATATTCATTGATGAAGTGTTGAATATATTGTCGCCAATTAGCTTCATATCTTATTGGAAAATCGATAGTCAAGGAGCTTTCATCCACAATTTCTCTAAACTTATCCAATGGGACTGCTCGGTAATTATCAAATTCAGTAAAGATTAATTCTTCGGGTGCCATCTCAATAAGTAAATCAACTTGACTTTGTTGGTCTTTGGTAGAGATACCTGTATAAAGAATCGTTACTTGTTTATCGTAAAAGAATTGTTCCAGCATTTGCTTCATGGCCGTTAATCCAGCAGGATTGTGGGCACCATCTATATAGATCATCGGGGAATCAGAGGTTAATCGTTCCATTCGACCTTGCCAGACAGTTGATTTTAAGGCGGATTCAACGGCTTCACCTTCGACATTCAGCTCGTGATGGTCCATCCAGCGATAAAAACAGGCAAGAGCTACGGTAGCATTTTGAATTTGATGTTCACCTATCATTTGAATTTGCACAACTTGAGACTCCGGTGTATGATCAACCTCCATCTCCTCTTCATCACCTTGCGGATTAAGAAAATGATCCACATATTTAAAGCGTGATCCATCCGGCCCCAAAGAGTCGGGTTCAATATAATAATAGGAATGATTATAAATGGCATAATTACAATTCAAGCGCCGTGCCCGTTTCACTAAGATTGAGGTAGCCACATTCGGCACATTTCCTATAATGACAAGTGAGTTAGGCTTAATGATACCGGCCTTTTCAATAGCAACGGATTCCAATGAATTTCCAAGAATCCCTTCATGGTCTACACCAATCGTTGTAATAATTTGGGTATCTGTTGGAAATACGTTCGTACAATCTTGAAAGCCACCAATACCCACTTCAAGTAAGACTACATCAGGCTTTTTTTCCTTAAAATAAAGAGCAGCCATCACCGTATACAATTCAAAAAAAGTTAAAACACCAAATTCCGTAGTCTCCATATAGTCATTAACCGGTAGCATTTGGTTGATGACTTTGAGAAGATCACTATCCGAAATATATTGACCATCAAATCTAAAACGCTCGTTAAAATACATAATATGGGGTGAAGTAAAGGTTCCAACCCGTAAGCCTTGCTGAGTAAATAACTCCTTTAAAAAAGCACTAGTAGAGCCCTTACCATTGGTACCGGTGATGTGAATGATATGATCAATTTCTAAATGAGGATTGCCTAGATAATCTAAGGCTAGCTCAATTTTTTCAAGGTTAGGACGAGGAATATTGCTTTGCTGATTATCTAGCCAGTTAAGCGCCTCATTTAAATAAGTAAACGACATACGACTTCCTCTTTCTTTTCTTATTAGTTTATCCATGCTCCATCCAAAATATCTTCTTTAGCACCTACTGTTACCTTTGTCCCATCTGTGATAAAGGGGCGCTTGATTAACATGCCGTTATCTTGAAGTAGGTCTAGTATTTCTTCACTACTGAGTTGATCAAGCTTATCTTTTAACCCTAAGTCCCGATATAGTTGACCCGAGGTGTTGATTATTTTCTTAGGCTTGCCATTTGTTTCCTCTAATGCTAAAGCTAATAACTGTCTACTTGGCGTTTCTTCGCGATAATCGATACACTGATCAATGGTGACACCTGCTTCTTCTAAATATTTAATAGCTCGTTGAACTGTGCTACATTTTTTTATTCCATATAATTTTAACATGTCCATCCTCCTCAGCTTTATTATTCTATCAAAAAGAGCTGACCATTGAAATGGCCAGCTACTTGTAAGGGGAAATTTATTCTTTAGTTTTTAAGTCATTGATTTCTAAATTCTCTCTTCTTTGAGTGGATTGTTGAAAGGCTTGACGCAAATTATCAAACTTATCTGCCACTAGGGCATCTTTAATGTAGTCTAACTCAACTTCGAAATTTTCAATGGACTTCAATAGTTGCTCTTTGTTAGTGACAAATAACTGAGTCCATAGTTCATCATTAATTTTGGCAATTCGTGTCAGTTCTCGATAACTGTCACCAATAAATTTAACTGTTTCCCGCTCTGGATTATCACTATTAACTAAGGCTACCGAGATGACATGGCATAATTGGCTAGTATAGGCGATCATTTCATCATGTAAGCTTGATGAAACTTGACTAATTCTCTTGAAACCTAAGACTTGAAGCAAGCTTATGAACCGATTAAGATTCTCTTCAGTACTCTTCTCATGAGGCATCAACAAATAGTTAGCCCCCTTGAAAACTTCTGCGCTAGCATAGTCAAAGCCTTTTTTCTCCTTCCCCGCCATCGGATGACCGGGAATAAATTCTAAACTCTCAGGCAAATATTCCAGGATTTGGTGAATTAGGTCTCCCTTAACACCGGTCACATCGGTTACAATCGCCCCAGGTTTGAAATAATCCTTATTAGCCTTAATAAAGTCAACTAAGTCAAATGGATATAGGGTAATGATAACTAAGTCTGCCTCTTGTAGGATGGTTTGATTGTTTACCTCCCCCCGACTAATCACATTCGCTTGTTGAGCCTTCTGAAGTGTCACCAAATTGTGATCAATCCCCATTACATTAACAGGATATGTATCTTGTTGGGCCAAGGCTAAGGCAAAGGATCCTCCAACCACACCAAGGCCAACAATTGCTATATTGATTTGATCCATATCTAACTCCTAATCTAGATAGTCCATTAGTATCTCTAAAGGCTCATAACAAGCAATCACCTGCAAATAGGCCGTCGCATAGGATAAGGTTGACCAAAAAACATTCATATCCATTGATAAGTTACCGATTTCAACTTCTACAAAGAAACCATAGTTAAAAGGCTTATCTTTAATGGGGCGGGCGTCTAAGCTTTGTAAATTACAATCAAATAATTGGAAGGCATTTAGCAGCTTAGCCAAAGCCCCTGGTTGGTGAAGTGTCTCCACATACAACAGTAAACGGGTTCGTTCTGGAGATTGGTCTCGCCACTCATTTAAGTAGTCCCCATAGGATTTTTGCTCGAGATGTAATTTTTCGGTTGCAAAGAATTTGGTGGTATTCGTTAACTCCGATTGAATTTCACTTTCTAGTGCTTCTAACTGGTATAAAAGACCTGCACGAGGACTAGACAGGGCTGCTATTTCCGGATTCTTACTCTCAGATACCATCAAGGCGGCGCCAGCAGTATCAGTATAAGAGATGGGTTCTATCCAAGGGTGATCTTGGAAGAATTGCTGGCATTGGGACAATGCCTCTGGGTGGGAATAGACTTGTCTAATCTGGTTTATTTCACTACCAGGTAATCCCCATAAAGAATGACGCACAGGTTGGTATAGTACTTGAACCCCACATATCGGTTGATAGCGAAATAAATCCAAGGTTCGGGTAATCAAACCAGTGGTTGAATTTTCTACCGGTAAAATAGCTAAATCAAGTTCTTCAGATAGGAGACTTGAGGTAATCAAATTGAAAGCCGAAAAACCCCGTAACTCAGCTTTCTCCTGGAGAATTTGATGGTCTTGAAGATAGTCTTGGACTGTCATCTCGCTATAGGATCCTTGAATTCCTTGATAACCAATACGCATAGGTCTTTCCTTTCTAGTAGCTCGTAATACCTTGAATAAACTGAGCAGTTCTCTCTTCTCTTGGATGGTCGAATATCTGGTCAGGACTTCCCTGCTCTAGTATTCTTCCTTGATCCAAGAAGATAACTTGATCTGATACTTGTTTAGCAAAATTCATTTCATGGGTAACCATAATCATCGTTGTTTCATTATGGGCAATCTCTTGAATAAGGTCTAGAATACCCCCAACCAATTCAGGATCAAGAGCCGAGGTTGGTTCATCAAATAAAATAACTTCCGGCTTGATAGCTAGTGCTCGGGCGATACCAACCCTTTGCTTTTGCCCTCCAGATAATTTACTTGGATAGTAATGAATCCGATCTTTCATCCCAACCATTTCCAAGTATCCCTCCGCAATAGTCTGGGCTTCTGCCTTAGGAATTTTTTTGACCATTACCAAACTTTCCATCACATTTTCTAGGGCTGTTTTCTTAGAAAATAAGGCATAATTTTGAAAAACCATAGCTGTCTGCCGCCGGATCGCAAGAATATCTTTATTAGTTACTTGACTCACGTCTCTAGTGATCTCACCAATTTGCATGATTCCAGAGTCAGCTGGCTCTAGAAAATTAATGGTCCGGAGTAAGGTTGACTTACCAGATCCACTGGCTCCTATAATGGTTAATACGTGACCGGTCGCTACTTCAAGATTAATATCATTCAAGACACAATTATTCTTAAATGACTTTGACCATTGACTTAACTTAAGCATGACTAGCCTCCTCTACTCTAATATCTTCAAGTTCATGATTATCCACATTTAATCGCCCTTCCAACCACTTAACTGCCTGCTCAATCAAGATACAACAAATCCAATAAATTAAGGCTACAGCTATGTAAGCTTCAAAGAAACGTAAATTAGAACCGGCAATAATTCTCGCTTGTCCCATAATATCTATAATTGTAACGGTAAAAGCTAAAGATGTTCCCTTTAGTAATGAAATTAAACTATTCCCTAAGTTCGGAATTGCCACAATTAAAGCTGACGGCAAAATAATCCGGCGCATGGTCTGACTAGAGGTCAAGCCAATAGATTTAGCCGCTTCAACTTCACTTTGATCGACAGACAAGATAGCTGCTCTAAAGGTTTCAGAATTATAGGCTGCTTCATTTAAACCAAAGGCGATAAAAACATACGTTAAAGCCGGAATATTATTAACATCAAAGGTCCAGCCAAATTGTTGATTCAACCATCTAACAACCAACGGGAAACCATAAAAAGCTAAAAATAGTTGAACCAGTTGCGGTGTTCCTCTCATAAAGGAGACGAAAACGTTAAATAATTGAGATAAGACCGGCACACCTCGAATCTTAGTGATAGCAATAATAAATCCCAGAGATAGACCAATTAAAGCGGACACCAAAGTCATCAGTAAAGTAATCGGCAATTTGGACAAGATCGTTGGCATAATTTGACCGATCACTTCTGGTGCAAATAATTTCCCGTCAGTTGAAGACTTCGCTTCTGAACTTACGAGATCACTAGATTCCCTTGAATTTTCTTGGCCCGTTCGCTCTGCTTCGATTTTATCATTTTTTTCAATGATTTCAGGAGTTAACTGCGTATGATCTTCCCCTAGGTATTTCTCACTAATGGCAGCTAGAGTGCCATCTGCTCTCATTTCTGCGAGAGTCTGATCCATTAAGTTACGTAAATCTTGATCATCTTTACGATAGATAAAATAGGAACCGGGTGGACGAATGGCGTCCTCATTTTCAATGGCATGACTTTGTAGTTTAATTCCAAAAGTATCTTGGACATCGTTTAAGTAAGTCGTATTGTAAATCGTCGCATCAAACCGACCATTATAGACATCTCGAATAATTGTAGATGGATCAGAGTCTACATATTGAATGTCAACGGCTTGGTCAGGGTGGTCTTCATTCCATTTTTCTAAGAACATGGATTGAGGAGAAGCGGGGACAACTCCGAATGATTTACCTGTAAAGTCCTCCATTTTCATATTTTCTGGAGTACCGGTTTGTGTAATGACAACATTATGAGTAATAATATAGGGATAAAGTGAGAAGAGAAATTTTTCTCTTCTTTCTGGATTTTCTCCTAAGTTATTAGCCACTAAATCAAACGCTTGCGAATCGAGTCCTGCAAATAAGGAAGCAAATTCTGTAATTTCATAGTCGATAGTAATTTCATCTAATCTTCGATCAATTTCATTAAGGATATCGACTTCAATTCCTGTCAATTGGTTGGTATCTTCAGTGAAATAATTTAGTGGTTTGGTTTGACCACTGGTACCCACAATCACCTTTCGAGCAGACGATTGATCTGCTTGAGCAAGTGAATCATTATAGTCCATAATCTCTTTGGATAATTGACTATCATCTTGGCCAAAATATTTCTCGCTTAATTCTTTAAGGCTACCATCTTCACGCATTTCAGCTAAAACCTGGTCAATGGCATCTCTTAGTTGAAGTGATTCTTGGTTATCCTTACGGTAGAGGAAATAAGCACCTGGTGGCTGAATCTCATCTTCATTAGCAATCGGATGTCCTTTTAGTTTGATCCCATAGGTATCTTCTACATCTTTTAAGTAGGTGGTAGAATAGATCGTCGCATCATATTGACCCGATTCAACCCCTCGAATGATAGTGGAAGCATCTGTATCAACATAATCTAGACGTACGGCCTTATCAGGGTTAGCTTTGTTATAAGCCTCCATAAAAATCGACTGAGCAGAGCCAGCCACAATCCCCATCGAACGACCGGCTAAGTCAGTTAAATCTACTTTCTCACCCAATTCTGGCTTAGTGATCAAGACATTATGAGTGATCACATAGGGGTACTGACTAAATAAATATTTTTCCCGACGTTCTTCTTTATCACCAATATTATTGGCAATCAGATCGAATTTACCAGCATCCAAGCCAGCAAATAAAGAGGCAAATTCCGTTGTTTCATAGTTAAATTGATAAGCATCTAATCGTTGATCTATTTCTTTCAATAAATCAATTTCAAAACCGGTCAACTCCTGCTTGTCGTTGTGATAATTATAAGGCTTTGATTGAGCACTTACTGCAACTGTAACTTCTTGGGCAGCTTGAACTTTCAGCATATTCACTGATAGCACTAGAGCTATCAAGGCAATTGCTTGAAAAATCCCTTTAATTCTATTCTTCACTTTTTCCCTCCATACTTTTTTCAAAAATAAAAAACCTACATTAATCACTAATGTAGGTCAATTATAAGAATAATCATGTTCACCCTCAGGCCTACATTAGATTTATGATAATCTAATAAGGCACTTAAATAGGCTCCTATTAGATGCAATCAGCTACGTGCTTGCATCTGGAGAATGCAAGCACTATCTAAAGAAGCGATAAAAGTTTGACATAGATAGTTTACACTTAATTTGAGACATGGTTATTCTCCTTTCTGATAGAATTTATGATAACAAGGATCAGGGTTTATGTCAAGTATTTTTAATAATCTGTTCATTTTGTTCTCATTAGATATTAATTTTAGTTTTTTATCTATTTATTTTCTAATTACGAATTTGTATATTTGAGCGAATTTTATCGAATTTTTTTAATACATCTATGCTATAATGTTACTATTGTTTAGAGAAAGGTGTTCACAATGAGACGATCTTTGTATTTACCCCTTTTAGCCGTTAGCTTAATGATTTTAACGGCTTGTGGCAAAGAGCCTATGATTCAGTTTTCTCAGGAAAATGATCCTGCTAACCGAGCTCCAGTGCCCCAGCAAGAGCAAGCACTAGCCCAAAAAGAAGCCGAGGCCACTCAATATTCCCAAGATTATGATGAATTTAATAATGTTGACCATTTGGTTCAGTCTGTTATCACTCAGTATAACTATCCCTTGGATCAGATCAGTCTAGCTTATTATAATTACCAAACTCAAGAAGTCTACCTATTAAATGAAAAGCAAGCTTTTCCTGTAGGATCCATTCTAAATATTGGCTTGGCTCGCCTCTATTCAGATCTGGTCAATCAAGGCTTAGCTAATTGGCAAGATCAAATCAAATATGATGTCAATTTCCATCAAGTTGGTGAAGGTACGATTACGAATGGAGCTAAGAAAGAATCTTATTCAATCTATGAACTCATCTACCATGCACTCACAGAAGCCGATCCTACTGCTAGCAACCTTTTGGTAAACCATTACCAAACGAATTTTGGCGATTTAAGTCAAGCGCTAGTTAATCTTAGTAGCCTTCAATATCCTCAAGCCTACCCAGACAAGCAAATGGATGTTGCCATGATCTTAAATATTTTATCGCCAATCGCATTTGAAGAGAATTATGACTATATCCGAACTTGTCTATCAGAAGTTCACTTACCAGAAACTTTTCCAAGTTATCATGATACCCAATTACTACCCCAGATCAACCCTGATACAGACAACTATCATTTTGTTACCCTGGCCAATAAGTCTGGTCAACCACTTTATTCACTGGTAATTTTATCACATGGGGGAACGGACATTGGTCCCCTGGTTTCAAGTCTGAACTTGAAGCTTAATGAATGGTCTTGTTATAGTATGGATCATCCTGAGAAATTACTGCCAGCAGCGAATCAAGTTGAAACAGAAACCCACGCGCTTGAAGCGAATACCCAAGAATAGCTAAGCGTTGAGAAAGGAATAAAGCCGTGATTTTAGATTTGCTTACTTTTCTAACCGATACCTTGAGCCCGATTGTTGTTCATACCTTGGAGCTGATCGGTATTTTCATTATTGCTTATGGCAGTATCAAATCTTTCTTATATTTGTTGAAAAGTCGCTTTGATTTTAATAACTCTCTCGTCAAGCTTACCTTGGGGGAAGCACTAGCCCTAAGTCTAGAATTTAAATTAGGCGCTGAAATTATTAAAACTGTCCTCGTTCGTGATTTCCAGGAACTTGTTATCTTGGTCATTGTCGTCATTTTACGTGTCGTCTTAACTTTCTTAATTCATTGGGAACTACAACAAGTTGATTTAGAAACCGAAAAAGCTAAAATCATAAATAAATAAAAATAGGCCTCAACCAGATAAATGGTTGAGGCCTATTTTATTCTTTTGCTTAGTCTTATTAGTATTTAATACGACCTGGTTGTTCACCGTAACCTAGATAAGCATCTTCCATGATTTCCTTCATATGATCAACCATTGCTAAACGAGGGTTAACAGGTGTACATTGGTCACCATAAGCGTCATAAGCTAATTGCTCTGTTGCTTCAAACCATTCGTCACGGTCAATACCTTGATCTTTAAAGCTCATTGGGATACCAATCTTAACCCCTAGCTCATAACAAGCCTTGGCATATGATTCCACTGCTTCTTCCGGTGTAGAAGCTGGAAGGCCTAACATTCTTGCTATATCTTGGTATTTTTCATCCGCTTGGTAATGCGTATACTTCGGCCAGTTAGATAATTTAGTTGGGCGAGTACCATTGTAGCGGATAACATATGGCATTAAGATAGCGTTAGTTTCACCGTGAACGGTATGGAAGCGTCCACCAATCTTATGAGCCATTGAGTGGTTGATACCTAGGAAAGCATTACCGAATGCCATACCAGCCATTGTAGCGGCATCGTGCATTTGGTGACGGGCATCTAGATCCCCTTCATTAACAGATCTCACTAAGTTATCAAATACTAGTTTGATTGCTTGAAGAGCTAAACCATCAGTATAGTGACTAGCCATAATAGATACATAAGCTTCGGTCGCATGGACTAATACGTCATAACCCGATGCAGCAGCTACCTTGGCTGGTACTTTTTCTACTAAGGCAGAGTCAACAATCGCCACATTCGGTAAGATGGAGTAGTCTGCTAATGGGTACTTAAGTCCCTTAGCCTTATCAGAGATAACCGCAAATGGTGTCACTTCTGAACCTGTACCTGAAGTTGTTGGTACGGCAATGAATTGTGCCACAGATCCTAGGTCAGGGAAGCGGAAAGCACGTTTACGGATATCCATAAACTTCTGATGCATATCTTCAAAGTTGATATCTGGCTGCTCGTAGAACATCCACATAACCTTTGCCGCATCCATTACAGATCCACCACCGATAGCTACAATCGCATCTGGCTTGAAGCGGGTCAGGGCATCAGCACCCTTACGAACTGTTGTAATGTCAGGATCTGGTTCAACATCATTAAAGATATCATAGATAACATTATTATCACGAGCTTCGAGGCGGTCAACAACTTGCTGAACATATCCTAAGTCAGTTAAAGCATGGTCAGAAATGATCATCACTCGGTTCAAGTTATCCATTTCAGTTATATATTTAAGGGCATGTTTTTCGAAATAAACACGCGGTACTTTAAACCATTGCATATTATTTTGACGCTCTCCAATCTTCTTAAAGTTCAATAAATTCAGAATTTGTACATTATCTCCAACAGAGTTATTACCGTAAGATCCACATCCAAGAGTTAGAGAAGGGATAAATGAGTTGTAAACATCCCCAATTCCTCCCAGAGCAGAAGGAGCATTACGGACAATTCGAATGGTTTTAACGCGTTTACCATATTCTAATGCTACTTCATCATCTTGAGTATGAATAGCTGCCGTGTGGCCTAAACCATTGAATTCAACCATTTTCTCAGCTGCATCAAGTCCCGCTTCTGTTGAATCAACCTTTAATACAGCGTAGACTGGCGATAATTTTTCACGAGTGAGGGGTTCATTTTCACCCACTTCTGCTACTTCAGCTGCCAAAATACGAGTTTGTTCTGGCACTTCGAAACCAGCTTCTTTAGCAATCCATGTTGCAGGCATACCTACTTGCTTAGAGTTGAGGGCTGCCCCAGAGCAAGCTTGAGAATTAGCTTTCGCTCCAAACATGTATTCTTCAAGTTTGGCTTTTTCCTCAGCATTAACAAAGTATACTTGGTAGCTCTTCATCTCATCGATGACTTGGTCATAGATTTCATGATCAATAATGGCAATCGATTCAGTGGCACAGATCATACCATTATCGAATGACTTACTCATTACTAAGTCATTAACGGCCTGTTTAATGTCAGCTGTTTTTTCAACATAAGCTGGCACGTTACCGGCTCCAACACCTAAAGCAGGTTTACCGCATGAGTAAGCTGATCTAACCATCGCGTTACCACCGGTTGCAAGAATGGTTGCTACTCCATCATGATTCATTAAGGCATTAGTAGCTTCCATTGATAGTTCTTCAATCCATTGGATACAATTTTCTGGTGCACCAGCAGCAATTGCTGCATCACGTACAATTTCAGCTGCTCGAATTGAACATTTCATCGCACTTGGGTGGAAGGAGAAGATAATTGGATTTCTTGTCTTTAATGAGATCAGTGACTTAAAGATTGCAGTAGAAGTTGGGTTGGTTGTTGGTACAATCCCGCAAATAACCCCAACAGGTTCAGCAATGGTTGTGGTTCCTTTGAATTCATCACGGTCAACCACCCCTACTGTCTTAACGTCTCTCATATAGTTGGTCACATGTTCTGAAGCAAATAAGTTTTTTGTAGCCTTATCTTCAAAAACACCTCGACCAGTATCTTCTACGGCTAATTTGGCTAATTCACCATGGTGATCTAGAGCTGCAACTGAAGCTTTGCCGACAATATAATCTACTTGTTCTTGGTTTAAGCTCATAAAGTCATTCAGCGCTTGAAGACCTTTTTGAACCATTTTATCTACTTGTTCTTCTGGAGTTACAACTTTCTCTTGTTCAGTCATTAGTTAAACTTCCTTTCAATCTTTATTACATGTACATGTTAACTTATTCACAATGTTTTGTAAATAGGTTTGTGCATATTTTTTCAATGTAAACGTTTTCTATAAAGCTTTTGGAAGATAATGACTTTTAATTGCGAGGATATCGACACTTCTATTTGTGATTATATGAGCATATAGTTTTATTATTTTACAGATAGCTTTCTTTAGAGGCCTTATTAGATAGTCCCTATCTTTAGATAAAATAAAACAGCTAGACTATTCTTAGTCTAACTGTGATTCAATAATTAACCATCTAATCGCTGATCGGTGCTTCTTAAATTTAATCCAATTAATAGTAGGGGCTTCCATCTGCTTGAGTCCATAGAACTGGCTTATTTTCTTGAAGACTTTTCTTGACGTCAATAATTCGTTGATTTGATGACCCTCTGAATTGAAGCGTTAAATCTCTTAATTGATCTAAATAGCGACCATCAACTAAGACATCAACGTAACTAAGTAATTGTAGCTTGTCTTGAGATTCTTCCATCAACTCTTCCCAAGTATAACCTGTCCAACACCAAATATCCTTGCTACTAGCAAATCGGTCCCGTACTTTTTGGCAGAGGGGTAGTAAAATATTAGTATTTAACATCGGTTCCCCACCCAACAAAGTTAGCCCTTGACAATAAGAAGCCTGTAAGTCATCAAGAATCCGCTCTTCTAATTCATCTGTGTAATCAACACCATAGTTAAAGTTTTGCACAGCTAAATTGTAGCAATTGGGACAGGCAAAAAGACACCCACTCACGTAGAGCGAACATCTAACGCCCTCTCCATCGACAAAATTGTAAGGTTTATAATCAGCAATTTTTCCCCTAGACCAATCACTAGCCAACCATTCTTTAGGTAAAGGATTCTTAGGAGCCTTCATCTTCTTTATTCTTCTATTAGAAGCAATACTTGCCTGATTTGTTTCAAAGTCTTGAGAGACAGGCTGAACAGGCTGGAAACTTTCATGTTTTCTATCCGGTTGATGATTCAAGAGCTAGGTCTCCTTCCTATTCATTCAAACCATTGATTACCGTTGAAGAAACATGTTTGACACGTGAAGCGATTTCCTTGTGGCGACCATGGACCATCGGTCTTTGTTGTGGATTACCTAAATAGCCACAAGTCCGTTTAACAACGTCACAGGTTTCTGGATCATTATTACCACATTCAGGGCATTCAAATCCACGTTCCGTTGGCTCGAAATCCCCATCAAAGCCACAGGCGTAGCAATGGTCAATTGGTGTATTGGTACCTAGATAGCCGATCCGATCATAGGCAAAATCCCAGACTGCTTCCAAGGCTTTTGGATTTTGACGCATATTAGGGTACTCGCAATAGTGAATAAAGCCTCCACTGGCATACTTGGGGTAATCTTTTTCAAATTCAATCTTTTCAAAGGGCGTCGGATTTTTACGCACATCATAGTGAAATGAGTTAGTATAGTAATCCTTGTCCGTAATATCTTCTATAAGACCAAATTCTTCTTGGTCTAAGCGACAAAAGCGGTCAGTTAGACTTTCAGAAGGAGTCCCATAAACACTAAAATGATAATTATAGCGCTCAGATAATTCATCGGCTTTGGCTTTGAGCGATTTTACTATATCGATGGTAAAATCTTTAGCTTCTAAATTTGCCTCCCAATTAGGGCCATAAAAACAAGCTGCCGCCTCATATAGGCCAATATAACCAATTGATACGGTTGCTCGTCGATTGGTAAAGAGACGGTCTACAGCCTCTCCTGCTGATAAACGTTCACCAAAAGCCCCATGCATATACAGAATCGGAGCATTCTCTGGTAGCGCCTCCTTGACGCGATTAATGCGATAAATGAGTGCCTCTTCCACCAAGTCTAATCGATCTTGGAATAAATGCCAAAACTGATTAAAATCTCCTTGAGATTTCAAAGCGATTCTTGGTATATTCAAAGTGACTACCCCTAGATTCATTCGGCCATTGTTTACTTCTTGACCATCTTCATTCTTCCATCCTTGTAGAAAAGACCGACAACCCATAGGTGCCTTAAAGCTTCCTGTTAGTTCAACAATTTTATCGTACATAAGAACATCTGGGTACATTCGTTTGGTGGAACATTCAATGGCTAATTGTTTAATATCATAGTTAGGATCTGCTGGTTCCAGGTTAACGCCACGCTTCAAAGTAAATACTAATTTAGGAAAGATTGCTGTCCGTTTTTCTTTACCCAAGCCTTCAATTCTCACTTGCAAGATTGATTTTTGAATCGCTCGTTCAATCCAGCTCGTTCCCAGACCAAATCCCAGCGTTGTAAATGGAGTTTGCCCATGAGAAGTATAAAGGGTATTGATCTCATATTCTAAACTTTGCATGGCATCATAAATATCTTTTAATGTCCGTTCTTTGGCATAGGCTACTTGCTTTTCTTCACCTTCAATCCAATCTTTAGCAACTTCCATATGCTTGTCATAATTAATTTGAGCATAAGGAGCTAACAATTCATCCACGCGATCTGCGGTCGTGCCACCGTACTGACTAGAGGCAACATTGGCAATAATCTGTGCCATTTGAGCAGCAGCTGTTTGAATAGATCGCGGACTTTCCACTTCGGCATTACCAATCTGAAAGCCTTCAGCAAACATTCCAGCAAAATCAATCAAGCTGCAGTTAGTCATGGGTGAATAAGGTTGATAGTCCAAGTCATGAATATGGATTTCCCCTTTTAAATGAGCGAGCGCCACCTCAATAGGTAATTCTTGCAAGCCAATGGCTTTAGCGACTGCCCCTGCGGTTAAATCACGTTGTGTATTAAATACATTACTGTCTTTATTCGCATTCTCATTAATAACTGTGCGATCTTTTCCAAGTAATTTATCTACTTGGGCTTGGATATTGGTCGCCTCACTATATCGTTTTCTCATTTGATTCAAATAATCTTTACTTGATTGCTGTTTTTTATCTTTTATCGCCGGCAAAACAATACCCTCCTTCCAAATGATTAGGCACAACAAATTGTGCCACTAGCTGGTATCTTACCACTATATCTTGTGTTTTTCAAGCCTTCTAGAGACTTCATTAAAACACACTCAGTTATTCTCAAATAAAAATCCACTCCTAATTGGAATGGGAGTGGATTTTAAAGCTAATCATTTATTTCAGCTAATCTAATTGTAATTCTACAATCTCACCTTTGGAATTAAATTTAAAGTGGATATCATCGCCAGATTTGAGGAATGGCAAGTGTTTACTCAGGTCAATCTTAGCGCTGTATATCTCATTGTCTACCAATAGATAATAATAAGTATAACCATCTAAGACGACGCTCTCAATTGCTTCAATCTTACCTTGCTCTTCACTTACATCACCAATCTCTTCTAAGAGCCTTTGATCTTGTCCCTGATCACTAGCATAAGCTTCAATTAATGATTTGACATTGGGAGCAACATAAACATTTTGATAGTTTTGAACGTCCACTAAGGCATAATCTTTAATTAAACCTGAATTATCCTTCAAGGTCAAAATATACATCGGACGGCCTTTGATATTTATCAAGAGCGGAAAAGTTGCCGTATAGCTTGTTTCTTGAACACTACCCTCTGCTGATCGCATGGCTGAGAATTCCTCAGCTGCAGTTAATGGATACATAACTGCTTCTTTGGTCCGCATATTGACTAATATAAAGCCAATATTTGACTCATCGGCTACTACAGAAGTAATGCCCGTGTATAAATACAGATCGTCACCTATCGGCAAATAATTATAACCCGCCGTCGGCTCAGTGACTCCTTCTTTGGCAAATAATGAGTTCCAAAAACCATTGCGATAATGTCCTTGCATAGTAACCTGATGCAGAATGAGATCTGCGCTATAGACTCGGTCAACCCAAGAAGGAATCTGACCTAAGTCATAGGCTTTGGTTTCTCCAGTAATCGCATTTAAGATAATTAAGCCATTAGGCTCGGGTTCCCGCAAGAAGAATCGCTTACGATAGGTAGTAGCAATATAGTAAGGCTCACCTTGATCATCGACTTCAAAACTTGGCTTAGAAAAAATAGTGAAAGGATGTTTCAAACGTAAGGCTCTAAGTACATCACGGTGAAAAAGATCAGAATAACTATATTTCATAGGCTGACTAGGCGTTTGAATAGATACCTCCCCAGAGACATTATCCACTTGAATGTAATGAGGGATTCCTTGTTGAAAATTATTTAACCATCTAAAAAATCCTGCATACTCTAAAGGGGTAACCCGGTAAGGTTTACCTTCGATAGTTACTTGTGTATAATCTGGTGCTGCTTCAAATTGAGAGACAATATGAGTTAAAGCCCCCAGATGTCGATTACCTAAACGTGTAGCTGTATCGCGGTCCACCAAGGGAATTTGGTTTAAATTAGTTTCTGGAAAATCTTTTTCAAATTCTTTAGGCTGGATTTCAATCATTGACGCATAATTAGCTGAAAAGAAAACAGGAGAATAAACAACATATACTAAGCCAGCTATCGCTAGAGATAAAAGGATCAGACCAGTAATGATTCTGTACTTATTTAACCCAGTTTTTGATGCAGATTCGCTCTGATGGGCTTTTGATCGTTCCACTAGATCATTTAGTCCTTCAATAACGATTACACCCAATAAAAACAAGCCTATAAATAACCAAAAATCCACCGAAGCCCAATGGATAGGTGGCAAAACAAAATAATAATAGACTAATAAAGCTAAAAATAAGAAAAAGTAAAGCTTACGTCCATTAAAAGACTGAAACTTACTGGCTTGATTAACAAATTTTTCTTTCACATCTTTGGGAGTTACATCTTTCATTACAGCATCCTCCTAGCTAGGCTTTTAAATAGCGTGGACATCATCAGTAATCTTTTGACCGTAAATATTGACATAGAGGTCTTGGTAATCTTGATAGCTTAGATTCGGTTGATTGGCCATCAATTCCATCGGCTCACCAAAATATGAAACATCCAGATTCTGTAACTGATAATTATTCCACTCATAAAAGGCTAAACGACGCATTCTTTGCTTTTGGTTGCTAACATTTTCAAGAGTGGTTGATTCGATTTCCAAACAGATAGTTACATCTTGATAAAAATCACCTAAAAGTGCTAGAGCCTTTGAACCATACCCCTGATTCGAAGCATTGGGATCAATTGCAATATATTCGATTAGGACTAGGTCCTTGTTTTTTAGGGTCACCGCAAATCCGACAAACTCATCCTGATCATTCAAAAAGACAAAGATATCTGATTTATCTTTTAAGGCATGATCATATAGTTTATCGATGCTTTTACGCTCAACTTCAGGAAAACTTGATAGATACAAAGCTTCCACTTGATCACTATATAGATCTGTAGCTGATTTAATTTGATTATAATACATAATTACCTCCTACCCCATCCACTCTAACAAAGTCCATCACAGGCTTCAAGTTCAAAAAGCTAAGAATCTGCTAAATAATGGAGCCATTAATTTTAACTATTAAAAAATCGGTAAGTCCATGACCTACCGATTTCATTAACATTACTTACTCAGCTGAGTGAAGGATTATTTTAGCAGGAACTCCTACAGCAGTCGCATAAGGTGGTACATCCTGTAAGACAACGGCCCCTGCCCCTACTTTACTGTGGTGACCGATGGTTACATCGCCTAGAATCGTAGCACCTGTTCCAATTTCAACATGATCTTCAATAGTTGGATGACGTTTAACACCCTTTTCCTTACCCGTACCACCTAAGGTAACATTATGGTAAAGCTTAACGTATTCACCTACTATTGCTGTCTCGCCAATCACCAATCCCATCCCGTGATCGATAAAGACAACCTCACCTAATTGAGCGCCTGGATGGATCTCGATCCCTGTTAATTGACGAGCCTGTTCTGAAATTTGACGGGCTAAATATTTCTCCCCTTCCAGATAAAGACGGTGGGCCGTCTCATGGGCCTGCAATGCCTTAATAGAGGGATAAAGATCGTATACTTCCTGCCAACTTGAAGCAGCTGGATCTTGTTCATAAATAATCTTAGCCAAGCGAATCCAACGATCAGGATTAGACTTATTCACCGTCTACTTCTCCGAAGCGCCCAGTAGACAAGTAACGCTCACCTGTATCTGGGAAGACAACGACTACATTTTTGTCAGGTCCTAATTCTTTTGCTAAAGCGAGAGCAGCTAAATAATTGGCACCTGATGAAAAACCAGCTAAAATCCCTTGTTCCTTGGCAAGAGCAACTGCTGCTTGAATCGCATCTTCACTTGCAACTTGGTGAACTTTATCTAATACACCTTGATCTAAAATTTGAGGAATAAAGTTTGCTCCAAGTCCTTGAATTTTATGTGAGCCAGCCTGACCTTCGGTTAATAAGGGTGATTCTTTAGGTTCAACGGCCCAGATTTTTGCTTCTGGTTTTTCAACCTTCAATATTTTACCTACACCTGTGACTGTGCCGCCCGTTCCAATACCAGCAACAAAACCATCGATATTAGGTAGGTCAGATAAAATCTCTTGAGCAGTTGTTTGCTCGTGGGCTTTAACGTTGGCTTCATTTGTAAATTGACCAAAAATCGGTGCATTTTTTTCTTTGGCAATTTCTTGAGCCTTTTCACCTGCCAATTTCATTCCCCCTGAACCTGGGGTTAAGACAACCTCTGCACCGTAGGCCCGCATTAATTGGCGACGCTCAACACTCATCGTCTCAGGCATCACTATGATCACGTGAATACCCATTGCTGCACCGAGCATTGCTAGGGCAATACCTGTGTTACCACTAGTTGACTCAACAACCGTACCGCCTACTTCTAATAAGCCACGATCCATTAAGTCTTGCAAGATAAACTTGGCCGCCCGATCTTTAACCGATCCGCCCGGATTTTTGGATTCCAACTTGGCGTAAATAGCTGCACCTTGGTCATCTTTAGTCTTTAATTTGATTAATGGTGTGTAACCTACCGCATCCACTAAATTTTCAAATAACATACACATTCCCCCATTAGGTTTTGATTAGAATAAATAATAATAAAAGTAAGGTCTTTCGTCAACTTATCTGACTAAGCAAATTAATATTTGATTTTTTATAAAGAAAGAGGAGGCACCATCCTCCCCCTTCTAAGAATTATTTAACTAATTCAGAATATTCAACATAGTCAAAATGACTAGTTTCTGCCACCGCTTCGTTGGTTAGCTTACCGCTAGCAGCATTAACACCCGTATAAATAGTTGTGTTATCTTTAGCCGCTTGAACAATACCTTTATTAGCAATTTCAGTCACATAACGCATGGTTGCATTAGTTAAAGCTAATGTAGAAGTTTGCGGAACTGCTCCTGGAATATTGGCAACAGTATAGTGAATGATACCTTCACGTACATAAATAGGATCATCGTGAGTGGTTGCATGATCAGATGTTTCAAAGTTTCCACCCTGGTCAATGGCCACATCAATGACAACTGATCCTGGTTCCATAGATTGAATCATCTCTTTGGTAACTAAGATTGGAGCCTTCTTACCTGGAATCAGAACTGAACCGAGGACAATATCGGCGTCTTTTACTTCACGGGCAATGTTAAAGGCATCTGAGTGGACAGTATTGACATTTCCTTGGAAGATATTCTTCAATTCAGCTAAGCGAGCTGGGTTAAGGTCCAATACCGTTACTTCAGCACCCATTCCTAGGGCAATACGAGCTGCGTATTCACCAACCTTACCTCCACCAATAATGACAACCTTACCTCTAGAAACACCCGGTACCCCACCAAGTAAGATACCTTTACCTCCGTGGCGGCTCTCAAGGTAGTGAGCTCCTGCTTGAATAGCGTAAGAACCAGCAACCTCACTCATTGGAGCGAGTAGAGGTAGCGTACCATTCAATACCATTGTTTCATAAGCAACAGCAGTCATCCCTGATTCAACAACAGCAGTTGTTAATTCTTCATCTGAGGCCAAGTGAAGATAAGTCATCAAGATAAGATCTTCACGGAAGTATTTGTATTCTTCCTTTAAAGGTTCTTTAACTTTTAAGACCATTTCAGCTGCCCATACTTCTTCAGCTGTGTCTTTGATTTCTGCACCATATTTAGCATAGTCTTCATCAGAGAAGAAGGATCCTTCCCCAGCACCTTTTTCGATGTAGATCTTGTGACCGCTATGAACTAGGTTAGCAACATTTCCCGGTGCAATAGCAACACGGTTCTCATTATTCTTAATTTCTTTTGGTACACCTATAATCATTTAGATTCCTCCTTGATATATTGACTCGACTCTATAGGGTAAGTATAACAAATATATAAGACAATACCAACCAATACACTAATTTAAAATAAACTGTACTTATTTCTTTAAATCAAATTAGGCCTATATTGACACTGAATCGAGGCTTTTATCGAAAATAATAGTACAGGATTATAAGATAAATGATACAGACCCCTTGATATTCTAGAGATTAGTCTTCTCCAACTTCCTGAATATTTCACCCTCTCTTTTATCTAGCTATCCCGTCAACAAGCCAACAAACAAAAAAAGCTTCCAAGCAGAGTTAGAAGCTTTTTCAAATAGAAACCTAAATACTAATCGCTTAATAGATTCATTAGGAATTCACTAC
Organism: Hutsoniella sourekii ATCC 700629; assembly: GCF_000518205.1. Lineage (GTDB taxonomy): Bacteria > Bacillota > Bacilli > Lactobacillales > Aerococcaceae > Hutsoniella > Hutsoniella sourekii. Next base: position 22,632 of record NZ_JADD01000003.1, on the reverse strand, counting down.
TATTTAGTTATGTTGTTGTTTGTTACGATAGGATAATTGACAATACCGCTCATACCAAATATCTATAAATTCTTGAGAAAAAGGCCCCTTCTTCTCTTCAATCCAACGAACTAATTCTTGGATTTGATACTTGATAATTTGATCAATTTCATCGGAATAGTGGTAACGTCTACCGTGCAACTCATATTCATCCAAGTCTAAAAGTCTTTTTTCACCATCAGGAAAAACCTTGATATCTAAATCATAATCAATATACTTCAAGGCTTCATTATCCATCACATAGGGCGAAGCAAGGTTACAATAATAAGTAACCCCTCGTTTCCTTAGCATGGCAATAATATTAAACCAGAAATGCTTGTGATAATAGACTAGAGCCACTTCGCGAGTCGTCCATCGACGGCCATCCGACTCAATAACTAATGTATGATCATTACAGCCGATTATGGATTGGTCGCTGGTCTTTAAGACCATATTATCACGCCAAGTCCGGTGCAAAGATCCATCGTGTTTATAACTTTTAATAGTGATGAATTCCCCTTCTCTTGGTTGTTTCATCACTTGACCTACTTTCTATGTAAAATCTGATTCAATGCTTTGAATCTATACCCACTAATTATAACACAGAGTTCAGTTCAAGTGAAAATGAATTAACTATTTACTAGCCAATAGCACACTAATTATCAGAATAACTTAAACCATTTTGGGCTTCTTGTAACTGATAATAAAAGCCTTTTGCCTGCATGAGCGAATGATGGTTGCCCTGTTCAATGATGTTGCCATCCTTCATAACTAGGATCAAGTCAGCTTTTTGAATAGTTGAGAGTCGGTGAGCAATAATAAAGCTAGTCCGACCTTCCATCAGGCGGTCAAAGGCTTCTTGAATTAGGACCTCCGTTCTAGTATCAATTGAAGACGTGGCCTCATCTAAGATAAGTAGATTAGGCAAACGAACAAAGATACGGGCAATCGCAATCAGTTGTTCTTGTCCGGTTGATAACTTCAATCCACCTTCCCCAATCACAGTGTCATAACCATCTGCCAAGAGACTGATAAAGCGATGAGCGTGAGCAGCCTTAGCAGCCCTAATTACTTCTTCACGACTAGCATCTGGAAAGCCGTAGGCAATATTGTCATGAATACTAGCATATTTAATCCAAGAATCCTGAAGAACCATACCAAATTCTTGGCGAATACTCTTTCTCGTATACTGTCTAATATCCACTTGATCTAGGCAAATACGCCCTTGGTCAACATCATAAAATCGCATCAATAAATTAATAAGAGTCGACTTCCCTGCACCCGTTGGACCCACAATAGCTACCGTCTGTCTGGCCTGAACATTGGCATTAAGGTCTTGAATAAGAGGATGCATAGGATCATAGGAGAATTCAACTGCATCAAAAGTAACTGCACCAGCCACCGATTCAGCAACTAGTTCAAGCTCTCCGGTCTCTTCTTCAGGTGCTAAATCAATCAATTCATAGAGGCGAGCAGCACAGGCTAGAGCCGATTGGATCTCAGCTAAGACACTAGAAATATCATTGAAAGGCTTGGTATACTGATTGGCATAATTTAGAAAGGTAGCCAACTGCCCTACTGTCAAACTCCCCTGCATAATTCGCCAAGCCCCTAATAAGGTCACCACTGCATAAATTAAGGCATTAATGAATCGAGTGGTGGGATTAATTGTTGAAGAATAAAAGGTAGCAGCCTGAGCGTAGTCTGAATAAACCTGGTTAATCTGATTAAATTTTTCCTTTGCTAACTCCTGACCATTGAAATAACGGATTAGGTCTAATTCTTGGATGGATTCTTCAATTAAGTTTGCATGTTTTCCTCGAGATTCAGTCTGTTTTTGAAAAAGTTGGTAGGAACGATTAGCAATAAAGCGGGCAACAAAAATAGATATAGGAGTCAATAAAATCACAGTCAACATCATGTAAGGGTCTAAGCTGGCCATAGTGAAGATAGTTACCACAATTGTTAATATTCCCACTAAAAATTGGTTAAAGACCATCAGTAGGCCATCAGCTAATTGCTCACTATCTGTAGTGATCCGACTTACTAAGTCCCCTGTCGACTGTTGGTCCACGTATGACAAGGGGAGGTGATGAATTTGATAGACCAAGCGATCACGCAGGCTTTGAATCCCTTGATAAATAAGCTTGGAATAAATTCTAGGATTAAGCCACTGAACAAAAGCGTTGACCAGGATAACAATAATCATCTGGCCTAAAATCTGTGCAAGCTGATCAAAATTTACCACCCCTACCGTGACAATTTGATCCACCGCTCGTCCAATCAAGATTGGCATGTAAATAGTTAAGCCGACTTGGATACAAATTGCTAGAAAGCTTAAGACTACCAGTGGCCAAGGGGTAAGAATCTCCCTGAACAGTCGGATTATTAGGCTATTGCGCTTGCTTGTCATGACTCCACCTCCTCAAGATGCTGTGAATGATAAATCTCTTGATATACTCGGTTGTTTTCAAGTAATTCTTGATGGCTACCCAGACCTACTTGATGGCCTTGTTCAAGAATAAGTATCTGGTCTGCCTCAACGAAACTATGTGTTCTTTGCGAGATGATTATTTTAGTCAGATCTTGATATTTTGTATTTAAGACTCGGTATAATCTAGCTTCTGTTAAATAATCCAAAGCCGAGGTAGCATCATCAAATATTAAGAGTTGTCCGGGCCTTAATAAAGCACGAGCGATAGTTAATCGTTGCCGTTGACCACCTGAAAAGTTGCGCCCAAATGCTTCTACAGGAGCATCTAACCCTCCCTTTAACTTGGCTACAAAATCTTTGGCTTGGGCATCTTCTAAAGCTTGCCACATTTCTTGATCACTTGCCTGAGGAGCTGCTAATTGTAGGTTGCTTCGAATTGTGCCTTGAAGCAGAGCTACTTCTCCTGAAACGACACTCATCTCTTGTCTAAGTGTTTGGAGATTAGAAGTATCAAAGAGTCGAGGATTAAAGCTGACTGCTCCGTCCATATTTCTATAAAAGCCTGTCAATAAATACAATAGACTTGATTTACCCGCTCCGGTAGAACCCACAATGCCAAAGAAATCACCTTTTTGGACAACAAAGTCGATAGCTTCAAGTGTCGGTGCTTCAGCGTCAGGATAAGTAAAACTAAGATTATCAACGACAATCGCAGTATCAACTGTTACCGGGTGACCTCCTCTAGTAGAATCAATCGGGGAATATGATTTTTGAATCCAGGATTGGTCTTCTTCTTGAATTTCTAAAACTTGGTTTACCCTCTTAGCACTCGCCCATGAGCGGTTAAGGGTCATAACAATGTTAGCTAATTTTATCAATTCAACTAGGATAGCCAGCAAATAATTAACAAGAGCCACCAGTTGACCTTGACTGATATGGCCTAAATTAACTTGAAATCCACCTTGCCTAATCACTAAAATAAGTGAAATATTAACAATTAAGAAGGTTAATGGATTCATCCAAGCATTTCTTTTCTCAGAGTCTATTTGATCTTGAATCAATTGATCATTAAGACTTTGAAACTCTTGAAATTCACGTTCTTCTTGGAGAAAGGCTCGAATCACTCGGATCCCACGAACCTGCTCTCTAGTTATTTGAACCAGGCGATCGAACTCCTGACGGATGCCAGAAACAATAGGGTTGATCCAATAAATAAGGGAATAGACTACAATAAATAAACAAATAACCATGCTTAAAAAAATCACAGTCATGCTATGATCAATCTGCATGGCCATTACCAATGACCCAAAAACAATAAAAGGTGATCTCAAAAATAATCTAAAGAAACGGTTAAGTCCATTTTGTATCTGAAAGGTGTCATTAGTCAATCGACTAATTAAACTCGCTGAGCTGATCTGCTTAATGCTGGTTCTTGAAAGATAAATAATCCGTTGAAAAAGGTCTTCACTTAAATTTCTTGTAAAACCAATAGCTGCCTTAGCAGCAAAGTATTGAGCGGTCAAGGCAAAGCCTAGGCCAATCAGGGCAATAGCAAACATACCGCCAATTGATAAGAACAATAAGTTTAAGTCCTGACTAGGAATTGCCTGGTCAATAATTGAGGCAACTAATAATGGAACACAAAGCTCCAATAAAGCCTCAGTCAGCTTAAACAGAGGACTTAGAATCGCTTCTTTTCGGTAACCGGTAAAATATTTCAGTAAATTTTTCATATAGACCCCCTTTATCTATCATCTCTTTTGACGAGTGAAAATAGTTTCTCTTGCAGTGTAGAGTGTGGCAAGTTAGTAATTTGATCCGGTGAAATCCATTTAAGATCTTCTTGATTTTCAATTTGGTATTTATTTGATTTTAGCTTTGTAGGGATAATTTGAAGATGCCATATTCGGTGGCTAAAGACATGCTTCACAGGAGGGAACCGTTTATCAAGTTGATCCCAACTCTGCTCTCCTAGATAACTGCTATCTAATTCTAGCGGGGATTCTTCAAGCAAGAGCTTACTTTCCTTGTTGTACCATTCAGAAGCTGCCTCTATCAGTTCTTTGGGGCTCGCTGACTCAAGAACTATATCCCTTTCAATCAAAGGGAAATGCCATAATCCTCTCAACAATTCTCCTTCCTGATGACGTCTCATCAACCACTCGCCCTCAGGGTTGCTTATTAGATAAGCCAATCCAAAATGCTCGCTGACTTTCGTTTTTGATTTTTTGACAGGATAAAGATGGCTGGTGCCATTTTTAGCGGATTGATCAAATGAGGCTAGAGGATTATTGCTAGGTTGATAATTAGTTGGTGTCATAATGGTAGCACCCAGATCCATCAAAGCCTGGTTAAAGTCTCCTGGTCTTTGAGGGTCAATCAATTGATAACCGATGCTTTGAAATATTTTCTTAGACTTTGCCTTGGAAATATCTTCCTCCACTTCAAAAAGTCTGGAAAAGACCCGCATCAAGTTACCGTCAATTGCAGGTTCCACCCGGTCAAATGCCATTGAGGCAATAGCCCCTGCTGTGTAGGGGCCGATTCCTTTGAGGGTTAGCAGTCCCTCTAAAGTATCAGGCATTTGCCCAGACCAATCTTCCATGACTTGTTTGGCAGCTGTCTGCATATTCCTTACCCTTGAATAATAGCCTAGTCCCTGCCATAGAGACATGAGCAGATCTTCAGATGCACGAGCCAAGTCCTGAACAGTCGGTAAGTGAGTGATAAAGTTTTCGTAGTAGGGAATTACGGTATCTACCTGCGTCTGCTGGAGCATGATTTCACTAACCCAAATCTTATAAGGATCCTTTGTTGAACGCCAAGGTAAGTCTCTTTTATTAGCGTCATACCAATCTAATAACAATCGCCTAAATTCTAGAATTTGATCCGGTGATAAGTTGATTGGATATAAAATTTCTGAATGATTTTCTTTCACGATAACACCTTATTTCTATAACATTATGAAGATTGAGAGCTTGTCGACTTGGACAAGCTCTCAATCTTCGATAAATAAGTCTTCATGTTGATTAATCCAAGTTTGTATCTGGTCCATATGAAATCCTTTACGATACAAAGCTTGTACCAGCTTTTGCTTGAGTGTCCAGCCCCTATCACGTCTTGAACGTTTACGATACTCCTTGGCTGCCATTTCTTCAAGCAGATGCTCTTCTGATTCGGAGTCTTCCTGATTTCTAACACTTAAATAAGCATTAATCAGATCATTAGGAAAGCCCTTAGCCACCAAATGATGTCTTAACTTCTGAGAAAGCATTTTTGCTGTTAATTTCTTTTTACTGCGAGCATATTTTTCAGCTTGATAATTTAGGTTTTCAATTTCTTGATCTTGGCTATATTCTAACAAAGCCTCTTCTATTTCATGATCACTTAAGCCCTTGGCAATCAAGTCTCTATAAATCTGCCTAGAGCCTTTACGATTGACTGTTGCTAGGGTTCTAACATAACTTTGCCCATATACTAAATCATTTAGATAGCCTTGATCTATTAACTTATCAATAACGGCATCAACGACCTGGTCATCTTGATAGTCACTTGATTGATGGGCTATACGATCTTTTCGCCCTTTGGCAAGATAGTCTTTAACTTCTTTAATGGATCTCAGGCCGTATGATAGATAATGAATAGCCTGAGAGTATACCTTATGATTAAACTCGGCTGCTTGGATCTTTTCTTTAGCTGCTTGATCCAAAATTTGTCCCTTATGGAGGGCATAATGAATTAATACTTCTTCCCCTACACCCAACCAAAATTTATCGTCCACATACACAGAATAGCGATCTTTGGCCTTAGCTTGTTGTTCGATCTTGGTTATTTTCATTCTTCATCCCAACCATACTCAGGATAAGTGGTTATGTCATAGGCCAAGCCTAGAGGATTATCTTTTATAAAATCACTAATTAAGACAGACTGGCGAATAAAACTATGTTTTTCGATTTGGTCTGCAAATTTATGAATACCACGTTGAAAAGTAATACAATCGCCTTCATCTTCGAACTTCAAGTAGTGAGCATAGTCATAGTTACCGGCCACCGAAATTTTAATCAATTGAGGCTCCATTCTTGTATACACAAATGCAGAATAACAAAATTCAATATTTTCCATTAGAACCTCCAAGATACTAAAATTACTAGATGAAAACGTTTAAAATCATTATCTAGTCGAGTTATTTCATTCAATATGTTACCATGAATTCAAAGAGAATCCAACTAGCCTAACTAGGATTCAATATGATTGAGGTGAGAAATATCAATAAACATTTAAAACAAGTTGCTGAAGTAGCGGGTTTAGCAGGTCGTATTATGCTGGAATCTCATGCTGAAAGTTATCGAGTTGAAGATACCGTCGTAAGAATTTTACAAACAAGTGGCTTATCTTATTGTGAGGCTGTCTCCAATACGACAAGTTTAATAATTACTCTGGACGATGAAGATGAAAATTTCGAGCCCATTACTATTGTTCGTCGCATTAGTGAGCGGGGAAATCACCTAAATAAGATATACCGCGTCAATAATATTTCTCGCTTAATTACATCCAATCAAATTAGTTTAGACGAAGCTTATGAACGCTTATCAGTGATTGATGAGAGTGAGTATACCCCTTATAGTAAAGACCTGTCTGTAGCTATAATGGTGGTCGCCTTCGCTATTCTATTGGGAGGAAATTTTTGGGAAATCATCTTTTCCTTTCTAGCAGGTGCTGTGGTCGCTTCAGCTCGGCTAGGGAAGGAAGCCCTAAATATGAATGAATTCCTATATGGTATCTTTTCAACTATGATTACATCCTTCTTTATTACTTTAGGTATGGATTATATGCCGGTAGAAATGTCTAGCCATATCTTAATTATTTCTGCCCTCATGCCACTATATCCTGGAACTGCTTTTACGAATGCCATTCGTGACACACTTAAGGGGGATTATTTAGCTGGTTTAGCTCGGATGACTGATGCTGGAGTGAGCGCTCTGAGTTTAGCGATTGGTGTGGTCATTGGCTTGAGTTTATATAATGGGGTGAGTTTATGGCTTTAATCCATCAATTATTTGCTAATCCAATTTTTCAATTTGTTTTTCAAGTTTTCGGTGCCTATCTATCAGCAGTCACTGCATCTATGATGCTTGAAGCTCCGAGAAAATTAATCCAACAGGCAGGGGTAGTTGGTGGTATCGGTTATGTGGCCTATTTACTAGTCCTACCCAACAGTACAGTTCCTCTAGCTACTTTCTATGCTTGTGTAGTTGTTGCCATCTGCGCTCAAGTCTCTGCTAGGGTATTCAAAGCTCCGGTAACAATTTTTTACATCCCTGCCTTCTTCCCATATGTACCGGGATCAGCTATCTACCAGACAGCGCTGACCTTTATTCAAGGAGATACTGCTGCTAGTGCCTCCCATCTCAGTCAAACCCTAATGATCGCTGGTGCGATTGCACTAGGAGTCTTTACTGTTGATTCTATGTTGGAAATCTATAATTACTTATCGCAAAAGAGAAAGGCTTAAATAAATAATAAAAAGGTGCCAAACAAGCTTTGATCGCTTGCTTGGCACCTTTTTAGAATTCTTTTTAATTTTCTACGATATTTTGTTCTTCACCTTGAAGAAAACTGATCGCATTATCGAAAGCTATTTCGGCTCGTTGAACCATTGCTTCATCAGTTAAATAGCCAACATGTGGGGTCATCACAATGTTCTTGGCTGATAATAATGGATAGTCATCATCTAATGGAGGTTCTCCATCAAAGACATCAATTCCCGCTCCAGCAATTTTACCTTTGTTTAGCGCTTGAGCTAAGGCTGCATTATCGACAATTGGGCCACGGGCTACATTCAAGAGAATGGCAGAATCTTTCATCAATTCTAATTCTTGAGCCCCAATTAAATGCTTCGTTTCATCGGTCGCTGGTAGGTGAATCGTGACAATATCACTTTCTTTTAATAATTCCTCCAAGGTAACATATTTGATTCCTAATTCCTTGGCTTCTTCCTTTTCTGAGCGGTTATAACCTAACAAGTTAACCTCGCCAAAAGCTTTAAAAATTCTTGCAGTATTAATGCCGAGTGATCCTGTCCCGATAATTCCAATCGTTTTGCCCTTTACTTCTTGACCTTGAATCGGCCCCTCAAAATCAGACCCTAAACGAATATCTTGGTCACCTTGAACAATCGCACGGTATAATGCCAAAGTTAGGCCAATCACCAATTCAGGAACTGCTTGATTGGAATACCCGGCTGCATTGGCCACCTTAATTCCTTTTTCTTTGGCAGCACTAAGTCCAACATGATCCACACCTGTGAAGGCGACATCAATTAACTTCGTTTGTTCTAACTTTTCAATCACCTCATCCGGATATGGATTATTGGCAATCATCACAATATCTGCATCCTTACTGCGTTGATATAGTTCTTCTGGATCTGTGGTTTTCTCTGAATAATACTTAAATTCATGACCAGCATCCAAAATCGGTTGAGCTAGTTGATTGATTAAGTCCTCAGAGACACGTAACGGTTCTAATAAAGCTACTTTCATATCATCACTCCTATAGCTTAATCTTAGGGAAAAATCTTCTTTAAAGCAAGCTATTCATCTTCTCCAACCTATGGCCTAAAAAGAAAACCTATCGATCATCAAGACCTAAACTTGATGCTCAACAGGTTTTTCTGATAGGGGCTAAGTTCTTCGCTTCACCGCATTTAAGACATAAGACGTGAAATAGTAGAGACACTGCCAGAGAGGAAGTTTCTCCAAATGACGGTAAGTATGCCAGGTTCTCTTTAAAGCTCTTAATTTATTGCTGGATATTGATCCTGCTACTTGACGGTAGTGGTTGAGGACTTGGTCTAGACCGTAGGCAGTAAGGCCTTGCTCCCGCATCAACATCAGCCAAGTTGCCGTATCTTGTCCCTTTCTAACTAATGGCATCCGGAAATCCCCTACAGTATGACGATCAATTACAACAGTCGAGCAAGCAATGGCTGTATTTTTGAGGAGTTGTTGATAATTTAATTGTTTAGGGAGGGGGACCGCTTCTTTTAGAATAGCTCCTTCTTCATCTACTAAGGCAAAGTTAGTGTAGGTAAAGTCATAGTCATTTTCTTGCATAAACTGGAGCTGGCTCGTTAGCTTGTTGGGCAACCAGCAATCATCACTATCAATAAAGGCAATATATCTACCCTTAGCCATCTCCAAACCCTTGTTTCGAGCGACGGCCGCCCCACTATTTTGAGCGAGATCAATTAGTTTGATACGCGGATCTGTCTCTGCTCGCTTTAAGATACGTTCCCGACTGCTATCCGAAGAGCAATCATTAATCAGTAGGTATTCAAAATCTGAATAAGTTTGATTAACTACACTATCAATAGTTGCTTCAATAAAACGCTCGGCATTATAGACAGGCGTAATAATTGAGACACTTGGATTCATCATCAATCACCTAATCTTCTATTAAATGAACGATAGTAACGGGCTGTTGATAAACTTGTGCCAAGGTATGTTGATCTTGATACCATTTCTTACTCGTTGTGCCCGAGTGAACCAATATAACAATAGCACCTGGTTCAAGTGTCGATTCGGCAAAGGAGTCCAAGGATTGATAAGTGCTCCCCTGAATATCATCGCTTTGAATTTGATCGAGATAGATAACCTGGCTCGGATAAGAATCATTCAAAACACGGCTCACTTGTGGCCAGGAAAGATCTGGTCGAGATACCAATAGGTGGTTTTCATCTAAATCCCAAGCATACTCAAACGCATAAGTAATCTCATCTTGCAAGATTTGTCGAACAATCAGGGCGACAAGAGCAATAAAGGCACCAATAATCAGACCTAATATGGCGTAAATAACCATTTTAAGTGGAGACAGGCCTAGATAAATACTTAAAGATTGGGGTGTTGCGACGCTAGGTAAGGCTTCTTCAGGTAACAGCTCAGCTATCACTGGTTGCGTGATAATTTGAATGTGGTGATTGTTAAAGGGATGACGACCCTCTTGTAATAACTTCGCATAGGCTTGGGCAATTTTTAAATTATCTTCAGGTGATTGGGCGACGGCAAAACGAAAAGTAAATAAGCCAGAAGCATTATCCCGAATCGCTGCCAAACCTCCACGAAAACTCGTATTCTTATCCAATTCTAGCGCACGTTCACTTTGGGCCCATTGTCCAAATTGAATACCCGTCTCAGCTTCAATCGCTTGAACAACATCTTGACTAGAAAAGTATTCATCATAAACATTGGCATTAGCAAAAAGTTGCCCATCCTCAATTGTAATAATCGCTTGAAATTCAGCAGGATCTTGTTGATATGCCTTTCTTAAATAAGCTACTTCTGCTTCTTGATCGCTGACGATGAGGTGATTTATTAATACTCTTAACCCCAATACTAAACCCATGCCTAAGAAAGCACCCAAGACTAATTTCCAACTATGTTTCTTGATGAAACGCCATAATTCTTTAAATAAGGTGGTGATACTCATAATGATCCTCCAATCCAATCTTTTCAATAGTCAAATGTTGCGGGAAAGTCGTTTCAATTAATTTTATATAAGTAATAATTAACCCAAAGAAGACCCAATGCCATTCAATTAACATATTATTCGCACTAGTAATACTCGCTGCTATATAGATAACCAAGAAACTAATCAAAGAGTTATTTACTAATCTTAAATTAGCAGGTAAAGATCGTCTGGACAGCCAGAGTTTACGAACCATCATCACATAAGCAAGTACATAAAGAATAAATGTTGAAATACCATACGCCACTAAGATTTCCAACCACCAATTATGCATATTGGTGATACCATTTAAGGGCAATAAATCGAAATGCTTCATCCATACTTCAATATTGCCTGCCCCTACTCCTAGACCTAAAGTGGTGGCTAAGAAGTGAAGTCCATTCCGCCATAGATTGAGTCGCACGACATCACCAGTTAACAAAGCATTCCCACCTGTATACACCAAGCTAAATAGCTTATGACGCAGAGGGGGTATGAAGGCTAGTACTGCTATCCCAATGACTGCAGCACTTATTAAAAGTTTAAAAAATATTTTTTTATCAAGATCCCAATCAAATTGCAATAAGATAAAAACTATAAAGAAAACGACTAAACTTAACAAGCTCATACGCGAGCCACTTCGATAAATTAAATAACTAATTAGAAGCAATGATCCGACGTAATAACTCTTCATCCACCAAGACCGGCTCCAATTAAATAAAATCAAACCCAAGGGTAAGCTAGCTAAAAGCATGGTCGCATAGTCATTTTGATTTTCAAAATGAGTGATGGGAATTCTAGTCAAGGGCTGGCTAGCGAATGTATTATACTTATCTAACTTAGCCATATCCGCAAAAATATAATGATTACTGATTAATTCAAACATCCCCCAAATAGCTAGGAGAAAAATCATTACCCAAGTGGTCTGTATCAGAATACGCCAAGTGAAAAGATCGTGAACCCAGAAAAATAAAGCTAATATAACGATAACCCCTAAAGCGAGTAGGAATGTATTTTGGAACCAATGCTTGAAATCCAAGGCCCAGGCTACAGAAACAATGGCCCACAGCAACCAAAATAAGTAACTATAGATGACAAAACTTGCCGTCCCCTTATAGGTCCATTTAAGGGATGAATGATCTTGCCATAACTGGTAAACAAAAAGGCCAATTGAAGCTAAATTGAGCACACGGTATAAAGTTATCTGTAAAAAGGGAGTTGGTACAGCTAGAAGTTCCGTTCCAATAAAGACACTAGCAACTAAGAAAATTAAATAATAAAGCATTGAAGACCTCCTTTCAGCAAATCAAGATTACGCTTAGCTTAATTAAAATCCCAATCTTGACTGTTGGCTCGAATATCTAAACCTGTTTGCACAGTTGACCACTGAACAAACAGACACAAAAATCCAAGTGCCAAGGTCAAGCCCTCAACATAAGGAATAGGATAGGCATTTATTAAACCTGCTAGAAGCATCAAAAATATTGAAATAATTTGCTTGCGCTGGCTGAAGTAAAAGCCAGTTAAACTTGAGAAGAAGGTCCTAGCCAGATAAAAAATGATATATGAGGCAGTGGATGCCAAAGCTGCTCCAAGATAACCCCATTTAGGAGTTAACCAGTAGTTAATTAAAAGACTTGGAACTAAAGACAGGAGGCTGACTAAAATATTAAAGTGTGTCCGCCGAGAAAAAACAATCCCTAAAGTTGTGGTTTCAGACAAGGTATACATAATATGAGGAAAGCTTAGAAGACCTACAATATACATTACCTCACCATACATGCTTTCACTATAAGCTAGGTCCAGCATCCAAGTAATCGGCTTTTTGATCAATAAAAGTCCAAAAAATAGACCGGTCAATAAAAACAAAATAGCATCACTGATAAATTGATAATGCTTGATCGACTTACCTTCACCATACCAACGATAAGCGGTTGGCGTCCAAAAACTCGAAAAGGCTGTCTTTAAGATACCAATCACACTAGCGATCTTAAACGCTACACTATAAATTCCCTTGTCACTATCGCTAGCAAATTGGGTCAGGAAAACCATATCCACACTGTTTAAAATAGAGGATAAAGAAGCCGCAATCATAACTGGTAGACCAAAACGAAACATTTGCTTGATAATAACTGGATCCAACTGGAAGCCGCTTAAATTTAAGATCGAACGATAACGCCAAAATAAAAGTAAATCAACTAGAATTTGACCAAAGATTAAGCCGTAAACAATCACTCGAAAGTCTCGCATTCCTAGAGCAATCAAAAGGAGGGAAACAATGAATACACCTAACTTTAATGCAAGTGAGAACATGGAGTATTCCACCGCTCGCTCTTCCATTCGAATCGTTAATAACATAAATCGTTCAACCACCGTCGCTAACACCCAGACGCCTGAATACCAAGCTATATAGGCGTAGCTTGGATCATTGAAAAGCCAGGTTGAAATCTCTTGATCAAAGATAATAAAAAACAAAAACAAAGCTAGGCCCGCTACCATTGGTGGTAACATGGCTTGTTGGACTAATTGTTTGGAATCTTTATGGTGATGATACTCCCTAGTATAAGCTTGATCTAAGCCTAAATAAATAAAGTTAGGAATTTGAACGAGGAGCGTTTGAAAGCCTCCCGCTCGACCGTATTCACTCACCGTTAAAAAATAAGTTAAAACAGGAACTTGGATAAAAGATATAATGGCTCCCAGAACGGGACCTAAACTAAATCCAAAAAAACGTTTAATAAAATGATTCATGATAATCCCTACCCTTATCTGACTTCTCCGCGGATAAAACGTGTGTAAAGCCTAGCTGCTTGATTATTGGTGAATTTATGGCTATTTAGAGCTTCCAAGCGGTTATCGGCACTTGGTTTTTCTTTACGACTTGCTTCTACTAAAGCTTCATACCACTCGGCTGGTGATGCCTCCAAGGATAACCGACTAATCAAATCTAAACCTAGATCCGATTCTCGTGTGATCGTCTCATTCATGACAATGGGTATTCCTGCCGCCTGCCCTTCAATAGCGACTGTCCCCAGCCCTTCTTTGAATGATGGTAAGATAATTGCATCCAAAACAGGCAGAAAGTCAGAAACAGGTGAAACTCTACCCACTAAACGCACTTGATCGTTCAAGTCCTCCTGTTTAATGGTTTGCTCCAATTCCTCCGCAAGCTCACCAGCACCCACAAACAGAATAACTCCTGGTAATTGGTTACGCTTCATGTAACGAGCAATTGCTAGAGATAATTGATGGTTTTTTATTGGATGGAGCCGTCCGATATGTCCTATCACCGGCTGATGTGATTCTAGGGCGAATTGTTGTCTACCTTCTTTTCTTAACAGTTTCTCACTGTATTCATCTTTAACAAAGGCTGCTTCATTAATGCTATTCGGTATAATAATCATCTGATTAACCGGGGTCTTAAAGCCATAAAGGGACCGGATGGCCTCTCGACTACACCCGATAAAAGCATCAGAGACATAATTATTAGCCCATTGGTCAAGCCACAATTTGACCTGCTTTAGTGGTGCTGTTGACTCATGGTCGGCAATGTAATGGGCATGAACAAATATTTTCCTTATCTGATACTGACTTGCTAAGTACTTGTAGACCAATGAACGGTAACCAGATATATGGCAATGAATCAGATCATAATCATACAATTCTAAGATACGTGTAAAGGACTTTCTAAACTCAAACCAGCCCGCCTTCTTTGGATTCTTCAATTGATAAACATCACCACCCGTTGATTGAATGGCCTGCAAAAATTCGTCAGAAACCCGGTCATAAGTGACAACATCAAACTGGATGCCGTAAGATTGGATTTCACTTGCAATGTTATGGATAAAAGTTGAAATGCCACCGCCATAGCCACTCATAATATGCAAAATTCGCATGGCAGGTTGTTTGCGATATTGGAACATCCGAAAACTCCTTTCCTTGAATAATTTAAATCCACTGTTCAATGGATAAGTGAAATTTCACAAAAATAAGGAATAGGCCAAACGAAGGCCTATCCCTGATCAAATTGTCTCTGCCTAACGAGCAAGGTCACGGCGTGTTGGATAATTAGATCTAGCTTCTTCAGCTTCAGTCGATTCTTGGCTAGCCGCTGAATTACTTTCAGAGGCCGGATAATTCAAATTAGAATCAATTAAATCTTCCGGGCTAACATGAGAAATTTCCACTACGGCATCAGGAATCAAATCGAGTAATGGCTCGTCAAAGTCTTCTGCCTCTGCTTGAGGTAAATTTAATTGTTGCCGGAATAAATTAGACACTGCCAAGCGGTCACCCACCGGCACATGAAAATAGAAGACCTCATCATAGGTAATCTCTTCCAAGTTTTGGAAACGAACAGAATCTAGTTCATTGACTGCTGGTAAATAAAGACGATAAGAGTCTAGCGCTTGTCTTAAATCAACATTCGTTTCCACATTGTCAGCTACAACCTGTAACAACTTGGGATAGGCAATCACTGAATTTAAAGATAAGGCTTTATTTATAATCGCTTGGATAACTAATTTTTGACGCTTTTGGCGGCCGATTTCTCCTTCAGGATCATCGTAACGCATACGGGCGAAATTCATCGCTTTAACGCCATCTAGTTTGCGTGTTTCTCCTTTATTGAATTGCGTTCCACGGTATTCAAAAGTTAAGGGGCTTGTTACTTCAATTCCACCTAAGGCATCTATTAATTCTTGAAGCCCCTTCATGTTGACAACCGCATAGTAATCTATAGGTATTTGTAGGAAATTTTTCACAGTTGCTAATGTACGGTCAACCCCTCCGTAGGCAAAGGCATGATTAATTTTTTCTGGCTGCCCACGCCCGGCAATATTGGCCAATGAATCACGCAGTATACTTAAAACGAGGGTTTGCTCTCTGTCAGGATTAACATTTACTAACATCAAAGTGTCAGAACGACGAGCTTCTTGAGAATCTGCTTCGCCATCAGTCCCGATTAACAAGACATTAAATGGCTCACCCGTTTCAATCACAGCCTCAGCTGCTTGTTGCTGATCATTTCCAGACCTTTCGGCATTGGTATTGGAGGATTGGCTAACTTGGTCTAAAGTAATATTTACCTTGTAGGTTAAATAACCAAAGCCAGCTACTAGAAAAATTAATAAGATGACAATAAAATTCCTTAGTGTTTTCCAAGGACTAATTTCACCATAATCATTCAGAAAATACTTCTTCATTGTTCCCCTCTCTCTGATTACTTGTCAATAGATTGTAAAGCTTCTTGATAAGGACCTATACCCAGATGAAAGAACCATTCAAATGGCATATCTGAATAGACCCCATCCTCTAACAATTGAAAAGCTTGCGTCAAGTGAAGCCAGTGTTCCTTGGACAGCAATTGGTCAAAGATAGCCAATAACAAACGTCGCTTACGATCTTGATAATTTATGATCGATTCGCCTTCTAATTTACGACTAAATTGCTCAAATTGGCGACCCGTTAAATAAAAATCTTGATTAGCTGGAACCCTTGAATCACCTAAGGCCACTGGTTGGTCAACTTGAATCGTAATGCCATCTATAAAATCAATCAAGCTTCTTAATTGCCAAAAGCGTACAATAATCACTCTATCAATGGGGCGACCTACTTGCGCTTGAATCTTTTTCTTCAACTGATCCAAACCTTGCTGGTCTCTCATCATCGAGAGATCAAACTGACTTAATTCCACTTGCCCACTCAAATCTTCAAGTTGGCCTTCTTTATTTGAGCGCTTCAAACTGAGCCAGTCTACTATTTCTAATTCTTCATTGCCCATTCGACCTGAATGAGGATAATCAAGCCCTAAAACCAAGAGATTCATAGTGTCAAACTGGGTCAATGGTGCTAACAAAGAACTTTCTTGGCTACTTTGATTAATATTCTCCTGATAAGACCAACGAGCCTCTTGATAATGATAGATACAAAGCCAACTCATAATGACAAAAATAATCATTAAAACAAAGACAAAAACCCAGCCCTTACCACGCTTAGAGCGGGCTTGTCGTGGGTTTAAGGTCTCATAGTTATAAATCGGACTCTGGTTAAGCCTAGACATTCATAGCACCAATATTTCCATCTTGATAACCTTGAGGATTATTTTTCTGCCAACGCCATGAATCTTGGCACATATCCTTTAAAGACTCCTGGGCGGTCCAGCCTAAAACCTTCTCAGCCTTACTTGGATCTGCATAACTAGTTGCAATATCACCTGGACGTCGTTCAACGATTGTGTAAGGAATATCAACACCATTCGCTTCTTGGAAACTTTCTACAAGATCCAGAACACTATAACCCTGTCCTGTTCCCAAGTTAAATATTTCGACGCCTTGCTGCTTTTCTAAATGCTTTAATGCCGCTAAGTGACCTTTTGCTAGATCCACTACATGAATATAATCCCGTACACCGGTACCATCTGGGGTTGGATAATCATTACCAAAAATACGCAATTGGTCCAACTTACCGACTGCAACCTGAGTAATATAAGGCATTAAGTTATTTGGAATGCCTTGGGGATCTTCGCCGATCAATCCGGACTTATGCGCCCCAATCGGATTAAAGTAGCGTAAAAGTGTAATTTTCCATTCGGGATCCGCTACAGCTAGATCCTGCAAAATCCTTTCATTAACAATTTTGGAATAACCATAAGGGTTCGTGGCATCGCCAATTGGCGTTTGCTCATTAAAAGGTGCCTGATTATCCATCCCGTAAACAGTAGCAGAGGAACTGAATACAATCTCTTTCACCTGATACTTACTCATAACATCCAGTAGACTCAATAAACCTGCCACATTATTCTGGTAGTATTCCAACGGCTTCTCAACCGATTCACCGACAGCTTTAAAGGCTGCAAAGTGAATGACTGATTCAATGTCATTTTCTTCAAAAACCGAAGCTAACGAATCAGTATCTAAAATATTATAAGGATAAACCTTTACAGGGTGTCCCGATAGTGTTTCGATGCGCTTGACCACTTCAGGATAGCTATTTGAATAGTCATCCACAATGATAACTTCAAGACCCTCTGCCAATAACTCAATACTAGTGTGGCTCCCAATATATCCAGCACCGCCAGTAATTAAAATTGCCATTCTGTACGCTCCCCTCCTACTTATTTGAACTCCCCAATTATAGCACAATCCACCGGCAAATAGCTATTCATTATTAGTCAATCACTGAATTTTCTTATGCCGATGTTGAATTCATATTTAAGTTAGCCCTTGCATTTGATATAATAGGTTAGAATAAGCATTTTATGCTCAAAGAGTTGAAAGGATTGATGAAATGGCTGAAGCCTTAATTATATACACCAGTCTAACTGGAAATACTGAAGCATGTGTCGACATCGTTGCCGATTGCCTGGAAGATAATGATATTGATGTAACCATTTACGATGTAATGGAAGCTGATGCTGAAGATTTTCTAGACTTTGATATCGTCATGGTAGGCAGTTATACCTATGGTGTCGATGGCGTTCTCCCTGACGAGATGGAGGACTTTCATGAAGATCTAATGGAATTAGACCTATCTGGTAAAATCTATGGCGTCTTCGGATCCGGTGATGACTTCTATCCAGTCTTTTGTACAGCGGTGGATGATTTTGAAGCTGCCTTTGATAAAGCAGGAGCCACTAAAGGGGCTGAAGGTGTTAAAGTGAATCTTTATCCTGAAGCAGAAGACGAGGAGAAGTTAAGACAATTGGCTGAGGCGATTGTCGAGAAAGTTAATCATTAAGATCCACAAAAGGAGAAAATCATGACCCTAGAAAACTTTGATAATCTATTAGATAAATATGCCAATCTTATCATTCAAAAAGCAATCGCTGTCAAAAAAGGTGACTATGTTCAAATTAATACTGACATAGAGTTAATCCAACTTGTTCGCCGATTAGTCAGTGCTGCCTACCAGGCAGGTGCTAGCAAGGTAGTAGTTAATTGGAGTGATGACCAAATCACTAAATTACACTATCTTGGACAAGATGAAGAAACTCTAGCTGATATTCCCCAATATGAGGTCGATAAGGCTTTTGATCTTTTGGACAAACGGGCCAAGCGAATCGCCCTACGCTCAAGCAACCCTCAAGCGCTCAAGGGCGTACCAGCTAGTAAGATTGCTACCGCTCAAAAAGCAAATAGTCAAGCGTTTCAAGATATTTCTATTGCTACTCAAGCCAATGTTGTCTCTTGGGTAGTGGCTGCTGGTGCCGGACTTGAATGGGCTAAGATGGTCTTCCCTAATGTGAGTGATGAAGAAGCGGTCGATTTATTATGGGACCAAATCTTCCAGACAACACGGGTCTATAAAGAAGATCCTGTTCAAGCTTGGGATGATCACGAAGAAAAGCTTCAAGAAAAAGCCCGATACCTAAATAAAATGCAATTTGACCAACTCCATTATCAAGGTCCGGGAACGGATCTATACTTAGGCTTACCGGCTGACCATGTGTGGGAAAGTGCAGGCAGTATCAATCAGGCAGGTGAAGTTTTTATTGCTAACATGCCAACTGAAGAAGTCTTCACAGCGCCTGATTTCCGACGGGCTGAAGGGGTCGTTCAATCAAGTAAGCCCTTGAGTTACGGAGGACATATTATTGATCAGATGTCTTTTACATTTAAAGATGGAGAGATCACTGAATTCTCGGCCGCTAGTGGTGAAGAAACACTTGCTAAACTGATCCAAGACAATAAGGGATCCAGATCACTGGGTGAAGTTGCTCTAGTTCCTCACCAATCCCCGATCTCTCAGTCAGGATTAACCTATTATAATACTTTATTTGATGAGAATGCTTCCAACCATTTAGCTATTGGCCAAGCCTATGCTAGTTCCATTCAAGGTGGCGTTGAAATGAGTCAAGAGGAACTCAAGAGTGCCGGGCTCAATCGTTCCAATGTTCACGTGGATTTCATGATTGGTAACGCCCAAATGGATATTGATGGTATCACTAAAGACGGTCAACGCTTTCCTATTTTTAGAGAGGGTGAATGGGCCTTTTAACTAAGGAGAGATGGATATGAATAAGGATGATCATTTAGGGACAATCATTGAACAAGAAATTGCTAAACAATTGCATGATATTGATACCCATGGTGATAAGAATAATTGGTTGTTTCTTGTTATCGTTTTGATAGGTCTGTTTCTTGTATTGAACTTGTTTATGACCTACTCACCTACTTATAATCAGAATCGTTTACAAAATACTAATGCCAACCAGCAAGCGATCGAATCATTGGAAGCGCGCGTGGACTTATTAGAAGAACAGCTCCAGCAGCTTTCCAGCAACTAAGGAGGATGGGACGAGTGCGTATTTTACATATCAATTCTTACTTTTCAACTACGGGACTATTCAAAGAGTTCTACGATCGCCAAGTCCAAGCAGGTGACTGCTTGGATGTTTATGTGCCCATTTCTGATTCCTACCCAGAAGATCGTCTGGCAACCAGTGGCGATTATACCTCGGTTGTCAGGAGCTTCAAGCAATATGAACGTTGGCTGTTTCCTATTAAACACCAAAAGATTCTAAAAGATTTAAAGAGACGCTATAATGCCAACTATGATATCATTCACGGTCACTCGCTCTTTTCTAATGGTTGGCTTGCTTATCAAATGGCTAAAGAGCTTCAGATTCCCTTTATCGTGAGTGTGCGCAATGCCGATATTCGAACTTTCTTCCAGAAGATGCCTTGGATGCGAAAGCTAGGCCTTGAAATCTTGCAAGAAGCCCACGAAATCATTTTTATCTCTAAAAATGCTTATAATGAAGTCTTCGACCACTATATCCCAAAGCATTTAAAGTCCAAGCTACAAGCTAAATGTCACATTATTCCTAACGGGATTGATGATTTTTGGCATAAAAATCGCTATGTCGATAAAGAAGCAAAGCTTCATCGTCCCTTAAGAATTATTTCAACAGGTAAACTGATGGCACTCAAACGTTTTGTCCAATTAGCTGAAATGACCAAGGAATACCACTTAAATATCCAGCCCCTTGAATTACACATCGTAGGACCAGCTTGGAGTCAGCGTATCAAGGAGCAATTGCTCAAATACCCTCACGTAACCTACCATGGTAGCTTAGCCAAGGAGGAGCTTAGTCTTCTCTACCGGGAGATGGATCTTTTCGCCATGCTTTCTTCACCCGAGACTTTTGGTCTAGTTTATGTTGAAGCTATGAGCCAAGGTTTACCTGTGATTTATACTCAAGGTGAAGGGTTCGATAGTTTCTTCCCTAATTACCAAGTAGGAGTATCGGTCGGAAAATCTGACCAGCTGGGTTTAAATGCGGCGCTGGACTATATCCAAAACCATTACCAAGAACTCTCTAGTCAAGCTCTTCAAGCGAGCGAAATCTTTCGTTGGGATCAAATTGTCGATCATTACCGACAAATTTATCAATCTGTGATTAAAGAACATGAGGAGGATACTAATGAAAAAAGTTAGAAAAGCGGTGATTCCTGCCGCCGGGCTGGGCACTCGCTTCTTACCAGCTACCAAGGCAATGGCAAAAGAAATGCTACCGATCGTGGATAAGCCAACCATTCAATTTATTGTAGAAGAAGCCGTTGATTCAGGTATTGAAGATATTTTAATTGTCACTGGAAAGAGTAAACGTACAATTGAAGACCACTTTGATGCTAATATTGAATTGGAAGAACATCTGGCTCAGCAAGGTAAAGAGGATCTACTCGCCCTAGTTAAAGAATCAGCTAATGTTAACTTGTATTTTGTTCGTCAACCTTATCCAAAAGGACTTGGTCATGCTGTCCTTCAGGCAAAAGCCTTTGTCGGTAATGAGCCTTTTGTTGTCATGTTAGGAGACGATATAATGGCTGATGAAGTGCCTCTAACTCGTCAACTAATGGATGTTTACGATCAAACCCATGCTTCAAGCATAGCAGTTATGGAAGTACCACATGAGGAAACCTCAAAATATGGGATTATCGACCCAGAAAATCAGCACCAAGCAGATCTTTATAATGTTCGATCCTTTGTTGAAAAACCTGCACCTGAAGATGCACCTAGTAACCTGGCCATTATCGGACGCTATTTATTAACGCCTGAAATCTTTGACCTATTAGAAACTCAAGCACCCGGTGCAGGTGGAGAAATTCAATTAACAGATGCTATCAACGAGTTAAACAAGACTCAACGAGTCTTTGCCAAGCAATTTAAGGGTAAACGTTATGATGTCGGGAATAAATTTGGTTTTATTCAAATGAGCATTGAATACGGCCTTAAACATCCACAGATCAAGGACGAGCTTAAAGATTTTATTATTCAAACAGGACAAAATTTAAACAAAAGAGCCGAAAGTTAAATTTTGCCTAGCAAATTAAATAAAATAAGGGCCGTGAGAGAAGTTTTGTACTGACCCCCAAAAGTTAGAGTTAAAAATCTAACTTTTGGGGGTTATTTTATGTCCAAAAAATATTCTTACGAATTTAAATTACAAATTGTACAAGAGTACTTAAAAGGTCGGTTAGGGTACGAGTCACTGACCAAAAAATATGACGTTTCCAGTTCTTCCTTAGTCAAAAAATGGGTAGCTCAGTTTCGAGAGGAAGGCCCGTCAGGGCTTAAGAAAAGGAAGTCAAACAAACACTATCCATTGAATTTTAAACTGAATGTATTAAGATTTAAGCAGGAGACCGGCGCTTCTTATCAGGATGTAGCTATTC
>NZ_KI912399.1:20026-160088 GCF_000518205.1 Hutsoniella sourekii ATCC 700629 | reverse complement strand
GCAAGAAGGACACACCTGTTCCCATGCCGAACACAGCCGTTAAGCTTCTTAGCGCCGATGGTAGTACGGGGTAGCCCGTGTGAGAGTAGGTCGTTGCCACGCATTTTTACAATTCCGCCATAGCTCAGTCGGTAGAGCGCATGACTGTTAATCATGATGTCGTTGGTTCGAGCCCAACTGGCGGAGTAAGGTCTCTTGGAGAGTTGTCCGAGCTGGCCGAAGGAGCACGATTGGAAATCGTGTAGGCGACTTATACTCGTCTCAAGGGTTCGAATCCCTTACTCTCCGTAGTTTTAGTTGGTCCGTTGGTCAAGTGGTTAAGACACCGCCCTTTCACGGCGGTAACACGGGTTCGAATCCCGTACGGATCATTACAATAGAATAAATCCTTCGGAAGATTAGCTCAGCTGGGAGAGCACCTGCCTTACAAGCAGGGGGTCGGCGGTTCGATCCCGTCATCTTCCATTGGTCCGGTGGTGTAGGGGTTAACATGCCTGCCTGTCACGCAGGAGATCGCGGGTTCAAATCCCGTCCGGACCGTATTGGCTCTGTAGCTCAGTTGGTAGAGCACTTGATTGAAGCTCAAGGTGTCGGCGGTTCGATTCCGTCCGGAGCCATTGGAGGGGTAGCGAAGTGGCTAAACGCGGCGGACTGTAAATCCGCTCCTTCGGGTTCGGCAGTTCGAATCTGTCCCCCTCCATATTTTATTGTAATGTTGGGAAAAGTACGTTTCGTTCAGATACTAACATCATAGGGACTTAGTTTAACGGTAGAACAACGGTCTCCAAAACCGTTAGTGTGGGTTCGATTCCTACAGTCCCTGTTACCTATGATGGCGATCGTGGCGAAGTGGTTAACGCATCGGTTTGTGGCACCGACACTCGTGGGTTCGATTCCCATCGGTCGCCTATTTTATATAAATAGGTACAATAAAATTTTTATCATTGGGGTATAGCCAAGCGGTAAGGCAACGGACTTTGACTCCGTTATGCGTTGGTTCGAATCCAGCTACCCCAGTTTTTTTGTTGCTATGCAACTTAAATAATTATTCCTGGCGGTATAGCCAAGTGGTAAGGCAGAGGTCTGCAAAACCTTTATTCACCGGTTCAAATCCGGTTACCGCCTTAACAAGCTATATTGAAGTTAAGTCAGGCCTCTTATGCCGGTGTGGCGGAATTGGCAGACGCGCGGGACTCAAAATCCCGTGCCTTCACGGGCGTGTCGGTTCGACCCCGACCACCGGTATTCTAACATCCCTTCGGGGGTGTTTTTTTGTTGGATAAATGTTAGAATAGAATAATTAAGACCTAGTCTAAATAATCACTTATCTAGAGGAGCGATTAAATTGTTCAAGAAAGTCCTTTTAACAAGTCTATTATTTTCAACGGCCCTATCTTTTGCCACGCCTCATTCAATGAGCCCAGTGATCCAAGTTCAGGCCCAAGAAAACGGCCCTCAAGTTGGCTCTTCTACCTTACCCGAATTACAGGTTAAAGGTTTAGAGGCTTATCCGGAATATGGCAATATTATTCAATTGTATTATGACATTGTTAATGGTCATGGTCGTGCTTCCACATCCGACTTGAATCCGCATTATATTGACTACCTAGCTCAAGGAAATGATTTTCTTTACTTTCTCCAAGATGTAACCGGGGACGGACAAGATGAATTATTTATTGGTTATGACCAAGCGGTTTATGGTATTTATAGTCTGCTTGATGGCAAAGCAGTTAATCTCTTAAGTCCTATTACACAAATGGATGGAGTCAAGCTAGATATTTACGAAGAAGGCTATCTATTTGTCAAGCAAGAGACAGATGATGAGGATGGGAAATTTTACCTCTATCAAGCCAATCTTCAAGATCCTCAAGCAGAAGTAGAAGAAGTGGCCCAGGGAAGTTATCAGATAGAAGAAGGGCAAGCGGTTTATACCATCTCCGATTCAGAAACTGGTCCTTTAACGAGTGACCAATTAGCAGCGGAATTAGATTTAACGGATCAAACGCCGATCTTATTGAAGCCAGACAAGACTTATAATCTAGGTAAGGTCCTTATAACAGGTGAGGAAGCTAACCTGGAGTCTACGGACCATTCACCTGAAGCCTCTGTCTCAGGGTCAAACGATTCTACAGGTAAATTTGCAGTCAACCATCAAGCGTCAATTGTAGACTTCCACCGGGACGGAATGAATATTCCGACTAGTATCCAGCTCTTACCTCAAGACAACCAAATAAAAATTGGCAACCAAGTCTATGAAGCCACCTATGATTATGTACCCGATACCCAGATTCGTGTCTTTTCTGCTGATAATAGTGGCGATATTCGGTCAGTAACGGTGAACTCCCGTATTCAAATTGGCCAATCTCTAACTGGAGAAAGTTCAGATGCTGCTGGGAGTGAGGCTTACGTCTTTAAAAATAAGCAGGGCAATCTTTCCTTAGCAACAATTAATTTTGCTGGGAATGTGGGGCCGGACATGCAGGATGTGATGATGGAATATTTAGAGACAGCTAGATGACAAACAAAGAAATTCATGTTAGACTAGTGACGATATAAATTAAATAACGATTAAAAAGCGAGGTAAATTATGGCAATTATTGAAATAAACCAACTAAAAAAGAATTTTGGCGATAATGAAGTTTTAAAGTCAATCGACCTAAATGTGGATAAGGGAGAAGTGGTTTGTATTATTGGTCCTTCTGGATCAGGAAAGTCTACCTTGCTTCGCTGCATGAATCGCTTAGAAGAAATCAACGGCGGAACTGTTATTATCAATGGAACCGACATCACTGATCCTAAGGTTGATATCAACCGAATCCGCGAAAATATCGGTATGGTTTTCCAGCACTTTAATTTATTTCCTCACCTAACCGTTAAGGAAAATATTACTATTGCTCCTGTTCAACTCAATAAATTATCTCAAGCCGAAGCTGACCAGAGAGCCATTGAGCTCTTAGAACAAGTAGGCTTGGCTGATAAGGCGGAAGCTTATCCTAATTCCTTATCAGGTGGTCAAAAGCAACGGGTAGCGATTGCTCGTGCCCTAGCGATGAACCCGAGCGTTCTCCTATTTGATGAACCTACGTCCGCCTTGGATCCTGAAATGGTTGGCGATGTGCTTAGCGTCATGCAGTCTTTGGCTGAAGATGGGATGACAATGGTAGTAGTAACTCATGAGATGGGCTTTGCTGCAGAGGTTGGCGACCGCGTCGTCTTCATGGATGGGGGTTATATTGTAGAGAATGGCACACCTGACCAGATCTTCAACCACCCACAAGAAGCCAGAACACAAGCCTTCTTAGAAAAAGTATTACAAGTATAAAAAAACGGAGAAGTTAAATATTAACTTCTCCGTTTTTTTATTCTCCAATTGGATGATAGCGTTGGAAGATCTGTTTCATTGGATAGTATAGAATCGGTGTCAAAACCGCCGTAAAGATAGCGCTAAAGAAACTAGCTGGCAGCCCGCTCAAGGCTGCATAAAAGGCCACTTGCACTTGGCTTCCCAAGATGATTTGCCCAATAAAGAATTTGATAAAGACAATAGCTAATTTGCAAAGGCCAGCAAAGATCCCGGTAGAAATGAGAGCGGGCTTGGTGTCTTGTCGTTTGAAGACTGTCCGGTAAAATAACTCTACCAATAAAATAATAATAGCATTTTCAATAATAATTCCTGGAATTTCAGCGGCGTAACCATTCAAGAGGTCGAAGATGGCAGTCCCAGCACTCGAGGCGATGATCCCCCGCTTGGGCCCCATTAGGAGACCTGATAAGACAATCAGCGCATTGCCTGGATGGACAAAGGAATTGCTGAGAGCGGATGGTAAGGGTATCCGGATGAATTGAATGGCGAGGGCAATAAGGGCAGCGTAGATGCCCATTTGGACCCACTTAAAGAGTTGATTATTTTTCTGCATATATTCACTTCCTAATCCCAATTTAATTTGATACAGTTATCATAGTAGAATTCTGGTTCCAATAAAAGTATCAGTTAGCTTAATAAATTAGGTACCAGATGGGAGGGTCATATGGAATTAGCCTTGAATCGTCATGATAAATTTCCACTCTACCGCCAGGTCTATCACTTGATCAAAGACCAGATCTTGAGTGGCCAACTTGTTGCCGGCCAGAAGTTGCCGAGTAAGAGGCAACTCGCACAAATAAACGGTATTTCTTACAATACCGTAGTCAGTGCTTATAATCAGTTAATGGATGAAGGGTATATTTATGCCCAGGAGAGAAGGGGCTATTATGTTGGGGATATTAGCCAGCAAGTTCGCCCGCTACAGAAACAAGCTCTAGCTTCCGAGCTAGAACGAGAGGATCCAGAGCCACTAGTTGATCTAACTCGTTCTATTCCAGATCCTGAACTTTATCCATTTAACCAATGGGCCAAGATTGAATTGGGGCTTCTAAGAAATCATCAAGCTGGTATTATTCAGCCCATTGAATTCCGCGGGCTAGAGAGTCTACGACAAGCGATTGCTGATTATCTCGCTCATTCACGTTCAGTTGCCTGCCAGGCCCGGCAGATCATTCTAGCTCCTAGTTCATCCAGCTTGTTTGCTTATTTGTTCCGGGTTCTAGGTCAAGAAGCTAAGCGAATCGCAGTAGAGGACCCCGGTTACCATCCCTTAATTCGTCGTTATGAAGCCTTGGGTCATCACTTGGTGCCCTTGACCTTGGATGCCAATGGGATTGATAGCCAACAACTGTCAAACTTACAAGCCGACTGGTTGTACACTACTCCTAACCATCAATTTCCAACGGGGGCTTATTTGCCAATGAAGCGACGCCAGGCCTTAATCCGTTGGGTCCAGGAACAACCTGATCGTTATATTATTGAAGATGATTATGATAGTGAATTCAAATACAGCGGTCTTCCTTTGCCCTCCTTGAAGAGCCTAGATGCCAGTGACCAGGTCATCTACATGGGCAGCCTGTCCCGTAGCTTGTCACCCGGTTTGAGAGTCTCTTATATGGTGGTGCCTGACCGTATTTTGCCGGCATTTATGTCCTTATACGGTCGTGAGCAGTCTCCGATTAATAGTCTGGTTCAGTACAGTCTGCGTGATTTCTTTGTTGAAGGTTACTTTGAACGGCATATCAATCGCTCGCGTCGATTCTATAAGAAGAAGCGTGACCATCTAATCAACCTTCTGCTTGAATGCGACCCTCATGGGCAATTACAAGGTGAAGCGGCCGGCTTGCATTTATTATGGCGGCCTAGCCGGGCCTTTGATAGCCAGGCCTTAAAGTCCAAGCTAGAGCTAGCGGGTTACCGCTTGAATACCCTAGCCGACTATTGCCTCCAGCCCAAGGCAGGCGATGACCAATTCTTATTTATTAGCTTTTCAAGTCTAAGTACAGATCAAATGAACCACTTTGTCTCCCACTTATCAACTTGTCTGGGTCTAGCTAACTAGCGGCCGGATTAAGTCGCTGAAATGATGGGTTAGGTTAGCAGTGAAGCCCCAGATCACTTCGTCTTGCCATTGGTAGAACTTAACCAGATGTTTCTTCTGACGGAAGTTATATTGGTCACCCCCTGGAATCAATTCATAAGGAAAGTCATCCCCAGCTTCTTGACTAAACTGGATGAGGTGGTCTTCGGGCTCATGGTTGACAAAATATGACAGTGGCACAGCAAACAAGCGCGCTACTTCTTCCCGGTTATAGTCCATCGTCTGCCAGTCTAGGTCTGGCAAATAAGCGACAAAGCAGTGAATAATAGCCCACTCACTCACTAGGGTATCAATTTCCCCGAAGACTTGAATCTGCTTTGGATCAATCAAGAGCTCCTCACAAGTCTCTCTGACTGCGGCTTGACGAGGGGATTCGCCCGCTTCAATGGCACCTCCAGGAAATGAAGTTTCCCCCGCTTGAGAGATACCAGGCGCTCGGACTTCATAGAGAACCTGCAATTGCCCTTCATGGTCGATAAGGGGAAGCAAGATGGCGAAGTGCTTTTGTTGGCCTAAGATTTCTGCTGGCCGTTGACTAATTAATTCTTGTATTTTTCTTAACACGTGTCTACTCCTTTACATTCATGTTATCATTATACTGGTAACATAGACCTATTTCACTTGAAAGGCTGTAGGAGGAGAATGGATGAAGTTAGACTATTTAGAAAAGCAAGTAAAACAAATCCTCAGTCATGAGCCGTCGGGCCATGACTGGCAACACATTCAACGCGTTCTTAATAATGCTAAGGCAATCTTAGCAAGTCTAGATCAGGAGGTGGATAGAGAGCTTGTCTTGGCGGCTTGCCTAGTCCATGACCTGATTGATAGCAAGTTAGACTCTAGCCTGCGCTTATTTGACCAGCAAGTCCAAGTCTTATTAGCACAAGCTCAAGCGACCCCTCAGCAAATCGAAGCCATTGATTCTATCATCCACCACCTTTCTTACCGGGACAATCAGGCTTATCGCCACCGTCTGTCGCTAGAAGGGCAAGTGGTCCAGGATGCTGACCGCCTGGATGCCCTGGGAGCTGTGGGAATTGCCCGTTGCTTCCAATATGGGGGTCACAAGGGTCAGCTTATGTATGGCCATGAAGCGAGCTCGGTTCAGCATTTTTATGATAAGTTATTGAAGTTGGCCGACTTGATGAATACGGCAATTGGCCACCAGATCGCTCACGAGCGAACAGCTTATATGGAAGCTTTCCTCCAGCAGCTTCAAGCTGAAGTTGAGGGCCAAGCTTAGACGGCATGGACAAAAAGCGATAAAAGGTCTAAACTAGAATTACTTTGCAAATGAGAGGAGGATGGATGGGTGAATTTTATGAATCGATTGAGCGATTACCGCAAGCAACCTCTGGCTTGGGGGCTACTTGTCTTGGTTCTTCTGGTTGTCGCTTTTATTAGTTATCGCTTCCAGGCCTACTCGCACCAGCAGCTTCAAGAAGCCCAGCATGCAGTAGCTACCCTATATGAAGATTCAGATCAAGAACGCTTGAATCCAGCTGTCACTCAGGACCAATTAGATCAGGCCATCGAGGCCTACCAAGAAATACCTCTTATTGACCGAACCAAGCTAACGCCACTAATCAAGCAGACCCGGGCCAAGTATCGGGCCTTTCAATGGTTGGACCAGCTAGGAAGCTGGCAAGGACAGACTTGGGTGGCTGATTCTGATACCAACTTGGAACAAGTGGAGAACTTGGCAAAACGCCTCAAGTTTCCTAGTCAGGACGGCCAAACCCAAGCCATCCAGACAGCCGTCAGTCAAGCTAAGAAAGACCTGGCTAGCTTTATCCAGGCAGAGGCCTTGATTGATCAACTGCCTGTTCGCTATTCAACCAAGCGTTATCAAGAGGATGTCAAGGCCTATCAAGACTTTGAGAAAGCAGTGGACCTAGAAAGCCCTCAGCCTCACTTGGCTGAGATCAAGTCTGATTATTTGGATCAGGCAGGACGCTATGCAGATTCACTCTTGCAAGCTAGTGAAGCGGGTGAAGTTGAAGATATAGATTTAGAAGGGGCCTTTGCTAGTCGGGGCTTGGCTGAGCATTTAACAGGTTCAGCCATTGATACACGGAAGTTAGTGGCCTTAACCTTTGATGATGGACCACATCCGAACACCTTGGAGGTCTTAGATATTCTCGATGAATACGAGATTAGAGCTACTTTCTTTGTTGTGGGTCGGATGGTTGAGAAATATCCGGAGATTCTTCAGGAAGTGGCCCGTAGAGGCCATTACATTGGCAATCATTCCTACTCACATGCTAACTTTGATCAACTATCAGTAGAGGAGATCTGTCAGGAAACGGACCGGACCCAAGAATTGATTGAAGAGGCTACCGGCATCAGACCTACTTATTACCGGACGCCTTATGGGAACGGAAAGCCTGTTATGGTCGAAAAGTATCCTGACCTCACACCAATCTATTGGAATGTTGACTCGCAAGACTGGGTCTCTCAAGATGCAGCAACTATCAACCAACATATTCAATCCACCTTGTTAGACGATTCGATTGTCTTGATGCATGATACTAAGGATGCCTCAGTTAAGGCCTTAAGAAGCTTGATTCCCCAACTACTTGAAGCAGGCTATGTCTTTGTGGATGCCCAAGCTATTCCTCATGCTGACTTCTACCGTTAAGCGGCTTAACTGGTTTTCAGTAATCTTAACCAACTTTTCCTTGATAGGAGAGGTTGGTTTTTTATTTGGGGGATGATTGTGGCCTAGTGGTTATGCCTTGTTTGAAAGCGTTAAGATAGCTATAATGAAGAGGTGAATAGAAGAAAGTAGGGAGAGGAAGAACTATGACTAAGAAACGTTCATTATTAATCTTAGGGCTATCTGCGTCCTTGTTGGCGCCGACAGTTCTAGCAACAGTCGCTCAAGTCAGCCACTACCAGGTTCCTAACGTGGAAGCGGTACAAGAGCAACAAGCAGCCAAGTTATCTCTTGGAGCCACCTTGAATGGTCAACAGGAGGCTTCAACCAGACAATTGCTTGGAGCAGGCAATGTAGCCGCTAATAATACTATCCGTGTCGACGGAACCATGGTCAATCGTTACCTGAATGACGGCTCAACTGCAGCTACCGATGTTTACTCTAGTGCTTATATTGAACCTCAAGCCAGCAATTACGGGGTCCAAGTCCAAGTCGTCACCCCAGAAAATATTACCCAAGTCTCTTCCTTGACCTATCAGAATGCGGCTATCACTGCTGGAGCCAAGAACGTATTGGTCCGGGTGGCAACCGTCATTCCTGTAACTGGTGAAGGAGCTCTGGCTGGTGTTTATGCCTTGTTAGATGAATCTGGCCACAAGGTGGATCCCGGCCGGGTCAAGGTTGCTAATGACGAGATCCGTGTCATTAATGAGATCAACCAGTACAATTATATTAATAATTACCAAATCAATCAGTTCATCTCTTATTTGAAGATTGAGATCAATAACTATATCCGCCAAAATAATGACAATTCGATAACGATTAATAACATTGAACAAATTATCAACAATATCATTACCAATAACAGCAATGTTTTCCAAGGGTTGACGGATGCAGAGATCCAGCAAATAAAAGACCTATTGAAAGATTACGGTGCTCAATATGCTGAAACCGAGGCCGCTCAAGATCCAGAGATTGCTGACCAGCTTCAAGTCTCTATCATTGGAAGCAACTGGCCAGCAACCCTAGAAGGTCAAGAGGGGACACTATCGGTCAAGGAAGCCTTGAAGGTTGAAGCGCCTGACTTTACATCTGAAGCTTATCACCCAGTTGTCGGTGCTATCTATCAGGAGTTGAAGCAAGCTCTTGAAGCTGGAGATACGAGCCAGCTCTATAACATGTATTCACATACCTTTGTGGTTGAATTGATGCAACCTACCTTGTCACAACAATCTAGAGATGGCCTTAACTTTGTCCGTGCCCTTATCTACCAAGTCTTGGCCCATGAAGCGGAAGCCAATGGTCTAGAAGCCGGCGTTTTCAAGGATTACTTGATTGCTAACTTGAACCGGGCGGCAACCTTGAAGCAAGACCCTGCCTTGTATAGCTTGATCTCTCAAATTGCTATCAAGACAGGTTATGCTCCAGAAGCTTATGCTTACACCAATTGGCAAGACCAAGAAGGCCAGTTTACAGTAGATATTGAACGCATTAACTCAGCTCAGCCAACAGCTTATGGAAGCTTCACCTTGGATAAGGCCAGCGGTCAAGTTGTTAATTCCCAAGGCAAGACCTATGACCAACCGGTTAACTTCCAAGGAGCTTATGGGGTTGCGGTGGAAGACCAATCAACATTGGCTCCAGTACCTGAGACCTATTCAGCACCAAGCGAAGAGGACGCTCTTGAAAAGCCGGACAATGTGATTGACCTTGAAGAGGAGCTTCCTGGAATGGAAGCCGTGACGCCGGATTCATCGACTAGTCAAGCATCCGCTTCAGAGGAAGTACCGCAAGATGAAGCCAGTGCCGAATCCGAAGCAGAAAGCCTGGCATCCGAGGCGGCTGCTCCAGCGGTAAGTGAAGTAGCGGTTCCATCGAGTCGTCCTTCTTACTTCTCCGGTGATCGTTACAATGAGTTTATCCAGTTAATAGCTGGCTGGGCAGAAGGACAAGAGGCTGATCTTCAAGAAGTTCAACCGGGTGTCAATCAAGACTTTAATGGGGTTGCCATTCCAAACCAAGCCTTCTCTCAAGCTATCATTGATGGCCAAGCCAAACCGGTTCAATGGGCAACTGAAGCTCAAGAAGCTGGTGTCGTCAATGTGGTTGCTGTCTTTACTGCTCAGGGTCAAGATCAACAAGCAATCTACTTGTTTGCCTTAGAAGATGGACAAGGACAGATTTATGTTAATACGGATGGTGCCGATTCTCAGGGGCAAGTCAACTATCATTCTGTTGAAGATGCTGACTTGTTAACTGGCTTCCAAGCCATCATGGCCAATGAGTCAACTCTAGGACCGGTAGCAGAAGACCCTGATCAAGCACCAGCAGAGAGTTCTCAGGCCGAAGAAGTGAGCCAAGCGCCTGAGGCTTCAGAATCGCAAGTATCACAAGAAGATACAGATTCACAGGCCAGCCAGCCTCAGTCTGAAGCTAGCCAAGAAGTTGTTGAAGAAGCTCCTGAAGAATCTGCTGATCCTAACCAAGTAAGTTCATCAGACCAAGCAGAATCAGAAGCAGAGGCAGAGACGGTCGACCTACCTGACTTCAAGCAGTCTTGGGCTAGTCTGATTCAGTCACTGGATCCTCAAGCTCTATTGAGCCTTCAAGCGCTGGAAGACTATGAACTCCTTGAATCCACCCCAGTAGCCGACGCCTTCTATGAGGAATTGCAAGTTGTGATGGACCAACAAGCTTCTGCCATGGATTTACTGTCTCATACCTTTGTCTATGAAGATCTTGCATCAATGACACCGCAAGATCAAGCGGCACTCAACCAGGTGCGTTGGTTGGCAGTTCAATATGAATTAAATCAAGGACACACTAGCTTGATTGACGATCTAATCTTTAACCAACAAGCAAGTGACCAGTTAAGCCAAGATCCAACCGCTAGCCAAGTCTATGACCGTATTAGCCAGGAGACGGGCTATTCAATGGCGGTCTATCCAGCTTCTCATGAATTAGTGCATGATAGTGAAGCTGATAAGTTCTACTATGCCTTTACTTTCCAGACAGACCAAGGGCCTAAGACCTTTGCTTATGACTTTGATAGCGATCAAGTGGGAGAGCTAAATGGCTTAGACTTCCAACCATTAGCCCGCTCGTTTGACTGGCAAGCTAGCTATGGTTTGTCCGTTGACTCACCAAGTTATGCGGCTATCCCACTACCTGCTGAAGCACAAGCTCTAAGAGACCAAGCTCAAGCATCTCTGGAGGAATCAGCCCAATCGGCGGAGACAAGGGTCGAATCAGAAGTGCTTGACCCTAACGAAGCTATTATTGAAGACCTACCTAGCGAAGGATTGGAAGAGTTCGATTCTTTACCAGTTGAAGATGCTGAGTTAGTTGAATTTCAATAAGCTTGTCAATTAATATCCAATACGGCAAAAAACCGAGCCTTCCTCGATCCATAAGATCAGGAAGGCTCGGTTTTACTCTAATTGATTTATTCGTCTATACACCAAACCAACGTTTAGCCTTGCTGGTACCTGCATTCTTAGCCGCTCTGGCAACAGTCTTAGCAATCGTCTTACCATTATCCTTAAGGACCTGCCCCATGTGGGAGAGGGCTTGAAGGGAAGTTGATCGACGGACGGTTGACTTAGAAGCTAGCTCACGGTTCCCTAAATAAGTCTGGGCAATGAGTCCCACTCGTAGAGTCAAGAAGGCGTTAACCGATCCTTCCATCACGGAACTAACAATCAGGTTAGCAACTGGGACCATGCCTGGAATGGCTGAAGCGATACTCTCACCAAGAACGGAAGTGATCAAGGGTTCTAATTGTTCCTCAATAAGGTCCGTATCCTCTAGTGTTCGAGCCATTAGGACAATACCAGCTACTTGTAAGTAGAGCTTGCCTAGACTCTTCAAGGTTGGTCGTGTCTGATAGATGCCTGCTAGTTGCCAGACCATCCTTACCAGACTAAAGAGGACAACCAAGCTATCCAGAGAGCCATTTTGAGAGATGGCGGTGGATAGGAAGATGGCTGAAGCATTCTCCTTGATCAGTGGTAGTGATTGTTCATTGAGTTGCTTGAGTCCGGCCTGGATCCGCTCTTCCTTGGTCAGGGAATCATCCAAGAGAGAGGAATCGCTCAGATAGGTATTCTTACTGAGAAGGGTAATCATATCGTCTAGGTACTGCTCATATTCTTCAGGGCTTGGATTCTCACCCAGTTCAATAAGTTCAGGGCTAGCCAGCCATTGACGGGTAAGACGCCAGAAGATGGCGATCAAGGCCAAGGCAATCAAGCCAACAGCTAGCCAGGCAAGGTAGGGATGAATTCCCACCAAGAGACGGTATATAGCTGCCAATTGATTAACAATAAAGAGAAGACTCACTATTCCCATTCCCCACGCCAGCCACTTGAAGGCGCTCTTAATATCTTGCCACCAGGATTCCATAGCATCACTCCAATCCATTATGATTCATTTTATTATACCAGATGTCTAGGCGATTACTATGGACTAAAGTCTTAGCTAGCAACCAGTAAGAGAAAACTTTGGAAATTTTAAATAAATGAATATTTGGTTAAGTGGCTTGTCAGTGAGCTGGAAATCATCTAGAATAAGGAAATGACAGAAGGGAGCCATTCATGAAATCAAGTGTAACCAACTATATTGACTACCGCAATATCCCCGTCACTAAGGACAAGTTAACCATCGAAATCCCTTCCTGGGAACAAGTGGCTCGTCCCATGGTTGACCGGGTCCAATTAGCCTATCAAGACCAAACCGGTCAAACCATTGACCAATTAGAGGATTCACACGTGCAAGCACTGAATATCCCAGATCTCAACACGGTCGGACAGGTAAAGTCCTACGGCATGGAAGTCTTCCAGAAGCGAGCTAGGATAGAACACTATTATCAAGTGCTTCTGCCTTATATCTTGAACCACTACTATATTAATTCCAATGCCATTATGAATACCCAAGAAAAGGACGCCTATATCCGAGAGTACTTGGAACAAGTGCAAGCTTATGCTGACCAAGAGGGCTTGACCTTCAAGCAATACGGCCAGTCACTTTTGAATATTCAAGGAGATGTTAAGGAAGCATTGGAGCAACGGGCTCTGGAAGACTTCAACTTCAAGCTAATTGCTAATGATATCTATGCTAAGAACCACGGCTCCTTGGATTATGATGCTTACGAGGAATATATTAATCAACAGGTCCTCTACCAGCAAGTCGATGAGATTGAATTGCGCGATCAATTCTCTTATCAACAATTTATCAATGGGTATCCGGAGATGTGGCTTGCTGACCAGATTCGTGACTATTACCTGCCACAAATTCAATTCAAGATTAATCCTGATCTTGAGTCAATAATTAAGAATTAGAAAGGATTTATGTCGATTATGTCTCAAGAACCGGTTCAGTCGCAATCGACTGACAACAAACTAATCAAATATGGCATTCCTGCCTGCCTACTCCTAGCGGTCCTGCTCCTTGGAATTTATTGGCTGAGTAAGGGCGGTGCTTCTAACTCTCAATCAGATAGCTTCCACTTCGAAGGGGCGATCAGTGATTCCAAGCAGACAGATTATTCCAGTTATTATACTTACCAAGGGTTTAAGTTGAATCCCAACGACTTTCTTCTATTAGAAGACCTACAAGTGAGCCGGGAAGAAATCTTGCAAGAGTTAAGACCAGAACCCAGTGAAGCAGTTAGTGAAACGGAGGCTCTGGAAGCTATCGAAGAAGAGGGCGTGGCCCAAGAATCCTTCCCCTTGCCTTGGTATTATTATAGTCCTCAAGTAGCTGTTCATTCTCCCTTCTCTGTGGCTAACCGCATCCAGCAAGTGACCCCTGAGGAGGTCAATGGATTTGCTTATTATCAAGATGCCAGTGGCCAAGACTACTTAGGCTACCAAGGTCAGGCCTATACAGGTTGGTATACCCAAGCTGAGGGTGGGGCTGCATATTATCAGGAAGGGCAAGAGACCGAGCGAGCCTTAAGCCGGGTTGAACTTGGAGATTCCCTAGAACTAGCTCGCTTGATGCGTCAAGTTCTCCCCCTAGTAGCCGGTGTTCAGACCAATATTCAACGGATTGAAGAATTAGACCAACCTGTCTATACCCGAGTGACGCCTGTCGCTTATTCGATTATCAATAAGTCCAAGGATCAAGTCATTCTCTCCAAGCCACCTAGAACAAGAGGGGCTACCCTAGTAGCGACCACGGCTGACTACTTTGATATGCCCATGGAAGTCGTCGAAGAAGCGATCACCTTGGATGGTCAAGAGTGGATCCATGTGAATATTGGCTACCAAGACTTGGGCTGGATGCCTAAGGATGAATCCGAGACGGACTATGTCTATACTGATTATAGTGAGCTTGAGATGTTGGATGCTATTGAAGCTGAAGTCTGGCGCCATATTGAAGAGATGCCAGCCAGAGTAGGCGTGTCCTTCATTAATAACGAGACCATGGCCCAAGTGGATATTAATAACCAGATCTTCTTCCCAGCATCCACTCAGAAGATTTATGTCCTAGCTGAACTTTATAACCAGTATAAGACAGGTGAACTCTCCCCAGACCAAGTAGTCTATATGGAGCCAACTGATCCAGTGCCTGGTGCCGGGGTCATCGGTGGATACGGCGTCGGATCGGCTTATACCTTAGATGAGCTGGTGAATTATGTTGCTATCTATAGTGATAACACCGCAGCCAATATGTTGATTGATGCGGTAGGTGACGGTGAACATATTAATCCATTTGTCCAAGAACTGGGCTTAACGGATACAGTTGTCTCTGGTAAGTACTACAATGATGCTTACTTCGTCACCACGCCCCATGATGCTGCCAGACTCTTTGCCCTGCTCTATAACGACCAGGTCAACGGCGCTCCGTGGGACGAGATGTTAATTAGTAAGTTCGGCATGAATACTCACTCTTATATTAAGAATTATGTGCCTACTTATTCTTGGAACAAGTCTGGAATCGGTGGCACTGAACAAAATGATGTGGCCACCTTCGTGACTGACTATGGCTCTTATTCCTTGGCCGTCTATACGGCAGAACCGGCCTGGCGCGATGGCGTCGCTGCCCAAGCCGACCAACTCAGTCTAGCGGTCTATCAGATATTTGTACATTATCAGTCGATGATGTATGGAAATTCAGAATAAAAATTTATATTATTTCACAAATGTTAAGAAAATATTAATTTTATTAAGTAATTTATCTACTTACTTGATTAAATATTAAAATAGTAGTATTCTAAGCGTAGGATATGTAGTTATAGACTATCCTATAGATTCTATGACTTAGTTATCAATGAATGAAAGGATGTTATGTTATGAAAAAGAAATTTCTTAAATTAACAACATTATCACTAGCTTCATCTATATTAGTAGGTGTAGCCCCAATTGCAGCTATTGCGGCCGATACAACAACCGATACAACTCAAAATGAAACAGTTGATCAAGTTCTGGCAGAAGCTAAGGAAAAAGCTATTTCAGAAATTGAAGGTATCTTCGGTCCTTCTCAAGAAGAAAAAGATAATTTTATTGCCCAAATTAAGGCAGCAACGACTCAAGAAGATATAGATCAAATTTTGGGAACTGTTAGAGCAACCTACGCTTCAGGCGGTTCTACGCAAGCACAAAGTGCTGAAAGTTCAAAGACAGAAGTGACTTCTGATGAATCTACTGACCAATCAGCGGATAAGGTTGAAGCAGAAGAGGAAAATAATGAAGATGGATATTCGACATTGCAAGCAGCAATAACCGCAGCGGATGCAGCTTTAGCAGCAGATGTTACTGGGCTAGCAAACGGGTATCAAATTGTTTATAACTCAAATTCAAAAACATATAGCTATCTTCTAAATCAATCTGGTAAGAAGATTGTTCCGCTGACAGAACTTACTCCAGCTGCTGAAGAATCATCTGAATCTTCATCTGAATCTCAAAGCAGTGAATCAGCAAGCTCAACATCAAATCCAGTAGTGGACGAATCTACTGATGAGTCAAGTCAATCAACTTCAAGTGAGTCTGTATCAAGTGAGTCTGGTTCATCTAGCGCTGATGAAACTGAAAAAGGGTTTAAGACTGAAGCAGAAGCTAAAGCAGCTGCTGAGAAAGCATTGAAATCTGATAAAGTAAATAAAGGTTATGTCTTATCACAAAATCCTAACAATAAATTGTGGTACTATTCTTTAACAACTGAAAAACAAGCAGAAACTCGTCCAGCTCCACAAGTGAAAGATGATAAGAAAGAAAGCCAACCAGCTGAAAAAGAATTTGATGCTGATAAAGGTTATGCCACAAAAGAAGATGCAATCAAAGCTGCTGAAGCAATTATTAAGAAATCCGACATTAACAAGGGATACAATATTGCTAAAGGTACAGATGGTAAATGGTATATTCAATTGACCATTGAGCCTAACAAGGTGGTTGATGGCAAGCATATTGATAATCAGGATGCAAACGACACTACAAAAGAAGTTGCTTTAGCATTTGCTAAACAATTATATGAAGGAGAAGCTGTTGTGTCTGGTACTGCTCCTGTTAATTCTACGGTAACGATTAATGTTGAAGATCGTCGTGCTCAAGAAGCTGGGAACAAGGTCTATGCAGCAGGAGCTTACACGGCTCAAGCTAATAAGGATGGTTACTTCTCTTCTAATACTGAAGTACTCAAAGCTGGTCAGGTAGTAACTATTTCTGCCAACGGTAAATCTGTTTCTCAAATTGTTCAGGCTGTGAAACCAGCGCAGAAAGGACTTCCTAATACTGGGGAATCTACTACATATGGTATGTTAGGAGCAGCATTAGTATCTATTTTAGCTGGCTTAGGCATTGCATTACCTCAGTATAAACGTAATTAAATTATATTTATAAAGGACAGTTGAACAGTTCGCTCGACCTTTGTAATGATTTTGTTATATAAACGTAAATATTAAAGCTTGGATTTTATAAAAAAATCAGGTATTCTTATATAAGAGATTAAGAAAACTAATCAAAAGTTTAAGGAATTATTAAAAAATTTAAGAATTTCCAAAATAACCTTGCAATATTCAATGTTTATGTTAATATATACTTGAGATTAGGAAGAACTTAACTCATTATTTATTAAAAGAAAGAAGGATTTATCAATGAAAAAATCATTAGTTAAATTAACAGCTCTATCATTAGCGGCTTCATCAGTATTAGCAACGTCACCAGTATTTGCTGCAAAAGTTAATTTCGAAATGTATGATCCATCAAATCCAGGAACTTATGATGAAGAAACTTCATATGTAGAGCCTGAAAAAGAAACTTCATCAGTTTCTGTAAAGACTTCAGAAGAAATTGCTTCAGAAGCTAACAGACAAAATAGTGAAGATGCAGCTGGAAATGCATACGCTGATTATGATGAAAGTGGTAACTTAAACTCTCACGAATATGCAAATCCAAATGCAAAAACTGATCCTAAGACTGGCAAACATGAAACACCAGCAGAAGAAAATGAAGTTTACGGATATTTAACTGAAGCTGCTGCAGTTAAAGCTGCTAAAGCTGCTTTGAAGAATGATGACCTAAACAAAGGTTACCGTATTGTTCAACGTCCAGATACTGGCCGTTATTTCTATCAATTAACTATTGAAGCTGTTGAAGAGACTGGTGTTACTATGCCAGCCAACCCATTAGCTCCAGCTGAAAGCTTGTTCAACCCTGACAATGGCTTTGCTACAAAAGAAGAAGCTATTCAATCAGCTAAAGCATTAGTAGCTAATTCAAAAATCAATAATGATTATAAAGTAGCTCAAGGTGCAGATGGTAAATGGTATATCCAATTACTAATCAATCCTGACAAGAAAGCTGAAGATACTGCTAAACCAGAATCTAAAGAATCAGTAAAAGATCCTGCTAAGAAAGAAGACAAGAAAGCTGACGTAGCTAAATTGCCAGAAACTGGTGAAGCTTCTTCATACGCAGTATTTGGTGCAGCTGCATTATCTGTACTAGCTGGTCTAGGACTTGTAGCTCCTAAATTCAAAAAAGACTAATTAATTTCAAAATTAATTAACAAAAAAGCTTGGATTTTTTCCAAGCTTTTTTAATACAATATAATATCTTTGTAACACTGATATAGTATAATGAAATTATCAACAATAAGGAGTGTTAATATATGAAATTATCTAGATCATTACTTTCATTAATCTCGAGTGGGATTTTACTGTCTTCTGTATCTGCAGCAGTTATTCCAGCTTCAGCTGCTTTTGCTGAAGAAGAAGTGAGTGTAATTGAACTTGAATCGGAAGAATCTGTTCAATCTGAAGAAAAAGAAATTGATGCAAAAATCGATACTGAAGGTATGACAGAAGAAGAGATTTACAAAGCTATTCAAGCTAAGCTTTTGGAATTATTTAATGTAAATGAAGATTTAGCTGTGGTTAACCAGTATGATGATGTAGTAACAATAGCTGGGGAATACGATGAATTTAATCCATCTGAGGAAGTTAAGGAAGCTATTTCAAAACCGCATACAGAAATCGTTGTTAATCCGAGCAATGAAGCTTATATGTCTGTTCTAATGGACGTTTATAGCCGTATCCAAGATAGAACAGCAACAGATGAAGATAAGGATTTTGTAAAATCAATTCAAAAAATCGTAGAAGCGGTTGCTGAGAATTTACCAAGCGATAATGATATTGTTCTATTCGAAGTCAAGAATGAACACACGAATGAATATTTCTTATTAGCTGCTTCTACTAAGAATGAAAATATCATCCCTATTGAAGGCGAAGAAAAAGAAGAAGAAAAAGAATCTGACGAAAGCAGCGAATCTTTAGAGTCAGCGGAATCTACAGATAAGGAAGAAACCACAACTCAATCTGCTTCATCAAATTACAATCGCTATATTCAAAATAATTATACTCCTGACTATTCAAGACAATCAGGAACCATTAGTTCTGGATCAGCAGTAACACCTCAACGCCAAAATCAAGTGGCAAGTTCATCATCTTCAAGTAGCTCGAATAATTCAGGTGCTCAATCATCATCTGCAACTGAGAATAAAAAAGATGAGAATGCAGGTTCTTCAGCTGAACATAAAAAATCTGAGAGTTCACAATCCACCCCACAAGCTAATGAATCAAAAGTAGAATCTAGCTCTGCTCCTGAAACTGGTTCAAGTTCAACCGGCAATCAAGAGTCTTCTGGTAATCAACCTGGAGGTACTTCAGAGAACTTCCATTCTTATGATGGAGGAACTTCTACTGGTAACGAAGGTGGAGATGCTGGGGCAGGTCAACCTGATTCAAATCTTTATCTAGAAGGATCCCACGCGACTAACTAATTATTAATAAGCTCTAAAAGCCTACATTAGTAGGCTTTTTTTATATAAAAAAGCCGGATTCCATTGGAATCCGGTTATTTGGCTTATTTCATAACGCTTTAATTACTTTTTAAGCGCTCCAATAACTTTTTGCGCTTTCGGATTGGTTAATTCATAGTAAATCTTAGTGCCATCACGTTTAGCTGTTACCACGCCTGCTTCACGCATCTTACTGATATGTTGTGATACAGTAGATTGTGGCAGTTGTAGTAGATTTTGAATCGAGCTAACGTTCATTACACCATTCTCGTCTAGAACTAGGGCAATTGAATAACGAATGGGGTGCGCCAAAATTTTTACGACACTAACGTCATCTAAGATAGTCTCTGAATTTACATCAATAGACTTAGACATCTACATTCCTCCTTATATACATTTCTAACATCCCCTATTCTAACATTAATATGGCTAGATACAATTAAAAAAAGATTAAATATTTAATACACTTAGGTATCCAAACTTTGCCCCCTTATGACAAAGGCTATAAGACCAGGCATCTTGAGCGGGAATTTTGCTAGCTTTCTATATCTGACAAAAAAAGAACAGCTTGTTCTGAATTCAATTCCAGTATCAAATAATCAACCAAGCGATACTTTGTTACAAAAAGGTAACAAATATTGCACTAGCTAGGGGAATTATGACAGTTGATTGCAAGTCAGCTAAAGCTAGTTAACAAGTGCTTGGAGGCTATTGTTTTCCCGCTTGAGGGGCGTTATGATATTACTTGTACTTGAGCGGAAGCATTATT
Source organism: Hutsoniella sourekii ATCC 700629 (assembly GCF_000518205.1). Classification (GTDB taxonomy): domain Bacteria; phylum Bacillota; class Bacilli; order Lactobacillales; family Aerococcaceae; genus Hutsoniella; species Hutsoniella sourekii. The sequence continues at coordinate 139,897 of NZ_KI912399.1, read as the reverse complement.
CCGCCTCACAAACTAGTGGACAGGAGCCCTAGTTAAGATGATAAGCCCTAATCATAAAGGAGAATTTATATAATGAATAAAACATTTAAAACAATCTTAGCTCTAGTCGCAGGTGTCTCTGCTACACTACCAGCTAGTCAAGCGGTTCAAGCCCAAACCACTGCTAGCCTTGATTCAATTAACCAAGCAGCAACGACTGATGAATATGTTGTTCAATGGGGAGATACCCTATCAACAATCGCTCAAGCTTTTGGTTTAACAGTTGAACAATTAATGGTCATCAATGATATAGAAGATCCTGACTTCATCTTAGCAGGAATGAAGATCTCTGTTGACTTTGACGAATATACAATTACCTTTGAAGAAGAAGATCAAGAGCCAGTTACATACTCGCTTGAGACCGGTGAAGTGATTGAGCCAGCTAGCCAGACGCTAGCGCCTTCAAGTGTTAATGAGTGGACTGACTTTGCGGCCACAACGCCAGCTCCAGCAGTCGTTAATAATGACCAAGCAGCTCCAGCCGTTGAAGCGGAAGCAGAAGTAGTTGCTCCAGCAGCAGTTAGCGAATGGACAGCACCTGTTGAAGAGTCCGTAGAAGCAGTCGCTGAACCAGCAGTTCAACCAGAACCAGTGGTAGCCGAAGTGACCGATGCAAGTCCAGCACCAAGTGCGGTAGAAGAGTCTGCGGCTCCTGTCAATGAAGCACCAGTAGAAGTAGCTTCTGTTGAAGAAGAGGCTCCTGCTGAAACTGTAGCTCCAGCGGTTGAAGCAAGTCCTGCAGCAAGTGAAGCAGTGGCTAGTCCAGCAGTAGAAGAAGTAGCACCCGTTGAAGCTACCCCAGCTCCAGTTGTAGAAGAAGCCCCTGCAACCAGCACTTATACTTCTAATGTATCCGGAGCTGAACATGCAGCTAAGGAATGGATCGCCCAGAAAGAATCTAATGGTGATTATAACGCAGTGAACCCAAGTGGTAAGTATATCGGTCGTTACCAATTAACTGATTCTTATCTAAACGGTGACCACTCACCTGAAAACCAAGAACGAGTAGCAGATGATTATGTAGCTAAGCGTTATGGTTCATGGACAGCAGCCAAGGCTTTCTGGGAAGCTAATGGTTGGTATTAATCCCAGCTAATAGAAAGTGATTAACACGAGCGATTTGCTCGTGTTTTTTTGTATTATCAGCCTCACCTAAAAGGAGCTTTATCAATGAGTCTCTTATGTTATAATAAGTAGATGACGGACTCAAGGAGGGCTGATATGAGTGAGTTAAGAGAAGTCTTTGTCGTGGGAGATATTCACGGCATGATCCAACCCCTAAACCAAATAATCGAACACTGGCAACCCCGCCGCCAACAATTGGTCTTTATCGGTGATTATGTGGACCGGGGTCCCCGTTCCAGGGCTTGTCTAGAGCGTGTCAAGTCGATGGCAGATTATCGCGGGGCTATTTGCTTGAGAGGCAATCATGAGCAGATGCTCTTGAACTTTCTCGATTATCCTAAGGAACACGGTGACCTCTATCTCTATAATGGTGGGATGGAGACCCTACAGGATCTCTTAGGAGATCAGCTATTACCAGATCCAGTTGATCTAGTTGAGTTAGCCAGGCTCGTTCAAGAAGCCTACCCTTGGCTGAGAGACTGGTTGGACCAACTGCCTTATTATTATGAATTTGGCGACTTCGTTATGGTTCATGCTGGACTTAACTTGAGCTTAGCTGACTGGCGTCAGATATCTGAAGATGATTGTCTGTGGATTCGTGAGCCTTTCTTTGAGGCGGACAATCGAACGGGTAAGAAGATTATCTTTGGCCATACACCGATTCAATTATTTGGTAAGGAAGACCAACCTTGGGTTCAAGATGATAAGATTGGGATTGATGGTGGAGCCGTTTTTGGTGGGGCCTTATTAGCCATAACCATCAATGACAAGGAAATATTAGATTCGATCAGTATATTGGAGGATGAAGCGTGAGCGAAACATTAGATACAGCAGAAATTATTCAATTAGTCACCCGAGAAACCAAGATTAAAGCCAAGCAAGTGCAAGCGGTCTTGGACTTGTTAGAAGAAGGGAACACGATTCCCTTTATTGCCCGCTACCGTAAGGAGGTAACGGGGGCTCTTGATGAAGTTCAAATCCATGATATTCAACAGGCCCACCAATCCATTACCCAACTCCTAGACCGGAAGGCAGATGTCAAGCGCTTGATTGATGAGCAGGATAAGTTAACCCCTGAACTAGCCCAAAGCATTGACCAGGCTGCGACCTTGCAACAAGTAGAAGATATCTACCGTCCCTACAAGCAAAAGCGCCGGACCAAGGCTATGATTGCCAAAGAACAAGGACTAGAAGGTCTAGCTGATTGGCTACAAACACCTGGCTTGGACCAGAGCATTGAAGACAAGGCGAGTCAATTCGTCAATGAGGAAGTGGAAGATGTGACAGCAGCCTTAGCGGGGGCTCATGAGATTATTGCTGAGTCTGTATCGGATAATGCCTTGTTTAGAGAATTCATCCGCAAGTACATCCGTTACAATGGCTTGATGGTCACTAAACTAAAGGACCAAGAAGCCGACCCAGAGGAAGTCTATGAGATGTATTATGATTTCAAAGAGAAGTTAACAGACCTACCTGAACACCGGACTCTAGCTATTAACCGGGCTGAGAAGGAGGGGGTCTTAACGGTTAAGGTGGAAGCAGATGAAGAGCCTGCTATAAACTATATGCGCCAACGCTTCGTGGCTGAAGGCCTAGAACAAGAAAAGGCTGAGCGAGTACTTGCTGCCATTGAGGATGCTTATAAGCGCTTTATTCAACCCGCGATTGAACGGGAGATGCGTAATGAACAGACTGAGAAGGCTGACCGTCAGGCAATTGAAGTCTTTGGTGAGAATTTGCGTCACTTGTTGCTACAAGCGCCCCTTAAAGGGCAAGTCATTATGGGCTTAGACCCTGCCTACCGGACCGGTTGTAAGTGGGCTATTATTGATCCAACAGGCCGCGTCTTGGATAAGGGTGTCATCTATCCGCATAAGCCGGCTAGCACCAGCCAAAGACAAGCCGCTGCCCCTAGTTTGGCTAAGGCCGTCAGCGACCACCAAGTCGAAGTGATTGCTATTGGTAACGGAACAGCCAGCCGGGAGACGGAACAATTTGTCAGCCAGATGATCAAGGACTACCACTTGAATACGCAGTTTATTGTAGTTAATGAAGCTGGAGCTTCCGTCTATAGTGCCAGTGTGATTGCCCGGGCAGAATTTCCTGATTATCAAGTAGAGGAGCGAAGTGCAGTCTCTATTGCTCGCCGTCTACAAGATCCCCTAGCTGAATTGATCAAGATTGATCCTAAGTCAATGGGAGTCGGTCAATACCAACACGATGTGGCCCAGAAAGAATTAACCGATGCCTTGGACTTTGTGGTTAATATTACCGTCAACCAAGTTGGAGTTGATATTAATACAGCCAGTATCCAACTCTTGGAACATGTCTCTGGTCTAACCCAGACGACGGCTAAGAATATTATTGCCCACCGCGATCAGATCGGCGCTTATACAAGCCGTGATCAGATCAAGGATGTGAAGCGATTAGGGCCTAAGACCTATGAGCAATCGGTTGGATTTATCCGGATCTTAGGCGGCGAGAATCCTCTAGATCAGACCAGTATTCACCCGGAATCCTACGATGTGGCTACTGCCATCTTGGACAAGGTGGGTGTGGCCTTGGACGACTTGGGAAGTTCTGAAGCGACTGACCGCTTGGAAGCTGTATCCGTAGACCAACTAGCCCAAGAATTTGAAGAACTTGGAAGCGAGTCGCTAGCAGATATTCTGGCAGGCCTTAAGCACCCAACGGCAGACGTCCGTGATGGTCAACCCGCTCCGATCTTAAGAGAAGATGTCCTAACTATGGAAGACTTAGAACTAGGCATGCAGATGCAAGGTGTGGTTCGTAATGTAGTCGACTTTGGCGCCTTTGTGGATATTGGAGTCAAGGAAGATGGCTTGATTCATATTTCTAAGTTATCCAATAAATTCATCAAGCACCCATCCGAAGTGGTAGCGGTGGGAGATATTGTTGAAGTGGAAGTGATTCAATTAGACTTAGCCAAGCACCGAATTGGACTTAAGCGATTGGTTAAATAAGTGGGATTAATGGCTAGAACGACGCCCTCAAAGATTGCTGGAAAGCTTCTTTGGGGGCGTCTTTATTAAAAGATTTCAAAGGAGAAAGTTTTGAATGATTGGAGGAGACGGAGACTCTAATTAAGCCAATAAAAAAGACTAGACACATCTTCTAGACGTGTCTAGTCTTTTGAGCTTGATCTTAATAGATCGTCTGGATGCGGCCAAGAGGACTTGAACCTCCACGGGATTAACTCCCACCAGCCCCTCAAGCTGGCGCGTCTGCCGATTCCGCCATGACCGCTTAATCTAACTTTTATAGTATAACTGATAATTAATAATCTGTCAATGACTCGTGAGAGTGAATGATTAAATATTCATGAGAATAAGGAGCCTTCCTATGCTATAATAGGTAAGAGAAAGGGTGGCTAGAATGAAAGAAACTTATATTCGTCGCTTACAAGAATTGATTCAAATCCCGACTGTTGATGCCAATGAGGAGGCGGTTGCCCGCTATATTCAAGACTGGTTGGCTGAACACGGAATCGAGTCCAAGTTAGTCATTCATGAGCCCGGTCGGGCTAACTTAGTTGCTGAGGTGACCAAGGGGGAAGGGCCTAAGCTAGGCTTGTGTGGCCATAGTGATGTGGTAGCTAGTGGTGAAGTTCAGGACTGGATCTACCCACCCTATGCCGGGGAGGTCCACGAGGGACGCTTGTATGGTCGTGGCTCCAGTGACATGAAGGGTGGCCTAGCTGCCATGGTCGCCGCCATGATTGAAGCTAAGGAGTCGATTGATTTCCATGGAACCTTGCGGCTACTGGTAACCATAGCTGAAGAGACTGACTTTGCTGGTTCTAAGGATTTGAGCCAGGCAGGCTACGCTGATGATTTAGATGCGATTATCTTTGGCGAACCGATCTCTAGTGGGGTGGTTCATGCCCATAAAGGGTCTTATAGTTATAAACTAATTTCCAGAGGCAAGGCCGTTCATAGCTCAGCGCCTCAGCGGGGAATGAATGCGATCGATCATTTGAGACGATTCATAAACCGGGTATTACCAGCAATGGATCAAGTCTACCAAGCCTATGAAAATCCAATTCTAGGCCGGACCTTGCATACGATATCTAAGATTCAGGGTGGGCATCAGGTAAATTCAGTGCCAGATTATGCCGAATACGAAGCGGATATGCGGACGATTCCTGAATTCAGTCATGGTCAGATTACCGACCTGCTTCAAGAATTGGTCCAGCAAGCCAATCAAGAAGAAGGATCACGCTTGGAACTTGAGGTGGTTAATGACTTTGGCCCGGTTCAAGCGCCGAGGGATTCAGCCTTAATTCGAGCCATTCAGCAGAACGCGCCCAAGGTGACTCGTCCAGTCTTAGAAGAAGCCATGCCTCTTCTTAATTGGCCCGTTGAGGATCAAGAGGTTCTGGACCAGTTATTTGCCGATGAATCAGCTATCACCCTACCGGTAGTGGCCATGAAGGGAGCCACTGATGCGACCAACTTCTTCCAAGCTAATCCTCAATTAGAGATTGCCGTCTATGGCCCTGGTGAGTTACAGCTGTGCCACCAGGTGGATGAATATATCCAAGTCGACCAATACCTTGATTTTATTACTATCTATCAGCGAATTATAGCTGATTATCTAGTTGCTGACGACCACTAGCCCAACAAATAAACCCCCAGATTAGAGAGAAACTCTATCTGGGGGCTTATTGCTTGTAGTCATCTCATTAATTAGCGCTTGTACCACCGTCGACAACAATATTAGCCCCATTGACAAATGAAGCTTTATCGCTGGCGTTGAATAAGACTACGGAGGAGATTTCCTCAGGAACGGCTTGTCGCATGCTAGCGTCTAGTCCTGCCATTACGCGACCAATTCCAAATTCGCTCATTCCTTCTGTATCATCGTTAACTTCTGTTTCAACTCCACCCGGACAAATCGTTAAGGCACGGATTCCTTCCTTGGCGTACATGTAAGCCGTATTTTGAGTGAGCCCTACAATCGCGTGTTTTGAAGCAGTATAGGCAGCTCCTGCCCGGCAACCATTGACACCACCGATGGAGGCTACGTTGATAATCACGCCACCTTTACCATCTTCTCGCATCTTATTGACGGTATGAGTCATGGCTCTTCGAGGTCCGTCAACGTTGACTTCAAACACCCACTCCCACAAATCATCATCCACTTCACCGATTGGCTTGAACTTATCCATCACGCCGGCGTTGTTGACTAGAATATCTACTCTACCACCAGCTTGGACAGCAAAGTCAACCATCTCTACAACCTTATCCTTGTCAGTGATATCGGCTACAAAGGGTAGAATCTCCCCTTCAAAGTCTTGGCAACTGGCCTGAAGTTCTTCTAGCCGTTGTTGACGACGAGCGACAGCAATAACCTTAGCACCTTCCTTGGCGAAGTCGTAAGCGACTTGATGGCCAATTCCTGAACTGGCGCCTGTGACAATGACTGTTTTATCTTTAAATTCCATTTCAAATCTCCTTTTGTTGTTTGGTAAGTTCATTATATCACAAGGGTGAGCTTTTGGATCTATCTTTTGTAAGCGATTCAATTTTTTGGGAACAATCACTAAATTAATAGCAAAAGATTGTTCAAATTTACATAAAATTTACAATTTGCTGATATAATGGAGTTATAAAAAATTTAGACTAAAAGGAGAAAGTCATGTTTAAAGCATTAAAGAAAGTATTTGTTGCTGGATTATTACTAAGTGGAGTATCCGGAGCTTTGGCAACGGCTAGTCCGGTAGCTGCGCAAGAAGAAGCCTTAGAAGTGCAATTTGTTCCAACAAACAACGATGGTTCCATGGAAGCACGTTCTGAACCTTTTGCTAAGTATTTGTCTGATAAGTTAGGTCGTGAAGTAAAGGTTACCCTAGCTACTGACTATTCAACCATTGTTCAAGCGATGGCCTCAGGCCAAGTGGACCTCGGGATTATGCCTCCAGCTGCTTACGTGCAAGCACGTGGAATGAATGCAGCTGAAGCTATTCTTACCTCTGAATTAGGGGCTTATGATGATGAGACAGGTCTACCAATCGAAGGTGAGACAGCGGGTTCATTCAAGGCTGAGATTTTAGTGCCTGCTGATAGCGATATTCAAACCCTAGAAGACTTGAAGGGTAAGAAAATTGCTACCTTGAGCCCAACATCAGCTTCTGGTTACATCTACCCAGTAGCCGAATTAAAGCAAGCTGGCATGGATCCAACCAAGGATGCTACTCTAACAACCGTTAATGACATCCCATCTATGATCACTTCGGTCTTGAATGGTCAGCAAGATGCCATGTTCTCATTTGAAGGAACTCGCGTGGTGTTTGCGAATGCTTTCCCAGATAATGACTTAATGAAGGACCTACGTGTTCTTTACCTAACGGAAGGTGAGATTCCTAATGATGCGATTGCCGTTCATCCTGAAATGGATCAAGAACTAAGAGATGCTATCAAGGAAGCCTTCTTGAGTATGGCTGATAGCGAAGAAGGTAAGGAAATCATGTCACTTTGGGGACACGTTGGCTATACTGAAGCCAAAGAAGAGTCTTACGATACAGTCCAAGAATACACAGCGATTGCTGCACAATAATCGTTGCGCTTAATTGAGCCGCACGTCTAGAGTGAGAGCTTGGGCGTGCGGTCTTTTCATATGGAGGAATAAAATGATTGAAATAAAAAATGTCAGCAAGGTCTTTGATAATGGTGTCGTTGGTCTGAAGAATATTAACTTAACGATTGAAGATGGCGAATTCATCTGTATTATTGGTTTATCTGGAGCCGGGAAGTCGACCTTGCTTCGTAGCTTGAACCGCTTGAATGAGATCAGTGAAGGAGAGATTGTCATTAATGGGGAGTCTCTCACTCACGCTTCTCCTAAGGAATTACGTCGCATGCGTCGTCATATTGGGATGGTCTTCCAGCAATTCAACCTAGTTCGTAAGAATACTGTCCAAAAGAATGTCTTATCCGGACGTTTAGGCTACTACAACAATTGGCAGACCCTAATCGGCCACTTCTCTAAGGAAGACTATGAGCGTGTAGAGCGGGCCCTAGCGACGGTCAATTTGTCTGATAAGTTAAAGGTCCGCTCAGATGCCTTATCCGGAGGGCAGCAACAACGGGTCTCGATAGCAAGAACTATTGTCCAAGAAGCAGATATTATCTTGGCGGATGAACCTGTATCTGCGTTGGATCCAGTGACTTCTCAGACCGTCATGAATGACTTTAAGCGTCTGAATGAAGAAGATAATCGGACTGTCATTATTAATATCCACTCGATTGCGCTAGCACGCCAGTATGCGACCCGAATTATTGGTATGCGGGCTGGGGAGGTTGTCTTTGATGGGCCAGCCAGTGAGGCAACAGACCAACGTTTAGGAGAGATTTATGGTGCAGAGATATTCAAGGAAGAAGAAGCCAATCAAGCCTCAGCAATCAAAGAAGCCGCTAAGGCCGAGGCTGAACAAGAATTAGCAGACCAACTGGCTAAGCAGTTATAGGAGGTAGACAATGAAGCGTAAAGATACCATTCATGATCAACTTCCTCAACAGCTAGGTCTGACTCTCTTGATAATTCTACTCTTTCTGATGGCTGGCTCGCTGATTGATGCGGATTGGTCAGAGGTAAGTGAGAATAGTAATCAAGCCGCGATGTTTTTGTCTGGCTTTTTGAAGCCGGAGTGGTCCTATTTGCCAGAATTGATTGGACCCATGATTGAGACACTCTTGATGTCGGTTGCGGGAACCTTTTTGGGGGTTGTTTTTGCCATTCCTGCTGCGTTCTTGGGAACCTATGTGGTGACTCGTAATCATTTTGTGACCTATTTGTTTCGTTTGATTTTCTCCTTGATTCGGACCATTCCTAATTTGCTCTTGGCTGCGATTTTTGTGGCGATTGTGGGGATTGGTGAATTTACGGGAGTCTTAACGATTGCAGTCTTCACCTTTGGGATGGTGTCTCAGCTGATTTTTGCAGCGATAGAGACGATTGACCAAGGGCCGATTGAAGCGGATGATTCTATCGGAGCGACCCGCTTTCAAATTGCCGTCAACTCAGTCTGGCCACAGGTGAATCAGAGTGTTTTTGGCTATGCCTTGTATGCCTTTGAGGTCAACATTCGAGCTTCCGCTGTCCTAGGTTATGTCGGAGCTGGGGGGATCGGGGTTATGTTGAACTCGGCCTTATCCTTCTTCCAATTCGGACGGGTGAGCTTGATTATCTTAATTATCTTGGTTATGGTTGCCCTTACCAGTTGGTTGAGCCACTATATCCGTAAGGAGGTTATCTAATGCCTACAATTTCTAAGATGAAAACCAGTCACAAAAGCTTGCTCTTAGCCTTGGCCTTAATCTTAATTATCACCTTTGTGAGTTTGGATTATTCCAACTTATCCAACCTAAGACTGGCGGATATTGGCAATATCTTCAAGGGCTTACTGGCCCCGGATTGGTCTTATGTCTGGGATGGCTCTTCTGAAGACTTGACCCACCTGATGTTAGAGACCATCGCGATTGCCTTCTATGGAACGGTAGTGGGAAGTATCTTGTGTATTCCTTTTGTACTCTTGGCTTCAGATGCTGTCTGGGGCTCTTGGACCTTGATTCCCCGCTTGGGTAGAGGGCTCTTGAACTTGATGCGGTCCGTGCCAGCTTTGATTTATGGGATTCTCTTTGTTCGGATCGTGGGTCCTGGAGCCTTTGCTGGATCCTTGGCCTTAGGGGTTCAATTAATCGGTATGCTAGGTAAGTTGATCAGTGAAGAGTTGGACCGGGCGGATGAAGCGCCAGTTGAAGCGATGACGGCAGCCGGAGCATCAGGTGTTCAAGCCTTTCAGTATGCCCGTTTACCACAAGTGTTACCTCTAGCGGCTTCACATATTCTCAACCATTTTGAGATTAATGTTCGAAGTGCGACCACACTTGGACTGGTTGGTGCCGGAGGGATTGGTGCGCCGATCATCTTCGCCTTACAACAACGTAATTGGAGTCGGGTATCGATTATCTTATTGGCTATTATTGTGGTCGTACTCATCATTGACTTGTTGAGCACTCAAGTACGTAAACGATTGAAATAGGAGGCTTTATGAAGCAGGCAACTATCTTTTCGACAACAGATGTTCATGGTTATTTCCAAGAAGGATTTGGCCAGATCAAGCAAATAAAAGACCAGACGCCAGCTAGCTTACTGATCGATAATGGGGATTTCTTGGTGGGATCCCCTTATGCTTCCTTTGGCTATAGTCAAGGAGGCATTTCGCCTCTTGTTGAATTGGCCAATCAAGTGGGTTATGACGTGATGATTCCAGGAAACCATGATTTAGACTTTGGCTTGGATTGGCTGAAAGATCAAGTTCAAGCGCTTGAAGCGGACTACGTGTGTGCCAACTTATTCGATAAAAATGGTCAATTAGCCTTTGCGCCCTATGTTATCAAGGCCGTTGGTGACCTGAGGGTCGGGGTGATTGGTCTGATGACTGGAGCCCTCAGCCAGTTGCAAGCGCCTCATCTAATTACTGAAATGACGGTACTGCCACCATTAGAGGTGGTGGGCGATTATTTGTTGGAGTTGGAAGAGCAGGCGGATTTGATTCTAGTGGCTTATCATGGGGGACTTTACCAAGATCCGGTCCACCATCATTTGTGGTATTACCCTAACCTTGAAGACCAGGCCTATCAATTGATGGATCAGTTTCCAGCCATCGATGGCTTGATTTGTGGCCACCAGCACTTTACCAGTGCAGCTATAGGCCCCAATGGGGTGGCTATGGTCCAACCAGGCAGTCGGGGGCGCTATTTAGGCGAGCAGACCTTCCAGGTCTCGGATCATGGAATTCAAGTCATGGTCAATCACTTGCGCCAGCTCGAGCCTTTGGTCTACCCATTGCCTGCTTGGTCTGACTTTCGAGCTTGGTTAAATCAAGTAGTTGACATAGAAGACTTCTGCCAATGGTTGCAAGGAGAATACCCTGGCCATTATTATCTTTGGACTTTCAAGGGGCCGACTTTGGCCGACTTGTTGGCAAGTATCCCAAGTCCCATTCCCCTTGGCCAATATCAAGTTCGAGCCAGTGAAGTTCCTGAGCCCTACCGCTCTGCCTGGCCAGACCAAGCCGTTTATTCGGTGCTGGCTAGCCATGGCGTCTTGCCATCTTACCGCCTCCAACAAATTCACATCCGCGCCTTGGTAGATGATTACCTGGCCGCTCAAAAAGCTAACTAACTATCAGAACAAGTTTTTAACAGACCTCCAAGCTTTCCGTCAAATGGATCCAGTGAAGGTCTATTGCTTGCCAGTAATTGCATGGGTCTAAGCTAGAGTCGGATAGAAGGCTATATGAAGATCAAGAGGCTGTAAGATAAGTCAATAACACCTTCTTTAATAAAACAAATCGCAATGATTTGTAACCGTTTTGCGTATAAAAAAAGAAAAGTTGATAATAGCGAAGAAAACCAAAGAATCCCTCAGCAGTAGTTTTAGGATAATTGACGCATAGCTCTCCCTTGCGCCTGTGGCGTTTAGGGAGAGCAGCTAACGCACAAGAGCTTCTAAACGCTAACGCGTAAAGAAGCTCTAAGTAGTCAATTAATGCTGGGACTCTTGTTGCTTTAGCAACTTAGAGCCCCAGTATGCAACGCGCCGGAAGAGCGTGCGCGCTCTGAAGGCGGTCCACTGCAGCTGAGGGAATCTTTGGTTTTTGAAGCTTTTTATAGTTCTATTTGAACTTATTCTACAGCTTCTTGATTTTCCTAAAGGGATTAATCATGTTGCCCCTGAAGTTGCTTTTCTTGCTTGGGGTTAGGGGGGGTCCATAGTTGAGGGTGCTGGTCGCAAGTTGGTTTGCGGGCGGTGCAGATATAGCGGCCAAATCGGACCAAGGCTTGATGGGCCTGTTTCCATTGCTCGGGTGGTAGTAGCGAGGTCACCCGGTCTTCAATTTGGCGGACACTAGCATTTTGGGCGACAATCCGGTGGCGTTTGCAGACTCGGGTGACATGGGTATCTACAGCAAAGGCTGGTACATCAAAGGCAATACTCAAGACCACACTGGCCGTTTTGCGGCCTACACCCGGTAGGGATTCAAGGTCTTTGCGGTTGGCAGGTACCTGGCCGTCAAACTTGTCAACCAGCGCCTGGGCGCAGGCTTGAATATATTTAGACTTGTTCTTATAGAGGCCAATGGGTTCAATGTAAGGCTCCAAGTCTTTAGGGTCAGCTTGGGCCATAGCCTGGGGAGTGGGATAATCTTCAAATAGTTTCTTACTAATTCCGTTAACCCCACGGTCGGTTGCTTGAGCGCTAAGGATGACCGCAATCAGAAGTTCGAAATCATTGCGGTGGTTGAGTTCGGTCTCAACTTCTGGATAAAGTTCAATAATTTTTTCAAGCACGTAGCGTGCATTCTCATTGGAGAGCATCTAATCACCTCCTAGCTATTATAGCAGATTATCATTAGAATCCACCCCACCAGCTTCGATCTAATCCAAATCCGAATCTTATCAGAGATTTAACCGAAAAATATTAGGCGACAAGGCAAAAAAGTGGTATCATTAATCTGTTGTCGAGAGACAAATTTATAATAAGGATGATGAAAATGACACGAGTAATTGGTACAGTTTCTAGAGGACTTCGCGCGCCAATCATTAAAGAAGGCGACGATTTACCAGCCATCGTTGTTGAGACTTTGCTTCAAGCTAGCGATCAAGCCAATTTTACGATTCAAGACCGTGATATTATGGCCGTCACCGAGTCTATCTTGGCTCGTTCTCAAGGCAATATTGTGAGCTTGGATGAAGTGGCCCAAGATGTTAAGGCCAAGTTCGAAAGTGATACCGTCGGAATTCTTTACCCGATTCTTAGTCGTAACCGTTACTTATCTATTCTTAGAGGAGTTGCCCGTGCCTGTAAGCGAGTGGTGATCCAGTTGGCCTATCCTGCTGATGAACAAGGAAACCAATTAGTTACCACCGAAGAATTAAGCGCTTCTAGCATTGATCCTTGGTCTGATACTTTAAGTGAAGACGAGTTTAGAAGTCATTTTCCAACTATTTCTCACCGCTTTACTCAAGAAGACTATGTCAAGTTATACCGGGAGACCGTTGAATCCGAAGGAGCAGAATGCCAAATTATCTTCTCTAATCAAGTAGCAGCTATCTTGGACTATACCGACCACGTCCTAGTCAGCAACATTCACGCCCGCCAAAAGACTAAGCGCCAATTGGAAGCGGCTGGTGGCAAGAAGGTGCTTACCTTGGCTGACATTAATAACCAACCGGTTAATGGAGGAAAAGGTTATAACGATGAGTTTGGCCTTCTGGGCTCTAACTTAGCTGGTGATAATGGCTTGAAGCTATTCCCTAGACATTCTCAAGAATTTGCTGAGGAAGTTCAAGCACTAGTTAAGGACAAAACCGGCAAAACCATTGAAGTCCTTGTCTATGGAGACGGTGCCTTCAAGGATCCTGTAGGTGGTATTTGGGAGCTAGCGGATCCTGTTGTTTCACCGGGTTATACTAAGGGCTTAGAAGGAACGCCGGATGAGGTCAAGTTGAAATATCTGGCTGATAACCAATTCAAGGACTTGTCTGGTGATGAGTTAAAGGATGCTGTGCTATCTTATATTCAAGAGCATGACCCAGTGGATGAAGCGGGTAATAATGTCGCCCTAGGTACCACGCCTAGACGTTACACTGACTTGATTGGCTCATTGGCTGACTTGACGAGTGGTAGTGGGGATAAGGGGACACCATTTATCTATATCCAAGGTTACTTTGATAATTTAGCAGATTAATAGATAGTCATATCAACACAAAAGGCACTTCGGTGCCTTTTTATTATAGGAGGAGATCTTGATGTTATACTTTGCCAATGATTACCAGGAAGGGGCCCATCCCAAGTTATTAGAAGCCCTTGTTGCTAGTAACGACCAGCAAATGTTGGGTTACGGCACGGATCCTTACAGTGAATCCGCTCGCCAGAAAATTCGTAAGTCTTGTGGACTATCCGACCAGGCGCCTGTTTACTTTATGTCTGGGGGGACACAGACCAATGCAGCCGTGATCAAAGGAATCTTACGCCCTTATGAAGGAGTTATCTCAGCGACCTCTGGCCATATTAATGATCATGAAGCAGGTGCGATTGAGACCAGGGGCCACAAGGTTCTAGCCCTTGACCACCAAGAAGGTAAGTTGGAGGCTAGTCAAGTGGAAGCTTATTTGAAGGCTTACCAGGACGACCCCAATAATGACCATGTGGTACGGCCGGGGATGGTCTATATTTCTTATCCTAGTGAATTTGGAACAATTTATAGCCAGGCTGAACTAGAGGCTTTATACCAAGTTTGCCAGGCTTATCAGATTCCCTTGTATATCGACGGGGCCCGCTTGGGCTATGGTTTGATGGCTGAAGAAGCAGACTTGACGCTTGAAGCGATTGCTCATCTGTGCGATGTTCTCTTTATCGGTGGTACCAAGATCGGCGCCTTATTAGGTGAGGCGGTGGTGGTCTCTAATCCTGCCGTTCTTAAGGGCTTTACCCAGATTATGAAGCAAGATGGAGCGCTTCTAGCCAAGGGGCGGGTGCTGGGGGTTCAGTTTGACTGCTTGTTTACCGACGGTCTCTACCTTGATATTTCGCGTCATGCTATCCAGATGGCCAACCGCCTCAAACAGGCACTTCAAGCCAAGGGTTATGATTTCTTTATTGATTCACCGACCAACCAACAGTTTGTCATCATTGACAATCAACAACGGGACCAGTTGGCTAGGGAAGTGGCTTTCTCTACTTGGATGCCGGATGGACCTGACCGGACGGTGATCCGCTTAGCCACATCATGGGCAACCCGGGCGGAAGATGTGGAAGCTCTCATTAATCTCATGCAATTTCCACTTGCAATTTTGTGAACAAGTAGTTATAATAATGACAATTTAAGATGAATTCCTTTAATTGCGTCCAGAGAGGCGAAAAAGGGCACTCGGTTTAACATGGGCTCAGTCTGCCCATCTTAGCCCCTCCTTTTGGTACGCAAAAAAGGAGGGGCTTTTAATTATGGAGGTAGAAAATGAAAGTAATCATGAATGCTGCAGAGATGTCTCGTGCTTTAACCCGTATTGCCTTTGAAATTGTTGAACATTATAAGGGAATTGAAGATGTCGTGATTGTCGGAATCGAAACCCGTGGCAAGTACTTAGGTCAACGCCTAGCGGAGAAGATTGAAACCATTGAAGGACCCGTTCCATTTCTAGCCTTGGATACCCGTCCTTACCGTGATGATAGTGACAATAAGCCTGAGAAGATCTTAGTGGATGAGCAGTTACAAGATAAGCGAGTGGTCTTGGTGGATGATGTTCTCTATACTGGTCGGACCGTTCGGGCAGCGATGGATGCTTGCTTGGTACATGGACGTCCAGCTTCTACGACCTTGGCGGCCCTAGTGGACCGGGGTCACCGTGAATTACCGATCCGGGCCGACTTTATTGGTAAGAACATTCCAACCAGCGCCAGCGAGCATGTCAAGGTGCAAGTGGCTGAATTGGATGACCAAGATGCGGTCCTAATTTCATAGACCAGCCGAGCAAGACTTTAATTGGATCCGAGAGACCAAAAGTCGCCACTCTCCTAGAGGGCGATTGGCCTGAGGATGAGGCCAGATTGAGGGGGATGAAATGAGAAATTTTGTATCTGTGGAACAGTTTACCAATGAAGAAATTATGACACTTATTCAACGGGCACTAGCCTTTCAAAAAGGGGAGGCTAGCTTTAAGACCGACGCTAAGATCGTGAATATGTTTTTTGAGAGTTCAACCCGGACCAAGCATAGTTTTGAGATGGCAGAACACTTGGTAGGAGCTAACTTCTTTAACTTTGATGTGGGATCTTCTTCTGTTAACAAAGGGGAGACCTTGTACGATTCGGTCTTGACCATGCAAGCTTTGGGAATGGATATTGCGGTGATTCGTCACCAAGACAGCAATTACATGGACCAACTAGTGAACTTGAATATTCAAATCATCAACGGAGGAAGTGGATCTGGCCAGCACCCATCCCAATCCCTTCTAGATATGATGACAATTTATAAGGAATTCGGGTATTTTGAAGACCTTAAGGTAGCTATTATCGGCGATATCAACCACTCCCGGGTGGCCATGTCCAATATGTACTTATTGAACCAATTGGGAGCAGAAGTCTTATTTGCGGGACCGAATGATTACTTTGAGAGAAACTTCGAGCAATACGGTACCTTGATGAGTGTCGATCAGGCCGTCCAAGAAGCAGATGTAGTCATGATGCTACGGGTTCAGCTGGAACGCCACGCAGATCATGGAGCTAGCTTCACTAAAGACCGTTACCATCAAGAGTACGGGCTGACTCGTGAACGTTACCACTTGATGAAAGATCATGCGATTATTATGCACCCCGCGCCTGTTAACCGTGATGTTGAGTTAGCAGATGAACTAGTGGAATGTTCCAAGAGCCGGATTGTGGCCCAGATGACTAATGGAGTCTATGCCCGGATGGCAATCTTAGAATGGGTCATCGCCGGCCAAGTCAAAGAAGAATATTAAAGGAGACAATGATGGGATTACTACTACAAAATGCTAAGATAAATACACGCGCTAATGACCTATTAGCCTGTGATGTCTTGATTGAAGATGGCCACATTGTGGAAATGGCAACAAGCATTGAGCCAGCTGACCACCAAGTGGTCAATCTAGATGGACGCCTACTGGCGCCAGGTCTGGTAGATGTTCACGTTCACTTTAGAGAGCCAGGATTCACTGACAAGGAAACAATCAAAACCGGAAGCCGGGCAGCTGCTAGAGGTGGCTTTGTAGCTGTTGGAGCAATGCCAAATACCAATCCGGTACCCGATACAGTAGAGAACTTTCAAGCAATCCAAGCGATCATTGACCAAGATGCGGTGATTGATGTCTACCACTACGCACCGATCACCCATGGATTAAGAAGCGATGAATTGGTGGATATGGAAGGGATCAATGCCTTTGCTTATACCAATGATGGCGTGGGCGTTCAAACAGCGGGTGTGATGTATGAAGCGATGGTAGAAGCCGCTCGCTTAGGTAAGCCGATTGTTGCCCATACGGAAGATGAGAGTATTCTCTACGGCGGTGTCATGCATGAAGGGATCCGCAACAAAGAGCTTGGCCTACCAGGAATTATAGGTGCGGTTGAAAGCTCACAAATTGCTAGAGATATCTTGTTAGCCCAAGAAGCTGGCGTACACTACCATGTCTGCCACGTTTCCAGCAAAGAATCGGTGGCTATGATCCGCCTAGGTAAGCAGCTAGGGATCAAGGTAACCGCCGAAGTGACCCCACACCATCTACTGCTAAATGAGATGGATATCCCTGAGGATCAGGCGATCTATAAGATGAACCCACCACTTAGAGGTCAAGCCGACCAAGAATCCCTCATTGAAGGTCTACTTGATGGTACCATCGATATTATCGCCACCGACCATGCCCCTCATACCCGCCAGGAAAAATCAGGAGGCTTCTTGGATTCACCGTTTGGAATTGTCGGTATTGAGACTTCTTTTGCTATGATCTATACTCATTTTGTCGAAACTGGCAAGATGACCCTAGCCTTCGCCTTAGACCGGATGTCTAGCTTGCCGGCTCAACTCTTTAACTTACCGGTCCCACGCTTGGAAGTAGGGGCAGAGGCTAATCTGGCGGTCTTCGACTTGGAAAGAGATTATGTCATTGATCCGGCTGATTATCAGTCTAAGAGTGATAATACGCCATTTAATGGCGAGAACGTACGTGGTATGTGTGATTTGACTATTTGTCATGGAGAAATTGTGTGGAATCAGTTGGGAGGAGATCACTAATGGTTGATTTATCAGTAAATATTGCAGGTCTTGAATTAAAGAATCCAATTATTCCAGCTTCTGGATGCTGTGGCTACGGAGAATCTATGTCCCAAAAGTTTGACTTGAACTTATTGGGTGGTTTGGTCTTTAAGTCGACTACACTTGAAGAGCGGGCGGGTAACCCGGCGCCTCAATATGCTCATACCCCGTCAGCGGTCTTGAATGCGGTTGGTTTGAAGAACCCAGGCTTAGCGACTGTCCGCCAAGAGAAAATTCCTTTTCTCGCTCAATTTGAAGACTTGGCTGTGATTGCTTCAGTGGCAGGATCTAAAGAAGAAGACTATGTTGAAGTGGTGAAGGCCTTGTCTCAAGAAGAGACCGTCAAGGCAATTGAACTCAATATTTCTTGCCCTAACGTCAAGGAAGGGGGCGTCAGCTTCGGGACGGATCCTCAAGTAGCTGCTCGCTTGACGCGCTTATGCAAGGAAGCCACTCATCTGCCCTTATGGGTCAAGTTAACCCCTAACGTAACCGATATTGTAGCCATTGCTAAGGCAGTGGAAGAAGCCGGTGCTGACGCCTTGGTTATGATCAATACCTTGACCGGGCTGGCTGTTGATGTGGAAACAGGACTTCCTCAACTAGCCAATATTACAGGAGGCATCTCCGGTCCATCTATTCGACACTTGGCCTTGCGGATGGTCTACCAAGTCTATTCTGAAGTGGCTATTCCGATCATTGGAGTCGGGGGCATTGAAAGTGTGGATGATGTGATTGCTATGCTCATGGTTGGAGCTAGTGCCGTTGAGATAGGAACGGCCAACTATGCTAAACCCCTTGTCTGCCCAGAAATCATTCAAGCCCTACCAGGACGCCTGAGTGAATTAGGCTTTGACAGTGTAGCCAGTGTTACCGGCCATCTTCACAGACAACTAGCTAATCAAAAATAATAAATTTCAGCTCAAGCCAAGGTGTGCTTGAGCTTTTCTTTTGTTCTTAGGCCAGCTTTTTATTATAGTTTACTGTGTGAAAAGAGGGATCCAAATGTATCTACTATTATTTCTGGAAGGGATTCTAACTTTTATCTCTCCCTGTCTCTTGCCTCTACTTCCCTTGTATATTGCCTATATCACTGGTTCTGGGCCTCAAGGTAAGACCAGGCAATTGGGGCAAGTCTTGGCCTTTATTCTTGGTTTTAGCCTTATTTTTGTTAGTTTGGGCCTTTTTACTCGTCATTTAGCTGGGCTCTTGGTTAGCAATCGCCTGTGGTTGAACCGCGTCTTAGGTCTCTTGGTGCTTGTCTTAGCTTTGGATACTTGGTTGGCCAATCCCTTGATGAGCCGGTTATCAGGGGCCTTGCCTCAGTTTGGGTCACCTAAGGGCCAGCCCTTTGTCTTTGGGATGATTTTTGCCTTGGCTTGGACACCTTGTGTGGGGACCTTTCTGGCGACGGCCCTGACGATGGCGGCCTCATCAGCTTCTATTTGGCAGAGCTCGCTCATGCTGGTGACTTATTGTTTGGGCTTGGGCCTGCCGTTTATCTTGTTTAGTTTATTTATTGATGAGATGCAGACTAGTTTAACTTGGTTCAAGGAGCACGGTGACCTGGTTCGTCGCGGGTCAGCCTTGGTCTTGTTGGTGATGGGCTTATTGATGATGAGCGGACACTTGTCACAAGTCTTAATAACATTAGGATAGGAGAAAAAATGAAAAAAGCAGGTTTATATTTAGGTATATTGTTGGTCTTATTATTCACAGCAGCTTACTTCTACCAGGAAGGGCAAAAGCAAGAACCCCAAGTTGCTGACTCACAAGCGAGCGCGCCCCTGGCGGCTTCCCAGTCAGATGAAGCGATGTCTAATCGCTTAAATAGTGAAACGGAATCCAGTGAATCCTCTCAAGTGGGCCAAGTCAATGAAGCTAGCCCTATGTATGATGTTAAGTTTTATCAGGCGTCGGGTGACTTTCGGGAATTGCGTGACTTTGTTGGTCAGCCGATGGTCATTAATATTTGGGCTTCATGGTGTGAGCCTTGCCGCGAAGAGATGCCTCTATTCGAGGAGGCCTATCAGACTTACGGTGACCAGGTTCAATTTTTGATGACGTCAGCTACCGGATCTAATGGTGTTGAAACTCTTGAGAGCGCTCAGGCTTACTTAGCTGACTATGATTTTAGCTTTCCGGTCTATTATGACTTGGACCAGGATAGCCAGGTTATGTTTGGAGCAGCGATGATTCCTCTGACGGTCTTTATTGATGAGCGGGGGATTGTTCAACAAATTCACCGCGGTCAGCTCAGCGCTCAAGACCTTGAAGCTGGCATTCAAAGCCTAGTGTCTGACTAGAAATTAGACTAGGAGAATGGTAACTTATAAGAGGGAAGAAAGGGTGTGATAAAGTGAAGGAATGGATCATCTTGTCTCCTAGCAAGGAGATGGACAAAAGTCCAGGTATATTGGAGCCGGCCTTGGATTCGACCAGTCAGTCTATCTATCAAGCGATCGGATCTCTGTCAGAGGCCGACTTGGGCCAATGGCTGAAGTTGTCTGATTCAGTGGCTCATGAAGTTTACCAGGATTATTTAAGGCTCACTCAAGCTCGAGCCAAGCCTGCTATAGCAACTTACCAAGGCTTGGCTTTCCGGCAAATCGACCCGCAACTGGGCCAGAGTGAATTTGCACAAGACCACTTGGTTATTTTGTCAGCCTTGTATGGGCCCTTGCATCCCTTGACGCCTATTAATCCGTATCGTTTGGACTTTAGCAAGGCCTTGACAGTAGAAGGTCAGAGTTTATCCAGCCTACAAAAAGCGAATTATACTCACTTCTTCAAGGGAAGTCGGGTCTATAACTTGGCTTCCAAAGAATTCAGCGACCGGGTGGACCAGAATCAAGTCGCCGATTGGGTGGCCATTGACTTTTATAGTGATTGGAAATCGGGCAAGAAGGCTGCTTCACCAACAGCTAAGAAGTTAAGAGATCAGTTAGTAAATCATCTCTTAGGAGAAGCTAGCCTAAGTAAAGACACCTTTGCCTCCTTCCAATATCAAGGTTACCGGCTCCATCCAGAGTCGACGGCTAATCATTATATTTATGCTAATTATGAAGGAGGAATTCTATGACCCAGTTACGTCCCGGCCAGTGGGAGCAACATGTCTACCAACGGCTTGATCAGTTGATTGCTGACCATCAAGGTGAGGTTAATGCTTATGTGGTGTTTGACTTTGATAATACCAGTATTATTCATGATATCGAAGATCATTTGATGGTCTATATGCTAGACCAAGTCGCTTACAAGTTGACCCCTCAAGAGCTTCTTGAGATTATTAGCCAGGGGAACTTTGATTATTCTGATCCGGTAGACTCCGCCGGGTCTGTGCGTGTCAGTGATCTATTGCCCTTAATTGACCAATCCTACCAGGAAGTCTACCAAGCATTAGAGTTAGGCACTCCTCTAGCTAGGGTCAAGGAAATGGTGGCCTATAGAGACTTTGCTACTTACTTGCGAGTCTTCTACCAATATTGTAACGGCCATTGGCAACGTCAACCAGGTCAGCCTTGGGTGACCTATTGGTTTGCGGGCTATTCGGTAGCTGAATTCCAGGACTTGTGCCGGCAGATGTTGGACTGGGCCCTGGCTTTGCCGATTCAACGGCGTTTATTCCAGACTAGTGATCAAGCTCCGGTTCAACTTGAAGCCTACTTTGATCAAGGGTTGCGCGTGCCTGATGAACTAATGAACTTATACCGGGCCTTAGAGGCTGGGGGCATTAAGACCTATATTGTCAGCGCGAGTCCCTACCATTTGGTAGTAGAAGCAGCCAACTATTTGGCCTATCCTACAGATTCAGAAGCCATCTATGGAATGTGTTATCAAGTGGCTGACGGAGGGCAGATTCAAGCAGTAATGGCACCAGAAGGTTATATTACCAAGCAAGCCGGTAAGACTCACCTGATTCGTGACTTGATTGGCCCTCAAGAAGCTGGGCGCCAGCCTTTAGCCTTATTTGGCGATAGTATGGGAGACTTTGATATGATGACCCAGCTAGACCAAGTGGAACTCCGCTTGCTCTTTAACTGTCTTGCTATGGACGACACCCGGTTGCTGGCCCAACGAGCGTTAGATCAACACGGTCAAAAAACAGCTAGCTATCTCTTGCAAGGACGCAACGAAGTTGAAGGGAGCCTGTGGCCTAGACTAGAGTCGGTCAGCCTGAGTCAGCCGGATACGATTCAATTGATGCGCAAATAATAAGGAGGAATTATATGAACGAAACGATTAAACACCAGCTCAACCACCGTTCCATCCGATTTTTTAAGGATCAAGCGGTTGATCCCCAAGAATTAGACTTGATCTTCCAAGTGACCCAGCGGACCGCCACGTCCAATGGATTACAGTTGTCGTCGATGATTCGAATCACCGATCCCGCTCAGAAGGCCAAGTTAGCAGAAATCTGCCAGCAAGACTATGTTGCCCGGGCGCCGGAATTAGTGATCTTTCTCGTGGACTTGTACCGTGCCAAGCGGATTTTACAAGAGAAAGGTTACCAAGAAGAAAATTATCGGTCTATGGACCAATTCTTCAAGGGAGTGGCCGATGCCTATCTAGCAGCTCAAAATTTAACCACTGTGGTTGAATCCTTAGGTTTGGGAGCGGTCTTTCTAGGCTCTGTTCTCAATGACTCTCAAGCTCTAGTGGACTTATTGGAACTACCTGAATTGACCTTCCCCTTAGTGGGAGTGGCCTTTGGCTATCCGGATGACCAACCGGAATTGAAGCCGCGTATGGATCTTGACTTGCGACTAAGTGAGAATACTTATCAGGTTGAAGATGATTACCTGGACCTATTAGCCGACTACGACCAAGAGATGACTCACTACTACGATACTCGTAAGAAAAATCAACGCTCTGACACTTATACTGACCAGCTCTACCGCCAAATTGAGACCGTTAAGCCTAAGCGGGCCAATCTACTACAAGTAGCTGAAGACCAAGGTTTTATTTTGAAGAATCAATAGCCAACTGATTGGAGGAAGTTATGAAGCGAATTTTAATTGATATAGGTCTAATTATCGCGGCCTTCGTGCTTACTCAAGTGCCCATGACCTTGGCTATCATTTTTGGCAGTCAGCCTGCTTATGCGATCGGCCTTTCAGTGGCTATTCTGCTCTTGATTGCCTTCTTCATCTGGAGCATGAAACGGCTAGGACTCTGGGTGTTACCAGAAAGGCTTCAAAATAGTCAATGGACCCGCCAAGATACCTACTGGCTAGCTGGGGGTCTCCTGGCTATGTGGGGGGTTAACGTTATTTTGAGCTTGTTGATGGAAGCCTTAGGCATGGGGGAAACTACGGTTAATCAAGAACTCATTGCGCAAGTGATGGGGCAGATCCCCTCCTATCTGAGCTTTCTACTGGTGACAGTTTTTGCGGCGGTTACTGAAGAAGCCATCTTCCGTGGACTGATTATTGGTCGTCTCTTCCAAGGCCAAGAAAAATGGGGCTTACTGGCCTCAGCCTTGATATTTGGAGGCCTACATCTGTCTGATAATCCGATCAGTTACTTGATCTATGCGTCCATGGGCTTAGTGATGGGGCTAGCTTACATCAAGACAGGTAAATTAGCTGTGCCAATGGGTATTCACTTCTTGAATAATCTCTTGGCCTTCGCCGTGATGAATCTACCACTCAATATGTAAATAGTCGACAAATAAATAAGCCTCCAAGCTTGGTCGAGAGCCAAGCTGGAGGCTTATTTTGATACTTGTCTTTATTCTAGTCCCTGGAAGAAGGCGGTCCCAATGCGGACATAGGTTGCGCCTTCAACAATCGCTATTGGATAGTCCCGGCTCATACCCATAGACAGGTCTTGGCAAGGAGCATAGGGTAGCTTAAGTTGACTAACCGTTTCTTGCAGTTGTTTCAAGTCAGCAAAGTAACGGTGCAGGTCGCTTTCACTGGCTTCATAAGGCGCCATGGTCATCAAACCAACGATCTGAACCTTGTCATAAGGAGCTAGAGCTTCGATAGCAGAGACCACTTCTTCAGGAGCAAAGCCGGCCTTAGAGGCTTCACCTGATACGTTAACTTGGAGAAAACACTTGACTGGCTGGTCGGCTCTTTTTTGAATTTCCTTGGCTAGGGAGAGTCGGTCCAAGGAATGCAAGTAGTCGATCTGGTTGATGATCGACTTGACCTTGCGACTTTGCAGGCGGCCGATAAAATGCCACTCAATCTGGTCATTAATATCTGCCAGCGCTTCTTGCTTGGCTAATAGGACTTGGTCGCGGTTTTCACCGAAGCGGTGTATACCTAAGTCGAACAATTGACGCATGGTGTCAGCTTCCACTGTCTTGGTAACAGCTACCACCTTTACAGCCTCTTGATTATTTGCCTGCTCTTGGGCTGCTTGGACGCTTTGGTTAATGGCTTGAATATTTTGAGTGAGTGTATTCATAGAGACCTCCTGATACTCGAAATAATAAAAAAAAGCGCACCCAAAGGTTGCGCCGATCAAATGGTCCCTGCCGGTCTCGAACCAGCGACCTCCAGCTTGTCGAGCTGGCGCTCTCCCAACTGAGCTAAGGAACCGAACAGCTATCATTATACAGGATTCAATATTTAATGCAAGGCCTAACAAAAGAATATCTCTTTTTGATAAAACATGGTATAGTAAAACTTAACAAGGAGGAATGGAAGATGTCTGAACAGAACCCTAACGGTCAGCTATCACCGGTGAGTTTAAAGGGACGCTGGACTTCGCTGTTAGCGGATTGGCTGATCTTTATGGTGCACATTATGGCAGGGTTAGCTGTGATTATGGTGGCTAATTATATCAACCGTATTTTCTGGCGGGAAAACTTGCCTATTTACATGCTCCAGGTTTTGGTCTTACTTCTCGTTTGCTTGCCTTATTTTATCTTGAATCTTTATTTTGACCGGCAGCTGTCGGCCAGCTTGGGTAAGCAGCTCCTGCAACAACGTGTTTGTTACCGCGGACCGGCGCGTCCTTTTGTTCGTAACTTTCTGAAGACGGTTCTGATTGCCATTTCAACGAGTGGTTTGCTATTGATCTTGACACAAGCTCACCGGCGATTAGGCTTGGTGCTATTGATTCTTAGTATCGCGCTAGTTATCTTGAACATGGCCTGGCTGACCTTTAGTCGGGAACACCGTCACCTAGTGGATGTGCTTGTTGGATCTTATCTGGTTGAAGTGGATCCCAGAGAGCTAGCAAGGGAAGTCGATGGAAAGATTATCGAAGATTAAATATTTGGGAGGTATATTATGAGGGAGTCACTTGCTTCCATTAATTGGAAACAACCGAAGCTCTGGGCTATAGCAAGCCTAGGCTTGTTGGTGCTTATTTATTTAATGGGTATTATTTATTTTAATTCTCATTTTCAACCGGGTAGTAAGCTGGGACTGGTTTCGATTTCTCAGGATACGGTCAGCCAAGCCCAAGAACACTTGAATCAAAAATTACCAGAAGTCAAGTTAGACCTAGTTGAAGATGGGCAGGCTTTAGGACAAGTTAGTTTAAAGGATTTGGCTATTCAATTTGATGGCCAGGAAGCTTTAGCTAAGAAGTTAGACCAACAGACTGCTTTTCTCTGGCCGGTTCAGGGATTTTTTACAAATGGCGCTAAGGACTTGGCACCCGCTTTCTCACTGGGTCTTGACCAAGTAGAGCAATTGATTCAGCAATTAGGCATTAATAATGAGGAACGGCCGGCCAGTGAGTCCGCTCAATTAATCAAGCAAGAAGATGGCTCTTATATCATCCAACCGGAAACTTATGGTAAGCAAGTATCTGCTGACCGCTTGCAGGCGGCCATTCAAGTGGCTCTCAGTCAAAACCAAAGTCAAGTAGACCTAAAAGATGCCTACGCCTTACCTGAATATACTAGTGATAACCAAGCCATGAAAGAGCGAGCAAGTCAACTTCAGACCATGCTTCAAAGCCAGTTGACCTTCCAATTAGAAGACCAGCAGGTTGAAGTGCCGACGGATGTGATTGATTCTTGGATCTATATTGACCCAGCTAGCGGGGAACCCAGTGTGGATGCAGATGCGGTCCGCCAGTATCTGGGAGATTTGAACGCTCAATATGCTTCGATCTTTCAAGTACGTCCTTTTCAGTCTACTTATCAAGGGGAAGTGGCCGTTCAGCCTGGTACCTTTGGTTGGTCGATTGATTTGGATAGTGAAGTCCCTGAAGTGGTGCAATTAATTGCTAGCGGTCAACAAACCGTTAGAGAGCCCATTATTTCAGGTTCTGGCTATGGTTGGGGTCTGGGAGTAGGTCCGGATTATGTCGAAGTGGATCTTACTTATCAGATGATGTCTATCTATAAGGGAGGTCAGCTTGTCTTACAGACGCCGATTGTCTCGGGTAATGCCGGTAACGGAACGGTCACCATTCCTGGAGCCTACCAAGTCTGGAACAAGGAGTCTCCATCTAACTTAAGAGGTTATAACCCGGTTACGAATGTCGATTATGTTCAACCGGTTCAATACTGGATTGCCTTTGATGACCAAGCCCAAGGGATTCACGATGCCTCTTGGCAGGGGAATTTTGGTGGAGGTGCTTATTTAACCGCCGGTTCCTTAGGTTGTATCAACACACCGCCTGATGTGATGGGACAAGTCTTTGAATTAGTGGATTATGGAATGCCAGTCATGATTTTCTAAGATTAATCCCAGCCAAAAACAGTCCTCATCCAGAGTAGAAAGAGCCACTTTGGATGAGGACTGTTTTGCATTTAGATTAAGTCTGGTAGACATCATCAATGTCTTCAATTTCTTCTTGGTAACGGCCAGCATAGATAGTCAGAATATTATTCAAGGAATTGATTTCTTCTTCGTAGGTATAGATGGTTGACATAATGTGAATGACACCATTAACGGAGATGTCTCCGTAAGCTTGATGGTCTTCAAGGGCTAGTTTGGCCTCATCAAAGAAGTGCTTCAAGTAGTCTTGGCGGTAGTCATCTGGGACCGTGATATAGCCTACTTCTTCAGAAGACACCCGGCCACTAAACTTCATCAAGATCTGCTCTTGAGCGGCCATTAAGAGCTCTACTCGTTCACGAATGAGATCCTGAAGCTCACGACTAAAGGCATTGTAGACATGCTCATAACTATGAAGAGCCCCCAGAAGAGCAATGGTTGCTTGAAGCGTCTGCATCATATGGCGGTAGACCACTAAGCGCCGGGCAACAACCAGGCGTTGGGACTTGGACCAGATAAACTCATTGCGCATCAAGTTAAAGATGGTCTGAATATTAGCATACTCTTTCTCGGCCCAGACTTGGTCACGGTGCATAATCGAAAAAGATAAGTTTTTCCTCAGACTGGCTCGGATGAGCACTAAGAGTTCGTTGGTAAAGTTGGTCAAGGCCTCATAAAACTTCTGGTCATAGCGTGGGGGGTAGACAAAGATATTAACCAAGAACGAAACGGTTACCCCGATAATGGTCTCCAACACTCGGTAGAGGGCAATCAGATAAATGGGATTGCGTGAACTGGAGGCCATGACGGCCACCACGGTAATCACCGCTAGGTTAATCACATCATTAAGTTTCAAGGAATCCAGAATGGTAATACAGATAATGGCTGCAATCCCGATGGTTAAGGGATTCTCACCAATTAATAAAGACATACAGACTGCAATGATCCCGCCGATAATATTGGCAACGACACGCTTGGTAAAGTTATCGTAAGATTTCTTGACCGAGGGGAGGGTAGTGGTAATGGCCGCAATCGCAGCTAGGGATGGGCTATTATCAGGAATAAGAAGCATGGATAGAAAAATTGCCAAAGCAATTGCTAAGCCGGTCTTCAAGACACGAGCACCTATACGCATCAAGATTCACCTCTTTCTATTATTCCTATTATATACTAGAAATTTGTCTAAATAAATCATTTGACTTGCTATTGCTCAAATAATCTGGAAGGGATATAATTAAAGGAGATTGGAATGAATTAGGTGTATAATAGTGTTAGAAGAGGAGGGTGAAGTAATATGACGATGAGCCAGGAGGAGTTTCAACAGTATTATCAAGACTCTGTTGACCGCTTAAAGCAAGCCAATATACGAATGACGCCTCAACGTAAGGCCATCTTATCTTACATGATTAAAAGTAAGTCACACCCGACAATTGATGAGATTTATCATGATTTAATGGATGATGACTTCGAGATGAGCTTAGCGACGGTCTACAACAATTTGAATACCTTGGTGGAGTTAGGTTTAGTGGAAGAGATGAAGTTTAGCGATATTACCAGTCGCTACGACTTCTTGGACCGCAACCACCAACATATTTTATGTACGGAATGTGGAAAGATTGGGGACTTTGTCTTTGATGATGTCTCCGCTATTAACCAAGCAGCCCGTGACCAAACCGGCTACCTGGTTAACCAGACACGTCTGGAACTCTATGGAATCTGTCCAGAATGTCAGAAAAAACAAGCTAGCGACCAATAGTACCACTGATAGCCAAAAAGTTCCTCGATTCACCTGATAGGTGAGTCGGGGAACTTCTTTATTCACGTAAAAATAATTAAGGGTCTATTGTTTTGAAGTCTCGTAATCGACGAAATCTTCCTTGCTGACTTCTTCCTGGATGGGCTCGTGAGTGTGTACCGCTTGTTCTTGTCGCTTCATCCGGCGACTCCAGAAGCCCCCTTGAATATACTTGGCTTCATGAGCGATAAAGAAGGCTTGAGGACTGATTTCTAGGATTCGGTTTCTCAGCTCCACTTCTCTGGAACGGGGGGTTAGGATGGTTAAGATCAAGCGGTCGCCGTCACGACCATAGCCAGTTTGGATGGTCACACCGTAGCCTTCTTGGCGTAAGTGTTGAGCTAGGGCATGGTTGTCTCCTTGGGTGAAGACTTGTAGGACGGAGTAGCCTAGGGCAATCCGGTCTTCAACTAACATGCCCAGGTAAATACCAATACTGAAGCCTAGGGCATAGAAGACTAGATAGAAGATGTTTTCTTGCAAGTAATTCATCACCATCGACAAACCCAGTGTATAGATGGTAATCTCCACAATCGCAATAAAGGGGGCTACATTACGGTAGCCGCGCATGGTTAGGAGGGTTCGGATGGTGTTGAGCATAATATAGACCAGGTTGATGGCAAAGACTTGAAGAACAATAAGCCAATTCATAAAATAATGCCTCCTCGAATATTTTTCTAATTTGATGGTAACGCAAATAAAGATAGATGTAAAATCAGAGGATTAGTCGAAAAGGAAAACAAAAGATCCCTTCCCCACTCTGGAGTGTTAGCCAGTAAGAGTGGGAAGGGATTTAAAAAGATTATCAGTCTGGACTAGTAATAAAGGCCGATGGCTTTTTCCATACGGGCCAGTGTTTGTGAGGCTTGCTTGTTTGCTTTTTTGGCGCCATCAGCTAAGATATCATCCAACTCACTGCCTTCAAGCAAGATTTGGTAGCGTGCTTGGATTGGTTCAAGAGTAGAGACAATCAGGTCAGCTAAGTCACCTTTGAATTGACCGTAGCCCTTGCCTTGATAGGCTTGGACTAACTGATCGATGGACTGGCCAGATAAGTTGGCATAGATTTCTAACAAGTTAGAAACAGCTGGTTGTTGTTCAGTGTCATAGTTAACTTCACCCAAGGAATCTGTCATAGCACTCTTGACCTTCTTAATAATGGTCTTAGGTGGATCCAATAAGGAGATAAAGGCCTTGGCATTTGTATCGGACTTACTCATCTTAGAGCTTGGATCTTGTAGGCTCATCACTCGGCCGCCTTCTTCAGGGATAATAGCTTCCGGCTTGACTAATAGGTCTCCGTAGCGGTTGTTGAAGCGGTCCACAAAGTTACGGGTGAGTTCGATATGTTGACGTTGATCATCCCCAACAGGCACATACTCCGCGTCATACAAGATAATATCACCGACCATTAGGGCTGGATAAGCTAGAAGACCGGCATTCACTGATTCTTGTTTGTTGGCCTTGTCCTTGAACTGGGTCATTCGTTCCAATTCACCCAATCCAGTTAAACATAAGATCATCCAAGCCACTTGAGCATGGGCTGGTACATCAGATTGCACGAAAATGGTCGACTTATTAGGATCCATCCCCATAGCTAGGTAAAGAGCGGCGAGTTGGCGAGTATTCTCTGCCAAGGTCTTAGGGTCTTGGGGAACAGTAATCGCGTGTTGGTTAACCACACAGTAGGTCGCATCATACTGGTCTTGGAGTTCAACGAAGCCCTTCATGGCACCAATGTAGTTACCGATCGTCGGGATACCGGAAGGTTGGACACCGGAGAAAATTTTTGCTTTAGTCATAAATACACCTCAATTAATTAACATTTAGTTTATAAAAGTATTATACGCTATAGATAGATAAATCACAAAAGACAATTCAGTTGAAGGGCTAGTCATTCGGTGAATATTGACTATTTAGAAATTAAAACAATATTTTCATAAGATATTGAATGAAATGAGAAATAATGTTATAATTAACGACATAAGAGACCTTAAATTAGACTTATTTTAATTTTAGAACGTCTCTTCAATGGTATTTCTTTGCATAATCAACTTCTACATTATTTCTACTTAGCACCAACGACTGATTCTTTAGGCACTTATGAGAGGAATGGTTTCCTGATGGTAACATTATATATCACACCAAGTTGTACGTCTTGTAGAAAGGCACGCGCATGGCTAGAAGAGCATGAAATTCCATATAAAGAACGTAATATCTTCACTGATCCATTAACTGAAACTGAAATCAAAGAAATTTTACGCATGACTGAGAACGGGACTGAAGACATTGTTTCGACTCGTTCCAAGGCTTATTCTGAATTAACAGTTGAGTTGAGTGAAATTCCATTGAATGATTTCTTTGTCATGGTTCAAGAACAGCCCGGCCTACTGCGCCGTCCAATTATCTTGGATGATAAGCGACTACAAATTGGTTATAATGAAGATGAAATTCGTCGATTCTTACCACGTAAAGTGCGCGCTCAAGAATTACAAAGAGCCAGAGCTTTAGTGAATGAGTGATCGGTATTGTAAGAAAGGTCTTTGACCTCTTTTTTTATTTTATCATATCATAATAGACAAAAACCGGCTTCGCACGAGATTGTGGAAGCCGGTTCTGCCCATTTAACCCCCTTCAGGTGTGAGGGTAGTAGTAGAAATCTAAGTGTATAGTTTTCAGTAGGTGACCTTGAAGGAGAATGGGCTAAGGTAAGAAGTTTGCTTGATAACTGGTCGGAATAAGCGATTTGTTGTTATTATTGGATAGGATGGGTATTGTAATCAGGCAAACCTCTTACCTTAGCTCACTTCAAATAAAGGCTATCAAGGCCTAGAGGAATTATAACAAAAAGAAATATATTTGTCTTTCGATTTACTTTTATTTCTCAAAAAGAAAAATGAGAAGTCGAGCTGCCTTAATAGGAATCGGTATGATTCTCAGCAGAATTTTAAGCTTACTTCAGAATGGTCAAGCTTGAAAGTCCACTAGCTGTCTGTTAGAATCAGGTTTACATCATAAATAATTGGCAAAGCTTTAATATTTATTAACTTGTAGTATAATGAAGATAGTGATTAGGGGGTGATGTGATGGAAATGGAGAGAATCAACGAGAATTTGATCAAGGTCATGATTGATGCGGAAGATCTGGCTGAACGAGGTATTGATTTTCTAGATCTAATCAGTGACCAATTGAGTATTGAGAAATTCTTCTATTCCATCCTTGAAGAGGTTGATATTGATAAACACTTCCAGGAGTCTGATGCGGTTACTTTTCAAGTGATGCCTAACCGGAATGGTCTAGAACTTTATATTAGTCGTTCTAGCTTTGATGAGACGGATGGGGTCTTTGATGAACAATTAGCCAAGCAAATTATCAACGAGCGACGCAAGCAGATTATCCAATCCAAGGAAGAAGCCAAGCTAGAAGAAGACCCAGAGGACCAGTGGTTGAGTATTTTGAGTTTGCAGATTTTCTTCTTTGAAGACTTAGAGGATTTCATCTTGTTGGCTCGCGAATTAGCCGACTTGGACTTACCAGCTGACTTGTATCACTTCAAGAATAATTATTATCTAGCAATCAAGGATGCGGACCAGTATCTGAGTGAAGACGGCTTGTATTCTATCTTTGCTTGGATTAATGAATTTGGGGAACGGGCCCATATTACTGTCAATACCTTACAAGAGTACGGTCAGTTGATCCGATCTGAAGATGCTCTGACTTATTTTGGCAAAAATTTATAATAAATAATGCAATTATCACTTTTTCGTGTATTTAATAGACGAAGGAGTGATTTTTTTGTATGCAGCCATCAATAAAAGCGGTAGCTTAATTTATGCCAGCCAGGTCGTTCAACCATCAAAAGAGACTTATCATTGCCCGAAGTGTGGTCAGTCACTGATCCTTAAGCGAAGTCGCCGGGGGCGAGCCTTCTTTAGCCACTCTCGGCCTTGTGGGCAAGTGGCTCTTCCTTCCCAAGGACTAGGAGAGACGGCTAGCCACCGTGCCTTCAAGTCCTATCTGCTGGAAGCCGATCTAGGGACCAAGTATCAGCTAGTAGCGAGTATCCGCTCTTAGAAGGACAAGTCATTGCCGATATTGCCTTGATTGAATCAGAAAGGCTGGTTCGCGTATTTGAATACCAACATTCTCCACTTTCCCAAAGTAACTTGACGGCCAGGTTTGATGCCTATGACCGCTTGGGCATCCAGCATGATTGGTTAATAGACCATAATTATTTTAGTCAGCGGGGCTTGGAAGCGGCTTGGGTGAAGCGGAATATTAATTATCATCAAGACCTAGGTTATTATTTGTTGACTTTTGATGCTGGTGAGCGAGTGATTCGAAGCTTTAGTCAGTTAGCTATGATTTATGATCCATCGAAGGGGATTATGGATCTTCAAGTCTGGACCAGCGAAGACTTGCTATTACGCTTCCCTCACTCATCAAGTCCTAAGAGGCAAGTCGGCTATCCTGTCTATTCCTCCCGCATCTATTCAAGTCATCCCAATCCCCTAACGCTGATCCGTAAGCAAGCCCATAACCAGCCACGTCTCGCCCGTCTCTATCAGCACGGTTTTCGCTTAGACCAGCTCTCCAGTCGTATTTTCGACCGGCCACTTCACTTTCTGCTCTTCCAGCAGCCTGCTTGGTATCTATGGGCTTGGACAGCTTGGGCACTAGACCAAGCGGCTGGTGATATTGATGAAGTGGCTTTCTTCTTGGACCAGGCTTTTGACCGGGGCGACCTCGGTGATTTCCACCCTTTATTAGCTGATCCGTCAAGGCGGTGGCAATTATTCAAGGGAATGGGGCAAATTTACCAACTTTATTTGGCTAAAGATGGCTAGAAAGTGTTAAAAGATTGGGATTTAGGCCTTAATTTAGCTATAATAAAGGTGAAGCGATTTGAAAAGGAGGGGATATAATGAAGACATCCCAATTACCCAAACGAGAAGAAGTCTCAAGCCAATACCAATGGGACTTAACCCCCATGTATGCTAGTGATCAAGATTTTCTAGAAGCCTTAGAGGAGTTTCAAGGGCGTCTAGGTGACTTAGATCAACTGCCAGGTAGCCTGAGTGAATCGAGTGATCATTTGTTTGAGGCCTTGGAATTAATTAGTGATTACCAGCGGACCATGGGCAACCTATATGTCTATAGTCACCTCAAGAATGATCAAGACCAGGGCAATGACCACTATCAGACTCTGGAAGCGCAAGCGAGTCAAGTGGCTGTTGCTTTGAGTGAGAAGCTCGCCTTCTTACAACCTGAACTTATGGCTATGGACCCTGACACCTTGCAGGCATTCATGGCGGCTGACTCACGCTTAGCCAAATACCGTCAATTCCTAGACGATGCGGTTCGCTACCGGGCCCATACCTTGACCAAAGACCAAGAAAGTATCCTCGCTCAAGCGGGAGAAATCTTCTCAACCAATACCAAGACCTTTGGACTCTTGAATAACGCTGACTTGAAGTTCCCGGATGCCCAAGATCAGAAGGGGCAGACTTATCCATTGAGTCATGGAACATATAGTCGCTATTTAGAAAGCAATGACCGTCAGTTAAGAGAGTCGACCTTCAAGCAATACTATAGCGTTTATGACCAGTTCCAAAATACCTTTGCGGCCTTATTGTCAGCCCAAATGAAAAAAGGCAACCTTCAGGCCAAGCTGAGAAATTATCAATCAGCCCGCCAGGCAGCCTTATTTGATGATAATATTCCAGAGGTGGTCTATGATCTTCTCTTAGAAACGGTCCATGATCACTTGGATTTGTTGCATGAGTATGTGGACTTGCGTAAGGAAGTTCTAGAACTTGATCAATTAGAGATGTATGACATGTACACACCCCTATTAGGTCAGGCGCCCTTGGCCTTTAGCTATGATGAAGCCAAGGAGATTGTCCTAGAAGCGCTAGCTCCTCTAGGCGAAGATTATCTAGCGATCATCAAGCAGGCTTTTGACCAGGGTTGGATTGATGTCTATGAGAATCAAGGCAAACGCAGTGGCGCTTATTCGTCAGGTACTTATGACAGCTACCCTTATATTCTCTTGAATTGGCAAGATAACTTGAATAACTTGTATACCTTGGTTCATGAATTAGGACACAGTGCCCATTCTTATTTAACCAACCAAGCCCAAAGTTATGTTGATTCCCATTACTCCATCTTCTTAGCGGAAATGGCCTCAACGACCAATGAGAATTTACTGACGGACTACCTACTGAAGACTTATCCAGACAAGGAAGTACGCCTCTATATCTTGAACCACTTCCTGGATGGGGTTAAAGGAACGGTCTTCCGTCAAAGTCAATTTGCGGAATTCGAACAGTTTATCTATCAAGAAGACGCCAAGGGGCAACCTTTGACCGCTAACTTCTTGAACCAGGCCTATCAGGAACTAAATGCTAAGTACTATGGTTCCAGTGTTAATTCCCAGTCACAAATCGCCTTGGAATGGACGCGTATTCCGCATTTTTATTATAATTTCTATGTCTATCAATATGCGACCGGCTTTGCAGCGGCCACCGAATTTGCCCGTCGCATCAGCCAAGGAGAAGCAGGAGCGGTGTCGGGTTACTTGAGCTTCTTGAAGGCAGGTAGTAGTGACTATCCGATTGCTATCATGCAAGAAGCCGGGATTGATATGACCCAACCTGATTACTTATTGTCAACCTTTGCAGTCTTCAAAGACCGTCTAGAGGAATTCAAACAATTACTAGCTTCAAAAGAAGGTGAATAAGATGGACCGTAAACAAATCACGCGCCTACAAAATCTAGCGCTTGCCTTTGCCTTGTTATTTACTAGTGTGGGCTTGGGCTATTTGCTAGGTCAACCTGACCATGGTCTAGCAGTCTTTATTTATAGCTTGACCTTGATTTATTGGACCTTCTTAGTTCTTGCTCAAGTGGTTAATGCCCTGGTTATTTGGCGAGAAGAACAGGATTTTCGACTCTTGCTTGTGCCAGGTCTTGCTGCTCTTGCTATTATTTATTTGTGGCTTGGCCCTCAAAAAGTAGCCTTACTCCTCTTTGTCTTGAGCTTGTATTTGCTCTTACTAGCAGCCAATTACTTGGTGGATGTCTTTGTGGATGTAATCCCCAATGCCCAAGCCTTAGTCAAAAAGCGTCACTACCGGGTCAGCGAACCAGTTATTCTGACCGCCTTAATGCCTTATATGGCTATGCAGTCTGTTAACCAAGCCCTGAAGTCTAAGAAACCTCAGACCCCCTTCAACTTGGCCAGTAGCCAGGAGGTGAAGGGACGGCAGGCTGACTTGGAGTTATTTGTCCACGTCTATGAACGTAAGTTTGGCGTCCTCGGTCACGTTGACTTTGCCTACGAAGGGCAGGTTTATAGCTACGGTTGTTATGACTTGGCTAACAACTTGATCAAGGGAGTTCTAGGGGACGGCTTAGTTTTCCAATGTAGCCAAGAAGAATACTTGGACTTTATGGTCGGGGATGGAGCGACTGTGTTCCGCTTTGCCTTTGAATTAAGTGACCGGCAGAAATTAGCCATTGAAAAGCGATTAATGTCCTTTAACCGAATCACCCAAGCCTATCAACCCCAGAAAGAAAACCAGTCAGCGATTAGCCAGCTCTTGAAGCAGACTCAAGGTTTGGCCTTCCGGATTATCGAAGGAATCTACCAGCAGTACTTCTTGTTTGGGACTAATTGTGTGGTTTTGGTTGAAGATATCCTAGCACCGGCTGGCTTGGACCAAGTGTTACTAGCAGGTATCAAGACCCCAGGGTCCTTGTACTATCAACTGGATCGCTGGCAGCAACATGAAGCCAGTCCTATCATATCCAGCCAAGTGATCAGTCGCCGGATTGACCGAGCGCTTGATTAGGTCAAAATAGACCGACTTTAAGACAAGTTAATCATACGATCTTTAATCTTAAGCAATCATTTTGATTTGTAACGTTTATTTGTATTTAAAAAATGTCGATCATTGCGAAAAAACAACTATTCCCTCAGCAGTAGTATTAGGACAATTGACGCATCGCTCTGGATGCGGTCCACTACAGCTGAGGGAATAGTTACTTTCGAAGCTTTTTATCGATTTTATTTGGTTTGTACTATCCTTATGCCTCCCTGAAGTAAGCTTCCAAGCGATAGATCGGATGGCCGCGGTCAGAGAACTTTTCTTCATACTCGGTCATAATATTGCCTTCAAAGTCACTTTGATGTAAATCTAACCAGATAGCCTTAAAGGCTAGGCCAGATTGGGACATGCTGGCAAGCGAATATTCAAAGAGGCCTTGGTTATCAGTCTTGAAGTGAATTTCTCCATCGGCTGTGAGAATCTGACGGTAGGCTTGGAGAAAGTCAGGTGAAGTTAAACGACGCTTGGCGTGGCGCTTTTTAGGCCAAGGGTCGCTGAAGTTCAAGTAGAGCCGGTCTACCTCGCCTGGAGCGAAGTAGTCGCTGATTAAGCGGCCATCTCCATGCAGGATTTGTAAGTTGGGTAAGTCGGCTTCAATTAGCCGCTGTAAGATACGTAGGGCAACGCTGGTTTGGACTTCAGTGGCGATAAAGTTAATGTCCGGATGGGCCTTAGCCATTTCTACCATGAATTGTCCCTTACCCGAACCCACTTCCAAGTAGAGCGGTTGCTTGTTGGGAAAGCGGGTCTGCCACTGACCAGCTAATGCTGCGGGATCTTGAGGCACATATTGTGGGTAAGCGTCTAATGTCTCCTGAGCACCAGGTATATTTCTTAAGCGCATATCATCAACCTTTCGATCTTAGTTTTGGTAGATAGACTTCAATAATAAGATGAGTTCATTTACCTTGAAATAACGTTTTTCTTGATAGTATTGTTTGATTAGTAAGAGGCAGTTGATCAAGCTATACCAACGGATGCGTTCATAGAACTTAGGCTCTTGAAAATCTGCCTGGTAGGTGGTCAACCACTGGGTCCAATGGCCAGGTGGGAAGTATTGAATCAATAGGTAAGACAAGTCACTTAAATAATCAGAAATCCGGACCTTCTCCCAATCCACTAGGTAAAGGTTCTGGCTGTTATATTCCATAATAAAATTATGGTGGTGCAAGTCTCCGTGGCAAACTGACAAGTCGACCTGGTAGAATTCTTCCGTCACACTGTCTTGTAGGTGGCAGACCACTTCATTAAAGAGGTGGTTGGATGCCAGGTGAGGGGGTAGTTCTTGGAAGTATTCTTCCAAGAAGTCCAGAGGACGGTAGACCTTACCCCCGACTCGTTTCAGCATGTCTAATAGATCGTCAGAGTGGTGGACTTGGTAGAGTAGTTGAATGAGTTCAGCTTTCTCCATTTCTTTCTTCTCTAGCAGGCGGCCTTCTTTCCATTCTTGGGCAGTTAAGGTATCACCAGAGTAGGTTCGCTTGGTCCACATCAAACGGGGCGTGATCCCCTTGGCAGATAAGGCAGTGACGAAAGGAGAGATATTACGCTTAAAGAATAGTTTTTCTTCTTGGTTGACGCCCATAAAGGACTCACCACTTCCTCCTAGGATGGGATGGAATTCCCAATCATCGGAATGGTTCAGCAAGCTAATACCCTCCTTTCTCTTGTAAATAAGTCTTGCTGGTGGGCTTACTCAGAAATAGACTTAACCATAAAATAATCGAGTACTTCCCCGGTAAAGATATCACAGGCAAATTGGTAATGGATCACTTGCTGGTCTTCTTTCACTGACAGCCCACCCAAATAAGCCATGGGTGCTTCTTCAATTAATTGGTAGCGGGTTGGCGTATAATGAATCCAAGAGTCTAAGACGGGACCTCGACGGGCAAAGTCGGCTTGAACCAGCTTCAAGGCTTTGCCTGCTTGGATAGGGGTGTTTTCTTTGATTACTTTAGCTAGTGCACCGATACTTGCTAGTCCAGTAGCAAGAGCCAATGCTTTAATGAGCTGTGAATTTTTTTGAGCCATGGTCAACCTCCTATTAGTCAATGCTTCAAGTTTAACATATTTGAGTCTAGCTGTAACGCCCTGGAACTGGCGCACAAGGATTGATTTATCTCAAGAGATTTGTCATAATACAATAGATAATGAAAAATCTATTATATCGAATAAAATCACAACAATAAAGAGAGGTTTTTAAATAATGTGGTTAGCTTTTTATAATGCCAATGTTGGGGATGTCTTAATGGCGACTCGGGCCAGTATTGCTGATGATTTCGCTCAGGCCGAATCTAATGCCGGCGTAACGGTAGTCAAGGACCAGCGAGATGGTCAAGTGGTCGCGGTGAATGTCTTCGATGTTCAAGAGCAATTAGGCTTAGAGAACCAAGAGCAAGTGAAGTTAAATGACGACCAAACGGCTTACATCAACCAGCGAATTCAAAAAGCCGGCTTCGACTTGGAGCTAGCTTTTGACAACGAAGAGAAATTCGTTGTCGGTTATGTGGAAGCATGCGAGGACCATCCGGATAGTGACCACCTATCCATTACTCAGACCCGGGTTAGTCCGGACCAAGTGGTTCAAATTGTCTGTGGAGCAAGTAATATTGATCAAGGCTTGAAGGTCCTAGTGGCTAAGCCAGGTGCAGTCATGCCTTCTGGGGCGATTATTTGGCCAGGTGAATTGCGCGGCGAAGAGTCGATGGGGATGATTTGTTCAACTCGCGAACTTGGTTTGGAACAGATTGAAGATTATCCAGGTATTTGGGAATTGGAGAGCCACTTTGAGGTGGGAACGCCACTATCAGAGGTTGTAGCTGACTATCAAGCTTAAGAGCTAGATTGGAGGAATGGCGATGAGAAATTATGATGGTCCGGCCCTGAATCGCAAGAAGGGATCCCAGGCCAAACCGCACTCAGCCAGAAAGAATTGGCAGTCGCCTGCTACTCCTCCTGCTAGTCAGGCCGGTTCTAAGGACTTTACTCGCTCAACCCCTCGTCCTCAGCCGGTGGACGAAAGTGGGCGGTCCCAGACTTATCAAGTTCCCTTTCTCAAGGAGCGAGGGCACCGGGAAGATTTCCAGGAACGCCTGGCATCCGAATTAGTGGATAAGGATCAGGAACGTCTTCGACAAGACAGCCAACCCTTTATCTATCGGCCTAGCTTCAAGGGGCCTGAATTCAAGGCGCCGGTTGAACACGAGGAAACTCAAGTAAATGCTTCCTTATTTCCGTCATCTAAGGTGGAAGAAGTCAAGGAAGACAGTGATTTGAGAGCAATTAGCCAGCGGTTAATTAAAGCAGAAGAAACATTTTTACTATTTGACTATCAAAAGGAGGCATCGTTAAATGAATAGGGATACAACCTATCACTTTGTAGGCATTAAAGGCTCTGGGATGAGTGCTTTGGCCTTAATTTTGCATGGAGAAGGTTACCGTGTTCAAGGTAGCGATATTGATAAATATTTTTTCACGCAGCAAGAATTAGAAAATCACCAGATCCCTATTTACTCCTTTGATGCGAACAATATTCACGAAGGATTGACGGTTATTGCAGGTAATGCCTTTAGTGATGACCATCCTGAGCTGGTGAAGGCGCGCGAATTGGGCTTGCCTGTCTATCGCTACCACAAGTTCCTAGGTGACCTGATCCAAAATTATACCTCGATTGCGGTCACTGGATCTCATGGTAAGACGTCCACAACAGGCTTGTTGTCCCATGTGCTCTCCCACCTGGCGCCGACCTCTTATCTTATTGGCGATGGGACAGGCTTTGGTGATGAAGCGGCGGATTACTTTGCCCTGGAAGCTTGTGAGTACCGCCGTCATTTTATGGCTTATCAACCGGACTATGTCATTGTGACCAATGTTGATTTTGACCATCCGGATTACTACCATTCCATTGAGGATGTTTTTCAAGCCATCGAGGGCTTTGCGGGCCAAGCTGGCAAAGGAATTATCGCTTGTGGTGAGGATGAGTACTTGAAGCAATTAAAGCTTGACCAACCGATTTATTACTATGGATTCAGTGAAGACTTGGATGTTTACGCTAATAACATTGACCGGACCACCCAAGGATCGGACTTTGACGTCTACTTCCAAGGAGAGAAGGTTGGTCGCTTCCATTTACCAGCCTTTGGTAACCATAATATCCTGAATGCCCTAGCGGTTATTACGAGTGTCTTATTGGAAGGCTTCCAAGCAGACGAGATTGCTAAATATTTGGCTAGCTTCCAAGGGGTTAAGCGTCGTTTTGCGGCCCGTCAAGTCGGCCAATTAACGATTATTGATGACTATGCCCACCACCCATCAGAAATTAAGGCAACCATTGATGCTGCCCGGCAAAAATACCCCGACCATGAGATTGTGGCAGTTTTTCAACCGCATACCTTTAGTCGGACGGTGGCCTTATTGAATGAATTTGCTGAGGCTTTAGAGTTAGCCGATGATATTTATCTGGTTGATATCTTTAACTCAGCTAGAGAACAGTCTGGGGATGTAACGATTGAAGATCTGGCCAATAAGATAGATCGTCCAGTCGAGATTATTTCAACTAGTCACTTATCCCCCTTAATGAATTATCAAGAAGCGGTGGTCTTGTTTATGGGTGCAGGCGATATTGATGACCTGTCCCAGCAATTTGAGCAAGCCTACGCCCAACTTCGTCCCAATCAATTATAAGTTTCAAACGGTCAGCTTTTAGTTGGCCGTTTTCGACTAGAAAGCACAGAAAGAGGAGAATGCCGTGAGTGAGAAAAAATTATTACTAATTGACGGAAGCAGCCTGGCTTTCCGGGCCTTCTATTCGATTCTAGATTTAGACCGCTTCAAGAACCAGTCGGGTCTTCATACCAACGCCTTATTCTCGTTTAACCGGATGTTGGATAATGTCTTGAAGCAATTTGAGCCCACCCATATCTTGGTCGCCTTTGACCAGTCGGGGCCGACTTTTCGAAGTGAATTATTTAGTGACTACAAGGGCGGCCGGCAGAAGACCCCCTCAGAGTTCCAAGAACAGATGCCTTATTTTAGAGTGCTATTGGATGGTTATGGGATTCCTTATTATTCTGTGGCTGAATATGAAGCGGATGATATTATTGGCACCTTGTCTCGTCAGGTAGAAGCAGAAGACCAGGTGGTAGTCATCTCAGGTGATAAGGACTTGATTCAACTGGCTAGTGACAATGTAGATGTCTATATTACTCGCAAGGGTGTCAGTGATTTGGTCGCTTATACAACGGATTCTATCCGAGAAATGTATGACTTAACCCCGGAACAGATCATTGATATGAAGGGCCTAATGGGGGATTCTTCGGATAATTACCCCGGAGTCACAAGGATTGGTGAGAAGACTGCCTTGAAGCTCTTGCATCAATTTGGCTCTGTGGAGAACTTGTATGACCAGATTGATGAATTGAAACCTTCCAAGATGAAGGAGAACTTGGTTAATGAAGAAGACCAGGCCCGCTTAAGCAAGCGGTTAGCCCGGATCCTAACAGATGCCCCGATAGATCTTTCTCTGGACGAACTTCACTTCAAGGGCAAGGACCCTGAGGCCTTGGCTGATTTCTACCGGCAGATGAATTTCAATTCTTTCTTAAGTCATTTGCAGGAAGAGTTTGGCCTTGAAGGCCTGGCTATTGAAGACCAAGCCCTAGACTCCATTGACCTCTATCCGGTAGAAAGCTTGGAATCTTTAGATGGTATCTCCCTACCTGA
This sequence comes from Hutsoniella sourekii ATCC 700629, assembly GCF_000518205.1. Lineage (GTDB taxonomy): Bacteria > Bacillota > Bacilli > Lactobacillales > Aerococcaceae > Hutsoniella > Hutsoniella sourekii. The sequence goes on along the minus strand of NZ_KI912399.1, from coordinate 97,771 downwards.
ACGGGCGGCCCTTTATCTAGAGACCTTAGAAGAGAACTATCACTTTGCTGATATTGTCGGTGTGGCGATCGCTGACTTAGACCAGGAAAAGGCTTATTTTCTAGCGGGTGACCAAGCCTTTGAATCTGAGGCCTTTTGTGATTGGTTGGCAGATTCTAGTAAGTCCAAGATCAGTTATGACTCCAAAAGAGACCGGGTTCTAGCCAGCCGGCAGGGGGTCCACTTGGCAGGGATTCGCTTTGACGTCTTGATTGCTGATTATTTATTGGATAGTCATCATTCAGGCCAATTAGCTGAGATGTTGGAGACTTATGGTCTGCCGTCCTTGGTGCAATTCGATGAGGCTGTCTATGGCAAGGGTGCTAAGATGAAGCTTCCTTCTGAGGATGTCTTAGCTAGCCACCTAGCCAGTAAGACCCAGTCCCTGGCTATCTTGGAAGAACCACTGATGGAAGCCTTAGAAGAGAGCCAGATGAAGAGTCTCTATGAAGAAATGGAATTTCCACTAGCTGAGGTTCTAGCCAAGATGGAGATCTTGGGAATTAAGGTGGATGGTGAAACTCTTGAAGAGCGCAACCAGGTCCTGATTGAACGATTAGGCGAGATGGAAGCAGAGATTTTTGAATTAGCGGGTCAAGCATTCAACTTGAACTCGCCCAAGCAATTGGGCGTGGTCCTCTTTGAAGACCTGGGTCTTCCGGTGATCAAGAAGACTAAGACCGGCTATTCAACCGCGGCTGGCGTCCTAGAGAAGTTACTAGATAAGCACCCCATCATTCAAAAAATTCTCGATTACCGACAGGTAGCCAAGTTGCAGGGGACTTACCTAGCAGGCTTACCCGAATATATCCAAGAAGATGGGCGCATCCATACCCGCTTTATCCAGACCTTGACCCAAACAGGGCGTCTATCCAGTGCAGACCCTAACTTGCAAAATATTCCAACACGGATGGAAGAAGGGCGCCGGATTCGCCAAGCCTTTATACCGAGTCAAGACCATTGGAAACTCTTCTCAGCAGACTATTCCCAGATTGAACTTCGGGTGCTCGCCCATATTTCCGGGGATCCCCATATGATCCAGGCCTTCCAGGACGGGGAAGATATTCACGCCGCCACCGCACGCCGGGTCTTCGGTATTCCTAAGGACCAGGAAATTGACAGCAACATCAGACGGCAAGCCAAGGCGGTTAACTTTGGAATTGTCTACGGGATTAGTGATTATGGCCTGTCTCAAAACTTGAATATCCCCCGCTATGAAGCCAAGGAATTCATTGACACTTACTTTGAAAAGTACCCAGGCGTCAGCCAATACATGGAAGAAGTGGTTAAAGAAGCCAAGTCTAAGGGTTACGTGGAGACCCTCTTTAACCGCCGGCGCTACTTGCCTGACTTGAAGTCTAGTAACTTTAATGTGCGCTCCTTTGCTGAGCGGACGGCCATTAATTCCCCGATTCAAGGAACGGCTGCGGATATTATTAAGATTGCGATGATCCGACTGGACCGAGCGATTCAAGAAGCCGGTCTCGAAGCGCGCTTGCTCCTACAAGTTCACGATGAATTGATCTTGGAAGCACCAGACAGTGAGATGGAGACCTTGAGCGACTTGGTGGTTGAGATTATGGAATCCGCAGTAGAACTCCAGGTGCCTATTGAGGTAGAATATAATCAAGGAAACACCTGGTACGATCTCTAGTCTACAGAAAGAGTGATTGCATGCCAGAATTGCCAGAAGTTGAAAGTGTCCGCCGGGGCCTGAACAAAAAAATTATCGGCAAAACGATCGACCACGTTCAAGTGACTTGGCCTCGGATTATTAACCACCCAGAGGGCTTAAGCCAATGGCAGGCTCTCCTGGAAGGGCAGACGGTTCAAGCCATTGATCGCCGGGGGAAATACCTCCTCCTGGAGCTGACTAATTGGACCTTGGTCTCCCATCTGCGAATGGAGGGTAAGTACCTATTTGGTCAAGATCTAAGGGCCTTTCAAGCCAACAAGCATGTTCATGTGATCTTTTGCTTTACAGATGGTACTTACTTGGCCTATCAAGATGTACGTAAGTTTGGTCGCATGGAACTGATCGCTCCGGACCAGAAGGAAGCTTACTTTAAGGCCAAGAAGTTGGGGCCGGAACCCACTCAATCAGACTTTGACCTATCTTCCTTTAAGCAGGCCTTGGCTAAAAGCCGCAAAAAGATTAAACCTGCCTTACTGGACCAGCATTTAGTGGCTGGATTGGGAAATATTTATGTGGATGAGGCGCTTTATCAAGCCCGTATCCATCCAGCTAGACTGGCTAATAGCCTAAAGGAAGACGAAGTAGCCACTTTGCGTCTAGCCATTATTGATATCCTATCTCGTGCCACCCAAGCGGGTGGATCAACGATCCGGACTTATTTGAATGCCTTGGGTGAGGCGGGAAATTATCAAGAGTCACTTAAGGTCTACGACCAAGCTGGTCAGGCTTGCCCGCGCTGTCAGACACCGATAGAGAAGATCAAATTAGCCGGACGAGGCACCCATTTTTGTCCCAATTGTCAACGCCTAGAAGAGGAGTAACAAGTATGAAGCTCATTGTCATAACCGGATCGATCGCAACTGGCAAGTCGGCCGTCTCTAGCTACTTAAGAGACTTGGGCTACCCATTGGTTGATACCGATCAAGTGGCCCGCCAGGTGGTTGAACCGGGAAGCCAGGGACTGAAACAATTGGTTGAAGCCTTCGGTCCCGACCTGTTAACGTCACAAGGTCAGTTGGACCGGGCTTACTTGGGGGAGCGACTCTTCTCAGATAAAGCCGTCAAAGAAAGAGTCAATCAGATTCTCCACCCACTCATCCATCAGACCAGCCAAGACCAAGTAGAAGCCTACCGCCAGGCCGGTCATGACCTGGTCTTTCTAGATGTACCCTTGTATTTTGAGACGGAAGCTCCTTTTGCCTGTGATGAAGTCTGGGTTGTCTATACTGATCCGATGACCCAGCATCAACGACTCCAAGTTCGTAACCAGATTAGCCCGGACCAGGCCGCTAACTTGATGGCCAATCAATTCTCGATTCAAGACAAGGTCAAGCAGGCCGACCGGGTGATTGATAATTCCCAGGATCTTGAAGCAACCTACCAACAAATTGATCAAGAACTCGCGCGCCTGAAGCATAAGATAAGAGGTGATGGTAATGAAGTGTCCTAAATGTGGTGAAAATCATTCCAAGGTCGTTGATTCAAGACCCGTTGATGGTGGTGAGGCCATTCGTCGCCGGCGGGAGTGTCTGGATTGTGGTTACCGCTTTAATTCTTATGAGCGGGTGGAACTGCCGACCTTGTTAGTGGTTAAGCGGGACGGAACCCGGGAGGAATTCAACCGCGATAAGATCTTCCGCGGGGTGATGCGGTCAGCAGAGAAACGGCCCATTACTCGTGAACAGATGGAGACCTTAACCAATGAAGTGGAAGCCAGAATCCGGGAGGAGACCGATCAAGAAATCGAAAGCAAAAAGATCGGCGATTATATTATGCCTCTACTAATGGAGTTGGATGAGGTTGCTTATATTCGCTTCGCCAGTGTCTACCGGGAATTTCAATCGCGGGAAATGTTTCTTAAAGAGTTAGAATCAATGGAGGGTCGTCAGGAAGACTAGCCCTCTGGAAGGAGGTAACTAGTGTCTATTACGCCTATGCAAAGCTTCCGGGTTCTCTTGCCTGAAGCGGCCATTAATCTCAATGATCTCGTATTAACCCAGGCCTACCAACCAATCATTGGCCCCATGGCCTTGAGCTTGTATCAGACTTTCTGCTTTGCTCCTAGAGAGTCGGGCCAAGTCAGTGAGCGCTTGATGCATAAGTACTTGTTGGAGCGGATGAATATCGGCATGCAAGACCTATTGGAGGCTCGTTTGGACTTGGAAGGGATCGGTCTGTTACGGGTCTTTCGAGACAGTCAGTCTCATGACCAATGGCAAAAGCAGACCCTGATCTACTCCCTCCAGGCACCCTTAAGCCTCCAAGCCTTCTTGGCTGATGCCCGTCTATCCACCTTGCTGTATGAGTTAATTGGGGATGAGGCCTTTGACCGCCTGCAACAAGCGGCGCGTCCCTTGGAGTTGAAAGAGCCACGTTTTGTTGAATTGACGACTGACTTGGCCTCCCGCTTCCAGATCAAGGGACAAGGCCCTGCTAGACAGGAAGTGATTTCGGTATCTGAGGGGGCATCGACTTTTGATTACAGTCGCTTCTTGGAATTCTTGATGGCAGAAGGGATTGACCACCGAGAATTAACCCACAATCTCAAGGAGGAGATTCAGGCCCTTCACTTGGTCTACGGCTTAGACGAAGAGCAGATGGTCCAATTGGTTCGCTTAGCTAAGAGTTCGCTTAATGGCAAGGTGCAAGTGGACCAGCTAAAGGTCGTTGCGGAAAGACGCTTCAAAAAAAGCGAACCAGCAGGCCCAGGAAAGCTCTACAGTGACCAGGAGAAGGCTGATCGTAAATCAGCCTTACAAGCTGAAGATTCAGACTTGACCGAAGCGGAGATTGCGATTATTATTTTGGCGGAACAATTACCGGTTACTAACTTTCTCAAGCAGACCAAGAAGGCCTTGGGAGGATTTCCAACAGACAATGAACAGTTCTATGTTCAAGATCTCTTATCTAAGACCAAGCTGGACCAAGCGGTAGTTAATGTCTTGGTCTATTACTTGCTGGCGATTCGCAAGCTACCTAATATTTACAAGTCCAGCCTCCAATCCAATGCTAGCCATTGGCAACAAGCCGGAGTGGATTCTCCTCAAGCAGCCTTTGCCTTTATTCGTAAGCAAGAAGAAGCCGGACAGACCCAGGCAAGAAACCCGTATCCAAGTCGTAAGAAGGGCAACTCCTATGTCGAAGCTGAGCCGGAATGGTTCCGTAAGGACTATGACGAGTCCCAAGTCAAGGATGAAGACCTACCGTTTGATCCTGCTAGACTTCAAGATGAAGAGACCCTTCGTCGCCGTCTAGAAGCGATGAAACGTAAGAAGGAGGATTAAGATGCAGTCAATTCGACAAGTCATGGATAAATTCATGCAAGACCACTATAATGAAGCGGATTATCAGGATACGCTGGCTAAGATTATGACTTATCCAGAAATTCAAAGCTTTATCCATGACCACCAAGACCAAATCAGCCAAGAGATGATTGCCAATAGCCGGTCCAAGCTCAATGAATACCGGCGGGAGATGGAACGCATCAAGGCAGGGAAGCCTGGCCAAAATCCTGGCTTTGCCCCGGTCTTATTTATCAATGGTAATTATATTGATGTCAGTTACCAGCCGACCCCCCAGTATTTAATCCATGAGAAGACTCGCAAGCGGGACGCCTTGATTGATAACCGGATGATGTCCAAGGATGTCCGGCAAGCAAGCTTTGATAGCTTCTATACCCAGTCCAAGTTCCGCCCCTTCCTCTTGCAGCAGGCCTTAGATTGGTTGGATGCTTACCAGGAGAATCCTTATGACGTCCAGGCCTTTTATTTAACCGGCCCTTTTGGGGTGGGTAAGACCTATTTATTAGGTGCCATGGCCAATCAATTGGCGGATCTGGGTTACGAAGTGACCATGGTTCACTACCCTAGCTTCACTTCTGAGGTCAAGCAAAACATTCAATCTGGCCAATATAAGGAGATGATTGATGCGGTCAAGAAGGTGCCAGTTCTGATCCTGGATGATCTTGGAGCAGAAGCTAATACTGTCTGGGTTCGTGATGAAGTTTTAACCATCATCTTGGAATACCGGATGAAGGAGTCTTTGGCGACCTTCTTTTCTTCCAATAAGACCATGAATGAATTAGCCCAACACCTAGCTAGTACCAGAGATGGGGGAATGGAGACGGTGAAGGCGGACCGAATTATGGAGCGGATTCGTTACTTGGCTCGAGAGATTAACTTCCAAGGCGAGAACTTGCGCCAGCGCGGTCGGCGTTAATTCCTAGCAAAGGACTTGTTATTTAAAGTCAATCGTTGTACAATAGGGCTAACCGAATAAAGACACCCGTAAAGACAAGAAATGCTTGGCGTGCTGACAGAGAGAAGTGGGTTGCTGCGACACTTTACACAAGATTCATTTTACCCCTTTGCGATGTTGTCTGCTTGAAAGCCTTTGGGCGATTAGAGTAGACCGTCCGGCGCGTTAAGCCATGAATGAGGTTAAGATTCGTCTTAACAAGTTTGGGTGGAACCACGTTGATACGTCCCATTGCCGTTAGCGGCAGTGGGGCTTTTTTTGTTCGGTAGAAAGTGAGGAATAGAAATGGAACAAGTGAAACTAACTTTCCCTGATGGAAAGGTCAAGGAATTTGATGCAGGGGTAACGGTTGAAGACGTTGCCGGATCAATCAGCAAATCATTACAAAAAGCGGCCCTAGCCGGTAAGCTAGATGGGGAAATTATCGACTTCCATCAACCCATTCAAGCAGATGGAGCCATCGAAATCATTACTGATAAGAGTCCGGAAGCCTTGGACTTGCTGCGTCATTCAGCCGCTCACCTATTAGCCCATGCCTTGAAGCGTCTCTATCCTGAGATTAACTTTGGCGTAGGTCCAGCCATCGAAAACGGCTTCTACTATGATACCCATAAGGAACAGCCGATTACGGATGAAGATTTGCCTAAGATCGAGAAGGAAATGAAGAAGATCGTTTCGCAAAACTATCCGATTGAAGGTCGGGTGGTTAGCCGGGAAGAAGCCTTGGAAATCTTTGCCGATGATCCATTCAAGCAAGAATTAATCAATGACTTACCAGAAGATGAGACTCTAACGGTCTATACTCAAGGAGACTTTACAGACTTATGCCGGGGCGGTCACGTTCCTTCTACGGGTAAGATCAAGGTCTTCAAGCTCTTATCCTTAGCGGGAGCTTATTGGCGCGGGAACTCAGATAATACCATGATGCAACGGGTCTACGGTACCGCCTTCTTCAAGCAAGCCGACTTGGATGACCATCTCAAGCGTCTAGCTGAAGCTAGAGAACGCGACCACCGTAAATTAGGTAAAGAACTAGGCATCTTTATGATCAGCCAAGAAGCCGGATCCGGTCTACCATTCTGGTTACCTAAGGGTGCGACTATCCGCCGTCAGATTGAACGTTACATCATGGATAAGGAAGTTGCTCTTGGATATGAACATGTCTATACGCCAATTTTGGCCAAGTCTGACCTCTATAAAACATCTGGTCACTGGGCTCATTATAAAGACGACATGTTCCCACCTATGGATATGGGTGATGGAGAGATGTTGGTCTTACGTCCGATGAACTGCCCACACCATATGCTTATCTACAAGAATGATATCCACTCCTACCGTGAATTACCAATTCGTATTGCCGAACTTGGTATGATGCACCGCTATGAGAAATCCGGGGCCTTATCAGGTCTACAACGGGTTCGCGAGATGACCTTGAACGATGCTCACATCTTTGTGCGTCCAGACCAAATCAAGGATGAATTCACCCGGGTCTTGCATCTGATTCGTGAGGTTTACGAAGACTTTAACATCACCGACTACCGCTTCCGCTTGTCTTACCGTGACCCAGAAGATACAGATAAGTACTTCGATGATGATGAAATGTGGGAAACAGCTCAAAGCATGTTAAAAGAAGCCATGGATGACATGGGCTTAGACTACTTTGAAGCTGAGGGAGAAGCTGCCTTCTATGGACCAAAATTAGACGTGCAGTTGAAGACAGCCATTGGTCTTGAAGAGACCGTGTCAACCGTTCAATTAGACTTCTTGCTACCAGAACGCTTCGACTTGACTTATGTTGGTGAAGACGGTCAAGATACCCACCGTCCAGTAGTTATCCACCGTGGGGTAGTCTCTACCATGGAACGCTTCGTAGCCTACCTATTAGAAGAATACAAGGGAGCCTTCCCAACTTGGTTGGCACCTGTTCAAGCTGTTCTATTGCCTGTTAATGCCGAATTTCACGGGGACTATGTAGAAGAAGTTTACCACCTCTTGAAGGATGCTGGTTACCGGGTTGAAATGGACCTACGTAATGAGAAGTTAGGCTACAAGATTCGGGAAGCTCAAACTTCTAAGGTGCCTTACCAATTAGTGATTGGGGACCAAGAAGTGGCCGATCGAACCGTGAATGTCCGTCGCTACGGTGCCAAAGATTCTGAAACGATTAGCCTAGAAGCCTTCCGAGACCTACTAGCCCGCGATGTTGCTAGTAAGAGCCGGGAACTAGACAAGTAATCAAGCTTCGGTCTTAGTCGTAATGAGATGGTTAGCCGTTTTCTAGCCAACTATTAATTACTAACAAGATCAAAAATAAACCCTCCTGACCTAGTGGGACGGGCCTGGATAGGCGCCGACTCTCTTGATACTAGGTCAGGAGGGTTCTTTTTGTTTTGAAATATTTAATTGATCAGCTTAAGCGACAGCCTCTGGTCAAGATTAGAAGAATTTGCGGAAGAAGTTAGTAACTGGGTTATCCCGCTTGTTCTCGTATTGTTCTTGACTTTCGGATTCCTCGGATGCTGCTTCTTCTTGAGCTTCTGCTTCTTCTTTTGGATCAGGTAGGTTGGTTGGCAAGTTTTCGTTCTGGTAGAGTTCTGGGTATTCCTCGAGTTTGTCTAAGAGGATCTCGATCTCCCAATAAGAAGACATGCCTTCGCCGAAGACACCCATGGCTACGGCTACTACCTTGCGACCATTCTCGGTACTAGTAGCAACAAAGTTCTTACCAGCATCATCTGTGAAGCCAGACTTCAAGCCAGTAACACCTTCGCGTCCGTAAGCGCGACCAGGTAGGAGTTCATTAGGGTTACCCAGGTGTTGCTCGTAAGGTGTGCCTTCCATGAAGGTATAGCCCTCACTGGAGGTAACTTCTAATAATTGTGGGTAAGCTTCAACCGTATTTTGTGCCATTAAAGCTACATCTGCTGCGGACATAACATTCTCGCTATCAGCGTTAGAACCTGCTACCCAGAGAGATTCTGGTAATTCTTCGTTAGGAGCTCCGGAAGTTGTATAGAATTGGAAATTAGTGATTCCCCATTCCTTGAGTTGAGCGCGGATGGCTTCAACGGCCGCTTCCTCAGAACCATAGATATGCCACAAGAGGGCCGAAGTGGCATCGTTACCTGAAGCTAACATCACGCCGTAGATTAAGTCCTTGACTGGGTATTCAACATCAGTGGTTAAGCCTACGTTAGATAAGTTCGGGTTAGCAGAGATATATTCGACAATCTCACTTGGGACTGTGATCTTATCATCTAAGGATAACTTGCCTTCTTCAATGGCCTTATAGACCATGTAGATGGAGACAACCTTGGACATGGAAGCGATTGGGTAAGGCGTATTACCTTCGTGTTGGGCTAGGATACGGTGGGTTTCATTGTCAACGACCACATAAGAACGAGCGTCCATGTTTTGGTCATACCAGTCCACCAAGTCTTGTGGGTAGTCCTCTGGACGAGTCAGTGGTTCTTCTGGTTGGGTAATCTTTGAATCAGCGGTTAAATTAGGTGTCTTGCTGGTGGCTAGAGCTGTAGGCACAGTGACACTTAGGCTAGTGAAGGCTAAGCTAGCAACGAGTAAGCCTTTCATCCATTTATTTTTAAACAAAGGGTATTCCTCCTTGAAATCATTTCGACGAATGAGCCGTCGATCCTATAACGTTTCCTATTATATCGAACTTGCTTGCTAATAATCAATACAAATTCTAAATAACTTTCACCTGGGATAAAATGGTTTAAGTTTGAATGATTCTTGACCTTTTTTCCAGAGAGTAGATAAATCAGTCGAGCTCAATTATAATAAGAAGAGACTATCTGGGGAAGGAGGAGATTATGGTTAATCAATTAAAGAAAGGCTGGCAATTCTTTGACCGGCATTGGATTGCGATCAATGCCCTGGCGATCCTTTTTCCCTTCTATATTCATTTGCCTTGCCTTTTGTTGACCTTGATACGACTGACCATACGCAAGAGGCCTTGGTCGCTAGCTCAATGGAAGCCTCATCGATGGCCCTTGGTCTTTATCTTGTATTGCGCCGTCGTCTCGGTGATCTTTGTCAATTGGCCTGGTTTGGTGGTATCCTTTCTCTATTTAAGCTTCTACCTCTATATGGTCTATTATTTCCAGGAAGTTCAGGTCAGCGATTATATTAGACAGCTTCGGATCTTGGTCTTGGGGAGTATCGGGCTTAGCGTTTATGCCTTGATTCATTACCTAGTCTATAGTATCAGTCATGGTTATGGTCCCTTATATATCTTCAAGTATGCCAACATTCAGACGCGGGCGGAGGCGACCTTCTTTAATGCTAACTATTACGGACTCTTCTGCTTGATGATGGTGGTGATTGCTTGTTACTTGTTTATGAAGACTAAGGGAAATCGGCGTTGGATCTACCCCTTGGCAATCGCTTGTAACGGGGTCTCCTTGGTTCTAACCGCTTCGCGCTGGATCTGGCCTTGCCTGGCTGTGGGGTTGGTGAGCTTTGTCCTATTAACGAACCGTAAGTGGTTGTGGCCCTTGTTGGCTGTGATTGGTGTGGGCGGGGGCTTGATTGTCTTGAATCCTGAGTGGATTCCAAGGCTATCGACCTTGGCTTATGCCTTTGAAGACCGCTTCTACTTGTGGGGTGTGGGTTGGCGCTTGTTCAAGTCCCAACCCTTCTTAGGGCGCGGGCCAATGACCTACTTGACCTATTATTATCTCTTTACCGATAAGGCTCAGATGCATGCTCATTCGATTTATATTAACTTTCTAGCTAATTATGGTCTTATTGGGCTCGTTCTAGCGGCGATTCCCTTGCTGGCTTATATTCGAACATTTATGAGCCGCTTCAACTACCGTCAGGCCAAGTATGAATGGGCGCTCTTAGTGAGTTTGACCTTAATTATTCTGACTCATGGGGTGATGGATGTCTCCATCTTCTGGTCCCAGACGGCCTATGTCTACTTGGTCTGTGCCTTTGTACCGGCTGGCTTGCTGAATCAATTGGCTCGTCAAACCGATCTCAGCGAGGCTGAAGGGTTAGATAGTTAGATCAGTCTTAATTCAATCCACTACAACCTTCCTAGGCGCCACACTTGTTGGCGGACGGGAAGGTTTTTGATTTCAGACGGGGGATTTGGGATTCTCCTGCAAGTGTGATAAGCTAGTTTAGAAACAATCAAAGGAAGGAAATTAGGGATGAGTGAAATCATTAAGTTAGAACATTTAACCATCAAGGCAGGCACGCAAACCATTGTTGATGACCTGTCTTTAGCGATTCAAGCCGGAGAATTTGTGGGGATTAAGGGGCCTTCCGGATCCGGTAAGAGTACGGTCTTGAAGTTCTTGTCGCAATTAATTGATCCTAACTTGGATTGCCAGGGAACTTATGAGCTCAATGGCGAGTCTTATTTGAATTATGAGGCTACCCAGCTACGTAAGCAAGTCTCCTACTGCTTCCAAAACCCTGTCTTATTCGGCGATACAGTCAAGGAGAACTTGGCCTTTCCTTATGAGATTCGCCAGGAGACCTTTGATGAGTGGCGTGCCATTCAACTACTAGAGGACTTTGGTCTGGATGAGAGCTTCCTAGAAGCGGCTATCGGGAGTCTATCCGGCGGGGAGAAGCAACGGGTAGCCTTAGTGAGAAACTTGCTCTTTCCGCCTAAGGTTCTCTTGTTAGATGAAGTGACATCTTCCTTGGACCCAGCTTCTAGAGACCATGTCTGGCATTACTTGCTCAACTACCGCCAGGACCATGAAGTGACCTACTTGATGGTCTCCCACGTTGAAGAAGACCATGACTATACTGACCGAACCATCCAGCTTAAGAAGACGGTCAGAGAGGAGGAAGATTAATGGAAGGAAGTCTACAAGCTAACCCCTGGTCTCTTCTGATGTCAACAGCCTTGGTTCTGGTAGCGGTGGGAATCTCCTTCAAGGAATCCCTCAGCTTAGAAAAAGACTTAGCCGTCGGGGCCTTCCGCACCTTTGTCCAACTTTACTTGGTGGGCTTTGTCTTGACTTATGTCTTCCAGATCGACCATCCGCTCGTGACCTTGGCCTTTATGGTTGTGATTATCTTCAATGCCAGCCACCACGCAGCCAAAAGGGGGCAAGCCATTCAGCATGCCTACCGTATCTCTCTGGTTACGATCGCTACCACGGTCTTCTTGACGATTGGCTTTCTAGTGGCTGTTCGGGCCATTTATTTTAGACCGTCGCAAGTGATTGCCTTATCGGGGACCGTATCGGCAGCGAGTATGACGGCCTTGGGCTTGGTCTTCACCCATATGACCCAGTCTTTTCACCAAGACCGCCAGCAGATTCTAGAGCGCTTGGCTCTAGGTGCTAGTCCCAAGCAGGCATCTGAGGAGATTATTCGTGCATCTATGCAAAAAGCCTTACGGCCTACCTTGGATAAGGCCCGCGCTGTGGGTCTGGTGACCTTTCCTGGGACTATGAACGGCTTATTGTTGTCAGGTGTCGCGCCCTTGACGGCTGTTATGTATCAATCGGTGATTATGTTTACCCAGATCTCAACGGCGACCTTGGCTGGCTTTCTCGGTACTTATTGGGCTTATCAGAGCTTCTTTACAGAGGGGCAACTCCTAAAAGACCCCCAAGCTCAAGAGAAAGGGGAGTGAATCCAATGAATATTGCCTTAGATATGTCGCCCATAGCTTTTGCCTTGTCCTTTGGCTTGGTCTTAGCCAGTGCTGCCTTGTCCTGTTTCTTCAAGTTGGGACTGCATCAAGATATATTGGTGGCCGGTATTCGCTTGGTCCTGCAATTAGGCTTAGCGGGTCTGATCTTCCAATATGTTTTTACTTCGGATTGGCCGGGTTGGGGCTTGATTCTCTTGACTGCTATGACCTTGATGGCGGCCCGGAATGCCTCCAAGCGAGGCCCTCAGATCAAGGGGAGCTTCTGGATTGCCTTGGTCGCCCTGGTGGCCAATGTGCTCTTGACCTTACTCGTCTTTGTCGGGTCTGGAACCATCCGCTTCGAAGTCAGTGAGATTGTGCCGATCACCGGGATGATTGTAGGTAATTCCATGACAGCTATCGGCTTAGTTTACACGGATTTTATCCGCTACTTCAAGGATTGGTCGCAAATGATTCTGGAACGTCTGGCCCTAGGTGCCAACGCGCGTCAGGCTAGCCAAGGGGTTATCCAGCAGACGATTGCTAATGGGATGATTCCAACCATCGATTCAGCCAAGACAATGGGGATTGTCAGTCTACCGGGGATGATGATGGGGATGCTCTTTGCTGGGACTTCACCGCTCCAGGCGGTCCTCTACCAGACCATCATTATCTTTATGACCCTGTCCATTGCGGCGCTATCAACTTTTATTACGAGCCTCTTGTCCTACCGGCAATTCTTTGATGACCGGGACCGGTTAGATCATCCAACTAATGATTAATGACGATGACTTCCAGATACTTTCTGGAAGTTTTTAATTTTATTTGTTTTCGGGCTAGACAAGCTGGGATGGCTGTGCTAGAATAATGAAGTTGAGTTAACAAGTAGAAACAAGCCGTTTCTCGCCAAGCAGGATGACTCTTGTTGGCAAATAGAGGATGAGACTTCTGGGAGGAAGTTTGTCTTTTTTGGAGCGGCGAGTTTATGGATCATAGACTTGCTTTTTTATTTTACTTGTCTCTAAACAACTATGGAGGTGGAAAATTATCGTTAAAGAATTACCAATCAATAGACAGATTCGTGCAAAAGAATTGCGCGTGGTAGGTGCTGACGGTGAACAAGTGGGAGTTAAGTCCTTGCAAGATGCCCTAACGATTGCGGAATCTTTTGAATTGGATTTGGTTCTTGTATCGCCTAACGCTAAACCGCCTGTTGCTAGAATTATGGACTATGGTAAGTACCGTTATGAGCAACAGAAGAAGGCTAAGGAACAACGTAAGAACCAACGCTCTGTGAATACCAAGGAAGTTCGCTTGAGCCCGTCTATTGAAGACCACGACTATCAGACGAAACTTCGTCAAGCCGTTAAATTCTTAGAAAAAGGCGATAAAGTAAAGGCCAGCATCCGCTTTAGAGGTCGGGCAATTACCCATAAAGACCTAGGACGTGATGTCTTGGAAGACTTTATTGATGACACAAGCGATATCGCAACTGTTGAGGTTAAGCCGAAGATGGAAGGCCGCAGCATGTTCATTATCCTTGCGCCAATCAGTGACAAATAACCATTCCCTAGATACACATACTAAACGATTATATTAGGAGGACTCATCATGCCAAAACAAAAAACACACCGTGGATTAGCTAAGCGCGTTAAGAAAACTGGAACTGGTAAATTAAAACGTTCTCGCGCATACAGAAGCCATATGATGCACAGCAAAACAAAGAAACAACGTCGTCAACTCGCTAAATCAGCGTTAGTACACCCATCTGATCAAAAGCGTATCAAGCAAATGATCACTCATCTATAAGACGACACTAGAGATATCGACTACTAAGGAGGAAATTAAATGGCACGTGTTAAAGGTGGTACAGTTACCCGTCAACGTCGTAAACGTACAATTAAATTAGCAAAAGGTTATTACGGAGCGAAGAGCATTTCTTACAAGATAGCTAAACAACAAGTCATGAAGTCTGGAATGTATGCCTTCCGTGACCGTAAGCAAAGAAAGCGTAACTTCCGTCGTCTATGGATTACGCGTATCAACGCAGCTGCTCGCCAAAACGGCATCAGCTATAGCCAATTAATGAACGGCTTAAACAAAGCAGGCATCGAAATCAACCGTAAGATGTTAGCAGACATCGCTGTTAACGATAGCCAAGCTTTCCAAGCATTAGTTGAACAAGCTAAAGGTGCATTAAACTAATCATTATATCAAGTTTGAACCAGGTACTAGGTACCTGGTTTTTTTGTTGGGAATTTTTGGGACCGATCTGCCGTTCAGGGGCAAAAATCGACACTTCAGGAAGACTTGTGACCATAAATTTTTTATTGTGCTATATTTAGAATAAAACGATCATTAAAATTAAAGGAGTACACAGATGAAGTCACATTATCGATTAGCCTTTGTCCTGGCGGCGATGACAGTAGCTGGGGTTAGTTATGAAGACTTAATGGTGCAGGCGAGTGAGGGGGAGATTAGTGATGCGATCACTGTCGAGCAACCAAATATGGAGGGGGTACCTGATGAAGCGGGCCAACCAATAGAAAATACCAGTCCAAATAATGACAGTCAAGCGACCAGTGAAGAGAAAGTAAAACCAGCTGTTCCTATAGAAGAGAGCAAAGAGAGTAAACCAACTATCAGCTCACAACCAACGGGATCCGATAATTCCACTGTAGAAGGCACCAGTTTGAGCACTTCTCAAGAAAATAAAACAATTACACTTGAAGAGCTTGAAACGGAATTAGGGGTGGCTGTCAAGGATTCGGTTAATGAATTAAGACGACTCAATAATCTGCCGAGCTTAGAAATAGATGATAGCCTACAAGCTGCTGCTAAGAAGTTAGTCAATAAAGAACCAACCAGTCCAGCTTTTATTAAAGAGTATAAAAATCCTCACGCCTTAGACGGCAAGTTAGCCAGAGAGGAAAACTTTAAGCAATTGGACGTCAATAATCAGGAAATTCTAGCCTCTGCTAACCATTTGAAGACTTCGGTGAAGACGATAGATCTTAAAAATAAATCTTTCCGTCAATTAGCTGACGATCTAGTGAACCGTTGGTTCTTAGATATTAGTGACCCTATGTTTAGCCACCGGAAGCAACTATTAGTTAAGGATTGGAACTTGACTGGGATCGGCCTTAAGCTAACGCCAACAACATTGATCGGAGATTACCATAATGATGGCCTAAAAGATGACCAAGGCCATACCATTAGACAGATAATGGACCTAGATTTGTATGATGGCTTTGATATTCATTTAACGCAGTACTATGGATCCGACCAAAAGATTTCCTCAACGGATGGACCGATTTACGGGACCACTCTAGCTTCCTTCCGTGATTTTGTCAAAGCTCAGGTCGGTCAGTCTGAGACTAATCCTATGACTAATCAAGAGGTTGAATTTAAGGAAGAGCAGGCAAAAATTATTCTTGATGGCTTATCCGAGTATCTGAATGATAACAACGACAACAATTTCAATAGTCAACCAAAGGGTCAGTACTCATGGCAAGAACTAGCTAGAGCCTTGAGAGATTATCATTTCCCTGATAATAATGACTATCTAAACGAATCATTAAAGGCAGAAATTCATCGCTTATTTGTTAAAGAAAATGGAGAGGATCACGATTTTCAGCCAGGTAGCTTTAATGAATTAACCATTAAACGAAATGACCAAAAAGCATTGAAATTCTTGGTTTCCTACGAACAAGATAAATTTAATTATATTGAAATTCCACTAGAATCAACGGGAGATATTAATGATCAGTTTGCTCGGGTTCGCCAAAATGTATTTAAAGATAAAGATTC
Organism: Hutsoniella sourekii ATCC 700629; assembly: GCF_000518205.1. Taxonomy (GTDB): domain Bacteria; phylum Bacillota; class Bacilli; order Lactobacillales; family Aerococcaceae; genus Hutsoniella; species Hutsoniella sourekii. The sequence continues at coordinate 81,341 of NZ_KI912399.1, read as the reverse complement.
AGCCGAATTATACGGTCGAGCAATTGTGAGTATTCAAGGCAGTGATGACTATTACTATGATGTCTTTCCTACAAACCATTCAGATCAAACACTTTATACGGTATGGTTTTCTAAGAAGCGTGATTTAGATGAGACGAGTAAGGAATACATTGAAAGATGGCTGATCAATCCATTTATATATGGGGTAACAAGTGAGGAAGATCGCCAGAGATTTAATCAATATCGGAATCATTTGTTGAATAAAATTCGGGGATTGAAATATGAAGAAGACGTCAACGGCCATATTCGAATCTTGGAGGGAACTCCTCTCATAAAAGAGAATCTAGACTATAATTGGCATTCAGATAGCGGAAGAGATAAATTTATCAGCAAAGATGGAAGCAGTCATGCTCCTTATCGAGATTTAGCTTATACGACTCCTTTCTTAGGTGAAGGCCCGAGTTATTTAATTGATGTTTATAAGAGAGAAAACACACCCAATCTCTATGGAGAAAAAAATCTGGCTGAAATGGAGTTAAAACGTTTATTATCTGATTACAGCCAATTGCCAGATTACGCTAAATATGAGCAGGCTGAAAATTTATTTTCTGATACAGTACTTAAAAATATTAAGACTCCGGATGATTATTTGGCTCTATTTACTGGAAGAATTGAACGCCAAGCTCATATGGCAGGTAATCCTTATTATGCTTATGTTTACCCTAAATACTGGGATCATTTCAAGGAATCTTATTCTGAAGATTTTACTCGAGGAAAATGGGCCACAGAAGAAGATAAATTATTAATAGCAGACTTACCAGAAGGTATTGATATTAAGGACCATAGTTACCGCGATAAAGAGGGCACATTAAGAGGGCAAGTATTTTTTGATCCCAACCAAGTCTTTTTCCCGAAAGAGTTCCGACTCAAGCAAATCAAAGAAAGGTTGGATGCAGAACCTGGTGCAACAGCTATTCAAGTAACTAAAGATGAAGTGAAATATAAAGATAATTTATCTTTAAAACTTGGGAACTTCTACTTAACAATGAAAAATGATGATAAATTATCAAAGAAAGCAGCTAATTATAGTCAGTTAGAAGATGCGATAGCTGCTGGAGAGGCTTACGTTGAAGGCAATCCAGGTTGGTATTATGACATTATCAAGTTTGGTGACAAATATCTGCTTTCCTATGGAGAAAATCGTCTGGAAAGTCGCTGGAATCCCGATAATTTTCATTTTACTAGTTATCAAGTAGCCAATGAATTTGCCGAATATATTAAGGAACAACCGAATGTGGCGGTTTATGAATATGATATTGTACCTTTAAAACAAGGATATAGTAACATCGCTTTTCAAATTCAAACCAAGAATATTGAGTATATAGACGATAGCAAACGATTATTATTTGTTCCAGAAGTATTGAATTCTGACAATGCGGGTGTGGGTGGTCAAAATATTGAGTCTAAAGGTAATTTAGCGGATATTTATAAAGAATTTCAAAAAAATGGTCAAACTTCAGTTGAAGCCGAAGAAGTCAAACCAGAAGAAGCGATTCCTGAAGAGAAACCGGGAGAGACAGAAAAAGAAGTGAAACCAAAAGAAGAAACAAATTATACTCCAACTTGGCCTAATTCCAAGACCAATTGGGAGTGGGAACCACTGACTAAAACGACTAGTTCCAAGCGTCGAGTGATCGCCCAAGGTAGCCAGGACCGCGAGGGTCTGAGCCCCCAGCAAAATCACTTTGCTTCAGCTGATCAATCTGTTAACTACCACATCAGCCCCACAGCCTCCTCAACCAAGTTACCAGGCCAGCTCTATCTAGAGTTATCAGACAAGGTCTTCTCGCAGTTAGTGACCCACCTGATCCAAGATTACCTCCAAGCCCAAGGTGACTTTAGTCAAGACTTAGCCAAGCGCTTTGCCTACTTATTTGAAGTGCAATTAGTCTTCAAGGACGTCAGCCAAGAAACCTTAAGTGAACCGGCTCGGGCTGAACTGGTTCTCAAGGAAGGCGAAGAGGTGGACCAAGTGGTCCGTTATGACGTGGATCAAGACGAGATTCTTGAGACCCTCGACTTCCAAGTTGAAGAATCAAGAGATGAAGCAGGACGCTTGATCAAGGTATTAAGCTTTGAAGTTACTGCATCAGGTTACTACGGCGTTGTTCTTAAATAATCCCAACCAAAAAAAGCATCCGATTGTTCGGATGCTTTTTGCTAGTTAACAGAAATCCCAGGAGATGATCTTCTGGTTGTCTGCCACTTGAATCTCTTGTGAGTTGGACTCGAAGAGTTGGTCCAATTCTCTGAAGACCGCTTCGTGGTCAATCGCATTCTCTAAGCGGATGCCGTCGCTGTCTGATTGGTGTTCAAAGATAACTAGCGATGGGGTATGTTTGACGCCCATCTCGTGAGCAATCTTCTGGTCTCTTAGGAAGAGCTCACGGACAAAGTCTGAAGTTAAGTCACTAGAGAAGATCTCTAAGTCCAAGTGGACGCTGCGAGCGATCTCTTCTAGCACTTGCTTGACTTCTTGGTCACTTTGGCAAGCTCTCAAATCATCAAAGCGTTCTTGTGCTTGGAAGAGAAACTTGCGACCCAGCCGCTTGCCCTGCATGCTTGCCGCCTTATAGGCCAGACTGGCTAGGTAGATGCGGCGGAAATAGCGGTTACGCTGGGCTAGGGTCTTACCTTCTTCTGGATACCGGTTCATGAAGAGACGGGTAGTCTCTTGATTGTGAAAGGGTAAAATATGAAAATCCACCACTTGGGGTGCGATCAATCGAAAGGCATCGGTTAAATCCTTCTCACAGCGATAACATCGCTGTCCGATTGGATTGATGAATAAATAAAATTCAAATAAGTTTGGCTTGCCATTGTATCTATACTCAGGTCGATATTTAGGCAAAGGCATAGAAGAACCTCCTTTATTCAATACCAAAAAATTAATAGGTTAATATATATAAAACAGATATTTAGATACGCTATCTTTAAAGCTTAATCTAAATATATTTATTGAAATCCTTTTGATCTATTAATGATTATATAGCTCCTATCCAAAGGCGTCAAATGATAGGCCTTCTTGAATTTAGAGCGTACATTAGCGCTAAATGCCAGGTTATCCACCAGGGATCCCTGTCCCTAATTAGCCCATTATGTGGTAAACTAGTAGAGAAGTAGACTCATTGGAAAGGAGCCGGACATGTCTAAGAAAATATTGATTTTTGCCAATCAAGTAAAGGCCTCCCAAGAATTAAAGCAAGAGCTGATTGAGAAGATGGCTACTTGTTCTAACCTAACTTTGGTAGATAAACAAGAAGTTCCCGATTATATTATTACGATTGGAGGCGACGGAACCCTCTTGTCAGCCTTCCATGAATACAAGCATTTATTGAATACGGTGCAGTTTATCGGGATTCATACAGGTCATCTGGGCTTTTATACGGATTGGTTGGATACAGAGATTGACACCTTGGTGGATGACTTGTCCAAGAGCTCAGGGTCTTCGGTCTCCTATCCGCTCTTGGAAGCAACGATCGACTACCAGGATGGCCGGACCAGCCGTCAATTGGCCTTGAATGAAGTTTCGATTCGACCGCATCATGGCACTATTGTCTGTGACATCTTAGTCAAAGATGAGTATTTTGAGACGGTTAGAGGCGATGGCTTGTGTATTTCCACACCGACCGGGTCAACGGGACTCAATAAGTCTCACGGTGGGGCTGTCATTCACCCCCGGGTTGAAGCGATCCAGTTAACCAAGATGGGGGCGATTAATAACCGGGTTTACCGGTCGATGAATTCACCCATGGTCATTCCCCGGGATGAGTGGTTTGTGATCAAGCCTACAGACCGGACCCGCTATGTAACTCTAGCTGTGGATAACTTTGTGGACCATCAAGTAGAGATAGCTAGTATTCGCCTTCAAATAGCGAGTGAGCGGATTCAATTTGCTAGCTTCCGCCATATGCACTATTGGGACCGGGTGGAAAATGCCTTTATCGGCAACAAAAAAGATGAATTAAAGAGGGATTAACTTTGAGATTTGATTGGACTTATAGAGGAGCCGAACCGATTGAGATTCGGCGTTTTCTTTTGGATTTAGATTTGCCTCGACGCTTTGTCGCTAATGTGAAGGCTCATGGTGGGGTGCGCTTGAATGATCAGTTTGCGACCGTCCGCTACGCTATCCATCCGGGTGACCGCTTGACCTTACTGGCGCCCGATGAAGAAGGGCATGATACCGTTCCAGCTTCCGACTTACCGATTGAGGTGGTCTATGAAGACCGGGACTTGTTGGTTGTCAATAAGCCCAGCGATTGCGTCTCGATTCCCTCGGTTCAATGCCCGGATATTTCGATGGCAAATCGGGTAAAGGGCTACTACCAACGCCAAGGTTACGCCGACCAAGTCATTCATATTGTTACGCGACTAGACCGAGATACAAGTGGACTGATGCTTCTAGCCAAACACCGCTTGGCTCATGCCTTACTAGACCGCCAGTTACGGGCTGGTAGGATTCACAAGTTCTACCAGGCCATCTCTAGTCGAAGTGATTGGGAGGCTAGGGGCTTTATTGATGCGCCCATTGCCCGTAGTAAGGATTCCTTGATCACCCGCCGGGTTCATCCTAGTGGTAAGTCGGCCCAGACCGAGTGGTGGTTGGAAGAAAGCCTGAAAGAGTCGGCGCTCTTACGTCTGCAACTTCATACGGGTCGGACCCACCAGATTCGGGTCCACCTAGCCCATCAAGGCGGTCCCTTAGTAGGGGATGACTTGTATGGTGGGCCCTTGTATCCCAAGTTGAACCGCCAGGCCTTGCATTGTTGCCGCCTGGTTTTGGAACAGCCTTTTACTGGCCAAGCTATGGATATTCAACTATCATTACCAGAGGACATGCAAGCCTGGGTGGACCAGGATAGAATAAAGGAGAATTAGATGGAATATAAGGAACAATCTCATGAAGAAATCCTCGATTTGCTGGTCAAGGCTCTGGAAGCGGAGGACTTGGAAGGATTTCGTGAAGTCTTTTTGAGCTTACACTTCTACGACCAAGGTCAAGCCTTTATGGCTTTGAACCAGGAAGAACGCGACCAGGCCTACCGTTACCTGTCGGCCAAGGAAGTGGCCGATATGCTGGACACCATGGAAGAAGAGCATGAAGAAGCCCTGGAAGAATACTTGGAAGAGATGAATGACCAATATGCTGCTGACGTCTTGGATAGTATGTATGTCGATAATGCAGTCGACTTGATGAACCAGTTGGAAGATCCGGACCTAGTATCTAAGTACTTACACTTGATGCCGGTGGAATCCGGCCGTAAGATCAGCCAATTGATGAATTACTTGGATGAGACAGCCGGGTCGATTATGACTACTGAGTATGTTGCCGTCCAGGCCACTTGGACCCTGGCCCAGGCTTATGATTATATTCGTCAACAAGCCAAACTAGCTGAGACCATTTATTATGTCTATGTGGTGGATTCACTGAACCGACTCTTGGGTGTGATTTCCTTAAGGGACTTGATTGTTAATGCTGAAGACAAGTTAATTGAAGAGATCATGTCGCCACGGGTGATTACGGTTCATGTCAATGATGACCAAGAAGAAGTCGCGCAAAAGGTTCAAGATTATGACTTGCTGGCGCTGCCGGTTGTGGGTTTTGACCGGGAACTGCAGGGAATTATCACTGTTGATGATATCTTGGACGTCATGCAAGAAGAAGCTGAGAGTGACTATTCCGGGTTGGCGGCCGTTGACGTTAGTGAGAGTCACCACCACCCCTTGTCGGCTGCCAAGAGTCGCTTGCCTTGGTTGATTACCTTATTGTTTCTAGGGATGGGGACCTCAACCTTGATTAGTCAATACGGGCAACTTATTGAGGAAGTCTCTGTTTTGTCGGCTTTTGTTACCTTGATTACTGGAACAGCGGGGAATGCTGGTACCCAATCCTTGGCGGTAGCGGTCCGCAAGTTGACCAACAAGGACGAAGGAGATCACTTCTTTGATTCGGTTGGCTTTGAGTTGATTACGGGCTTGATTACCGGCTTGGTAGTGGGGCTGGCGGTCTTTGGGATTGTGATTGTCTGGCAGGGCAACATGATTCTAGGTTTTACGATTGGGATTGCGATGATGTCAGCCATTGTTGTCGCCAACTTGGCCGGATCCTTGATTCCCAAGCTGATGGACCGTTTGGGCTTTGACCCAGCGGTAGCTTCGGGGCCCTTTATCTCGACGCTATCTGATTTGACTTCTGTTTTTATTTATTTTTCGATTGCCCAGTTTTTCCTCTCGGCCTTGATTGGCTAGGGTTTGTGCTCTCCTTGGTGGAGGGCTTTTTTGCTGTTTAAGAGTTTTAGGCGACAAAAAAGCGCACCCGCCATCAGCTAGGTGCGCTCGGCTGGACGGAGCCAGCGAATAATCGATCAATAATTGCTTGTCTATAAAGTTCTTGAACCTTGTGGAAAACTATTTTGGTTGATTAATGGAAAAGAACAAGTCGTGGATGCTCTCGTTGAGGGCGTCCGCTACTTTTTGGCAAATGGTTGGTGAAGGTTGAAACTTTTGGGTTTCAATCAAGTTAATCATTTGCGGGTTCAATCCAGTTTTTCGAGCAAGGTCAAGTTGAGAGATTTGCGCGGATTGGCGCTTTTCTTTCACTTTATTCATCTAACATCACTCCATAAATCAAAATAACTTGAAGCTAGTGCTCCTTGAAATAACTATCGTCAATCAGACTAAGCCCGAAACGGTATCAACCGCGTCGGACTTAATTATAATCTTTCTGTGTATCGATGGCAAAGTTTTTGTCCATGAATACGTTTTATTGATCCAGAGGGTCTTTTTGTCAGTTTTAGTGGTGTCGTGTTTACATTTATGAATTTTTTAAGTATAATTTAAGGACAGGTGTAGAATAGATAGGCAGGTGAAAAAATGAGCCAAGATACACAATTAAGTTTGAGCTTGTTTGGTTATAATCGCGGACAAGTCCATGAGTGGATGAACCAACAACAGACCAAGTATAATGAATTGGAAGCCAAGCTCAAAGAATTGGAAGCTCAAAGTGAGGCCTTGAGTGATCAAGTGGCCCACTATCAAGCGATGGAAGAGACCTTGAAGCAAAGTATTATCGATGCCCACGTTACTGGGGAGCAAATCATCGAGAAGTCTAACTTGGAAGCGGAGACGATTATTGACCAAGCGCAAGTCCAAGCGGCTGAATATAAGGAGAACTTTGCTACTTCTAGTCGGGACCTAGCGACCAATGGGACGCTCTTGAAGAATAGCTTGAAGCAGATGAAGGCAGAGATGCAAGAAGTCTTAGACCAATATCAAGCCATTCTAGATGGAACTGACTTTGACAAGATCTACCCGCAAAAGCAGATCACCCGCATGATCCAGCAAGTCGATGATTATGAAAGTGATAAATTAATCGATGAAGACTTGGAATTGGCCGAGCCCTTAGCTGCCAACAGCCTGAGTGAAGCCGAGAAGCAAGAATTGGAACGCTTGATCCAAGAAGTGATGGCTAATGAAGGGGCAGCCAAGGCGGAGACCCCAGCTGATGAAAAGAGTAAATTAGTCGACTTCAAACAAGCCAACGCTAGCAATTAAACAAGACAAGGCCGGATAATAGGCAACTGATTGATCAGTGACAGCTATTATCCGGTTTTTTGCCGAGAAAGGATACAGGATGCAAGAAACATTAGCAGATAAGATTAATAAACGTCGCACCTTCGCGATTATCTCCCACCCGGATGCGGGTAAGACGACGATTACTGAGCAGTTGCTTCTATATAGTGGGGCGATTCGCCAGGCCGGAACCGTTAAGGCCAAGGGCAAAAAATCCAACAAGTTCGCCAAGTCCGACTGGATGGATGTAGAGAAGGAGCGGGGAATTTCGGTTACCAGTTCCGTGATGCAGGTAGATTATGATGGCTACCAGGTTAACATCGTCGATACCCCAGGTCACGAGGACTTCTCGGAAGATACTTACCGGACCTTGATGGCGGTGGATGCGGCAGTGATGGTAATCGATTCCGGTAAGGGGATTGAGCCTCAGACCAAGCGACTTTTTGAGGTGGCGAGTCACCGAGGAATTCCGATCTTTACCTTTATGAATAAGTTGGACCGGGACGGCTTGGAACCTTTGGACCTAGTGGCTGAATTGGAAGAGGTTCTAGGCATTGATGCTTACCCGATGAATTGGCCCATGGGGATGGGGATGAACTTACTGGGACTCTATGACCTCTACAACCAGCGGGTAGAGTTACGCGGTAAGGGTGAAGATGAGGCTGAGGTCTATATTGACTTGGATGAGAATGGGGAAGTTGCTGGGGATTATGACTTTAAAGAGTCATCGATTTATACCCAGGCGATGGAAGACGCCCAACTCTTACACGAGGCAGGTAACGACTTTGACCGCGAACGGATTGCGGCAGGTCAACTGACTCCGGTCTTCTTTGGTTCGGCCTTGACCGGCTTTGGTGTTCAGACCTTCTTGGATGCCTTTGTTGACTTGGCGCCAAGTCCGAAGCCAACCGTGACGGCGGATGACCGGTTGATTGAACCTACAGATGACCAGTTCACCGGCTTTGTCTTTAAGATTCAAGCCAATATGAATCCCGCTCACCGCGACCGGATTGCCTTTATCCGGATCTGCTCGGGCGAATTCGAGAAGGGGATGAATGTCACCTTGGACCGGACGGGCAAGACCTTACGTCTAGCCCATACCACCCAATTCATGGCTGATACTAGAGAAGAAGCCACTGAAGCGGTAGCTGGTGATATCATTGGCCTTTATGATACGGGGACCATTCAGATTGGGGACACAATCTACTCAGGCAAGCCAGCGGTGACCTTCCCGCCCCTGCCTCAGTTTACGCCGGAACTCTTTATGAAGGTGACGCCTAAGAACGTGATGAAGCAGAAGTCCTTCCATAAGGGGATGGCCCAACTGGTTCAAGAAGGGGCCATTCAAGTCTACCGGACCTACCATACCGAGGATTATATCTTGGGAGCGGTCGGCCAGCTCCAGTTCGAAATCTTCCAACACCGGCTCTTGCATGAATACAATGCCGAAGTGGAGATGACGCCGATGGGATCTAAGATTGCCCGTTGGATTGATCCAGAGGACTTGGATCCGAAGATGTCTTCCAGCCGTAACCTTTTGGTTAAAGACCTTGAAGACCGGCCTGTCTTCTTGTTTGAAAATACCTTTGCAGAGAACTGGTTCAAGGACAAACATCCAGACATTGAATTGACCAGTTTATTATAATCGCTTGAGAATTTTCTCACGTGAAAATGAAAATTGATAGCTAAAGTATTGTCGAATAATTAAAAAAATGGTATTCTTATTGGTGTAAGGGTTTGCCTTCAAACTCTAATATATATTAAAAGGGGAATGTCACATGGAAAAGAAAGATTTTAACATTATTGCAGAAACAGGAATTCACGCTCGTCCAGCTACTTTGTTAGTTCAAACAGCGAGCAAGTTCAACTCTGACCTTAACTTAGAATACAAAGGTAAGTCAGTTAACTTAAAATCTATCATGGGCGTTATGTCATTAGGTGTAGGCCAAGGTGCAGACGTAACAATCACTGCTGAAGGTGATGATGAGAAAGAAGCCATCGAAGCAGTAACTGAAACTATGCAAAAAGAAGGTCTTTCAGAATAATGTCAGACAACTTCATTAAAGGTATTGCGGCCAGTGATGGTATTGCGATTGCACCCGTGTACCTATTAACTGAGCCAGATCTATCATTCGAGAAGCAAACGATTGAAGATGTTGATGGCGAAGTCACTCGTTTGGATGCTGCCCTTCAACAAGCAACTGAAGAGATTACAGCTATCCGTGCGATTGCGGCTGAATCTTTAGGGGAAGAAGAAGCCCAAGTCTTTGATGCTCACTTAATGTTCTTAGAAGACCCTGAGTTTACTGGTCAAATTCGCGACGTTGTCAAGAATGACTCAGTGAACGCAGAAGCAGCGATGCGCCAAGTGTCTGATATGTTTATTGCTATGTTCTCTGCCATGGAAGACAACCCATATATGCAAGAACGGGCAGCAGATATCAAGGACGTGTCTGAACGTGTCTTAGCTGCTTTACTAGGTGTTAAATTACCAAGTCCTGCCACTATTTCTGAAGAAGTGATTGTGGTCGCTTATGACTTAACACCAAGTGATACTGCTCAATTAAACAAGAAGTATGTCAAGGCCTTTGCTACAGATATTGGTGGCCGGACTTCTCACTCTGCTATTATGGCTCGTTCTTTGGAAATTCCTGCCATTGTCGGAACCAAGGAGATCACTAGCCAGGTTAAAGACGGCGACTTGATCATTGTAGATGCCTTAGACGGTACCGTAGTTGTTAATCCTAGCCAAGAACAAGTGGCTGAATACGAAGCTAAGAAGGATGCTTTTGCTAAGCAACAAGCTGAATGGGCTGAGTTAAAGGATGCGGATACGGTAACCGCTGATGGTAAGCATATTGAACTCGCTGCTAACATCGGAACACCTAAAGACGTTGAAGGTGTCTTAAATAATGGCGCTGAAGCGGTCGGTCTATACCGGACAGAATTCCTCTATATGGATTCAACCGACTTCCCAACCGAAGATGAACAATACGAAGCTTATAAGACCGTATTGGAATCCATGGAAGGTAAGTCAGTAGTTGTTCGGACCATGGATATTGGTGGCGATAAGGAATTACCTTACTTAGAGTTACCTGAAGAGATGAACCCATTCTTGGGCTACCGGGCAATCCGTATTTGCTTGGACCGTCAAGATATGTTCAAGACTCAATTACGTGCCTTGCTACGTGCATCTGTTCATGGCCAATTAAAGATCATGTTTCCAATGATCGCGACCTTGCAAGAATTTCGTCAAGCTAAGGCTATCTTAGAGGAAGTTAAGCAAGACTTGTTGACTCAAGGTCAAGAAGTTAGCGACTCCATTGAAGTAGGTATTATGATTGAGATTCCAGCGGCAGCTGTCTTGGCAGACCAATTCGCCAAGGAAGTTGACTTCTTCTCAATTGGTACCAACGACTTGATCCAATACTCAATGGCTTCAGACCGGATGAACGAGCGCGTTTCTTACTTATACCAACCTTACAACCCATCGATCTTACGTTTAATCAAGAACGTTATTGATGCTTCACATGCTGAAGGTAAGTGGACAGGTATGTGTGGGGAAATGGCCGGAGACCAGACAGCCGTTCCACTATTAGTGGGTATGGGCTTGGATGAGTTCTCTATGAGTGCATCTAGCGTCTTGAAGACCCGTAGTCTCATGCGCAAGCTAGATTCCAAAGAAATGGAAGCCTTAGCAGACAAAGCCTTAAACGAATGCACAACTGCTGAAGAAGTAGTGGCATTGGTTGAAGAAGCCGTTGCTAAAGCCAATCAATAATCAACAATTTAGGACATTGTCCATTTTGACCTGAAGTCGCGTTAGCGAGCTTCAGGTTTTTTTGATTTTATGGTTTTTACTGGGATGGGCGCGGGATTTTAAATTTTCGTGTTTAAATTCTGGGCCGACTCCCTTATAATAGATAGGAGAATGGGAAATCCGTGAAAGGAGGCAGTCATGAAGATTGGAATGTTTACCGATACCTACTTCCCGCAAATCAGTGGGGTATCCAGCTCCATCCAAACGCTCAAGGAACAACTAGAAGCACGTGGTCACCAAGTGATTATCTTTACCACTACGGACCCGGAAGCTGACGTCCAAAATGGTTTGGTCCGTCTACCCAGTGTGCCTTTTGCTAGCTTTGAAGAGCGGCGGATTGCCTACAGCGGCTTGGACCGTAGCTTGAAGATTGCCCGTCAACACCACCTGGACTTGATTCATACTCATACCGAATTCTCCTTGGGTCTGGCGGGCAAGTATATTGCCTCTCGCTTGGGGATTCCCTTGGTTCATACCTATCACACCATGTATGAGAATTATACGCATTATATTATGGATGGGACCTTAATTAGCGGTCAGCATGTCCGGGTTCTGACTAAGATGTTCTGCAACCATGTGGATGCGGTAATTGCGCCTAGCCAGATGACTCAGGACAAGTTGCTGGAATATGGGTTGACTAGTCCGATCCATATTATCCCGACCGGTGTTGAAGTGCCTGATTGGGATGAAGCTAGCTACCAAGCCAACCGTCGGCAGATGCGGGCCCAGTACGGCTTAGAAGAAGTTGATCAAGTTCTCCTCTCCGTCTCGCGCCTATCTAAGGAAAAGCAGATCGACCAGATCATCCAGATGTTTAGCCACTTGCAAGATCAAAGTAATTGTCACTTAGTGATCGCAGGGGACGGCCCGGCTAAGGAAGAATTAGTAGACCAGGTCTCTAGTCTGGGTCTAGAGCGAGTTCTCTTTATTGGTGCGGTGGACCATGATCAAATCGATCGCCTTTATCAGATGGCGGACTTGTATGTTAATGCCAGTGAGTCGGAATCTCAGGGCTTGACCTATCTGGAAGCTCTGGTTAATCGTCTGCCAGTGATTGCTAAGCGCAATGAATTCTTAGACGGACTGATCACCGATCCAGCGATGGGCCACTTGTATGAAGACTTCAGTGACTTTCCTCAAGCAGTCAAGAACGCCTTGGCCCGCTTAACTAGCCAGGAGGGGGCAACTATCGACCAGGATCGTCTCTATCAGTTATCTTCTGACCGTTTTGGAGACCAGGTGGAGAGTCTCTACCTGGATCTAATCCAACACCCTGATAAGCGTCAACCGAGTCCAGCTGACCGCGTACAAGCTCATCTGGTGGCCCTCATCCGCAACACCCTCATCGGCAAAAAAGACGAATAAATCAAGGATATTTTCTTGCTTTTTGAGATGAGTTTGTTAAGATATACCACGAGACTTATAAGAGTTATGAAGACTACAAAAAAGGAGCACGTCTATATGAAATCTTCTGTATTAATTGGAATTATTAATCGCCTGGAAGCGATGACTCATGCTGAAGAAGAAGCGGAAGTTCGTCGTTTTGAACTAGAAGGCGTTGAGAAATGCCAAGTAACCTACTTCCCTAAGGAAGAGTCGTTTGAAATCAAGGAGAGTGCAACAGGTCAGTCTTATCGCTTTGACGACATTGACTTAGTCGCCATTGATATTTACGAATTATTGGCTTAATCAGATAGATCTTGGACACCCGACTGGCTGGATGAGGCTGGTTGGGTGTTTTTTGATTTTAGCTGATAGGGTGATGGTAGCTGTTCTTGCATTCCATCTAGAATCGCTGGGTGAATGTGAGTAGTCAAGTGAGAATCCGCCTTGACTCTGGTCTAGTAAGTGTCATGGCAGGCCTAGTATGGTATAATAAGAACGATAAATTCTTTTCTAGTCTGTCCTTGATGGGGGCTAGAAGGGGCATTGGCCACTAGGCCTATTGAATTGATAATAGGACGGAGAATAGAATGAAGAATTATATAACGCCGACATGGACGATCAACTCGCCTTATGATCTAACGCCTCAAGACCTACTGGCTCGAGGTATTCAAGCGGTGATTGTCGACTTGGATAATACCTTGTTGGCTTGGAATCAATATGAACACACCCAAGAGATGATGGACTGGGTGGAAGGAATCCGCCAAGAAGGGATCGGGATCTACCTCTTATCCAATAATAATTATGACCGGGTGATGAAGGTAGCTCAACCCTTGGACTTGGACTTTAGCTCAGGGGCCTTGAAGCCCAGACGTAAGTACTTCAAGTATGCCCTTGATGAATTAGCGGTTGATCCAGAATCAGTGGTTGTCATCGGCGACCAGATTATCACCGATGTCATCGGAGCTAACCGCAACCATCTCAAGAGCATCTTGGTAAAGCCGATGGTACCACATGACAATATCTATACTTGGTTTAACCGAACCATTGAGAAACTTGCCTTCAAGATTGTAGGCATCAATCCAAAAGAAGACTGGGGGAATACGCTTGACTAGAGCACATTATCAATGTATTGGCTGCGGCACACAAATCCAGACTGAAGACCCTAAGCAAGCCGGTTATCTACCAGCTTCCGCCTTGGCCAAAGGCTTAGAAAAAGGGGAATTCTACTGCCAACGTTGCTTTAGACTGAGAAATTATAATGAACTACAAGATTTGGACTTAGATGAAGATGTCTTCTTGGACCGCTTGTCACAAATTGCCTATGACGAGGCCTTTATTATTAATGTGATCGATATCTTTGATGTGGAGGGGTCGGTTATTTCAGGTCTTCACCGCTTTATCGGCTCCCAACCCTTTATTGTCGTAGCCAACAAGGTCGACCTCTTGCCTAAGGCTGTCAAGCTGAGCCGGGTCAAGCATTGGCTCCAGCATGAACTGGCCCAATATGGCCTTAAGCCCCAAGAGATTATCTTGGCTAGCGCTAAGAAGCCGGGCAGCCTAGAAGCCCTGACCCAAATCATCGAAAAACAAATTCAAAGCCGGAATGTCTATATTGTAGGAGTCACGAATGTCGGAAAGTCGACCTTAATTAATCAACTAATCCAACACTATGGAGGCGACCGGGAGATTATTACGACTTCCAATCATCCGGGAACCACCTTGGACTTGATTGAGATTCCACTGACCGAAGACCATGCGATTATTGATACGCCTGGTATCATTCGCTCCAGTCAACTGGCCCATTACTTGAATCGGGAGGATTTACAAGCCGTTTTGCCTAAGAAGACCTTTAAGCCTAAGACCTTTCAGTTGAATCCAGGGCAGACGATCTTTGTAGGAGGCTTGGCTCGGATCGACTTCACTCAAGGTGACCGTTCGGCCTTGACCTTCTATATGGCCAACGACTTGTATATGCACCGAACGAAGACTGAGCGCGCGGATGAAGTCTACCAGAAGCATGCCGGTGACTTGTTGAGCCCGCCAAGTCAGGCGGTTCCTAGTGACCAATGGGTCAAACAGTCCATCCGCCTCAATGGCCAAGAAGACGTGGCGATTTCTGGCTTAGGCTGGTTAACGTCCAATCAGGCGGTTGACTTAGATGTATGGACCTATCAAGGCGTGTCAGTGAGTAAGCGCGCGTCAATTATTTAGCCTTAGAAAGGATGAACTATTTGCAACTATCAAAAGCACAAAAGAAATATTTACGTAAAGTTTCCCACAAAGAACGGCCACTTTTTCAGATTGGTAAGCAAGGCTTAACGGAAGCCTTCCGCCAACAGCTAGAATCAGCCATTGACAAGCGGGAATTAATTAAGATTACCCTGCTACAAAACAGCGACGAAGAAGTCAATGAAGTAGCCCAAGTGATTGCCGATGACCTGGATTGCCTGATTGTTCAAACCATCGGATCAACGGCGGTCTTCTACCGTCCATCTAGCAAGGAGAAGAACCGGGTCTTGAGCCGGGAATTAGCGAAGATCAAAGGATAAAGGAGTAGAAAGCCATGGTTAAGATCCAAGAAACAGCCACTAGCCTACTATCAGAAGACTTGTTTGAAGCGGTCAACTTGACCCAAATGGCTAAAAAACCCAGCCCATTTGAACGCCACCGGATTGGGATACTAGGAGGAACCTTTAACCCACCCCACCTGGGTCATCTCTTGATTGCTGAACAGGTGGGTTGTCAGTTGGAATTAGATGAAGTGTGGTTTATGCCGACAGCTAAGCCCCCTCACGCTCCGGGTAAGAAGACCATTGCTTCCAGACACCGGCTAGAGATGACACAATTAGCCATCGCTTCCAACGACCTATTCAAGTTACAGCCTTACGAGATCCAGCGAGGAGGTACCAACTATACGGTGGATACCATGCGCCATTTTGTGGAGGTTTATCCTCAGTCTGATTTTTACTTTATTATTGGTCAGGACAGTGCCAATGACCTGCCAACTTGGCGGGGTGTGGATGAATTAGTTCAGCTCTGTCAGCTGGTGGGCGTTCAAAGGCCAGGACAAGCACCCTATGAGGGGCCTTATCCTATTTTGTGGGTGGATACGCCGACGGTGGACTTATCTTCCAGCGAGATTCGCCTGCGGGTCTACTTGGAGCAGTCGATTCGCTACCAGGTGCCTCGCCAGGTTGAAGACTATATTTATCAGCATGATCTCTATCATTTAGATATTTAGGAGGGTTAGTATGGACTATCAATTTGACTTGATTCAAGTAAGCCGGCAAGAACTGATTGAGAGTCTGGAAGTGGTCTTGTCGCCCAAGCGGTTCCAGCATGTCTTGCGAGTGGAGGAGACCGCTCTAGCTATGGCTGACGGACCTGATGTCAGCCCCATTGACCGGGAACGCTTATCAATTGCGGCCTTGATGCACGACTACGCCAAGGAATTACCCAGCCGGGAGATGCTGTCCTTGGCCCGGGCTTCCAGTGGGGACCCAGACTTGAGTCAAGGCGGCCACGGGGTCTGGCATGGCCCAGCAGCGGCTACTATTGCCCGCGACCAGTTGGGTTGTTCGGACTTGTTGATTCTAGAAGCCATCCGCGACCATACTACGGGTAATTTTGCGATGTCTTGGCAGAGTCAGGTGATTTTTGTCGCAGATTATATTGAGCCGGGTCGCCAGTTCGAATCGGCCCAACGAGCGCGCGACTATGTCAAAGCGGGACGCTTGGAAGCGGCGGTTCTGGAGAAGATGGTTGGGTCAATGGCTTCCATGGTCCAAAAACACCAGGCACTCTATCCCTTAAGTGTTGCCATCTATAATGAATGGACTCAAAAATTAAAGGAGAATGTATGAGAGAAGAAATTTTAAAACAAGTTGAAATTATCGTTAAGGCGGCGGATGACCGTCTCGGCCAACATATTATGGTCTTGGATGTGACCCAAGTGACTCCGATTGCGGATTACTTTATTATTATGGACGCCAAAAACGACCGCCAGCTACAAGCGGTAGTCACAGCTGTTAAGGATGCTGCTGATGAGCATGATATTCCGGTTAAGCATATTGAAGGTAAGGACAGTGGTCGTTGGATCCTGGTTGACCTAGGAGATATTATCGTCCACGTCTTCCATTATGAAGAGCGGGCCCATTACAACTTGGAAAATATTTGGGCGGACGCTCCCTTGGTGGACATCTCAGACTGGATTCAAGAAGCATGAGTTTCAAGGATATCGCTCCCGTCTATGACCGCTTCAACGACTTGTCTGTCTATGAATATTGGTTAGACTTCACCTTATCCTCCTTGGATCATGAGCCTGAATCCGTCTTGGACCTAGCTTGTGGGACGGGTTGGTTTAGCCAGTTGTTGGCTCCCTTTGTAGGCCAGGTGACGGGTGTGGATATTGATGAAGGGATGTTAGAAGTGGCCCGGCAGGAATTGGGTCAAGTAGGCAAAGTCTCCTTCTTAGCTGGAGATATGACAGCCTTAGACCTAGCTAGTGACCAGTATGACTTGGTGGTCTGCTTCTTGGATTCCTTGTGCTTTCTAGAGTCCTTAGACCAAGTTCAAAAGGCGCTAGCTGAAGCCTACCGGGTCTTGAAGCCGGGAGGGTGCTTCTTGTTTGACGTTTGGACACCAGATTATTTGTTGGAGGCCTTTAGCGATTTTTCTTATTTTGACCAGGATGAGTCAGCGGCTCTCTTGTGGGAGTCGACGAGTGATTATTGGGAAGATAGTCCGGGGGCTGTTCAAGCGGTTCACCATTTAACCGTCTATGAAAAGATGGCAGGCTCTCCTTATTATCAACGACTTCAAGCGGACTTGCGTGAGCGGACCTATCCCTTGACTGCTTACTTGGAGGCGATGATTCAGGCGGGCTTTGACCAGGAGGCTCTGCAAATATTAGTGGACTATGGTCAAACGCCTTACCAGGGACAGGCCAGCGACCGGTGGTTTGTCCGTGCTTATAAGTAGGAGGGGATGCTTGTGACGGTTGTCGGTCTGATTACGGAATACAATCCCTTCCACTTAGGCCACCTGGCCCAGCTACAAGCTATTCGCGACCAGTTAAACCCGGAGGTCTTAGTGGTCTTGATGAGTGGGAATGTTGTCCAAAGGGGTGACTTTGCGGTCTTAGACAAGTGGGCCCGGGCTCGCTTGGCCCTGGATGCAGGGGCGGACCTGGTGGTGGAACAGGCCCTAACGGCCACCCTGCAATCGGCTGATTATTTTGCTAGTCGGAATGTCCAGTCGATGTCTCAATTAGGGGTTGACTGTCTAGTCTTTGGTAGCGAAGTGGCCGGGACTCAAGATCTAGAGGCTCTGGCTCAGCTGGAAGCGGGCCACCAAGCTCTTTTTGACCGGTGCTTGCAGACGCTCCTTAAGCAGGGCTTAAGCTATGCGAGTAGCTACCAGCAGGCTCTAGCGGGTCTGCCGGGCTATCAGGATCTAGGCTTTGATCCTAGCCAACCCAACCATTTGTTGAATATTCAATATTATAAGAGTAACCAAAAGTTGGCCCGTCCTATGAAGCTCTATAGCTTGCCTCGCTATCAAAGGGACGGCCAAGGCCGGGAAATTCTAAGCGGCAGTCAAATCCGTCAACAGCTGCAACAAAATGGAGGAGAGCTGGAGAGGCTTCAAGGGCTACCGGGAATGACTCTTCAAGCACTTGCAGGCCAGTTCCAGCCTTCAATTAGTGCTTACTTTCCTTATTTGAAGTATCAGTGCCTTGTCTTAGGGCCTAAAGGCTTAGCCCAGATTCAGGGCATGAAGGAAGGCTTTGAAGTGAAGGTCTATCAGGAGATCAGCCAGGCTCAGACTTTTCAAGACTTGGAGGATCGCTTAACTTCTAAGCGTTGGAGCCGGGCCAGCATCCGGCGCTTATTGATGATGGTCTTGTTAGGGATCAGCCAAGCTGATTGGGAAGAGGAATTAAGGCGACAAGAAGAAGCTCCCCTCTTACGTTTATTGGCCTTTAGCCCTGAGGGGCGGGCTTACCTGAACCAGCAGCGCGACCACTTGGGGGTGATCTTGATGAGTAATTACCGCCAGAACCTGGTGGATCGCTACGTCTTGACGATCAAGGCCAGTCAGATTCAAGATTTACTGAGTGACCAGGCTCTTTTGGATAGAGAGTATAGAGGATATCCCCAGACGCGGAAAAGTCTGGAAAATTAGATTAAGAATATTGACAAGATTTGAATTATTGCCTATAATTAATCTTGTCGTTTTAGAGGTGATAAAGATGAAATGGACGATTCGTGAAATTAAAGAACATCCAGAAGATGTTGTCAGCTTCCAGCATGATCTTGAAGTTGATGAAGAATTGATGAATCGTAATGACCAGATCCTGGCAGTTGATTCGGTTTCAATTGCTGGATACTTCACTCTTGTAGATGCTTCGGTGTATCTGCATGGGGAAGTTGATGCGACAGTCACTGTACCATCCACTCGTAGTCTAAAACCCGTAACCATCCATTTGTCAGTACCAGTCAAGGAGCGGTATGTCTATGAAGAAGACGACCATCCAGAGGATCTTCTATCAGAAGAGACGACCTTGGTGTTGACACATGATTATATTGATTTAGATGAAGTAGCCATCGATTCCATTCTCTTGAATATTCCGAATCGAGTTTTGGCTGAAGGTGAAGAAGCGGGAGACTTTCCATCTGGAGATGATTGGACAGTAATTACTGAAGAAGATTTGGCCCTTCAACGTGAAGCAGCCAAAGAAAATACAGTCGATCCACGCTTTCAAGCCTTGAAGACGCTATTGGATGATTCCACCGATTCATCCAAGGAATGACCAGACCAACAGGAGGTGTAAGTAATGGCAGTACCAAAGAGAAAAACATCAAAAGCAGCTAAGAGAAAACGTCGTACGCATAAGAAATTACAAATCCCAGGAATGACAGCATGCCCACAATGTGGTGAGTTCAAACTCAGCCACCGTGTATGCCCATCTTGCGGATACTACGATGGAAAACAAGTAACTGAATAAGTCTTGTCCAAGCAATCCCGATCCATATCAAATGGGCCGGGATTTTTTGTTTCGATGGGTCTATTAGGTGTGAAACTAATTTGGTATCTAAATGTCTTGGTCTATTAGGTGTGAAACTAATTTGGCATCTAAATGTCTTGGTCTATTGGGTGTGAAACTAATTTGGTATCTAAATGAGTTGATCTATTAGGTGCGAAATAAATTTGGTATCTAAATGAGTTGATCTATTAGGTGCGAAAAAATTTTGGCATCTAAATAATTTGGTCTATTAGGTGCGAAATAAGTTTGGTATCTAAATGAGTTGATCTATTGGGTGCGAAAAAATTTTGACATCTAAATGAATTGATCTATTAGCTACGAAACCAATTTGGTATCTAAATAGTTCAGTCTATTGACCACAAAATAAATTTGGTACCTAAATGCCTCCCTCTTTTTTCTAACGAGTGATCCTTCTACTTGACCTTCTTTGACCATATCGTTATAATGAATAAGAATTAAAGCATAGGAGGTTATGTATGTTAGTACCTACAGTTATTGAACAGACGTCCCGTGGGGAACGTGCTTATGATATTTATTCTCGCTTATTAATTGACCGTATTATTATGCTGAGTGGGGAAGTGAATGACCAAATGGCCAACAGTGTCATTGCTCAGCTCTTATTCCTAGACGCTCAAGACCCTGAAAAAGATATCTACATCTATATCAACAGCCCAGGTGGCTCAGTGACCGCTGGTATGGCTATCTATGATACCATGCAGTTTGTGAATGCGGATGTGGTAACGATTGTGACCGGTCTAGCTGCTTCAATGGGTTCAATTCTATTGATTGGGGGAGCTAAGGGTAAACGCTTCGCCTTACCGAATTCCGAAGTTCTAATCCACCAACCACTAGGTGGGGTTCAAGGGCAAGCATCAGAAATTGAGATCACCGCCAAGCATATCTTATTAACAAAAGAGCGTCTCAAGGGCGTGCTAGCTGAACGATCAGGCCAAGATCCAGAAAAAGTGGAAAAAGATATGGACCGTGACTACTGGATGACAGCTGAGGAAGCCAAAGAATACGGTATCATCGATGAGATCATGGTCTCTTCCAAGAAGCTCAAGGAAGAAGCTAGTAAAAAATAAAATATAAATTAAATTTCATCAGACCTAGTCTTCAAGACTGGGTCTTTTTTTGTTGATTGTGCACTAAGGCTGAAAAACTTACTATTCCATTTCCATAAATAAGGCATAACAAAAGGGATATAATGAAAATTTATCAGATGGACAAAAAGCGCCCAACAAAAATAAGATCTAAGGGAATTAAAAAGCCCGATTTGTTTGAATAATACTTAAAGTCATGATATTATATAATATATGGACGGATGATGTAATTGAACCGAGCGCTGACCCGGATGGGTTGGAACTGGACATTGTTCGACCATGAAGGGGGAAGACGATGAAGGATGTTTTTTCTCTTTTGCAAGCAGTTGTACCAGATGTTGATGAGGTCTTTAATAAGCGTTTAAGAATTATGTTCACTTTAGCTGAATCCAAGAGCCGGATTGGCCGTCAGATGTTGGCTAAGGAAGTTCAGATGACTGAGCGAAGTTTACGGACCAATATCGACTATCTTAAAGGCAGTCATATTGTGGATACAACCCGTCAGGGAATCCAGTTGACTGATTATGGTCGGAGGCTTTTGACAACGATACAAGATGAACTCGTAGGGAGCCCAGAATCTTATCGACTCTATGACTTGGAGCATCAACTACGAGACTACTTGGGGATTGCCCATTGTGTGGTGGTTCCGGGTAATGCTGAAGAAGATAGTCTTGTCTATCAATTGATGGGCCGGGCCGTTCAACAGCTCTTAATTCGTCACTTGAAGTTAGGTGAGTGTGTCGTGGCAGTGACTGGTGGTTCAACACTAGCTAATATCGCGACCGCCTTTAGTCCAGACTTATCTTATAAGCGGGACCTAACTTTTGTACCCACAAGGGGCGGATTTGGGGGAACTGTAGAGATTCAATCCAATTCAGTTGGCGGTTTGATGGCCGAGCGGACACGATCTAATTATGTGCCCCTCTTTATGCCCGAGAACTTAGCGATTGAGACTTCAGAACTCTTACTGAAGGATCCATCAATTGCTCGGGCGATTGAGATGAGTCGGCAGGCAGATTGTCTCTTATTAAGTGTAGGTCAAGCAGAAGTGATGGCTCAAAGACGGGACATCACGGATGATCAACAACAAGCTGTGATTAATCAAGAAGCGGTAGGTGAAGCTTTTGGGACCTTCTATGACTTGGAAGGTAATCCGGTGGTTACTTACCCGCGTATTGGCTTGCAGTTAGCTGACTTGGAACATATTCCACTTATCATTACCGTTGTCGGTGGGGCTAGTAAGGCCCAAGCTATTAAAGGTTTCTACCAATTAATCCCCAGTAGGGGTTGGTTGGTCTGCGATGCAAGCTTAGCAAATATGGTTTTAAATGGGGGAACCCTTTAGAATAATTTTATATCCTTAAGGAGGAGATTTACTTTATGACAGTAAAAGTAGGTATTAATGGTTTTGGACGTATTGGGCGTTTAGCATTCCGTCGTATTCAAGACGTTGAAGGAATTGAAGTTGTAGCAATCAACGACTTAACAGATCCTGATATGTTAGCACACTTATTAAAATACGATACAACTCAAGGACGCTTCGAAGGCGAAGTTGAAGTTGAAGAAGGTGCCTTCAAAGTTAACGGTAAAGAAGTTAAAGTATACAGCCAACCTAATCCAAACGAAATCCCATGGGGTGACTTAGGGGTTGAAATCGTTCTAGAAGCAACTGGTTTCTTCACATCTAAAGAAAAAGCTGAGCTTCACTTACAAGGTGGCGCTAAGAAAGTGGTTATCACTGCTCCAGGTGGATCAGATGTACCAACTATCGTTTACAACACTAACCATGACATCCTAACAGGAGACGAAACAGTTATCTCTGGTGCTTCATGTACAACTAACTGTCTAGCTCCTCTAGCAGCAGCTTTAGACAAGCACTTTGGAATCAAACAAGGTCTAATGTCTACAATCCACGCTTACACTGGGGACCAAAACACCCTTGACGCACCACACCGTAAAGGTGACAAACGTCGTGCGCGTGCAGCTGCTGAAAACATTATCCCTAACACAACAGGTGCTGCTAAGGCAGTAGGTCAAGTATTACCACACTTAAATGGTAAATTAGACGGATCTGCACAACGTGTACCAGTTGCTACAGGTTCAATTACAGAATTCTATGCAATCTTAGAAAAAGACGTTACAGTTGAAGAAGTTAACGCTGCAATGAAGGAAGAAGCTAACGAATCATTTGGTTACAATGAAGATCCAATCGTTTCTTCTGATATCGTAGGAATGAGCTTTGGTTCATTATTCGATGCTACATTGACAAACGTTCAAGAAGTTGACGGTAAGCAATTAGTTAAGACTGCTTCTTGGTATGATAACGAAATGTCATACACTGCTCAATTAGTTCGTACATTAGAGTACTTCGCTAAGCTATAATTTGATAGTAGTTTAGAACGTCTATCCAGACGAGGCGGGGAGACAGGCGTTGTCTTCCCGCTATTTCTTTAAGAAAAGGAGAATGAATATGACCAAAAAAACAGTCAGAGACTTAGATGTAGCAGGTAAAACAGTCCTAGTTCGTGTGGACTATAACGTACCGATGGAAGATGGTCAGATTACGGATGATAACCGTATCGTTGCTTCATTAGAAACATTAAACTACTTGATTGACCAAGACGCTAAGCTAGTCTTGTTTGCTCATATGGGTAAAGTAAAGACTGAAGAAGATAAGGTAGCTAACGACCTACGTCCAGTGGCAGAGCACTTAAGCAAGTTATTGGATAAGGAAGTTGTTTTCTCACCTGAAACACGTGGGGAAGAATTAGAAGCTAAGGTTAAAGCCCTTCAAGCAGGCGATGTCTTGCTTGTTCAAAATACGCGTTACGAAGATATTGATGGCAAGAAAGAATCTGGTAATGATCCAGAACTTGGTAAGTACTGGGCTAGCCTAGGTGACGTTTTTGTTAACGATGCCTTCGGTACGGCTCACCGTGCTCACGCTTCTAACGTTGGAATTGCTTCTAACTTAGATTCTGGTGTTGGCTTCTTGATCGAAAAAGAATTAAAATTCTTCGGTGAAGCCGTTGATAATCCTAAGCGTCCATTTGTAGCGATTGTCGGAGGAGCTAAGGTTTCTGATAAGATCAAAGTGATCGAAAAATTATTAGAAAAAGCCGATAAAGTCTTAATTGGTGGGGGAATGGCCTATACTTTCTTGAAGTCTCAAGGAAAAGAAATTGGTAACTCTCTCGTTGAAGACGACCGTCTAGAGTTAGCAGCTGATTTATTAGCTAAGTCTGGAGATAAGTTAGTCTTACCAGTGGATATCACAGTAGCGGATGACTTCTCTAATGATGCTAACACGCAAATCGTTTCTGTGGATGAGATTCCTGCGGAATGGGAAGGTCTAGATTGCGGACCGAAGACCGTTGAACTATACAGCGAAATCTTAGCCGATGCCAAGACTGTTGTCTGGAATGGCCCAATGGGTGTATCTGAAATTCCAGCCTTTGCTCATGGAACGATTGGTGTATGTAAGGCCATCGCTAAATTAGACGATGCTACAACCATTGTTGGTGGGGGAGACTCTGCAGCTGCTGTTAGCAAGTTAGGCTTCGAAGATGAATTCAGCCACATCTCAACCGGTGGTGGTGCTTCACTTAAATACTTAGAAGGGGCAGAACTTCCAGGTATTGAAGCGATTGCTGATAAATAATTTTGCTAGGTCAATAATTAAAAGGAGAGATTAGATGTCACGTAAACCAATTATTGCGGGTAACTGGAAGATGAACAAGACAGCTAGCGAAGCGAAAGCTTTTGTAGAGGCTGTTAAAGACAAGCTTCCAAGTGCGGACAAGGTAGATTCAGTGGTGGGATCTCCTGCCCTTTTCCTAGAGACAATTAAGAAGGAAGCCGAAGGATCTGTTCTTCAAGCTGCCGCTCAAAACTGCTTCTGGGAAGATGAAGGAGCTTATACGGGTGAGACTAGTCCTAAGGCATTAGCTGACTTAGGGGTTGAATACGTTATTATCGGCCACTCTGAACGCCGTGAATACTTCGGTGAAACAGACGAAGAGATCAATAAGAAAGCACATGCCATCTTCAAGAATGGAATGACACCTATTATTTGTTGTGGTGAAACCCTTGAACAGCAAGAAGCGGGGGAAACTCAAGACTTCGTATCTGGTCAAGTTAAGGCTGCCTTGGAAGGTCTAAGTGAAGACCAAATTGCGAGCCTTGTGATTGCTTATGAGCCAATCTGGGCAATTGGAACGGGTAAATCTTCTTCAGCTGAACTAGCTAACGAGACTTGTGGCGTGGTTCGTGCAACTGTTGCGGAAGTAGCTGGTCAAGAATTGGCTGACAAGGTTCGTATTCAATACGGTGGATCTGTTAAACCAGAAAACATTGCTGAATACATGGCTCAAGAAAACATTGACGGAGCCTTAGTTGGTGGCGCTAGCTTACAAGCGGATTCATTCTTAGCTCTTTTGGAGGCGATTAATTAATGAGTAAAGCACCTGTTGCTTTAATAATATTAGATGGTTTTGCTATTCGGGATGAAGTAAAAGGGAACGCTGTCAAAGCAGCCAACAAGCCTAACTTCGACCGCTACTGGGCGGAATTTCCGCACAATCAATTGCGGGCCGATGGTGAACACGTAGGACTTCCAGAAGGTCAGATGGGGAACTCTGAAGTGGGGCATATGAATATTGGTGCGGGTCGGATTGTCTATCAATCCCTTTCCCGAATCAATAATGCCATCAAGGATGGATCTATCTATGAAGCGCCTGAGTTAGTTAAGGCCATTGACCGTGCCAAGGAATCAGGTAAGGCCCTTCACTTAATGGGCTTGGTGTCTGATGGTGGGGTTCACTCTCACTATGAACACCTCTTTGCCCTGGTTCGGATGGCTAAAGAACGCGGCTTAGACCGGGTCTTCATCCATGCCTTCTTAGATGGCCGTGATGTAGGTCCTTCTACCGCAGCTGGCTTTGTTCAAGACTTGCAAGATGTCTTGGATGAAGTGGGTGTTGGTAAGATTGCTTCTGTATCAGGTCGTTATTACGCCATGGACCGAGACAACCGTTGGGAACGGGTTCAACAAGCCTATGACGCGATTGTTCGTGGCCGTGGCCATGCGATCAGCGATGCGGTGGCTGGAATCAAGGATTCTTATGAGAAGGAAGTCTATGATGAATTCGTCGTACCTTTCTATATCGAAGAAGACGGCCAGCCGGTTGGAACCATTGAAGATGGCGACTCCGTAGTCTTCTTCAACTTCCGTCCAGACCGGGCTATCCAATTGTCTAAGGCTATTAGCCAACCGGAATTTGATGGTTTTGACGTTTCAGACCGTCCTGAAGACTTATACTTTGTGACCTTCACGCCTTATAGCGATGAAGTGCACGGTGATATTGTCTTCAAGAAGCAAGACTTGGTTAATACCATTGGTGAAGTCTTAGCCAAGGCTGGTAAGACTCAATTGCGGATCGCCGAAACAGAGAAGTATCCACACGTGACCTTCTTCATGTCAGGGGGCCGTCACGAGGAATTCGAAGGCGAAGAGCGTATCTTGATCCCTTCACCAAAGGTAGCCACCTATGACTTAAAACCAGAAATGTCTGCCTACGAAGTCAAGGATGCCTTGGTTGATAAGATCAATGAAGATACCATTGATGCCATCATCTTAAACTTCGCCAATCCAGATATGGTCGGGCACTCTGGTATGTTAGAACCAACCGTCAAGGCTATTGAAGCCGTGGATGAGTGTCTAGGTGAAGTGGTGGACTTGATCTTAGCTAAGGGTGGTGCAGCTATTATTACTGCTGACCACGGTAACTCAGATGAAGTGGTAGACCTAGAAGGTAACCCAATGACCGCTCACACAACCAACCCAGTTCCGGTCATTGTGACCAAAGAAGGTGTTGAATTGCGCGACGGCGGTATCTTAGCAGACCTAGCTCCAACCATGCTTGATCTACTAGGAGTTGACCAACCAGAAGAGATGACCGGTCAATCCATCATCAAACACTAATTGTTTCCAAATGTTTTTGCAATAACAGTCAAAAAAGCTTACAATGTAAGCAAACAGATAAAGGAGAAATAAAACTATGCCATTAATTACAAATGTTTATGCTCGTGAAGTATTGGACTCTCGCGGTAACCCAACAGTTGAAGTAGAAATCACAACTGATAGCGGTGCTTTTGGACGTGGAATCGTTCCTTCAGGTGCTTCTACAGGTGAACACGAAGCAGTTGAGTTACGTGATGGCGACAAAGACCGTTACTTAGGTAAGGGTGTAACGAAGGCAGTTGATAATGTTAACGAAGTCATTGCAGATGCTATTATCGGCCTTGATGTTCGTAACCAATTAGTGATCGACAAGATCATGATCGAATTAGACGGAACTGAAAACAAAGGTAAATTAGGAGCTAACGCTATTCTAGCGGTATCAATTGCTGCTGCTCGTGCTGCTGCTGATTACTCTGGTGTTCCTCTATACCACTACTTAGGTGGATTCAACACGAAAGTATTGCCTACACCAATGATGAACATTGTTAACGGTGGATCTCACTCAAGCGCTCCAATCGCTTTCCAAGAGTTCATGATCATGCCAGTTGGCGCTCCTACATTCAAGGAAGCTCTACGTTGGGGTGCAGAAGTATTCCACAACCTTGCTAAGATCCTTAAGGGACGTGGCTTGAATACAGCTGTTGGTGATGAAGGTGGATACGCTCCTGAATTCGATGGAACAGAAGACGCGATCGAAACAATCTTAGAAGCAATCCGTCAAGCAGGCCTAGAACCAGGTAAAGACGTTCGTTTAGCCCTTGACTGTGCCGCTTCAGAATTCTATGAAGATGGTGTATACGACTACACTAAATTCGAAGGTGAAGCTGGAGCTAAACGCAACTCTCAAGAACAAGCTGAATACCTTGCTGAATTAGTTGAAAAGTACCCAATCATCTCTATTGAAGATGGTATGGACGAAAATGACTGGGAAGGCTTTAAAGTCTTAACAGACCTAATCGGTGACAAGGTTCAATTAGTTGGGGACGACCTATTCGTAACTAACACTGACTACCTAGCACGTGGTATCAAAGAAGGCGTTGCTAACTCAATCCTAATCAAAGTTAACCAAATCGGTACTTTAACGGAAACCTTTGACGCGATTGAAATGGCTAAAGAAGCTGGTTACACAGCTGTTGTTTCTCACCGTTCAGGTGAAACAGAAGATTCAACCATTGCTGACATTGCGGTAGCAACAAACGCAGGTCAAATCAAGACTGGTTCACTTTCTCGTACTGACCGTATGGCTAAATACAATCAATTACTTCGCATCGAAGATGAATTAGGTGAATTAGCTCAGTACAACGGACTTGAAAGCTTCTACAACTTAGCTGATAAGTAATATTAATCGAATATAAATGAATAGACCAGGCAGGTGACTGCCTGGTCTATTTTTATCTATTCCCCGTTCTCTCCTAATAAATCTTTTCTCAACTGCACTACCTTTTCAAACACTGCTTGAGCGTATTGATTGCTGGTTTCGGTGAGCCATTGGAGGGCTGCTTGGGGATCTTCTTGGTACTTCTTCTTGATTTCTTGGCGCATGGATTCGTAGTCGGCGATACCCTTAGCTTCCATGTCCTTGATTTTGTCTTGGATGGGTTGGCGCATTTGCACTTCATCAGCCACCATGGCATTGAAGATTTCATGTGCATTCCAATAGAAGGAATCGGGATGAAATTGACGGGCGGATTCAACTTGATAAGCTGGAATGGTCTCTTGCATGCCAGCAAAAAATGGCAGGTAAGGGGAGGTTGTCGGGCTAGCCATCGCTAACCACATAGCTCCTGGAATTTCCTGGGGCATATCCGAATGGAGTTGGAAGATATGTCCTTGCATGGTGCCACTATTACCAATGGGATGCAGGGATTTTTTAGCTTTTTCGGGGTCTTGGTCGGCGCCAAAAGACTTGGGATTGTCAGAGGGTGTATAGTCCAATCCTTGAAAGCGATTACGCTGGAAAGCCATTAAATCTTTGATGGTTAGTTTATGGTTAACTGTTTTCATTTCTCTTAAAAATGGTAGGGTCTTGATATCGCGGTAATGCTTGATTAATTCTTCTTTGTTTAAGTTCTCCTTGAGAGGATTATCAGCCTCGGGATCTAATTGATAAACACCTGCCCAATAGCGGCTGATGGTATCAGTAGACACTTCGGTGGCATAAGAGGAAGCTACTTGGATGCGTCCCTCTTGGTCCGTTACTAGGCTATTAGCTTGTTTAGCTGTTTTGATGAGATCTTTTGAAGCGCTGTATTGATCAGGTTTGTCTAAGTCTATATCTTGGATAAACAAAGAATTAGGAAAGACAGCATATTTATCTTTAGGCATCTTCATTGCCACATATTGGTGGCCAGAGAGGACTTCCATATACCAAGCCTGGTCTTTATCAGCAATCATTAAGCCCATTCCTTCAGAGGCTCCCTGCTCCTTTAAGCTTGTATCAAGCAGCTCAAAGGCTTCTTCTACTGAAGTGGCCTGGCCCAGTAAATAATTAGTAATCATGGTTTCATTTAAGCCGTCTTTGAGGAAGGGGTCGACCTGTTGGATTTTACGATTGGTATAAGTTGTCACGGTTGCATCAATGGCTAAGCCTTTTTCGTTGAATCCAGCCGATTGATACAGGCCAATATGGGGTTGTGATTCTAATTCATCCGGAAGCGCCATATACTGGAGAGAGTCACGCTTAGCGGTGTAGTTAAAGATATTATTAGTAGCTGGATTCGTTACTGTCTCACCTTTTTTTACTTGTCCTCTTGGAAAAATTTTAAAGCGTTGGTTATGGTATTGTTCCAGATCAACGGTTCGAGCAAACATGGTACTGCCATCATTGGTGAGGTCACTGCCAACATAGACTCCCGTACAAGCTTGGGCCATGGGAGCTATCAGGAGTCCCCACAGGCAAGCGGCTGCTAGCATTAATTTATGTTTTTTCATGATGTTTCTCCTTTATTCTACTATTGGATTAGAAGTTGTGGCTAAAAAGTATCACGTAAGCTTAATAGAAGCAATGAATAATCAATGAAAAGATTCATAAAAATCAAGCAGTTGGAGCCTTCTTTCACAATGAGATTCGTAGTTTAGTCGTTAAAAATTCTTAAATCGCTTACATGTTATTCACACGTCTTTGTTTAGAATTAGCTATAATGAAGCCAGTAAAAGAAAGCGAGGAACCTATATGACCTATAAGCGATTAGTTACAGCCCTCATGTTGGGCCTTAGTGTGGCCGGTGTGTCCAGCCACGCGGGTCCAGCCTTGGCTGAAGAGATGTCTGTTGAAGCCCAAGGAAACGCAGTGGTCTCTGAGGAGGCAGCTGTAACAAGCGAACCGACAGCAAGTCAAGCAGGCCAAGAAAGTGAAGCGACTGGCGAAGCTATGCAAGCTCCTGCTGGAGCAATTGTCACCAGTGAGCAAGCACCGAGTGCTGATCCGGTTGACCCAGAAGATTTGGCAGAGATCAAGGATTATGGCCATAAGCTTACTGTTAAAGGCAAGCAAATGAATGTCTATGAAGCGGGTGATAAAAGCAAACCAACCCTGCTTTTTATGCCGGGAATGAGTGAATACAGCCAAGTCTTAACTCATAAGAATTTGATCGACCGATTAGCAAAGAAATACCATGTAGTAGTTGTAGAACCTTTCGGTTATGGACTAAGCGATATGACCGATGAGCCGAGAACCACTGAAAATATTGTCTCCGAATTAAATGAGTCAATTGAGCAATTAGGCTTAGACAAGGTCACCCTAGTGGCGCACTCCATGTCGGGTATTTACGCTGCCCAATATGCTAAATACCACCCCGAAAAAGTGGCGGGTGTTATCGGTATTGACTCCAGTACGCCGATGATGAACGGTGGTCAAGAAGTGACATTTATGGCAGCTGGTAGCGAAGATATTCGTTCAGAGTTGCAGTATCTGCCAACAATTCCTGATGTGGATGCTGATGTCAACGAACAATACAAGGCCCTAGCTTACATATTAGCAGGAAACTCAACTGTTACCGATGAAATCCAGCGATCCAACCAAAACTTAAAAGATGCTGAAAGCTTAAAAATACCAAAACAAGTACCAGCGATGTACTTATTGGCAGAAGACTCGGCTCGTGATATGGAAATGCGCCGGGAAGGAATACCACAAATCACCGAATCATGGGAAGACCAACACAAGTCTCTATCCGAAGATCCAGAAAACGTTCAAGTTCATACTCTAGAAGGGGATCATTTACTGTACTTGACTCAATATGAGGAAATGGCCCGTTTGATTGATGAGTTTGTCCAAGCGCATGTGACCGCTTAGCTAGCTGACTAGTGTCGTCACTATAATTTTTCTTACAGTTTGAACTGATCCCCTAAAGTGGTCGCTCTGAGCCTAACTTTAGGGGGTCTGTTTATTTTGTGAGGGTGTGTTTAGGATTACCTGTGTCTAGTTTTTTAATTTTTTATAAGGACGAATGAATTCAATCTGACCTTTCTCAGCTGATTTATCAATTTTATCACTTTTTAATAGTGTGAGAGCAGTCCATAAATTATTGAGAAGGATGATATAGATTAGATAAGTTTAATATAAAGATTATTAAGTTGTTCGGTTCATAGAATATAAATAATAAGACCAGTTGTATAACTTGACTTGGGGGCTAAACTAAGGGATACTCATAGCTTCAGTGTTAATGTTTTATTGAGGTATAGGGAATATGCTATAATTAAGACTAGTGATGATTAGTGAGGGAGGGGAGTGACTAGATGATCCGATTACTTTCAAGCAAGGACCGGCGACAGTTAGAGATAATTAATGTTTTCCGTAAGGAGCCGCACGCTTATTATACTTATCAAGACCTAGCGAACTTGTTAGGGTGTGCCAAGGGAACCATCATGACGGATTTAACCGATATCCGCCGGCTTTTTGGTGATCAGGTAACCATCTTGCAATCTGGGGCCGGGGTGAACTTGGAGTTCCACCGTGACGTACCCGATAGCTTTTATTTTAGACGCTTTAGCCAGCAGTCGATCAACTTCCGCATTCTCAATGAATTGCTCTACCATACGGGTCAACCCGTCGAGTCAGTGAGTCAGAAGCTCTTCGTCTCGCGCAGTTCCATCTATCGGGCAGTCAAGCAGATCAATGACTTTGCTAGAGCTATTGATCTGGACCTGGAAGTAACTACTTCACCACTGGGGATTAAGGGGTCAGAATTATTGGTACGCTTGGCGGGTCCATTCTTTATTACCCACTTCTATTCGGTGGTTGATTGGCCTTTCCAACATATTAGCTTGGAGGAAGCTATCCGACTCTACCAATTAATGGCTAGTCAATCGCCCTATCTGAAGGTTTTCACCTCGAATCCCTTGGTCTATATTCAAATCGCCTTCAACTTTGAAAGTTATGTATTAGGTTTTAAGTTGGATTCGCAGGAGTGGACCATTTCTAATCAGAAGTTGCAGGCCCTATTAGAAGGGCAGGACTTGTTTGCTAATTTAACGGCTCAGGACCGCGACTATCCCTTGATGGAAGTGATCCCTCAAGTGGTGCCGGGTCTGGTGGGGGATTCGACCATGATTAATATCGACCAATTAGAGCGTAATTATCAAGACCAACCTGAGGCTCTACAAGCGATTGCTAACTTTCAATTGGAGATGAAGAGACTCAAGAGAGCTTATGACTTCCAGGTAGTTGATGAGTCCGATATGCAGTTGATTGCCTTGACGATCTATAACTTGTGCCGGATTGTCCATGGAACCATTAATATTATTGTCGATGATCCGATTGCCCATGAGAGTAACTTAGTGGAAGAAATCGGGGAGATCAATCCTACCTATCTAAGGGACGTACAAGTGGCAATCGAGACCTTTGTCCATGAATTAGGAGTCACTATGCCACGAGAAGAGCATATTACCCAAACGCTGGTCTTCTATTACTTGTTGATCTGGCCAAATACAATCAAGGAATTGAGTAAAGATCGGGTCATCGACCTTTTAATCTATACCGGTAATTATCATTATGATTTGGAATACAAGGCTGCCCTTGAACCGACGATCAAGAACTTTGTCAATGTCCACGTCCAACATCAGCCCTTGAACTGGCAAGAATTATCCCGGGATAATCCTTATCAGATCATTATGTCTAGTTATTATCTACCTGAATCGATTCCTAGTCGGGTCTACTATATTAAGGCCATGCCTGATGCCGAGACCTATTCTTGGATCTACCAGGCCGCCCAAGAAATCTTAGGCCCCGATGATTACTTATAAACCGACTGATTGCTGACCCTTTACGGGGCCAGCTTTTTTCTTTGTCAGGGAAGTTCTTCTTGCTATGTAAGCGAATACATGATAAACTTTAGTCAAACTTGTCTAGACAAGCGTCTATCATTAAGGAGGAGAGAGTATGGGGAAGTTTGATCAAGATGCCAAAGAGCTCTTGCGGTTAGTCGGAGGCGACGATAATATTCAAGCGGTCACTCATTGTGCCACGCGGATGCGCTTTGCCTTGAAGGATAATGACCAAGCAGATATTGAAGGGATTGAGTCCCTGAAGTCGGTGAAGGGGACTTTCACTCAAGCCGGTCAATTCCAAGTGATTGTTGGTAATGATGTGGCGGATTTCTATCAAGATTTCGCCAAGTATTCGAGTGCGAGTGCCGGTTCCAAAGAAGACGTCAAGCAGGCTGCTGAAAGCAACCAAGTCTGGTGGCAGCGCCTGATGGCTTTCTTGGCTGAGGTGTTTGCGCCTATTATTCCAGCTATTATTTGTGGGGGATTGATTCTAGGCTTTCGTAATATTTTAGAAGGGGTCGGCTTTTCTGCCTTGGGTCAACAAGTAGTTGACGGGGTCGCCCAAGTAACGGCGGAAGGAGAACCAATCTGGAACCGGATTGTTGATGTTTCACCCTTCTGGGCAGGGGTTAACTCTTTCTTATGGTTACCAGGTGAAGCGATTTTCCACTTCTTACCAGTCGGGATTACTTGGTCGGTGACGCGTAAGTTAGGGACCACTCAGATCCTAGGGATTGTCCTAGGGATTACCCTGGTCTCACCGCAACTCTTGAACGCTTATGGGGCAGCAGGGGCTCTTGCTAGTGGGGAGGTGCCTCAGTGGGACTTTGGCTTCTTCCAATTAGATATGATTGGCTATCAAGCTCAAGTCTTACCGGCTATGTTTGCTGGAGTGGCCTTGTCCTACTTGGAACGCTTCTGGCGCCGGGTGGTTCCAGAGTATTTATCGATGATTCTGGTTCCCTTCCTCTCGCTTCTACCAGCGGTGATCCTAGCTCATACTGTACTGGGTCCAGTGGGCTGGTGGTTGGGTGACTTGATTTCCAAGGTGGTGCTAGCTGGCCTAGAAGGTTCCTTCAAGTGGGCCTTTGGCTTTATCTTTGGGGCCCTTTATTCCCCATTAGTTATTACGGGACTGCACCATATGACCAATGCCATCGACAGTCAGTTGATTGCCGATACAGGAACCACTGGCTTGTGGCCGATGATTGCCTTGTCAAATATTGCCCAAGGATCTGCCGTTCTAGCTGTCTGGTGGTTGACCCGCCAAGACGCTGAAGAAAGCCAGATTACCATTCCTTCAGCCATTTCTGCTTATTTGGGAGTCACGGAACCGGCCATGTTCGGGGTAACCTTGAAGTATGTCTATCCCTTTGTGGCAGCTATGATTGGGTCCGGTCTAGCGGGTCTAATCTCAACGACCTTTGGTATCCAGTCTAATTCGATCGGGGTCGGAGGCCTACCCGGCTTCCTGGTGATCCACTTGGATTCAATGGCCATGTTCTTTGTTGCTATGGCGGTAGCTTTAGTGGTCCCTTTTGTCTTAACGCTTGCCTTCTATAAGGCTGGCTTCTTAACGGACAAGGGGATTGACTTCAAGATTCCATTCTTTAATAAATAATTGACGCTTAGATTGATTGAGGCCCGAACCAGCAGACGCGCTTGGCTCGGGCCTTGCTTCGAGGAGGAAAGAATATGACAAAAGAAACAATGACCATCTACCAGGCTTATCCTAAGTCTTTTAAAGATACAACCGGCGATGGGATGGGGGATATCCAAGGGGTTATCCAAAGTTTGGATTACTTGGAGCGCTTGGGGATTGATATGATCTGGCTGAACCCCTTCTACCCATCTCCCCAGTATGATAATGGCTATGATATTAGTGATTACACGGCGGTTGACCCCCGTTATGGGACCCTGGAAGATGTAGACCAATTGATCCAGGAAGCGGATAAGCGGGGCATTGGGATTATGCTAGACATGGTCTTAAATCATTGCTCCACCTACCATGACTGGTTCCAAAAAGCCCTAGCTGGCGATAAATACTACCAAGACTTCTTTTATTTGAAGCCGGCTAAGCCGGATGGTAGCCTGCCGACTAATTGGGAGTCCAAGTTTGGTGGGCCTGCTTGGGAGCCTTTTGGGGAGACGGACCTCTATTACTTAAGGCTCTACGACCTGCATCAGGCTGACCTGAATTGGCATAACCCCCATGTTCGCCAGGCTCTCTATGAAGTGGTTCGTTTCTGGTTGGACCGAGGGGTCAAAGGCTTGCGCTTTGATGTTTTGAATGTGATTGGTAAGGTTGACTTTGTCGATAGTCAAGAGCCCGGCAGTGCCCAGGAGAAGGCCCTCTATACGGATACGCCGATCGTCCATGAGTGGGTTCAGGAGTTGAAGCGAGAGACCTTTGGACAATATGAAGGGATTGTCACTGTCGGCGAGATGTCCTCAACCAGTGTCGCTGAGGGGATCAAGTACACGGCTCCCCAACGCGAGGAATTGGATATGATCTTCAGCTTCCACCACCTTAAGGTAGACTACCAAGAAGGGGACAAGTGGACGCAGATGCCTTTTGACTTCCTGGAATTAAAGCGGATCTTGGATGAATGGCAAGTGGGGATGTCCAGAGAGGGAGGGTGGAATGCTCTCTTCTGGAACAACCATGACCAACCCAGAGCCAACAGTCGCTTCGGGGATGTGGTTAACTATCCTTATGAGACGGCGACCATGCTAGCAACGGCCATTCACTTGATGCGAGGAACGCCTTATGTTTACCAGGGAGAAGAGATTGGGATGACCAACCCTGATTATTCTACCATTGAGGCTTTCCAAGACATTGAGACCTTGAACAATTACCAGATTCTCTTGGACAAGGGAGTCAGCGAGTCTGAAGCATTGGCGATTATCCAAGCCAAGTCTCGTGACAATTCCAGAAGCCCGATGCAGTGGTCCGCTGGAGCCCACGCGGGCTTCACCACCGGTCAGCCCTGGCTAGCAGTTGCTGATAATTATTCAACTATTAATGTTGAGCAAGCCTTAGCCGAAGAAGACGGCATCTTTGCCTACTACCAGAACCTAATCCAGTTGCGTAAGGACTATCCGGTGATCAGCCAAGGGTCTTACCGTAGCCTCTTCCTAGACCACCCATCAATCATGGGCTACATTCGAGAAGACGAGAACCAGCAATTACTCCTGCTAGCTAACTTCTACGGCGACCCTGTTCAGGTTGACCTGAGTGACTTCCAAGTCGACTTGGCTTGGCGTAAATTGATTGGGAATGGACCAGTAGAAGATTTAACGGATAGGCTTGAGTTGGAACCGTATGAAGTTGTAGCTTTTATCAGGGAAAAATAAGCTCGGTTAGAAAAAGCGAGAATTTGCCAGTATAACTAAAAAATTAAGCAAAAGAATAACACTCCTTAAGGTTAGTAGAGTGACCCCCTAAAGTAGGACCAAGAAATCCAACTTTAGGGGGTCAGTTCATTTTATCTAACTTTAAGGAGTATTTTTGATATCGGTTTGACTATCTTAATACTTGCGTCGCCGGGCGAATTCCTTGAAGGAGAAGTGATCCAGGGCGTGGTGAGAAGTGGTGTATTGGAAGAAGCGGTTGTCGGTTAGGTAGACATAGCTGATTACGTCCATGACATAGTCGGTAGCTGTTAGCTTCATGGCAGCTTGGGAATAGCTATCTGCTGTCTGGGCCTTGAATTCCTTGAGGGCATAGGCAATATCCAGCCCTAGGTCGCCTTCAAAGTAGTCATAAATCGAATCTTCAGCCCGGTCATTGGGGATAGATTCAACGATGGTCTGGCGAATATAATCTTCATCGACAATCACCACCTGCCCCTCTTGGCTTCGGCTCCTAACAAGGTGGATGAATTTATCACCGGGGCTCACACTGGGGACCTGGTCCAGGATAAAGGAAGGCGCATCAACGACTTCATTCACTAAGACTTGGGTCTGGGTCTGGACGCCTTGATGAGCTTGGACCTCCTTGTAGCTAACCAGGCCACTGACCGGCAAGTTATTGGTGTGTCCCCAGTCTAGCACCACGGAACCATAGCCTTGTTGCTTATGGATCGCTCCTTGGTCGGTTAGAATGCGCAAGGCCCGGCGGATGGTCTCACGGGAGACTTGATAGTGATCAGCCAGCTGGTGTTCGCTAGGTAAGACTTGGCCAGCGGGATAGGTCCGGTCTTGAATCTTCGCTTGAATATCTTGGGCAATACGTTCGAATTTGTGCATCCAATCACTCCTTTCTGACAATACCAGTATTATAACATGTCTGGACTTGAAGAGAAACGATCGACACACATGGGCCGACAGGATTATCTTATTGCAAAAAAAGATGAGCCTATCAAATGCTCATCTCTCTGGCTTGATTATTTGGATTGGTTCTCGTAAGAACAAGTGGATGATTGCAGTTCCAATTGAAATCTGCTGACTCACTTGTAATAAAAATATAACAAGCCAGTTTTTATTCGGCTTCATCACCCTAGTCCTTATTCATCTGGTATGGTGATAAGTGACCGTCCACCATTTGGTAGACCCGGTCACAAGATTCGATCAAACGTAAGTCATGGGTGACCATGATAATGGCTTTTTGGTGGTTTTTAGCTTGTTGGCTGAGAATATCCACCACTTCGTAAGCCTTTTGCGTATCCAAACTAGCGGTTGGTTCATCAGCCAAGATAATCGCGGGGTTATTGTAGAGGGCACGTGCAATTGCGACCCGTTGTCTTTCACCACCAGATAGGTCTTCAGGATACTTATCCACTAAGTCACTAACACCTAGTTCCTCCAATAGGGCCGGACCATCCGCTTTAGCGCTTCGCGGATCCACCCGGTCCACTAATTCTAATTGTTGGCCCACCTTAAGAAAGGGGATTAGGTTAGACGCTTGCAAGATAAAGCCAATTTGTTGAAAACGGGCTTGCGAACGCTTCTTATCCGGCAGAGAATAAAAGTCTTGACCATCAATGAAGACTTGCCCAGAACTTGGCGTTTGCAGACCGCCCATAATCGTTAGCAAGGTCGACTTACCTGATCCGGAAGGGCCGATAATAGCGACAAATTCCCCAGCTGACACTTCTAAGTCAACCGGATGAAGGGCTTGAATTTCTTTGGAACCATCTTTAAATTTTTTGCTGATGGCTTTTAATTGGATTGCTGACATAGACGCCTCCTAACTAATGGCGGACAAGGGATCGATCTTGACAATGGATCGAACCGAGAAGAGTCCGGCTACAATGGCGATGAAAATTAGGGCAAGCGAGGTTCCTAGTAAGAAAGCCACATTATTCTGATAAGGAACCGCAACGGGAAGCAAGTAAGAAGAGCCCAGGGTCGCTAGTAAAGCTAAGACCACTCCGGTAAGGGCCAGAATAAAGGTTTGGGCAATCACCGACTTGGAAATAAAGCCTGAAGAGATTCCTTGAGCCTTCATTACACCAAAGACTGCCTGCTTCTGCATAGTGAGGACATAGATAAAAATACCCACTACAACTGCCGCAATTAATACCAAGAAGCCAATCATAAAGGCAAAGGTCATATTTTGAGCGGCGTAACCCGGTAAGGATTGGATAAAGTCTTGAATCGGAACAGTACTTAAGCTTTCAGGTACTTGCTGGACCTGGCCTTGAACAACAATCGCATTTACTAAGTTCGCTGATGGGCTTCCAGAAGGACCTGCGATCAACGATTGATAATCTGTTAATCTCATATAGATAACAGGCCCGACGCTGTATTTGGCTTGGTCGGTAAAGCCGGAGATAGTGACTGCCTGGTCAGTGTTTGATAATTGAATCTGATCGCCTACTTGATAGCCTAATTCATCCTTCATTGAGCGGTCAACCACAACATCGTTGACTTGCTGAGGGGCATGGCCTTCAATCAAGTTAGGCGTTAGAAAGCTGCCTTCCTCAACACCAAAAATCGTCACACTTTCCTTGGCTTGAGGGTCGTCAGTCGGGCTAGCTATCGCTTGACTTTGAGCGAGCAAGGCTTGATTGTCCGCTTGGACTTCTTCTGCTAGCGAAGCGTCAAAGCGCGACAAGGTCAAACGCTGGTCACTAGCTTCATCCATGAGGACATAATCCGCTTGCCATTTATC
The DNA here is from genome assembly GCF_000518205.1 of Hutsoniella sourekii ATCC 700629. Classification (GTDB taxonomy): domain Bacteria; phylum Bacillota; class Bacilli; order Lactobacillales; family Aerococcaceae; genus Hutsoniella; species Hutsoniella sourekii. The sequence continues at coordinate 41,966 of NZ_KI912399.1, read as the reverse complement.
GACGGCCATGCGATTCTCCTGGGCAAGACCATAGGCTAGACCTGTTAAGAAAAACACCAAATAGGCAATCAAAAAGATCAAACTGGTAACCAAGATATATCTCAACTTGTCATGCCTAATTTCATTGAAGGCTAAAAACATAATTTTGCTCCTATCTTTTGGAATGAGCCAATTGTACCCTTACAGCGCTTGATTGTCTTGTCGAATGCTCATCAGCGAGTGGTTCTAGTTATCAATAAACAATCGAAAAATCAGGCACTTTTTTACAAACTAGCTTGCTATACAAGTAGCGATGTCTGCTAGTCTGATTGAGTGCCCGATTTTTTCGCTCGGCTTTACTTCATGTTGTTCTTGTAGTTTCGATAAAACAATCTGAATTATTTTGCTCGTTCAAGGAAGAGTCATCCGTCCACTGAACCAAGACCTTCGCTATTTACCTAGTGTGAAATAGGGATCAGCGATCAACAAATACATTGATCAATCGAAACGCTTATGTATAGAAGACAATGACTTAGTCTCTAGTATGCCAGATGTCCTCTTCGTATTGCTGGATGGTCCGGTCACTGGAGAAGTAGCCGGCCTTAGCGATGTTGACGAGGGTCTTTTGGTACCAAGAGCGACTGTCTTGGTAGGCTAGGTAGGCTTCTTCCTTGCATTGGATAAAGTCTTCCAGGTCAATGAGAGCCATGAACCAGTCCTTGGTGGTGATATCTTGGTGCAAGCGTTCCAAGCGGTCGGCTTGGCCGATAGCCATCATTTCTGGGCCAACAATAAAGTCGACTAAAGGTTGGATGGCTGGGCGTTGGTAGTAAGCCTGAGCATCATAGTCGCCACTGGCGTAGAGGTCGACGATTTCCTGGCTGGACTTACCAAAGATAAAGATATTGTCCTCACCGACGAGGTTGGCAATCTCCACATTGGCGCCGTCCAAAGTACAGACGGTCAAGGCTCCATTAAGCATGAACTTCATGTTACCTGTTCCGCTGGCTTCCTTGGAAGCTAGGGAGATTTGTTCAGAGATATCCGCAGCGGTTACCAGTTTTTCACAGGCGGTGACGTTATAGTTCTCGACCATAATGACTTGCAGGTAAGGACTGACGTCTGGGTCCTTGGCAATCAGTTCAGATAAGTTCAAGATCAGATGGATAATATCTTGGGCGATAATATAAGCAGGGGCTGCCTTACCACCAAAGATAATCGTAATCGGGCTGGTTGGTAGGTTACCGGCCTTGATGTCCAAGTATTTATGGATAATATACAAGGCCAGCATTTGTTGGCGCTTGTATTCATGGAATCGCTTGATTTGAACATCGATAATAGCATTCTCATGCAGGGTGACGCCTTGGTTATCATACAAGAACTCTTTAAGGGCTTCCTTGTTGCTCTCTTTGATTTGCTTGATTTGTTCCAAGGTGTCCAGGTCATCCTGGTAGTCCAAGAGTCCAGTAAAGTCATGGTCAAGCCGCCAATTATTGCTTAACTTGTCGTCAAATAAGTCGCACAAGCCAGGATTAGCTGCCATCAACCAGCGACGGAAGGTGATTCCGTTGGTCTTGTTGTTGAATTTATCTGGGTAGATTAGATAAAAATCATGCAACTCACTATCCTTGAGAATGTCGGTATGAAGGGCTGCAACCCCGTTGACACTCTTGGAGAAGTGAATAGCAATATGAGCCATATGCGCCCGGTCATCCGCGTCGATCACTTGAACGGCTGCTTGGTCTGGGAACTTGGCTTGAATGACTTGGTCTAATTGACGGATAATCGCAGCAATCTCAGGGATCACCGCTTCAATATAAGCCATTGGCCATTTTTCCAAGGCTTCGGCTAGGATGGTATGGTTGGTGAAGGCCACGGTCTTGGTGACTGCCTCCAAGGCTTCTTCAAAGCTTAAGTCATGGTTTTGGGTTAAGAGGCGGATAAATTCAGGAATAATGAAGGCTGGGTGGGTGTCGTTGATTTGAACTACGGCATACTCATCCAAGTCCTTCAAGTTGCTACCCTTGGCTAGGGATTCATCGATAATGAGTTGAGCGGCGTTGGAGACCATGAAGTATTGTTGGTAGATCCGCAACAATTCACCAGCTTGGTCAGAGTCATCTGGATATAAGAAGAGGGTCAAGTTCTTCTTGATGGCCTCCTTGTCAAAGTGGATCGACTCGCCTTCAATGATCGCCTCATCCACACTATCCAAGTCAAAAAGACGCAGGCGGTTCTTACTTGCCTGTTGGTAGCCCGGGACATCAATCTCATAAAGCGTCGACTTCAAGGTAAAATCCTTGAAGGGAACCGGATAAGAGATAGTGCTCGGCTTCAACCAAGTCGGCTGGTCCAACCAAGCATCAGGTCGGCTGGCTTGTTGGTTGTCCTTGAAGACCTGACGGAAAAGTCCGAAGTGGTAGTTCAAACCGACCCCGTCACCATTGATTTCCAGACTAGCAATAGAGTCGAGGAAGCAGGCCGCCAAGCGTCCCAGTCCGCCGTTACCTAGTGAGGGTTCTTTCTCAGCTTTTTCAACGTCGTGAAGGGACTGGCCGTTAGCTTCCAGGACGGCTTGGACCTCATCGTAGCAACCCAAGTTCAGTAAGTTACTGGTTAACAATTTACCGATTAGGAATTCGGCTGAGATATAGTAGAGCTTGCGCTTGGACTGGTTGAGGGGTTGGGCTTGGGTCTGGTCTTGGACAAAGTCTAAGAGAACCTTGTAGACTTCTTGATCCGATAAGTCCTTCAAGGGACGGTCAAAAGTAGCGAGGGCTAATTCTTCAATTCGATGCATAATAATCTCCTTCTATTTCTATGATTCTTCAACTAATTGGGGATTCACACGGAAATAAGTCTCGGTGATTTGTGTTAATTCTTCTTGAACGGCTTGGGGAACTTGAGGCCGGCTCATCCGCCACTGCCAGTTACAACCAATGGTTGAGGGCTGGTTCATCCGGGCTTCATTGCCAAGGTCCAATAAGTCTTGCATGGTATAGATGACCACCTGACTGACACTGGCAGCCAGGCCTTGGTTTAAAACTTGGCTGGGTGCTTGGCCAGGCCGTCGGTTGAGGTAGCGGTCGACTTGGTCTCGTTGGTCTTGGTTGGCCGTATCTTCCCACCAACCGCGAGCCGTCTCATTGTCGTGGTTCCCGACATAGGCAATGCTGTTGACCGGGTAGTGGTGGGGGAGGTCGGTGGAATCCGAATCCCCTTCAAAGCCAAATTGCAAGATCTTCATGCCAGGATAACCGGTCGCATCCCGCATAGCAATCACTTCATCGGTCATAAAGCCTAAGTCTTCGGCAATAATCGGCAGGTCGCCAAGGGCTTTTTGTAGGGCTTGGAACAAGTCTAAACCAGGGCCCTTGACCCAATGGCCTTCAGCGGCTGTCTGGGCGTCCGCTGGTACCTCCCAGTAGGACTCAAAGCCACGGAAGTGGTCAATCCGCAAGACATCGTAGAGTTCTAAGCTGGCCTGGATCCGGTCGATCCACCAAGCGTAGCCTGTCTGCTTCATATAGTCCCAGTCGTAGATCGGGTTCCCCCAGAATTGGCCGTCGGCTGTAAAGTTATCCGGAGGCGTCCCAGCTAGAGCAACTGCCCGCCCCTTGGCGTCGGTCTTAAATAAGTCCCGGTCTAACCACATCTCTACGCTGTCGTAAGCTACATAGATGGGCATGTCGCCGATGATCTGAATGCCGGATCGGTTGGCATAGGCCTTCAAGGCCTGCCACTGTTGGAAAAACCAAAATTGCGTGACCTGATGGTAGTAGATGACCTCTGCTTCTTGCTTCAAGAGCTCTTGGACTTCTTTAGTTGTCGGATCTTGGTAGGCTTGGGGCCACTGGGTCCATGACTTCAAGTCGAAGGCCTCCTTGACCGCCATGTAGTGGCAGAAGGGGTCTAGCCAGCTTGCTTGTTCTTGGATAAAGTCGGCTAGCGCTTCTTGGTCCTTGCTACTAGCTTGGGCTTGGAAGCTCTGGACCGCCTTTTCAAGAAGGGGGCGGCGGACTTGGAAGATCCGGTGATAGTCTACTTGGTCTGCTCGCTCTTGGAAGGGGATAGCTTCTAGGTCGGTTGCTTGAAGCCAGCCTGCTTGAACCAGCGCTTCCAGGTCAATCAGATGGGTATTACCAGCAAAAGCTGAAAAAGATTGATAGGGGGAGTCGCCATAGGACGTGGTCGTCAAGGGCAAGATCTGCCAATAAGTCTGCTTGCTGTTACGTAAAAAGTCGACAAACTGATAGGCTTCCTGACCGAAACTACCGATGCCGTAGCGATTCGCTAGAGAGCTAATGTGCATGAGCACACCACTTGTACGCTGCATAATGAAACCTCCTTTGTATTTTCGGACTCATTATAGACCAAGATCAAAATTAACGCAAACGTTTTCGTATATTTTTCGGACAAATTAAGTTATAATCATGGGTGAGGTGATAGATATGGCGGTAACCATTAAGGACGTAGCCAAAAAAGCAGGGGTGGCCCCTTCCACGGTCTCGCGCGTGATCGCAGACCACCCATCCATCAGACAGAAAACCAAAGACCATGTCCGCCAAGTGATGGCGGAACTCCAATATTATCCCAACTTCAACGCCCGGCAACTGGTCAACCAGCGGTCCCGGACGGTTGGGATTGTCTTGCCGCCAGCTAGCGACGCCTTCTACCAGAGTCCCTTCTTTCCAACGGCTCTGCGGGGGATTAATGAGGCGGCCAGTCGCCAGCAATATTCCTTGCTCTTAACTACTGGAGAGGACACTCAGGCGCGACTAGAGAACGTTAAGGGGATGATCTACGGCAAGCAGGTGGAAGGGCTGATCTTCCTCTATGCTGCTGAGGGGGACCCGATCTTAGAGTTAGCCATGGAGACTAGCTTCCCCTTTGTCGTGATCGGGAATGTGGCTGGACTGGCCATGAACTGTGTAGATAACGACAACTTGCAGATTGCCAAAGAGGCGACCGAATACTTGTGGCAAGAGGGGGCCCGGCGGATTGCCTTTATCGGCGGGGACCAGAAGCTCCAAGTGATCCAAAAGCGGATCCAAGGTGTGGACCAGGCCCTCAAAAAGCATGGCCAAAGCCTTGAGCCAGATGCTATCTATAATGACTTACCTTTCTTAGCCAATGCCGGTTATGACTTGATGCAGGACTTGATTCAAGCGGACTTGTACGACGCTTTGGTTATTAGTGACCAGTTAGTAGCCGAAGGAGCCTACCATGCGGTCCTAGAACAAGGCCTAGTGGACCGTTACCAATTGATAACCTTCAAGGCCTACTCCGACCACCAGGCCATGACCTACTTGCATTATCCCTATTTTGACTTACATTCCCAACAACTAGGAGACCAGGCCATGGAGATCTTATTGGAGAGCTTACAGGCCAAGGAAGAATCCAGCAGCCAACGCTATGTCTACGAGCTTGTCGCCAGCGACCTGGTACGGCCAGACCGGCATTAAGTGAATCGGTATTATAGCCACAAGACCCTCTAGGTCTTGTCTTTTTTTTAGAAAGTATTTTTAGAAAACGCTTTACTTTTTGAAATTGAGGTGCTATACTCATTTCGTAAAGCAAACGTTTGCACTAGCTTTAAAATAAATTAGAGTAAAAGAGGAATGAGCATGAATAAGATAAAGCGGATCTTCTCCTTTGATTTCTTGCAACAATTTGGTAAGGCCTTGATGGTTGTGATTGCGGTCATGCCAGCAGCAGGTCTGATGATTAGTATCGGTAAGTCACTGCCACTGATTAACCCTGATTGGGCATGGCTCTTGGCCATGAGTGGCGTCATTGAAAACATTGGTTGGGCGATTATTGGTAACTTGCACTTATTATTTGCGGTGGCGATTGGTGGCTCCTGGGCCAAGGAGCGAGCCGGTGGGGCTTTTGCTGCGGTAACAGCCTTCATCTTGATCAACCGGATTACCGGGGCCATCTTCCAAGTCTCTGGTGAGATGCTAGCAGACGCTGAAGCGGTGACACGGACCTTGTTTGGTCAAGCCATTCCGGTGAATGGTTATTTTGTGGATGTTTTGGGTGCTCCGGCCTTGAACTTAGGGGTTTTTGTTGGGATCATCGCTGGTTTCCTAGGAGCTAATGCCTACAATAAATATTACAACTACCGCAAACTACCAGATGCCTTGTCTTTCTTTAATGGTAAACGGTTTGTGCCTTTTGTGGTGATTGGGTGGAGTATTCTGGTTTCCTTGGTGTTGGCTCTTGTCTGGCCGGTTGTTCAAACGGGGATTAATTCCTTTGGTCAGTGGATTGCTAGTTCACAAGACACCGCACCGATCTTGGCGCCTTTCTTGTTTGGTACCTTGGAGCGTCTCTTGCTACCATTTGGTCTTCACCATATGTTAACCATCCCGATCAACTATACCCAGTTAGGCGGAACCTACGAGGTCTTAACCGGGGTTCAAGCCGGTCAACAGGTCTTAGGTCAGGACCCACTCTGGTTGGCTTGGGCGTCCGACTTGATGAACTTAAGAGCGGCAGGGGATGTCGATAAGGTCAACTACTTGGTTGAAAACTTTGTGCCAGCCCGTTTCAAGGTCGGACAAATGATTGGTTCTATGGGTATCTTGATGGGGATGACCTTGGCCATGTACCGGAATGTGGATAAAGACAAGTTGCACCGCTATAAATCAATGTTTACCTCTGCGGCTATTGCGGTCTTCTTGACCGGGGTTACTGAACCTTTAGAATTCATGTTTATGTTTGCGGCTATTCCATTGTATGTGGTCTACGCAGTGATTCAGGGGATCGCCTTTGCGATGGCGGATATGATCAACTTGCGCGTTCACTCTTTTGGGGTGATTGAGCTCTTGACTCGGACGCCCTTGATCGTTAAGGTAGGCTTAACTGGTGACTTGATCAACTTCGTTATCTGCTGTCTAGTTTTTGCGGTAGTGACTTATTTTATCGCAAGCTTCATGATCCAACGCTTCGGCTATGCAACACCGGGTCGTATGGGTAATTACGAAAGCGATGAAGCGACCACTGAATCAGCTGACAAGCAGCCAGTAGCAGCTGGACCGGCAGCCAGTGGCGACGCCCAAGTGGATCAGATTATCCGTCTATTAGGTGGATCAGCCAACATTGATAATGTGGATGCTTGTATGACTCGCTTGCGGGTAACGGTCAAGGATACGGACCTCGTCGGTAGTCCAGACCAATGGAAACAAGCAGGCGCCATGGGCTTAATTATCCGCGAACAAGGGATTCAGGCAGTCTACGGACCTAAGGCTGACGGCCTCAAAAATGACGTCCAAGATGCCCTTGACCGCGGAGTGGTCCTAGAAGCTATTGACAAAGAAGATTAGACTTATACAATAAATAAGACAGTAAAATTAAGGCGGGGCGGGTGACCCCGCCTTTTAGGAGGATAAGGATGAAGTTACTAAGCTTGAATGTTCATGCTTGGATCGAAGAGGATGCCCAAGCCAAATTAAATCAACTGATCGACCACCTTATGGCTGAAGATTATGATTGGATTGCCTTGCAAGAAGTCAACCAGACCATCGGGGCACCAGAAGCCCAGTCCTTGAAAGGATTTATCCCGACAGCTGACCAGCAACAGATTCTAGCCGATAATTATGCTTGGTGCCTGGTTCAAGCCTTAAACGCTCAAGGCCAGTCTTATTATTGGGCCTGGGCTTACAACCATATCGGCTATGACCGCTATCAAGAAGGGGTGGCCTTACTAAGTAAGCAACCTTTTCAAGCGGACCGGGTCCTGCTCAGTGAACGAGACGATCCTAGCGACTACCGGACCCGGGCAGCCCTGGTGGGGTCAAGAGACGGTATTCAAGTGGCCTCTTGTCACTTGTCTTGGTGGCAGGAGGAAGGCGGCTTCCAGGCTGAGTGGCATAGCTTAGCTAATCACTTGGAAGACTTCCAGTCGCCGACACTCTTGCTGGGGGACTTCAATGCCCCGGCTCACTTGCGCGACCAATCCTATGACTTGGCCACGGAACGGTTACAGGATGCCTATATTCAAGCAGATAACCGGACCGGGTCTTCAACCGTGCCTTCAGGGATTGATGGCTGGTCCGACACCGAGATTGCCCAACGCATTGACCTGGTTTTAACCACGCCAGACTTTCATATTTATGACTACCAGTCAGTGCTCGATGGTATCCACGGTCCAATCGTCAGCGACCATTACGGAATTCAGGTAACCCTCGATTCATTGTAAGCTAGGCCTTGATTCATGTTTAACTTAGTTAGCCAGCCAGTCCGCAAGATAGGCTGGCTATTTTTTCGCTTAAAATAATGTAAATCGCGATATTATGTGTATTTATTAAGTAGAGGGTGATTGGACGTGATATAATGAGAGGAGAAGAGCGTGCGATTTACAGCAACGGATGATTTGATTTTTAAAAAGGTTTTCACAGAAAATGGCAATGAAAGAATCTTAAAGAAGTTTATCGAGACCGTCTTAGGGCGAACTTTCGCCAGGATTCAGGTAGGGAATCCCTACACGGTTAAGGCTTACCAGGCGCAATTTGAGGCGCTCAAGGAAAAGGGACGCCTAAAGGCCTTGTTGGTGACCATTGTGGATATTAAGGCTTGGACCCAAGAAGGAGAAGTGGTCTTGGTGGAGATGCAAAGGCAGGCGACGCCCTATTACTTCGAACGGGCCTTATTGTATGCCTGTCAAGCCTACAGCGAGAATTACGGTCGGATCCACCAGGCTGAGGGTAATAAGTATGCGAATTTGAAGGCGGTCTACCAGATTAATGTTACCCAGTTCAACTTGTTTGGTCGGGGCAGTCAAGCCTTGGAGCCGGTTGAGTTCTATGCTTCCAACTACCATGAGCCAATTAATCACTTGTGGCAACAAACGAGTTCGCGGGGGCAGAAACGGGACTTGCAGGCGATCTACTTGTATTTTTTTAGTTTGGTGAGTGACCAATTTGCCCAAGGGCAAGAGGACTTGAAGGCCTGGCAGAGCTTCTTCTTGACCAATCAAGTGCCAGCAGATGCGCCGGCTGAACTCCAGGCGGCCAGTCGTATTGTTAGCCAGATCAATGTTGAGAAAGGGGAAGAATACGAGATGTTAAGCGAATTAGAAAAAATTGAAGATGACCTCAACTGGACCGAATGGGCCTGGACGGAGTATGGACGTCAGGAGGGACGGCATGAAGGTTTGATAGAAGGCCGTCTGGAGGGAGAGAAGTTGGGTCAAGAGAGAGGTCGAGTGGAGGGTCGCCAATCCTTGATTCGTGAGCTTTATGATAATGGGATGGACTTGTCTGCCTTGTCTCAGTTTACTAAGCTTTCTGAAGCGGACTTACGGGATTTGTTGAATAGTTAGCCCAGTCTTAGCTGGGTAATGATGGGGTGCGGCCAGCCACATTGTTAGCCAGATCAATGCTGAGAAGGGGGAAGAATACGAGATGTTAAGCGAATTAGAAAAAATTGAAGATGACCTCAACTGGACGGAATGGGCCTGGACGGAGTATGGACGTCAGGAGGGCCTAGCAGAAGGAGAGAAGTTGGGTCTAGAGAAGGGTGAGCGATTGGGTCAAGAGAGAGGACGCCAATCCTTGATTCGTGAGCTTTATGATAATGGGATGGACTTGTCTGCCTTGTCTCAGTTTACCAAGCTTTCTGAAGCGGATTTAAGGGATATATTAGAGGATTAGGTCTTCTTAGATAAACAAAATCGCAAGCGCTCCATCGGTGGGTGCTTGCGATTTTTAATTGATACCTGTTGCTTTTTTATTTGGCTTGAACGGTTCCGACCGCTTGGCCTGGAGTGACCGCTTGTGGCGACTCTAGGTCTAGGGATTCGACTTGGTCCATATTGGTGAAGATGACCACGAAGGTGGTGTCCTTGCCTGCTTGAGTAATGGCTTCCAGGTCAGCCTGGCCGAGTGTGTCGCCTGCTTGGACTTGCTGGCCTTCGGATACGGTGAGGTCAAAGGGGGCTCCTTCTAGCTCCACAGTGTCGAAGCCGAGGTGGATGAGAATTTCTAAGCCCTTATCGCTTTCAAGGCCGATGGCGTGCTTGGTTGGGAAGATGTTCTTAACGGTCCCGGTCACTGGCGAGTAGATGGCGCCATTTTCTGGTTGAACGGCAAACCCGTCTCCCATCATCTTCTGGGCAAAAATCGGATCGCTGACACTAGCAAGATCCACCAACTGGCCCTGGCAGACGGCTACGAGTTGTGTGGGGGTGTCGTCTTTTTTCTTCTTGAAGAAGTTAAACATGCAAATCACTCCTTAATAATTGTCTTCGATAAGCTTATCATAGCAGTTTTGTAAACGGATTAAAAGTCTAAGCTATGCTATAATGGTCCAAAAGGATGTGATTAAATGTTAATTGATAATAAAGAACTGGATCAATTGATCCAAGGCGCGCTGGCTGAAGATGTTCCCTATGGGGACCTGGCGACTGAGGCTATTTTCCAAGGACAGCGGGGGCAGGTGGATCTCATAGCCAAACAAGCAGGTGTTATTTGTGGTCTTCCGATCTTCCAACGGGTCTTTACCTACTTGGAAGAAGGCGCTCGTCTGGATTATCAGGTTCAAGAAGGCGACCAGATCCGTCCCGGTCAAGTGTTTTTGACGGTAGAGGCCTCGGTGAACACGCTTCTAACCGGGGAGCGGGTGGCCCTAAACTTCCTGCAACGCCTATCAGGGATTGCGACTGCAACCCGCATTTTTGTCGATGCCCTGGACGGTAGCCGGACCAAGCTGATGGATACCCGCAAGACCACACCCGGCTTGCGTCGCTTAGAAAAATACGCCGTCCGAGTAGGGGGTGGTTACAACCACCGCTACTCCTTATCTGACTTGATTATGCTGAAGGACAATCATATCCAAGCGGCTGGCGGGATCCTCCAAGCTGTCCAAGCGGTTCGCCAGCTAGACCCGCATATCCATAAGATTGAAGTGGAAGTGGAGTCCATGGACATGGTCCGCCAAGCCGTTGAAGCTGAAGCAGACATTATTATGCTGGACAATATGACCCCTGACCAGATGGAGGAAGCCATCGCCTACATTGACGGCCGGGCCATTATCGAAGGCTCAGGTAACATGCGAGCTGATAACGTAGCGGATTACAAGGACTTGGGGTTAGACTACATTTCCTCTGGAGCCATCACCCATTCAGCAGGCATCCTCGACCTGAGCATGAAGAACTTGCGAGTGATTGATTAAAACACAGAAACCACCTATTGCCTTGCCGGCGGTGGGTGGTTTTGGTATGAGATGAGTTTGGTATCTAATAGGGGCGTTCATTTGGTTATGAAATAAATTTGGCGTCTAAAAGCCGGGTTCATTTGGGTACGAAATAAATTTGGTATCTAAAAGTCACTTTCATTTGGGTGTGAAAATAATTTGGCATCTAAAAGTCGTCTTCATTTGGGTGTGAAAATAATTTGGTGTCTAATAGGGGCGTTCATTTTGATATGAAAATAATTTCGTATCTAAAAGCCGCTCCCAATTGGGTACGAAATAAATTTGGCGTCTAAAAAGTCGGGTTCAATTGGGTGTGAAAATAATTTGGCGTCTAAATGTCACTTTCATTTGGGTGTGAAAATAATTTGGCATCTAAAAGTCGTCTTCATTTGGGTGTGAAAAGAATTTGGTATCTAAAAGTCACTCCCATTTAGGCATGAAACAAATTTCGCATCTAAAAGCCACCCCCATTTAGCTGTGAAATATTTTTCGTATCTAATAGGATTTTATTCGTCTATCAAGATTTTGAGAATTGGATGCAAAAATTATTTTAGGTCAAAAACAAATGGAAAAGTTTGGTAAAATATTCTATACTAGAAATTTTGTTAAGTGAGGGGTTATTTTATGATCAGGCTACTTTCATCGAAAAATCGGCGGCAGTTCCACTTAATTAATATCTACCGCAATCAGCGGGGCTTGTACTTGACCTTGCAGGACTTAGCAGATCGGTTAGATTGTGCCAAGGGGACGATTATTTCGGACTTGAAGGAGATTCAGCGTTTGTTTCCTGATGAGATTGAGGTCTCCCAGACAGGGACTGGGGTGACCATGACTTTTCCGGAGGTGTTACCGGAGAGTTTTTATTTCCGGCGTTTTAGTCGGCAGTCCTTGAATTTCCGATTGTTGATTGACTTGTACCACCACGGCGACCAGCCGATTGAGGAGGTGGGCAAGCGTTTGTATGTGTCTAGGAGTTCCTTGTACCGGGCGGCTGAGCAGATTACGGACTTTCTCCAGGAGATTGGCCTGGATCTGTGGGCGATCACTTCGCCGATTGGTTTGCGGGGGGAAGAGACGTGTATTCGTGTGGCGACGCCATTTTTGTTTACGCATTATTATTCGGATGTGGAATGGCCCTTCCAGTTGATTAGTCGGGATGAGGCGGTTCGCTTGTATGAGATTATCTCGGCTAATTCGCCTTACTTGCAGTTGTTTGCTTCTAATCCTTTGGTCTATTTGCAGATTGCGATCAATTTCGAGCGCTATGCGATTGGCTATAAGTTAGCTTCGGATGATTGGACGATCACCAATGAACACTTGTCCCACTTGCTTCAAGGGCAGGACCTCTTCGTCAACTTCCAAGCTCAGGGCAAGGAATATCCGCTCTTGGAGTTGGTGCCTCAGATTGTACCGGGTCTGGTTAACTTGGATCCGATCTTGAATGATCAACAATTGGCTACCAGCCAAGAAATTCCTCAAGAGACCAAGCAGGCAATTAATTCCTTCAAAAATCAGATGCAACAGCTCAAGGACCACTACGGCCTAACGAGTGCTGATGATCAGGATATCAACTTGATTGCCCTGACGATCTACAATCTCTTGACTGCTTGTAAGGATCCGGTGAATGTTATTATTGATGACCCGGTCACCCACCAGCGCGACTTGGTCCAGGAGGTGGCCTATGTCAACCCGACATATGTAGCGGATGTTCAAAAAGTGATACGCAACTTCATGACCCATCTATCTGTTCAGGTGGAGCATCCGGAGTGCTTCTTGGAGCTCTTAATGTTCTACTACCTGGTGATCTGGCCCAATACCACCCAAGAATTGAACCATGATAAACTAATTGACCTCTTCTTGTATACGGGTAATTATAATTATGATCTGGAATATAAGTCTTACTTGACCTCTGTGATCCATAATTATGTTCGGATTCATGTGGCTGATGGCTTACTGGATTGGTCCAAGGTCTTGGATGAGAACCGCTATCAGATCATTATGTCTAGCTATCATATCCCAGCAGCTCCGGGCCGATATATCTACCATATTCAATCCATGCCTGATGTCTCAACTTACGCCTGGCTCTATGAGACCATCCGCAAGATCAATGACAGCGACACGTCCATGATTGACCCGATGCCGGCTGCTAATCGGATTCGCTTGGTGTAGGTGCTGGTAAGCACCGATCACCCAGACGCTTTATCTTCCAAAACGAGCGACCGCTTACTTGTTTTAGTAAGCGGTTTTTTGCCTTTGATTGGCTAGTTGTTCGCCGCATAAATCCTATAAAAGCAGGACCAGCCACTTGAATGAAATTTCATTTTATTTCAAGATTTGATATTTCTGGTCAAAATAAAAAGTTGATCTATGCTAGAATAATAATCTATATAAGTAGCAAAGGAGCGCACAGGATGGAGAGATTACTAGCCTCAAAGGACCAACGCCAGTTAGACTTAATCAAAATATACCGTGACCAGGCAGACTTGTACCTGACTCACCAAGAACTAGCTGATCGATTAGACTGTGCCAAGGGAACAATTCTGACGGACTTGGCTGATATTGAAAAATTATTTGCAGATAAGATCGAGATCTGCCAATCAGGGGCGGGTGTCACGTTTAAGTTTGGTGAGAAATTACCGACCAATTTCTATTTCAAGCGTTTCAGCCAGCAGTCCGTTAACTTTCGCTTGTTGGTGGAGTTATTTAGAGAGTCTGATCTATCCATTGAAGAGATGAGTCAGCGCTTATTTGTGAGTCGTAGTTCCATCTACCGAGCGGTCAAACAAATAAATCGATTCCTTCAAGTCATGAACTTGAACTTAGAATTGACCACTTCACCGGTTGGTATTCGAGGCGATGAGCGTGACATTCGTTTAGCTTGTCCTTTCCTAATGAATCACTTTTATTGTGATACTTACTGGCCATTTGAGACCATCAGTCGCCAAGAAGTGGTGGAATTATTTGAGATTGTCTCCGCTAATTCTCGCTATCTGCAAATGTTTGCTTCCAACCCACTGCTCTATTTACAGTTGGGAGTGAATTTCGAACGTTATGCCAAGGGCTATAAGCTTGAAGTCAGCCAGTGGCCGATTAGTAACCGCAAGCTAGCTGTCCTGATGGAAGGACAGGAATTATTTGCTAATTTTGTCGCTCAAGAGCAAGAGTATCCTCTAATGGAGGTGATCCCGCAAGTGGTTCCAGGTCTACTCTCCAGTAAGACTTTGCTCAACCGCCACCACCTCCTATCCAGCAAGTCTTTGAATTCAGAGATTCAAGAAAGTATCAATCGGTTTGAAGCACGGATGTTCACCATCAAGCAAGACTACCAATTCCAAGCGGTCCAAGAAAGTGATATTCAACTGATTGCCCTAGCCATTTATAACCTATGTACCCTATCCCACCGTCAGCTCAATATTATCATGGCCGATGCGGTCGCCCACCAGAGTAACCTGATTCAGGAAGTCGCTTGTATCAATCCCCAGTTCGTTCTTGATATCCAATCAGCCATCCAATCCTTCATGGATGACTTGGGAGTGGAACTTCCTTATCATGATGAGATTATGGAATCCCTCTTGTTTTACTTTGTTGTCTTGTGGCCGGATACGATTCTTGAACTCAACAAAATCAAGAAGATCGACTTGCTGCTTTATACGGGTAATTATAATTATGACTTGGAATATAAGGCTATTCTTGACCCCATTGTTCATAACTACGTGACAGTCCATGTCATTGATTCCTTAATTGATTGGAAGGAAATTCTAGCCGATCATAAATACCAGATCATTATGTCTAGTTATTATGTTGAGGCGACAGCTGACTACCATGTCTTCCATATCCAGTCTATGCCGGATGTTAATACCTTCTTGTGGATCTACGAGACTGTCCGCAAGATCAATGATTCCGATACTTCGATTGTCAGACAGTTCATGCCGTCCAAGATCCAATTCTCACTAGAATGAGTGCTAATAGAGTGACTCTAAGTATCCAATCGGATACTTTTTTTGTAGGCTATATAGTTAGCTTGGATAAAAAATCCGGAAATTTCTTAAACGCGCGATTAAAGAACATCCGGTTATCATCTTTTTTGATATGATATTCCTTGGATAGAAGGAAACCTGTTTAGTTAGGGGAATCAGAAAAATGATCAGACTGTTAGGAACAAAAGATCGACGTCAGTTTAACTTAATTAACTTGTATCGTCGTAACAAAGGGATCTATTTAACTCATCAAGAATTGGCGGACCGATTAGATTGTGCAAAAGGAACCATTGTGTCGGATCTGAACGATATCAAGCGGTTATTTCCAGAAGAGATTCAAATCTCACAATCTGGCACTGGGATAACGATCGAATTTAGGGATTTCTTGCCTGAGAGTTTCTACTTTCGACGTTTCAGTCGTCAATCCTTGAACTATCGCTTATTGATCGACTTGTTTGAACACGGTGACCAACCCATTGAAGAGATTAGCAAGCGCCTCTATGTCAGTCGTAGTTCCATTTACCGAGCGGTCAATCAAATCAATAAATTCTTAAAGCAGATTGATATTAACCTTGTCGCTATCACGGCGCCAGTGGGGCTAAGAGGCGATGAGATTAGCGTTCGCGTAGCGGCTCCATTCCTGTTTACTCATTACTTTGCTGATGTGGAGTGGCCTTTTAGGATGATTAGCCAGGACGAGGCAGTTGAGATTTTTCAGTTAATTTCATCGCACTCTTCCTATCTGTAATTATTTGCCTCGAATCCTCTGGTCTACTTACAAATTGCGGTTAATTTCGAACGATATGCCATGGGATATAAGTTGAGTTCTGAAGAATGGACGATCACCAATGATCAATTATCCACTCTTCTTCAGGGACAGGATCCCTTTACAAACTTTATTGTTCAAGGTAGGGAATATCCGATTATGGAGATGGTTCCGCAAGTCGTTTCTGGTCTAATTAACCCACTCACTTTGCTTAATCAAGAATCAGTGGCTACCAGTCAAGATGTTAGTTCGCTAGCACGAGCCAGTATCGCAGACTTTAAGAAGCAGATTCAAGCGGTCCGAGACCAGTATCAATTATGGAGTGCCAGAGATGAAGATATGGATCTCATTGCCTTAACCATCTATAACTTATTAGTGGCCGAACATCAGTCATTAAATATTATTGTCGATGATCCCGTTACCCACCAAAGTGATCTGGTTCAAGAAGTCGCTTATATTGATCCGGAATTTATTGTCAGTATCCAAGATTGCATTCGCAGTTTTATGGATCAATTAGGGATCAAGGTCCCTAAACAAGATAGTGTCTTAGAGTTATTGGTCTTCTATTTGATTGCGATCTGGCCGAATATGATTGAAGAGTTGAACCATGACAAGATGATTGACCTCTTCCTCTATACCGGTAATTATAACTACGACTTAAAATATAAGTCTTACCTAGAACCAGCCATTCACAATTATGTTCGTATTCACGTCCAGGACGGCCTAGCTAAATGGCCAGATCTATTAGAAGAAAATAAATACCAAATTATTCTTTCCAGTTACTATGTACCCCCGGCAGCTGACCGGTATGTCTATAACATCCAAGCCATGCCAGATGTCGAAACCATTACTTGGCTCTATCAGACCATCCGAAAAATTAACGATGATGATATTTCAGAAATTGACCAGAATGTATCGAACCGAGGCATCAGACTAGTCTAAGGACTAGTCTTATTTTTATGGGAAAAAGGGGTGGTGAAAGAGGTTGATCATTTTATTGTAGAAGGTTAATAATATTTGCAATCTATAGATTTATAATTTTCTAAATGGTCAAAATTAGGAATCGCTTCCTATCAAAGATATCTCAAAGTTTGAGCTGAATATTAAATTCTGAAAGAAGATTATCTTGCTTACTATGATAGGATGTCAGACAAGAAACCCTAAAACGGTGTATATATAGCTGTTTTGTTGATTCTAATTTATCAAGTACGAAGGAGAACGATATGTTAGGTAAAAATAATCATCAAGCCCGAATAGAAAAATCGGGAGATAAAGTCTATCGATATGCGATCAAAAGATTAACGATAGGGGTCGCTTCTGTTGCGGTAGTAGCGGGGATTCAATTCAGTGGTCTGTCAACCATTGCGATGGCCAGTGAATCAATGGATACAGCCACCAGCGATCCAGTGGCCTTACCAAATCTTGAAACATCTGTTCCGACTGAAGGAGCACCAGCAAACGCTCCTTCTCAATCCTCTGAATCAAAAGTCGAATCTGAAGTAAAACCAGATAATGATGAATTGGAAGCACCCCATTCAATAACTAACGAATCAAGTCTTGACTCTAGTGTTACTACTTTAGATAACCAAACTGAAAACACACATCCAACACCCCAGGAGTCTAATTTAGACCAGCCAGATGAGTCTTCAAGACCTTCAGAAGTTGAATCTACTAACAGCCAGATCGTTGAAGAAAAGCGTCCAACCTCACTTCCTCAAGTGTCACCCACTCAAAGAGACCAGGTGAGACCTCAAGTTAACCAGCCAACGGTAACAAGCTATCAAGCAAGTCCAGCTGAAGCAACTGGTCAAGAGGATTCTTTTGATCAATTCACTCACCGCGTGCTACAAGCAACCCAACCTAAGGACGTAATTCGTGAAGAATTAGTCAAGGTCTATGACGCTCACGATGTTGAAGGGATTTTGAACTTTATCTCCTTGACCGATGTTCACTCACCTGAACATCTACGAGAAGAGATTGTTAAAGCAGGAGCACTTTATGCTGATAAAAATCGTTCTTTTGCACACGTATTTGCAAGTCTACCAGCTAATCAGAATGTTAATAATTTAATTAACGTTTATAAAGCAAAACTTAGCGCCAATCGAATGGATCCCAATAGTTCTGGTTCTGCACGTCTTTCAGGTGAATTCGTTGTTAAAGGAGATGTTGAAGCAGGAGATTATTTTACCTTCACAGTACCAAACGAATTATCATTAAATGGTGGAGTTGATTATTCCAGAAATAATTATCTATCCGGTGACCGTAATTTAACCGGAATCAATGGTGAAATAGTAGCTACAGGTGTCTATGATACTCAAACAAAAGTATTGACCTACACTTTTACTGATTATGTAAATAATAAGAAAAATATAGTTGGCGCTTTCGATTTAGCAGTTTTTACCGATCGAGAAAATACTCCTAATAGTAAAACATTTGATGCGAGTTTTAATTTGGCTGGTGAAATCTATACTGAGCCATTTACAATCGACTATCGAAGTCCAGCTGTATCTAATCCATATGGTGTTGGCGTATCTGCAATGTTGACAAATATTGATAATACTGGAGCGAATAATTATCAGCAAATTATTTATGTCAATCCAAAGTCAAATCAATTAACGAATACATATGTTAGTTTGTACCCTAGTCAATTTGATGGACAAAAATCTAGCGGAAATATTTCGGCTACTGCATCTAATATTCGGGTTTATCAAGTACCTTATGGGACTCGTTTAAATGACAGTTATCATGTTGACACTTCTACATTGACACGTGTTAATGTAAAACCACAGTACGGCGTTACAAGTGGTGTTCCCTACGCCACCTTATATTTTGGTAATATTAATCGGCCTTATGTAGTAATATTAGATAGTAAATTTGAAGGGAAAATTGGCTCTGATACTATCGCGCCATTGAAACATCGTGTGAGAATTTCAGCAAATAATTCAACTTATGACTGGAATAGTAATTTTGTTTTACGTAAGTCCTCCGGTAGCGCAGTTGGTGTTGAAAAGCCAGGAGCTTTTATCGCAACTCATCAATATCAAACTATCGATGATAAGGGGACTTTAGTATCAGTTGATGAAGAAGTTGTAGAAACACCACAAACTGGTAACTCTACAGAAAGATACATAACTCAGAAAGTCGATCGTGAGGGGTACGAATTTATTAGAGTGGTTAACCCTATTAACGATCCAAATTATTCAACAGATGGTTCGCCAACTTTTGGTGCCTTTAAACCAGGAGTCACGAAAGAAGTGACCTATGTCTATCAACGTGTCGAAAAACAAGATCTTTATGAAATGACCGTTGAGGATTCAAGCTTCAAGACACAGTTTCTTTACAATGATCAATTACAACCCGGAGAAATAACTAAAATTCAAGAAGGCATGGACGAACGTGTGCGTGTTCTCTACAAACACATTGATCCTGCGACAACACCAAACTTTACACCTAGCAACTTTGTCCAAATGCGTGGTCAGTACTGGCAGGAAGTATCGCGTGAAGTAGTTCAAGAAGCGCGAGATGAAATCTTTGAATATAATATTGAAACTATTACCGAAACAAAGACCAATCCAGATGGTAGTGTGACAATTATCTATAATAGTGGACGTGAAGTTCATATTCCGGCTCCTAAACCAGCAGAACCAGCGCAGCCACTATTACCTAAAGAACCAATTGTTGAAACTGAGCGAGTGACCGACACCCATCCAGAAACAGGTGAACAAGTTCGTGGAACTCGTGTGACTATCCGGGTCTACAATCCGAACACTGATCAATTTGATAAGGAAGAGATTCGCTTCATTCCGGATGGTAAAGCAGGCACTGATGGTAATGATGGCGGGCAAGGTGAAAAAGGTGAAGATGGTAAATCATCCCGTGTTGTAGTTGAGTCAGGTACTAACGATGCAGGCGACCAAGGCCAATGGATCAAGACTTACTTTGATAAAAATGGCGACGGTCAGTTCACTGAGGATGAAGTAGTATCTCGTGAATTCGTTCGTGATGGTAAAGATGGCCAAGACGGAACTGATGGTAGAGATGGTTTAACGCCTGAAGCGACTGTCACCGATAACGGTGATGGTACGCATACGGTAACGATCCGTACCCCGCACCGCGACCCACAGACTGGTGAAGTGAGTTACACGGAGACTAAGACTGTGATCAAAGATGGCGAAGACGGCCAGTCACCAAAAGCCGAGGTTAAAGACAATGGCGATGGCACCCATACTGTGACTGTAACGAATCCAGATGGCACGTCTACTGAAACGACGATTCGTGACGGTCAGGACGGATCTGATGGTCAAGACGGCAAAGATGGTTTAACGCCCGAAGTGACCGTGACTGATAATGGCGACGGCACGCATACGGTAACGATCCGTACCCCATACCGAGACCCACAAACGGGAGAAGTGACTTACACTGAAACTAAGACGGTAATCAAAGACGGTGAAGACGGCCAATCACCGAAGGCCGAGGTCAAAGATAACGGCGATGGTACCCATACCGTGACCGTCACCAATCCAGATGGCACAACCCTTGAAACGACGATACGTGATGGAAAAGATGGAGCCGACGGCCAGGATGGTCAAGACGGTCAGGATGGCTCAACGCCCGAAGCGATTGTCACCGATAACCCCGACGGTACCCATACATTAACAATCCGCACCCCACACCGTGATCCACAAACGGGAGAAGTAACTTACACGGAAACTAAGACCGTGATCAAAGACGGTGAAGACGGCCAGTCACCAAAAGCCGAGGTCAAAGACAACGGCGATGGCACCCATACCGTAACTGTAACGAACCCAGATGGCACGATCACAGAAACGACGATACGTGATGGTAGGGATGGTGCTGATGGTCAGGATGGCTTAACACCCGAAGCAATTGTGACTGATAACGGCGATGGTACGCATACGTTAACCATCCGTACGCCACACCGCGACCCACAGACTGGTGAAGTGAGTTACACGGAAACTAAGACGGTGATCAAAGACGGTGAAGACGGCCAATCATCGAAGGCCAAGGTCAAAGACAATGGCGACGGTACGCACACTGTGACCGTCACCAACTCAGATGGCACGACTACAGAAACAATGATTCGTGATGGAAAAGATGGAGCCGACGGCCAGGACGGCCAAGACGGCCAAGATGGCCTAACGCCCGAAGCAACTGTGACTGATAATGGTGACGGCACACATACGGTAACGATCCGTACCCCGCACCGCGATCCGCAAACGGGTGAAGTAACTTATACGGAGACTAAGACGGTGATCAAAGACGGTGAAGACGGCCAGTCACCGAAGGCCGAGGTCAAAGACAACGGCGATGGCACCCATACCGTGACTGTGACGAATCCAGATGGTACGACCACCGAAACCACTATCCGCGATGGCCAAGATGGCCAAGACGGAACCGACGGCCAAGATGGTTTAACACCCGAAGCAGCTGTGACTGATAATGGCGACGGCACGCACACGGTAACGATCCGTACCCCGCAACGTGATCCACAGACTGGTGAAGTGGTTTACAATGAAACTAGGACCGTGATCAAAGATGGCGAAGACGGCCAATCACCGAAAGCCGAAGTCAAAGACAACGGTGATGGCACCCATACTGTGACTGTAACGAATCCAGATGGCACGACTACAGAAACAACGATACGTGACGGTCAAGACGGTCAAGATGGTAAGGACGGTCAAGATGGCCTAACGCCTGAAGCGACCGTGACTGACAACGGCGACGGCACGCACACGGTAACGGTCCGCACGCCGCAACGTGACCCACAAACGGGTGAAGTAACTTACACGGAAACTAAGACCGTAATCAAAGATGGTGAAGACGGCCAATCACCGAAGGCTGAAGTCAGAGACAACGGCGACGGTACGCATACCGTAACTGTAACGAACCCCGATGGCACGACCACAGAAACGATGATAAGTGATGGTCAGGACGGTCAAGATGGTGCTGATGGCAAAGATGGTCTAACGCCCGAAGCGACCGTGACTGATAATGGTGA
>NZ_KI912399.1:0-18945 GCF_000518205.1 Hutsoniella sourekii ATCC 700629 | reverse complement strand
ATCAAAGACGGTGAAGACGGCCAGTCACCAAAAGCCGAGGTCAAAGACAACGGCGATGGCACCCATACTGTGACTGTAACGAATCCAGATGGTACGACTACTGAAACGACGATTCGTGATGGTAAAGATGGAGCCGACGGCCAGGATGGTCAAGACGGTCAGGACGGCTTAACGCCCGAAGCGACCGTGACCGATAACGGCGATGGTACCCACACAGTAACAATCCGCACGCCACACCGCGACCCTCAAACGGGAGAAGTGACTTACACGGAAACTAAGACGGTAATCAAAGACGGTGAAGACGGCCAATCACCGAAGGCCGAAGTGAAAGACAATGGCGACGGTACGCATACTGTTACTATAACCAATCCAGACGGCACGACCACAGAAACGACGATTCATAATGGTAAGAACGGTCAAGATGGTCAAAACGGAACCGACGGTAAGGATGGCCAAGACGGTAAATCAGTGATAGCTGAAACCGAACCTGGCACCTTCCAAGGTCAAACAGGGGTTTGGATTATCATCCGAGACCGTGATACTAATGAGGAATTAGATCGTGACTTTGTAGCCAATGGTAAAGACGGCCAAAACGGCAAAGATGGCAAAACGCCTGAAATTACTACCGAATCAATCACTGATACTAATGGTAAAGAAATTGGTTACAAGATCACCATTACCCACCCAGATGGTCGCCAAGAAGAGCGTCTTATCAAGCATGGTCAAGACGGCAAAGATGGAAAAGACGGCAAGGATGGTCGCTCAATTATTGCCACCACCGAACGTGGAGACCACAAGGGACGTGCCGGCGCTTGGGTGATTATCCGAGACCGTGACACTTTGCAAGAAATTGACCGTGAATTTATCGCGGATGGTGAAGACGGTAAGACTCCAACCATCTCTTCAAGAGACACGGAAACAGGGGTTGAAATCACGATCAACAATCCTGACGGTACCAGCCATACCCATATCATCCGTGATGGTCGCGACGGCAAGGATGGCCAAGACGGACGTTCAATCACTGCTACCACTGAACCAGGTAGTTTCAATGGTCAGACTGGTATTTGGGTGATTATCCGCGACCGAGTAACCGGTCAAGAATTGGACCGCGATTTTGTTGCCGATGGTAAGGACGGCCGTGACGGTCAAGACGGCAAGACGCCAACGGTCAAGATCCAGCCACTGACTGACAAGGAAGGTCATGAAATCGGTGTAACCATTACAGTCACTCAACCTGATGGTTCAGTGGAATCCAAGACCATTTACCACGGTCGTGATGGTCATGACGGTAAAGACGGTTTAACACCATCAGTAACGACTCAACCTGGCCAAGATAGTCAAGGCAACACCGGCCGTTGGTTAATCATCAAGGATGGTCATGGCAATGAAGTTTCCCGTGAATTTATCCGTGACGGTCAAGATGGTAAGACGCCATCTGTTAAGGTAGAACCAGGCAAGAATTCAAGAGGAGAGTCTGGCCAATGGATCATCGTTTTTGATGGCGATGGAAAAGAAATCTCACGTGAATTCGTTCATGATGGTCGTGACGGAGAAACACCAAGCATCGACACCGTTCCAGGCAAGAATGAATTAGGAGAAACCGGCCTATGGATTATCGTCAAAGACGGTCAAGGCAATGAATCTTCACGTCACTTTGTCCGGGACGGCAAAGATGGGGTAGGTATCAAGAAGATCTATACAGAAAATGGCAAATTGACCATTATCTATACTGATAATCGCAAGGTGACCCTTGAGATTCCATGTTGCGGACCGTGTCCGGAACAACCTAAGCCGGAAGAGCCAAAACCAGAAGATCCAAAACCGGAAGATCCAAAACCGGAAGATCCAAGACCGGAAGATCCAAAACCGGAAGATCCAAGACCGGAAGATCCAAAACCAGAAGATCCAAAACCGGAAGAGCCAAAACCGGAAGATCCAAAACCGGAAGATCCAAAACCGGAAGATCCAAAACCGGAAGAGCCGAAACCGGAAGAGCCGAAACCGGAAGATCCAAGACCGGAAGATCCAAGACCGGAAGATCCAAGACCAGAGGAACCGACACCGGAAGAACCAAGACCAGAGGAACCAACCCCTCAGATTCCTGCTAAGCCTGGTCAACCCGTTACACCAGGTTCAGCAGACCCTGCCCAGGAAGTGACCCCTGAAGCTCTAGCCGCTTCTCTTCTTCCTGAAACAGGAGAAGCCCAAGATCAACTATTACAATTAGCCGCAGCGATTGTCATAGCCTTGGGCGGAACAGTGGCCTTAGCTCCTAGAAAACGCGAAGACCACTAAATCGATTCAAATAAGCTCTAATTGAATCCACACAAGTATCGAACACCTGGTCAAGGAAACTTGGCCAGGTGTTTTTAGATCATTCTTAACCTGATCCTGATAAAAATATTCCTCTTGATAGGAAATTAGTTTTCACATCCAATAGACCGCTCCAATTAGATGCGAAATTTATTTCATATGCAATAGGCTGGTTCTATTAGCTACGAAATATATTTCACACCCAATAGGCCGCTCTAATTAGATGCCAAATCTATTTCACATCAAATAGGACGACCAATTTTATTTAAGAAATTCAAATTAATATCTAATAGAAGTTCCTTTTTAGACGTCAAACAGATTTCATACCGATCGAGTTCTAAGCTAGTAATTATGGTTGACCTCTTAATGAGATTTAGCAACAAGGTCACAAGAAGCGGCAGCTACTGGATTTATAAGCGATTTACTAATATTTTTTAGTTTGGTTGGTGATAAGTTTGAAGAAGCTAGTGATTTAAGGGCTTGGCAACAATTCTTCTTAACCAATGAAGTGCAAGGAAATGCGCCAGTCGAGTTGATCCAGGTTAGTCGAATTGTAAAGGGAATCAACCAGGATAAGGGGTAGGAATACGTCGCGTTGAAGCAATTGGAACAGGCACAGGCGGATCTAGCTTGGGCTAAGCGGTCTTGGAGTGAGTATGCTGATCAGAAAGGAGAACACAAGGGGCGTCTTCAAGGCTTAAGTGAAGGCAAGCGATTAGGCCAAGAGCTGGGTCAACAAGCCGGTCAAATTCAAGGGCGACAAGCTCTGATTTGGGAGCTTTATGCTAACGGGATGGGCTTAGAGAGGCTTGCTCGCTTTACTAAGCTGCCAACCGAGGAGCTGCGGGATTTATTAAGGCATGAATAAGCAATCAGGGTCTGTCGCAGAGAACTTGGGTCGGGCGGATTGATCCTTGAATCCAGTGACAGCAAACAAATTTTGACACCAGTCTTAGCGGTGGCTAGGGTTGGTGTTTTTTAATGAATAGCAAAGATCCGCTATTATAAGGAGCTGTAATTATTCTAAAAAAGGTAAAAATTTAATCTTGCGCCTTGTCTAAAGATGCAAAAAATTAAAAAACGAATATTTAGAAATCGAAATTGTTAATTAAAAGCTTAAGTTGAAGTTGTAGTCTTGAGGTTCCGGCCGGTTGTTTCTATTCCCGAAAATAACCAATAATCTCATTTTTTGTAAAATAAATGACATAGCGTTTCATAAATAAATAAGCTATAATAATCTTGAATTTCCCTTAGCTAGAAGGCATTATTTAGATGAGACGAGCATGAGATATTTATTAGAAATCTGATAAGTGAGTTAAGCATCTTATTCGCCTTTATCCGTTTATTCAAGTAAAATGGATTTAATGATTTTATTTTTATTCTAAATCACAATAATCATCACAAAGTAGCTAAATATTGGAAATGTTTCAATTGTTAGATTCATATCAACT
The DNA here is from genome assembly GCF_000518205.1 of Hutsoniella sourekii ATCC 700629. Classification (GTDB taxonomy): domain Bacteria; phylum Bacillota; class Bacilli; order Lactobacillales; family Aerococcaceae; genus Hutsoniella; species Hutsoniella sourekii. The sequence goes on along the minus strand of NZ_KI912399.1, from coordinate 15,181 downwards.
AGCTGGGCTTATTTGAGTGGCTGAATTTCAAACCGGTTCCATGGTATCGGTTTATTTCGAGTACTCAGATAAGGCTAGTTGGCATCATTGGAGGAAAATATATGGAAAAGCAATACAAATATGCCATTAGAAAGACCACACTTGGGGTGGGAAGTGTCGCTATCGCGGCCATTCTTGCGGGCCAAGTCCAAGCGGTTCAAGCGGCAGAAGTCACTACCTAACAACCCGCAGCAGAGGTTATTCAACCCGCTCCGGCTGATCCGGTAGCCAGTGAACCTGCTCCAGGGTCTGACCTAGAGCTGGTACCAGAAGTGACATCGGATGCGGTGGGGGCACCGGCTGATAACTCAAATACACCTGATGTTACTACTGACGCAGTTCCAACAGCGGTTAATGCTCCGGCACCAACGGAAGAACCAACCGCAGCTGGATCGGCACCGACAAATACTGAGGAGAAACCTGAGTACAAGAATAGTACCGTGCTTCAAGATGAGAAAGTCATCACTAACGGTAAAGGTTATCGTCAAAGTGAGATAGCTGGAGCTGGTGCTAAGATAAAAGTAACTCAAGAAAATTTAGGTGAAGAAAAAGAAGGGGTACGTGTAGAAACTCTTCAACCATCTCCTACATCTCCAGATAAAAGATCTTTTGGTGTTGAAGTTAATTTCGATAAGCCCGCAGCTGAAAGAACCTATAATGGTTTTATAATTACCGATAGAGGTAGAAATAAGGATATTAATCCAAATAAAAGCGAGTTTTTAAAACCAGGCGAAGAACTACCTACAAATACAGAAGATAAGGTAACTTATCAGCCTGACATTACTAACCTAGACTATAAAAAATCAAGACAAAGTAACTTTGATTATGTTTCTACAGAAGACGATCGAAAACATATAGCAAATAAAGATAATGGCAAGACTACCTTGGCCTGGAAGGGTGAATACGACAAAAACAACCCTAATGGCAAAATGTTTGAGGGAGAAAACTTTGAGGTATCTGTCGGTGTCAACCCTTATCCAAACGAAAATAAAGACCTAAGCCTTATAGGAATTGGCGGGGCTACTACTATTGATAAAGTTCCTGTAAAAAATCAGTATGTCGTATCTGATGCGAAAATAACGAATGCTGGAGAAGAGGACTATACGCGTTTAATAGGGGAAGTCTATCATCCTAGTGAAAATACGCTTGTAAACGGAGCTCAGGCACTTATAGTTAATAACAAAAATATTGACCAGCTTAAGACTGCGACTGGTAATGATAATTTAACTATTGGTCAAATTGTTTTTAAAATGCCAGAAGGAGCACTCCAAAATAAAAACTCTATCTTTAATGATGTGAAGTTTCAGGGTGTTCAAAGTCTCAGAGCCAAATTCTATGCTCGACCCAGAACGGCAGAAGAATTCACAAAACTTGCTAAAACCTTGGATGAATTTGATGACGGTTCATATGGATATGTATCCACAGGTGCAGGTACTAAAGAAATCACCCATAACGGTGAAAAAGTAACCATTGACAAGCAAGGCATTGCTCGTTACGACCATTATAACCTTATCGGTGAGATGACTATCAACCTTGATGATACTAAATTTTATGACCAGTCATTCAAGGATGGTAATGGACAAGACACTTCTGAACACACTTCATCAAAGGTACTAGCTGGTGAAAGCTTTGAGATAAAAATGTTTGAACCACAAGGCGATGCTAGAAAAGATAACCAAAAGTCTGCAACTGAAATGAATGCTGCTAAAAAAGACGAACTAGCCACAGGTGTTATAAAAGAAGACTTTATCATTACTGAAAATAAGCGTATAGCTGAAAAGCTAGGTACGACAGTTGACAAGCTTAAAGATGACCAAAAATGGGTTATAAGTACAGATAAAGATGATGTATCGAAATTTACAATCACACCACCCAAGTCTGCCAAAGCAGGAGAATTTATAGCAGTCCCTGTTGAATATACCTATACAAATGGGTCAAAAGACATCCACTGGTTCCACTTTGTTGTTCAAGATTCTGATAACAACAAACCAGAGTACAAGGCTGAAGTAGGTTTCCAAGGAGATACCCTAAAACAAACGCCTCAACTTTCAACAAAAGAAGAAGACGAGAAGAAGAATCAACCGAAGTCTTATAAGCTAAAAGAAGGCGCAGTTGTCAAAGATGAGCGAGGAAATGTTTGGTCTGATATCAAAGTTGATCCTCAAACTGGTGAAGTAAGCGTAGTAGTACCCACAGACGTTGAAATTATCGGTGGAGAATCTATATTTGTACCAGTCGTTGTGGAATATGATGATCCAAATACAGAAAAAACAAAAACAGAAGAAGTAACTGCCCAATTCATCGCCCGGCCGAAATATACCACAACGGTTCGGGATGAAGATATCAAGGAAGTGCCGTTTGCATCTAAAGAAGAGTTTGATGATACCATTCCTCTTGGTGAAATCAGAGTGATTAATCCAGGTAAGGCTGGTAAGGAAATGACTGTTTTCGAACAAGATGTTGTCAATGGCCAAAAGGGTCTGATTGATCCTGAGACAGGTAAATTTACAGCTGGAGATAATCTCTTCAGAAAAACTACGACTAAGATCGAGGAAAAAGAAGATCGTTTAGTTAAAGTTGGGATTAAACCAGTTGAAGAAACAGTCACCATTCCTCACACAATAGAATATATCGTCGACCCTACTCTCAAACCAGGCGAAGAAGTCTATGAAGAGGGTTGGGATGGAGAAGTCACTGTCAAGACTACAAGAAATCCAGAGACTGGTGAAATTACCATCACTAAAGAAGAAACTCTTGCTATGCAGCCAATGAAGATCAAAGTGGGAGCTTATGAACATAAAAATGATGTTCCATTTGATACAACAGTAGAGTTTGACGATAATCTACCAGCAGGTACAACAAAAACTGTTACAGAAGGTGTCGTTGGAAAAACAGAAACAAAAGTTACCCCAGCCAAGATTGCCGATATGGATGATATGATGAAGACAATCGGCGAAGGAAACTTCCTACTTCATGATGAAGAACACCAAGTAATGAACCTACCAAACTACGAAGCAATGGCTAACTACATGGTAGAAAAAGGCTATTGGGATGCTGACAAGATTACAAAAACTACAGATGAGTATAGCAATGTAACAGCAGCTTCTTATAATGGAGAAAGTTTTGAAGATCTACTAAACTTCGACGCTAAAAACCATCCAGCAGGCAAGGCCCTTGTCAAAGGTAAGGTAGAAACAAAAACAATTACCGAAAAACAAGACAAGGTAATCAAAGTCGGTACAAAGACAGAAGGTACTGTAGTTGATACAGACGAAATACCATTCAAAGTTAAAGTAGAAAAAGACCCATCACTTAAGAAGGGCGAATGGAAGTATAAGAAAAACGAAAACGGCGAAGACCTATCTGGTAAGGTCGGTACTAACAAGAAAACTTGGACCATTGTTAATTCTAAGGTAGTTGGCGAACCTTCTGTTGAGAAGACAGACCCAGTTGATGCAGTTATCTTGGTAGGTGATGAAGACTTCACAGGTGAAGTAACACACACAACAACAGAAGAAACACCATATGAAGTTCAGATTGTTGAAAGAGATGATCTTCCAAAAGGAACAACACAAGTTCACCAACAAGGGGTAGCTGGTAAGATTGAAAAAACTTATAAGCAACAAATTGTAAATGGCGAAGCTCAAGGAAATATGACTGAAGATGAAGCAGCTCGCAAGGTGACAGAATCAAAACCACATGTCATATATGTAGGTACAAAACCACTTACAGGCTCTACAAATGTAGAAACTAAAAACCAAAAACCATTTGATGTTGAGATAGAATACGATAACACCAAACCAGCAGGAACAGTTGAAATCGTTCCAAATACTGGTGTTCCAGGTGAAGAAACCAAGACGACACCAGTAACAAGCGAAGATGGCACTGTCACTCCAGGTGAGACAACAACTAAGGAAGAAAAGGCTCCAATCAATAAGAAGATTATTGTAGGAACCCAAGGATACAACGGTGAATTCAAACATGAATACACGAATATTATTCCTTTTGAAACCGAAGTTGAAATCGACCCAACCCTTGCACCAAATGAGGTGAAAGAAGTTCAACCGGGCGTGAATGGTGAAACGAAGACAACTGTTACCCAAACCATCACTAATGGCGTTGCCGGAGAAAAACAAGTTTCTGAACCAGAGACAACTAAGAAACCTGTTAATCGCAAGATTAAGGTTGGTGCTAAATCAGAAGGTAAGCACAGCCATACTGAATCAGTGCCATTCAAGGTTGAGGTCCAAGTAGATAAATCTCTTAAACCAGGTGAATACCGGATTGAAAAACCAGGTACACCAGGATCTAAGACAACAACTTGGAAGATTGAAAACTCTAAAGTAGTTGGTGATCCAACAGTTGAAACAACACCAGCAGCAGATGCTCTTGTTTTAGTTGGTGATAAGGCCTTCACCGGTGATATTAGCCATACGACAACAGAGGGAACACCATTTAAGGTTGAAATTGTAGAGCGTGATGACTTGCCTAAGGGAACCACCCAAGTTCACCAAGAAGGTCAACCAGGTTCAATCACACGTACTTACAAGCAACACATCGACAATGGTCAACCACAAGGTGAAATGGCTGAAGACGAAACAGCTCGTCAAGTAACAGAAGCCAAACCACATATTATCTATGTGGGCACCAAACCACTTAAAGGCTCAACTACTGTTACAACAACCAATAAGAAACCATTTGATGTTGAAATTAAGTATGACAACACTAAACCAATTGGTTTTGTTGAAGAAACAGGTGGTCAACCAGGAGAAGAATCGACTTCAACTGACGTGACTGCTACAGATGGTAACTTAACGACTGGTAACTCAACAACCACCGAAACAGCAGCGCCAGTTAAGAAAGTCATCACAGTCGGTACCAAAGACTACACGGGTGAATTCACTCACGAATACACCAACACGATTCCATTTGAAACGGAAGTAACCATCGACCCAAGTCTAAAACCAAACGAAATTGTAGAAGACCAAAAGGGTATCAATGGTGTAACCAAGACAACCGTTACTCAAAGCTTCACAAATGGAACACTAGGTGAGAAGAAAGTTTCTGAACCAACTGAAGTGACTAAAGCTCAAAACAGAAAGATTAGAATCGGTTCAATGACCGAAGGCACTCATACTCATACAGAAGATATTCCATTTGATTACGAAGTGAAATATGATCCTAACATCGAAGCTGGTAAGTATGAAATAGAAGTGGCAGGCGAAAAGGGAACTCGAACAACTAAGTGGACTATTAAAAACTCTGAAGTTCAAGGAAACCCAGAAGTAACTGAAACTCAACCTACAAATGCTATTATCAAGGTTGGTAACAAGGACTTCACTGGCACCGTGACTCACACTGATAAGAAGGAAATTCCTTTTGAAGTTGAGATTGTTGAGAATCCGAACCTACTTGTTGGTACCAAGAATGTTAAGCAACAAGGAGAAGCGGGCGAGAAGGAAGTCACTTACACTCAAGCAATTAAGAATGGTCAAGCAGATGGCGAATTGAAGACTACCGAAAACCAAACCAAAGCGCCTAAGAAACACATCATTGAAGTCGGTACTAAGCCAGTTGAAGGCAATACCCACGAAGTCAACGAAGATGTTAGCGTTGAAATCGAGTATGTCACCGACGAAAACCTTGAAAAAGGTAAAGTTGAAACAGGCGATTTAGTTCCAGGCAAGGTAACTTCTAAGCTAGTCAACAAGATTGTTGATGGTAAAGTTGTAACCGAAGAGGTTAAAGAAGTTACCCCTGCTAAGCAAATCATTAAAGTAGGAGCTAAGGACTTCACCGGTACTGTGACGCACGAAGTCAAGGAAGAAGTGCCGTACACTGTTCGTATCGTTGAAGATACTACCATGAAACCAGGAACTAGCCGAGTTGAAATCCAAGGTAAGCCTGGTTCTAAGACCACCAAGTACAGCCAAGATGTTGTTAATGGTCAAGCTTCAGGCGACATGAAGTCTGAAGTGATTGCTACAACGGATCCAACTGAACACGTGATCCATGTTGGCACAGCCCCAGTCGAAAACAGCAAGAACTTGAGTGAGGAAGTACCAGCTGAAGTTGAATATGTTTACGACGAGACTAAGGACAAGGGTAAGGTTGAAAAGGGTGAATACACACCTGGTAAGGTAGAAACCAAGGTCGTTAATAAATACGATCCTAAGACAGGTGAAATCACAACCACCGAAGAAAAAGTGGTAACCCCTGCTAAGCAGAAGATTATTGTCGGTACCAAAGACTTTACCGGTGAATTCACTCACGAATACACCAACACGATTCCATTTGAAACTGAAGTAACCATCGACCCAAGTCTAAAACCAAACGAAATCGTAGAAGACCAAAAGGGTATCAATGGTGTAACCAAGACAACCGTTACTCAAAGCTTCACAAATGGAACACTAGGTGAGAAGAAAGTTTCTGAACCAACTGAAGTGACTAAAGCTCAAAACAGAAAGATTAGAATCGGTTCAATGACCGAAGGTAAGCATTCTTATACGGAAGAACTACCATTCAAGTATGAAGTTAAGGTTAACCCTGAACGCGAAGCTGGAACTTATGAAGTCATCAAGCCAGGCAAGGTTGGTTCAAAGACCACTGAGTGGACAATCACCAACTCAGTTCCAGGTGAAGGCAAGGTAACTGCCGAAACCCCTGCTGAGAATGCTGTAATTGAAGTAGGTAACAAGGACTTCACTGGTACAGTGACCCATACTGAAACTGTTCCAGTGCCAAACACCGTTGAAATTCGCTACAATCCTGATGTGAAGGCTGGTGAGACCAAGGTTCTTGAAGAAGGAACTAATGGTTCAGTTGACGTGACTTATACTCAACAAGTTAAGAATGGTCAGCCGGAAGGTGACTTAGCTAAGACAGAATCTAATCGTGTTGAACCTAAGAACCGGATTATTGAAGTGGGAACTATGCCAGAATCTGCTAAGAACACCGAGACTGTTAACTCTGAAGTCCCAGTGGAAATCGAATATGTTTATGATGACACCAAGGACAAGGGAACAGTTGAAAAAGGTGAATTTACCCCTGGTAAGGTTGAAACCACCGTTGAAAATGTCTACGAAAACGGCCAGTTAGTTTCTAAGCCTACCACTAAGGTAACTTCAGCTAAACAGAAGATTATTGTCGGTACCAAGGACTTTACTGGTGAATTCAAACATACGGACACTGATGTGGTGCCGTTTGAAACAGAAGTAATTTTTGATAATACGCTTAAAGCTGGTGAACAGGTTGTTGATCAAGTGGGTGAGAATGGTGAAGTATCTAGAACTATTACTCAGCCAGTAACAAATGGTGTTCTAGGCGATAAGCAAGTTTCTGAGCCAACTACTACTAAGGAAGCGAAGAAGCAGATTATCCGTGTCGGTACAATGACAGATGGCACCCATACGACTAAGTGCCCAGTGCCATTTGAGACCAAGGTGGAAGTGGATCCTAACTTAGCCAAGGGCGAATACAAGGTTGAAACCCCAGGCCAAGCCGGTGAGCAAGAGACAACTTATACAATTAAGAATTCACAAGTTGTCGGAACTCCAGAAACCAAGCAAACCAAGGCGCCAGTGACCCAAGTGATCAAGGTCGGCAATAAGGACTTTACCGGCCAAGTGAGCCATGAAGTCATTGAAGATCTAGCCTTTGAAGTGGAAATTATCGAAGATGATACCCTTGATGCGGGTACAATCATTGTTGACAAAGAAGGAGTTAAGGGATCTAAGACTACTAAGTACACCCAAGCGGTCAAGAATGGCCAAGCCGATGGTGAATTGAAGTCTGAAGTGATTAAAGAAACACCTGCTCAAAAACGGGTAGTTAGAGTCAGTAAGAAACCAGGTACTTGCCCAATTCCAGAAGGCACTGAAACACTTATCAACAAAGACGTCCCGGTTGAAATCGAGTATGTTTACGATAATACTAAGGATAAAGGCTTTGTCGAAACTGGTGAAGTGACCCCAGGTAAGGTTGAGACCAAGGTTGTTTCTAAGCTAGTTGACGGTAAGATTGTCGCCACTGAAGAGACAGTGGTAACGCCTGCCAAGCAGAAGATTGTGGTTGGTACTAAGGACTACGAAGGTACATTTAGCCACGAAACTACTTCTGAACAAGCTTACAAGACTCAAGTCATTTTTGATGAAAACTTAGAAGCTGGTAAGGTTGTGGAAGTTCAACCTGGTCAGAACGGTCAAACCAAGGAGACTGTGACACAAACAATTGTTAACGGTGTCCCTCAAGCTAAGAAGACCTCAACATCAGTGATTACTCAACCTCAAGACCGCATCATCCGTGTCGGTACGAAAGGAATTACGACTGAAAAACTTCAAGAAACCATTAAAGAATTACCTGTTGAGAAAATCGTTGAAATTATCAAAGAAGTCCCTCAGGAAAAATTAGTGGAAGTGATCAATGAGATTGTCAAAGTGGTTCCTCAAGAATCAATCAAAGAGTTGATCAAGGAAGTTCCAGTGACCCGCATTGTTGAAATTGTTAAGGAAGTTCCAGTTGAAGTGATCAAGGAGATCGTCAAGGAAGTTCCAGAAGGCACCAAGGTGGTTGAAATCATCAAAGAAGTGCCAGTTGAAGTGATCAAGGAAGTCGTTAAGGAAATTCCAGCAGGCACGAAGGTTGTTGAAGTCGTCAAAGAAATTGTCAAGGAAGTCCCAGTGGAAACTATCAAGGACGTCCCAGGCATCCAAGTACGCTACAATGATCAATTGAAGCCAGGCGAGGTCAAGGTTGTCGACCGCGGTCAAAAACGCGTGACTATCACCAAGAACGGTCAAACCACCGTGGTTGAAGAAGGCCGCGACATGATCGTCGAAGTCGGCTGCGCCAAGTGTGAAAGACCAGGCGACCCGGACAAACCAGTAAATCCAGACCAACCTGACAAACCAAACCCAGGTAACCCAGACCAACCAGGAGATCCAGACAAGCCAAACCCAGGTACCCCGGATCAACCAGGAGATCCAGACAAGCCAAACCCAGGTACCCCGGATCAACCAGGAGATCCAGACAAACCTAACCCAGGCACTCCGGATCAACCAGGAGATCCAGACAAGCCGAACCCAGGTATCCCGGATCAACCAGGAGATCCAGACAAGCCGAACCCAGGTACCCCGGATCAACCAGGAGATAAGCCAGAGGTTCCTTCTGAGTCATCCGGTCATTCATCGACTGACCACGAAGTGCCAACCCCAGGCGAAGATCCGAAGACGCCAGGCACCTCAACTTCCCAGACGCCAACACAATCTGGGACCCAAGACTACAGCAAGATCATGGAAGAACTAGATAGCACACCACCAGTAGAAGCTCAATCTGTCCTACCAGACACAGGCGAAGCCAGCTCTGCTGCTCAATACGGTGTCGCCGGTCTATCCCTACTTGCCGGTCTCGGACTTCTAGGAAGAAGACGTCGCAAAGAAGAAGAGTAAAACCAGGCAACTAATCAAACCGAAGCTGTAACAAGCTTCGGTTTTTTGTGTAATCCCGTTTTTTACCTAAAAGCATCTCTCATTTATACACGAAAGTAATTTGGCACCTAAATGGAGCTCTCATTTATATACGAACTAAATTTGGCACCTAAAAGCAACTCTCTTTTATATACGAAACTATTTTGGTACCTAAATGGATCTCTCTTTTAGATACGAAATAATTTTGGCGCATAAATGCAGTTGTCTTTTATACACGAAACGATTTTGGCGCATAAATAGATCTCTCTATTATATGCGAAATAATTTTGGCACCTAAATGGCTCTCTCTTTTATATACGAAACAATTTTGGCACCTAAATGGAGCCCTCTTTTATATATGAAACCATTTTCATACCCAAATACCACTCGGTATTAGACGGTACACAAGCTTCCAATCCAATAGTCAAAGCCACCTGATTTCCAGGTGGCTTTTTGCTTATATGAACTACCAATATTTACGTAAGGCCTCCAGGTCCGCGGTGGTGAAGGTGCGGATGGGGCTTCGTTCGGGTAAGAAAGTGTAGTAGCGCTGGCGGGTCTGGCCGTGGGCTTGGTAGTGCTCTTTAAGGTGTCGGTGGATGTAGGTCTCACCAACGGTTGAACCAACCAAGCCCTTCAGATTGGGCCGGGTTAGGATTCGCGGGTTATGATGGGCCAGCAAGGCCAAGTCACTACAGGCCAGGTCCAAGAGGTCGGCCTTGTGCAGGCGCTGGCCACAGGTCTGACACTGGCTATAAATCTTACCGACCCGCTCGAGCCCCCGACGGCAGTGCGGGCAAAATAAGCCTCGCTTCATCTTACCAAAAGGCAGAACTTCAATCAGTGGCGGGAGATAAGAAGTTGAATCACGATAACGCTGGAAGAGCGATAATAAGTCTTGGTAATCCTTGAGTGACACCCGGCGATGGCGTGCTTTTTGGATGGATTGGATCCAGGCCGGGATCTCACAGCGGGAGACCACCACCAGGTCTGAAGGCACAAGCTCTAGGGTGCCCACTTGGCAGAAGGGATTGACGAAGGCCAGCACCGGCTGAATCTGGAAATGACCCAGCCCACCCTGGTCAAGCAAGTGGCCCAACTTGAGGGCTCGCCGTCGGACGCCGCTCACGATATCCTCACCCAAGGCTTGCCCGCCTAGAAGACACTGGCCCTTGGCCGAATAATCAAAGCGGCCAAAATAATTCTTGATCTCCAGCAGATAAATCACCTCCTCATAGATCAACAAGAGGTCGATCTGACACTTGCCCTGGTAGTCCAAGGCCAGATCATGAACCCGCTGGTAATGACTCAACTGAAACTCCTCCAACAAAGCAAGAAAGTCCAACTCCCCGACAAAGCCCTGCTTGTAGCGGTAGTAATCCTTCTCCGCTGCCACATCCAGCAAGCCCCGCCTAGCCCGAACCTCCAAGGCCTGCAAGTTCTGATTCTCCACGGTTCCACCCCCTATCTATTAAATACACGAAAAAAACCAAAATCCATTTTTTTAGTGGATTTTTGGCTATAGTGCTGAATGGAGGCCTTAGAAGCGACACAATCCACAAACTATTTGCATAATTAATAAGTTATACCATGATTACAGTAAAATTCGAAATATTAGAATCCAAATGAATCTAAGTACGAGATTAGATATCTATTAATTCAATTAAAATAAGGGGCCTTTCTTGAAAACTTCTTATTTAGAATGTAGGATAAAAAAGAACCGTTTCAAAATATTTAAAAATAGAAAAATGGAGGAACAGTATGGTTGGGAAAAATAACTATTACCTAAAAAATGAAAAAAGGCCCAAAAGGTCTATCGTTATTCCATCAAAAGGCTCAGCGTAGGAGTGGCCTCTGTCGCTGTTGCTGCTGGCTTGTTGTTTGCTAGTGATGCAGCTGTGGCTCAGGCAGCAGCTATTGATGGGGAAGCGTCTACCATAGCGGCAGAAGTACCTGAAGGGGAAGGAGTCTCTGAGCCGGCGGGATTTGAAGCAGTTGAACAACCGATTCAACCTGATCAACCGGCTGAACCAATGGAGCCTGTAGAAGAATTAGCTCCAGTTGAATCAGCCAATGAAGTTGCCGACCCACAAAATGGGCCATCTAGCTCTGAACTTGCCTTAGATACAACAGAAGAGAAGGTTAGTGAAGCAAAATTAGAAGTGGCTCCTTCAACACGAGCAAGCTTGAATGCTCAAGAAAGTCCTGCCCCTCAAGTAAAACCTTATGCAGCTCCTGAAGAATCGGGTGCTGAACAGCCGGTTGAAGACCAGACTGGTCAAGACAAAAATGTCACAACAGAAGCAGAAATTGCAGCAAACTGGAAGTCTCAACCCAAAGACACTAATCAATGGGCGCTAGCAGAAGATCAAAATATTGTCAGAATTTCTGGTTCTGATCCAATCAAGATGACTGATATTTCTTATGGCGGAGCCTTTATTGATGAGAGTGGGAGAACGAACCTAAGACTCATTTATAGCGAAGCATCGACAGCTAACAGTATATGGGCTAGAGCCTTGTTTAACTTTGGTGAGTTAAGCCAATACATCGACTATGAGCAGTCAAAAATCCATGGTAAAAGCAGAGGACCTTATACGCTAGAGAAATTCAATAATACCGAGATTGGTCAGTTAAACATTCAGGATCCAGCGATGATTCGAGCGTCTAACCGCTCCAACCTACCGATCAATATTGTTCTAAAAGAAGGTGTTGATCTAACAACTCTAGCTGACAAAAATTATCCAATTGAGATGAGAGTCACGGACATTGATTTCAAACGTGTCTATGCTCACGCTCCAGGCGATTCAGCCTTAGATTATACCACTTACACCAAGTCAACCATTATTCCTATCAAGGACCAAATAAGCTCACATTTCTTAAAAGGTGGCTTCCAACCAGCAAGTAAGGATATCGCTAGACAAAAATCTTTCATGACTGAGTTTATAGCGAATCCTGAACAATATAATGACTTATCCAACACAGGAATTTTGAGAACGCAATATTACAGTAACCGTATGTTTGCTAAGCAAAAACCAACTATGTACGGTGAAGAAGCGGCTTATACTCAAATCTTTGATGCGAAATTGCTGAACTATATGAAGGAAGACGACAAAGGTAATGTGGCCTATGTTAATGTCTTGACTGATGCTAAGAAAGTCTCTCCTTATTCGCAAAATGTTGCGATTACCAGGGATATGATTAATCAGACGCCTGACGGTAAGTATGCTTATCTAGTGATTGGGCCTGAAGGTTTTAACCGGGATGGAGTCAAGGTCGTCAATATTCCTAAGCATGACCAATACACAATTCTAGAAGGCTTTTACTTTACTGCGATCGATTATGTAATCGACAAAGAAAAGATTTCAGCCGATCCAACCATGGTAAATGAGAATAAGATTGATTTTGCGGTGGCATCAGGATTTACAAACCCGAATAAGGCGGGATGGGTTCACTATGAAAATACTGTAAGCCAGGATACTATCATTTCTAAAGGTGATGCTATCTTCATTGATGTAGGAGAAAAGCCTGCCCAAGATCAAATCATGGTTCAAATTGGTGATGATAAGTACAACTTTGTTCACACTACCCATGGTTACTATAACGGTAGTTATGACACGGATGCAGCAAACTTTGCGCAGATTACAAAATCTTCTAAAGATGGGTTATACAAGTTAACTTTTAATGAAGGTAGAACATTGAAAGCTGGACAAGAAATCAAAGTATATCTTCCTTATGATTCAGAAGGTCAACCGTCTATACACTTAGGTCAACCAATTATTAATAACGCCACAGAGGAGAATGAGGGAGCGGCGACTCTTTCTATTGAGCCAGACGGAAACATTCGTTTAAAAATGTTTTCTGCAGGTCAAGGGCTCGGTAAAAAAGATGGAAGCTTTAAGTTAATTTATACACCAAGAGGTGGTAATCAACAAGAAGCCATTAACTTTACCAAGAATGGAATTAAGACTTTTTGGCAGAATGATGATAAAAATGATGTTTTAATTTCATCTAATACAGCTACTACTACTTCAGGTGGATTATACTTTATCAAGACTGATAAGTTAGAGTTAGGTGAAGATGTAGTTGTTGAAGCATACAGTCCTGAAGGAAACAAGATTGAAGAATGGACCACGATTCTCACTGATAAAGCATACTCTCTAGTTGATAGAAATGAAAACTATAAAGGTCTGACTTGGGTAGACCAAACCAATACCTCTTCAGTAGGATCAATTATTAAGTCTCTGTATGTTCCTTATCAAGAGATTTTCACCAATGATTATGCTAAGGGTACGGATGATTTCTACGTTAATCCGAATGTTGCTCCTGCTAAAGCTTCTGACTTCATGAAAAATACGACCAACATCATTGGGTATACCAAGTATGATGGTGGAGATGTCAGATTACGCTACATCAATCCGCAACAAATTACCTATATCGGTAAAACTCAAGCCGCAGCGAATGAGTATGATTCAGATGGTAATATTTCGAAAGATCGTACAATTGAAGTGACAATCAATGGTGAGACATTCAGCGCCTTTGCATATGATATTGACTTAAGTCAGCTTAGCGAATTAAGAGCACCTGGAAGTGGTTCAGCGCCTAAGTTATACAAAGATATGAAGTTACTCTTTAACGCGTCTGATGGATCTTCTCTTCCGTCAAATACTGTTGAAGCACGCGTTAGAACCCGTGTTCTATTTGATGCGACAGATGGCAAGTTAGCTGATGGCGAGTCAGCGGTACGTGTGGTTCCTGATAATGTGAAGTATTACGGCGAAGAAGGTTATGTAGCTAATGGTTTCGCTGGGGATAACATCCAGGCAGGTACTGGTGATAGCTTTGTAGCGGATCCAACAGCAGAAGGCAAGACTTTCCTTGGCTGGGTTACAGCAGAAGGTAAGACTGCCTTAGGCGATAAGACGACTGTACTTAGTAAGGACTTTAATGCACTGGACGGTGCCCACAAGTTTACTGATAAGACACCTGTCGGAAGCCATCAAGTTGTTTATGCGATCTGGTCCGAAGAAGCCCTAGTTAAATTCGATGCTAATGGTGGTTCATTTACAGATGCTACATCAACCAAAACAGATGATATCAATGATGGGATACAGGAACCTGAGGCCCCAAGTCAAGAAGGAAAAACCTTTAAAGGATGGGCAACAACAGCAGACGCTACAACGCCAGATGTTGATTTAGCGAATATCGATCAACCGACAACTATCTATGCTGTATGGGAAGATGTGACGCCGGAAGAGACCAATCTAGAATTAGTGAATCCGGAACCAACACCAGTTCAAAATCCTGCTCAACTATCTGAAGCAGAGAAGACAGCGGTTGATGCGGCCGTTCGTCAAGCGAACCCAGATTTGCCAGCTGATGCGGTAATCACAGTTGGAGACACTGGAGAAGTGACAGTAACTTCCGGTAACAAGACAGGTACAATTCCATCCGCCCAAACAGTAGTGGAAGATACTGCACTAGACTTAACCCCTCCAACAGCCGTCGAAGTTCAAGATCCAACTCAATTGACGGCTGACGAGAAAACAGCCGTAGAAGAAGCTGTCCGCCAAGCGAACCCAGACTTACCAACAGATGCGACTATTGAAGTAGCAGATAATGGTGAAGTAACAGTAACTTCAGGTAATAAGACAGGAAGTCTGTCAGCAGATAAAACAGTT